>NZ_OCTQ01000008.1 GCF_900232905.1 Miniphocaeibacter massiliensis
ACTTTGAATCTTTTTTAGTTATTTCTTCTTCTTTTACTTTTTCTCCATGATTTACCGTTACTTGTTTTGCTTCTGTTGTTCCATCTACGAATGTTCCACCATTTGGTTCAAATATTACTGTTTGTTTATTTAAGTCCCATTTTGCATACAACGTCATATCTTCTGTTACTGGATTTTCAAAGTCGTATGCTGTTGTTAGAGCTTCGTCTGTATACCAGCCTCCAAATCCATTTTTTTCTTTTGTTATTTCTTCACTTGTTACTTTTTCTCCATGGTTTACTGATACTTGTTTTGCTTCCGTTGTTCCATCTTTAAATGTTCCGCCATTTGGTTCAAATATTACTGTGTATTTATTTACATCCCATTTTGCATACAACGTCTTATCTTCTGTTACTGGACTTTCAAAATCATATGCTTTTGTTAATTCTTTATCTGTAAACCAACCTTCAAACTTTGAACCTATTTTGCTTATTTCTTCTTCTTTTACTTTTTCTCCATGGTTTACTGATACTTGTTTTGCTTCCGTTGTTCCATCTGCAAATGTTCCACCATTTGGTTCAAATATTACTGTGTATTTATTTATATTCCATTTTGCATATAGTGTTATATCTTCTGTTACTGGACTTTCAAAGTCATATACTTTTGTTAATTCTTTATCTGTAAACCAACCTTCAAACTTTGAACCTGTTTTACTTATTTCTTCTTCTTTTACTTTCTCTCCATGGTTTACTGTTACTTGTTTTGCTTCTGTTGTTCCATCTGCAAATGTTCCACCATTTGGTTCAAATATTACTGTTTGTTTTTTTACAATTTTTGTATTTTCAACAATTTCTCTAACTTCTATAAGATCTTCTGTAACTTCATCTATAGTGAATGGAATTTTACCTTCTATTTTTTCGTATCCTTCTGGTGCAACTGTTTCTTCATAATAATAATTTCCTGGTAATAGGTTTGCAGGTTTTGATTCTCCAGTTTCTTCTGCTGTAACTCTATTATCTGTAAGCACTTTACCCTTACTATCATATATTGTGAAAGTAGCTCCAGCTAATTTTAATTTATCATTTTCAGAATCTATTTTTTGAAGTATAAAATTTACCTCATTTTTAAATAGATATGTTTTAGCATAATTAGCTCCAGGTGCCTGTATATACACATCTTGATTTAATACTACATCCTTATAAACTAAAGGTGAACGATCTACAAAATTAATTTTATATTGTCCGTTTGGTAAAAAGCTACTTGTTGCAACTCCGTTTTCATCTGTTGTCATTGTTGCTAGAATATCACCAGCTTTATTTGTTACCTTTAATTCTACATCCTTAATTCCCTTCATTGTTTGCGCATCAAGTAAAGTCATATGAGCATATCCATCTGGCACTTTTTCATCTTTTACATTGTAAAATTCTAAAGATGCATACATGCTGTCTGCATTTAAAGTTACGGTATATGATTTTTCATCTTTTATATAACCTTCTGGTGCATCTTTTTCAGAAATTTTATATGTTCCATCTGGTAAATAAAATTGTGTTACTGCTCCTAATTCTGTTTCTAATGGTCCATACATTTCAAGAGTTTCAACATTTATTATCATGAATGTTGCACCATCTAGTAAATCATTTTTACTATTATCTCCGACATTTTCTCCTTCAAATTTTGTAATCGAAATGGCGTTTTTACCTGTTGCTTTAGCATTACTTCTTTCAATCTCTCTTACTTCAACTGTTATATCTTTTTCTTGTGAAGTAGTCTCACCTACTGCAACACCTAATACCCTGCTAACTATTTTTAATTTATTAAGAACTGTTAAATTGTATACTTTATCTTTATTTATAACTATACTTTGTTCTTCATCAAAAATATCATGTGTTTCATCTGAAGCTGTCTGCACTAGTATATATTCTCCAACTTCTAATTCTCCTACAAATATAAATCCTTGAGCATTACTTACAAGATCATCTCTTAATATATTTCCTTCATTATCTTTTAAAGTAAACTTTGCTCCAGATATTACTTTCTTACGATTTGAATCTATTACACGAATTTGTAACTGTCCATATTCTTTCTCAACTGCTTTCTCTTCCCATTGAGCATATAAAACTATACTTTCATTAGTGTATACTAATTCTTTCCCTGACTCATAGGAATCCCCTGTTCCGTCTTCTTTAGTATTCCATCCTTTAAATGTTTTTTCACCATTTGTTGCTTTTAAGGTTTCTAAACCATCTACTACTGATGTTTTACCATTAATATTTCCTGCTGTATAATATTCAACAACTTTTCCTTCTTCATTTTGTTCATAATAAATTGAGCCATCATAGGACTCCATTTCACCTAAACGAAACTCTCCACCATTTGCAATATATTTTACGTTTGCAATTTCAACAGAACCTGCATCATAAGGGCTCTCTCCTCTAGAAAAACCTCTTTGGTCCAGTTCATCTGTTATATCGGCTTTACCTGCTCCTTCCGCTGATCCTCCTGGTCTAATTAATAGAGTAGGAATTTTTATACGATTTTCTGAGCATCCTGCTTCTTTTGATGTACCATTCGCTGAATATAAAACACCATGTTTACCAAAAGACATTTCTACAGTTTCTTTTGTTACTGTGCCATTATCTAATCCAATGTTGCCTTCTTGGTCATTAACTATTCCAGAGTCCAATGCACCTACATTATTAGTATCTTCATAATCTCCAATATTCCCTACAAATAAATTATTTTTTAAATTCCCACCTACAGCATTCGTTACATAGCCTGTGAATGCTATTGCTCCTGCTTGTGCTCCTGCTGTATTTTCAACAAAAGTATTGTTTTCAAATGTTACATAAGATAATCTACCTTGGAAAGGACTTCCATTTCCATATAGCTGAATGGCTCCTCCACTGTACATTTGAGTAGCACTTTTTGATAATGCTTGGTTTTTATAGAAAGTATTATTTCTAAATATTATTCCTTCGTTTATTACATCATTTGATTGTATAAATACTGCTCCACCATCATCTCCAGCAACATTGCCTTCAAATGTATTTCCATCTAATTCTATTTTAGCTCCATTTACAGTATTAAAGATACCTATAGCTCCACCATCTGCTAATTTACCACCTAATTCTTCTGCTGCTTTATTACTTTTAAAATATGAATCTTTAATAATAACATTAGCTGAACTTCCTAGTCTGTTGAAGGCTATAGCTCCACCTTCTCCACCATAAACAGCACCACCCATAGTAGTTTCATTTCCTTCAAACACAGAGTTTTCAACTAAAAATGTTCCATTAAATCCTGTTGAATAAATAGCTCCTCCTGAGTATCCTGTAGCTGTAGCTATATTTTCTTTAAATGTTGAATTTCTTATAGTTAAATTTGATGAACTTCCTAAAGAAATTCCACTTCCTGCCCCAGTATTCCTATTATATATTGAAATATTATCTAATATAACTTTTCCTGTAGCATTTATATTAATTGCTGTTTTATCAGAAGCTTCAAATTTAATATTTTTAATAGTTAAACTTCCTAGGTTTGAACCATTAACAGTAATCTCTCCTTCTGACCATACCTTGTTTTGACAATCTAAGATAACGTTTACACTAGGTATCTCTAAACTAACTTTACCAAAAGCAAAACTTTCAGATAGCATAATAACTTCTCCATCTTCAGCATTTTTTATTGCTTCTATTAATTCTTCTACAGTATTTATATCTCCAACTGCCAATACTTCTGGTACTTCTTCGACCTGCTCTTCCGTTTTTTCCGTTTTTTCTTCCTTTGGTAATTCCTTCTCCTCTGTAACCTCTTCTTTTAGATTTCCATCTTCTACTTTTTCTACTGTATTAGTATTATCTGTTGTTTCCTCTAGATTATCCGCTAAAACCAGCGTGCTCGAAAACAGATTAATCAAAATCACCAATACTGTAAATAAAGCTATTCTTTGTTTACTTTTCATACTTTTACCTCCATTATTTTATTAAATTATATTTTTATTAATTTATATCTTCATTATATCATTCTATTTGTTTCATTTCCAAGTAATTAATATTTAATATATATTTAATTGATGAATATTATTTGCGATATATTTATAAAAAAATAGAGCTTCTGCTCTATTTCCAATTTATTGTTATCCAAGGTCTATTATTTTTCCAACTTATTTTTATATCATTGTCATAAATTTGAGAAAGTATATCTTCCCTTATAATATCTTTCTTATTTCCTTTACAGATAATTTCTCCTTCTTTCATTATTGCAACATGTGTTATTGCTGGGAAAATTTCTTCTATACTATGAGTTACATAAACCAATGGCTTATCTATATTTTCATATTTTTCATTTAATATTTTTAATAGATGCTCTCTTGATTTTAAATCTAAACTTGCACACGGTTCATCTAAAATCATAAGATCAGGATTATTCATAAAAGCTCTAGCGATTAGTGTACGTCTTTGCTCTCCTTGTGACTGATTCAAAAATGTGCCATCTTTTAAATATTCTAAATTAAAATCTTTCATTAATTGTCTAGCTATAATATAATCCTCTTCTTCCAAATCATTATAAATACCTATGGTACTATACTTTCCACTTATGATTATTTCTTCTAATTTATAGTAATTTAAGGTATTTAAAAAGCTATTCATTGTTGAAGAAACAAACCCAACTCTAGACTTTACTTTCTCCCAAGGATATTTTCCAAAAGTTTTTTCAAAAACTCTAAGAATACCTGATGTAGGATGAGTAAAAACAGGTATCATTCCTAATAATGTAGACTTTCCTGAACCGTTAAGACCAAGTAATACCCATTTTTCATCTTCCTTAATTTCCCAATTTACACCTTTTAATATTTCTCTTCCATCTCTTTTAAAAGTAATATTTTCAAAAGCTAGTATTTCCTTTTTATTCATTATATTCTTTCTGCTACAGCATCTCCTATTTCAGAACAAGTTACATACTCGCCATCAGGCTCCCTAATGTCTATTGTTCTTATTCCGTCTCCCAGAACTTTTTCTACAGCTTTTTCTATAGCCTGAGCTTCTTCTTCTAAATTAAAAGAATATCTTAACATCATAGCAACAGACAAAATTGTAGCTAATGGATTTGCTATATTTTTCCCAGCAATATCTGGTGCAGAACCGTGAATAGGTTCATACATATGTATTCCTATTTCACTAATACTTGCCGATGGTAGCATTCCTATTGAACCTGTTATTTGGCTAGATTCATCAGAAAGAATATCTCCAAATATATTATTGGTAAGAATAACATCAAATTGTGAAGGATTTTTTACAAGTTGCATAGAAGCATTGTCTACGTACATAAAATCTAATTCTACTTCTGGATAGTCTTTAGCCATTTCTTTAACCACTTCTCTCCAAAGTTTGCTAGAATCTAAAACATTAGCTTTATCTACAAGAGTTACTTTCTTTCTCCTTTTCATTGCAGAGTCAAATGCCATTTTAGCAATTCTTTTTATTTCATTCTCATCATACTTTTCAACATCATATGCGGTTTTTACTCCATTTTCAACATATGTTTTTCTATCACCAAAGTATATTCCACCAATAAGTTCTCTTACAACTAAAATATCTACACCTTGTTCAACAATGTAATCTTTTAATGGCGAAGCCGATTTTAACGCTTCATAAATTGTTGCTGGTCTTAAATTTGCATAAAGACTAAGTCCTTTTCTAAGAGCTAAAAGTCCTTTTTCTGGTCTTAATTCTGGTTCTACAGTATCCCATTTTTCTCCTCCTACTGCACCAAGAAAAACAGCGTCTGAATTTTTACAAATCTCCAAAGTTTCCTCTGGTAGTGGAGTATGATATTCATCATAAGCAGCCCCACCGATTAACGCATATTTATATTCAAATTTATGTCCATATTTTTCTGCAACTTTATCTAAAACTTTAAGAGCTTCATCTACTATTTCAACCCCTATTCCATCACCTTTAGTTACTGCTATTGTCTTATTCATTTTTCCTCCCTGTCTAACATAATTTACCAACCCATCTGCTGCTATTATTTTTTCCATAAAGGTCGGAATAATTTGTGATTGATATGTTTCATTTTTAGTATTATTTGTAATTAAACCTGTTTTAAAATCTACTTCAATATCATCACCATTTTCTATTTTGGTAGCAGCTTCTTCAGACTCTAAAATAGGCATACCTATATTAAATGAATTTCTATAAAAAATTCTTGCATAATTTTTTGCAATTACAACTTTAACTCCACTTGCTTTTATAGCTATTGGTGCATGTTCTCTTGAAGAACCACAACCAAAGTTATCACCAGCAACTATAAAGTCTCCTTCTTTAACTTCTTTATTAAAATTTTTATCTATATCTATCATGCAAAATTTAGCTAATTCCTTTGGATCCTGCGTATTCAAATAGCGAGCAGGAATTATTACATCTGTATCAATATTATCTCCATACTTAAAAACTTTTCCCATTTCTTCCTCCTAGTTGCTTTCTGGTCCTGCAATTTTACCGGCTATTGCTGAATAAGCTGCAATTACTGGACTTGCCAAATAAACTTCTGAGCCTGTATGCCCCATTCTTCCTATGAAATTTCTATTAGTTGTAGAAACACATTTTTCTCCTTCAGCAAGTATCCCCATATATCCACCTAAACAAGGTCCACAAGTCGGAGTACTAAACACACAACCTGCATCTACAAATATCTCTGCTAACCCTTCTCTAACGCATTGTTTGTAAATCTCTTGAGTAGCTGGAATAATGATACACCTTAAATCTTCTGCTATAGTTTTCCCCTTAAGAATTTCTGCTGCTTCTCTCATGTCTTTAATTCTTCCATTTGTACAAGAACCAATTACTACCTGCTGAATTTCTATGTCCCCAACATTATCTATTGTTCTTGCATTTTCTGGCAAATGTGGAAAAGCTACTGTCATTTTAACTTCTGACAAATCTATATTATAAACTTCATCGTATTCTGCATCTTCATCAGCATAAAATTCTTCCCAAGATTTTACTCCATGTTCTTTCATATATTCTCTTGTTTTATCATCTACTGGGAAAGTTCCATTTTTAGCTCCTGCTTCTATAGCCATATTGCAAATAGAAAATCTATCATCCATTTCAATTGTAGATGTTCCTTCTCCCATAAATTCCATGGACTTATACCTTGCACCATCTACACCTATCATTCCAATTATGTGAAGAATTAAATCTTTCCCAGTAACATATTCGTTCAATTTACCTGTTAAATTAAATTTAATAGCCCCTGGAACTTTAAACCAAGCCTCTCCTGTTGCCATACCAGCAGCCATATCTGTAGAACCTACTCCTGTTGAAAAAGCTCCCAATGCTCCATAAGTACAAGTATGAGAATCTGCTCCTATTATTACATCTCCCGACTTTACTATTCCTTTTTCTGGAAGTAAAGCATGTTCAATGCCTGAACGTCCTACCTCAAAAAAGTTTTTTATTCCATATTCTCTAGCAAATTCTTTACATTTTTTTGCTTGAGTAGCTGACTTTATATCCTTTGCTGGAACAAAATGATCAAGTACTATAGAAATTTTTTCCTTATCAAAAACTCCTCCATCTGTCATTTTATGAAATTCATTTATTGCAACAGGTGTTGTAATATCATTACCTAACACCATATCTAATTTTGCCATTATAAATTGATCTTTTTCAACAGAATCCATTCCTGCATGTTTAGCAAGAATTTTCTGTGTCATAGTCATTCCCATTATTTTACCCCCTTAATTTTCTTCCCCATGTGCATGTATTCTCTCTGTAAAGTATTCTAAATGATTCATAGCATTTACATATGCTAATATACTAGATTTTATAATATCATTTGATATACCTTTACCAGTGAATGTTCTTTCTCCTTTTGAAAGTTTCAAAGAAGTTTCCCCTAAAGCATCTTTACCTTTGGTCACTGAATAAATTGAAAAATCTTCTAGTTTTATCTCTGAACCAAAAATCTTTCCTAATGCGTCAAAAGCTGCATCTATTGGTCCTTTTCCTGAACCCACTATCTCTAAAACCTCATCTCCCTTTGTAATCTTTATGATAGTTTTAGATTCCTTACCTTCACTTGTCGCCGTAGAATAATCAACTAACTCATACTCGTTAATCATATTTGACATATCCCTAATTACTAAAGCTTCTAAATCTTGATCATAAACTATTTTCTTTTCATCTGCTAAAGCCTTAAATCTATCAAATATACTGTTTAATTCTTCATCTGTAACTGTGTAACCCAAATCACTCAATTTATCTTTTAATGCATGTTTTCCTGAATGCTTTCCTAATACCATATTATTTTTAGTAAGTCCTACGGATTCTGGAGTCATAATTTCATAAGTTTCTTTATTTGCTAAAACCCCATGTTGATGTATTCCTGACTCATGAGCAAAAGCATTTACTCCTACAATTGCTTTATTAGCTTGAACTTTTGCACCTGTTATAGTTTGAAGCAAATTAGAAGAACGCATTATTTCAGTTGTAACAATATTAGTATCGACTTTATAAATATCATGTCTAACTTTCAACCCCATAACAACTTCTTCCATAGCAGCATTTCCAGCTCTTTCACCTATACCATTTACTGTACATTCAACTTGAGTTGCACCTGCTCTTATAGCAGCCAATGAGTTAGCTACTGCAAGTCCTAAGTCATTGTGACAATGTACTGAAATGTCTACATTTTCCATACCTCTTGTGTTTTCTTTCACAGCTTTTATAAATTCATAATATTCAAAAGGATCAGCGTATCCAACAGTATCTGGAATATTTATAACTGTTGCACCTGCTTCTATTACAGCCTCAAATACTTTAGCTAAAAATTCTACAGAACTTCTTGTAGCATCCTCTGCTGAAAATTCTACATCATGGCAATATTGCTTTGCATGCTTTACTGCTGCAACAGCTCTTTCTATTGCTTGTTCTTCAGTCATTTTTAATTTATATTGTAAATGAATAGGTGAAGTCGCTAAAAATGTATGTATTCTTGGTCTGTTAGCATCTTTAACAGCTCTCCAAGCAGCGTCTATATCTTTCTCCAAAGCTCTTGCTAGAGATGCTACAACTGGTTTTTCTACAGTTTGAGCAATTCTCTTTACAGATTCAAAATCTCCCTTAGAAGATATTGCAAATCCCGCTTCAATAATATCTACATTCATTCTTTCCAACTGTCTTGCCATTTGTAGTTTTTCGTTTAAGTTCATACTACATCCTGGTGATTGTTCCCCATCTCTTAACGTTGTGTCAAATATTTTTATCATTTTACCCTCCTACTTTACCTTGTAAATTAATTGTATTTTATACTATTTAAAATATCTTTACCAGAGTAAACTGACAAAGATATTTTAGTAAATAAAAATCCCTGCATAATTATATACAGGGACGAATTTTTTCGCGGTACCACTCTGCTTGCTTTATTTTACTGGATACTAAATATTTTTAAGTGCAATATAGTATACAGTAGCTTTCTTCCAAGCTTTTTCAAACCTTGGGAAAGCCTTACATTTGACGTACCTAATATTTGCTTTGCAAATATGGTTACGTCATAAAGCCACTCTTAATCTTAAGGTGATTAGCCTTTCCCCCTACTTGTTTTCAAAGGAAATACTAGAAAACTAGAATACTCTCTCCCAATTATTATCTTTCACCAACCGATAACTCTCTCTAAATCTTCGTAAAGTATATTTTTTCATAACGTATATATTAACTTGTAAAATGGTAAAAAAATAAGCCTCCTAAAATTAGGACGCTATTAACCGTGTTACCACCTAAATTGCATAAAAACTATGCCACTTAAAAGTTTTTAACGAAACTACTCGTCACTCCCTACTAAGCTCAAAAGTGATGCTAGGAAACTAGAAGCAAAATTTTCCAACCTAGGTTTTCACCAACCACCTAGTCTCTACAGTTTTCTAATTCTACGCTTTTCCATAACGCTTTCTAAAAATTATTAGGTACATATTATCACGTTGTCCAAAAAAAGTAAAGTAAAACAAAAAATTTAATTACTTTAGTTAACTAACTAGATTAAATATTTATTTTCTACAATTATTATTAGAATAGCAACTTTTTTATTTAATTTTAATGTAGAATAAAGTATAATTTTAGTATACAAAAATTATTATAAAGGTGAACCATGTTTGATTATGAATATATCACTAAAAATGAAATAGATTTAATAAAAGAAGCCAGCCATATGTTGAAGATATCTTGGAAAGAATCTTACAAAAATATACTTAATAGCTCTTATTTAAGTAGCTTAGACGATAATCATTGGACTGAATTTATAAAAAACAATCTTCTTAATAAATCTATAAAATGCATAATTGCAAAATATAATAATACTATCATAGGTGTATCTATATTTGGAAAATCTATAACCAAGGAATTTCCAAATAGTGGTGAAGTAATATCTCTATATGTATTAAACGAATTTAAAGGAAATAAAATAGGATATACTTTATTTACCAAAGCTATATTTGAACTAAAAAATCAAAATTTCAAAGATATAATAATTTGTGTCTTTAAAGATAATACGACTGCCATAAACTTTTACAAATCTCATGGTTTTACAGTAGTACAAAATAATTTGACCACTCTAATAGGAAACGAAGATTTACCTTATATAATTATGCAAAGAAAAAGCCAGCCTTAACAGCTGGTTTTATTTTAATAGTATTTTTAATAAATTTTCTTTATCTTTCAATATCTCTTTTTCTTCTTCAGTTCTCACTTTCATTTCTTCTTCAACTTTATTTTTTATATCTTCTGATAAGTTTTTTGCTCCAAAAGGATATACTACATTATTTTCTTTATCTATGTGAAGTCTTAATAAATTAACATAACTCATTGCATTAGCTAAAACTTGTATTTTATTTTTATCAGATTTTTCTAGCTTATATTCATTTAAATATTTTTCTAATTCTAAAACATAATATCTTGCCATTTGATGTTCTTGTAGCATTGCATAGTTTATCAATTTTTCAGCAGCTTCGCCTAAGTTTTCTGACATATACTTAAATAAAATATCTTCCTCTTTTTTATGATGTGCATCATCTGCATACTTTCTTATAAATACTATTAGTTTTCTAAAATAGTCATCATTTATTTCTTCACCATTCACAATTTTAATACATTTTTCTTCAACTTTATTAATAACTTTAGTAATTCCCTCATGTTCTTTTTCTAAGTATTCTACTGTAAACATTATTTCCTCCCTATTTCATATAAATAATCATCAACCTTATTAAATCTATAATTAGATGAATCAAAAATACCTTTTATATATTCGTTCCTTAAATCCCAATATATGTTCATTACATCATATTTAACCCAAAAATTAGAATGTTTATCAATAATAATTTTAAAAGAAAGTAAGTCTTCTGTATCTTCTAAAATTATTATTGCATTATCACAAGGCATCCCATCTAAAAATTTCGAACTAATTAATTTATATCCTTCTTTAACTGTAGATGGTTTACTTTCTTTTTTACCCAAATTATGCAATAAACCTTTAATTTCCTCTAAACTATCAGTATCATCTTTTAATATAAGAGCTACTGTTTTTGCAAATCTATTTTCAACAAGTTCCACTCTTTTTTGTAACCATGCATGGATATTATCTGAATCTATAATATCTTCTAATTTTCCATCTTCAATAGTTCCTAGTTTATCAACTTCTTTTTCTATATTATAGTTTCCTTTGTTTTTTGCAATATTCAAAATTTCTTTAACTATTTTTTCTTGAAACTTTATTTTATCAAACATTATATAATGTATAAATCCTAAATATTTACTCATTATTCCTCCTGTTTTTTATTAATAAGCATTATTGCTATGTAAAGAATACCCTAATCAGAAAATATATTCTATGATATTTGCAACAAAAAAAGAACTATATAAATAGTTCTTTTATAAAGAATAGTCTAAATTTCTACTAGAAATCCAACCGTCATAAGAATTACCTGTAACAGAGCTCGTAATTATAGCATGACACCATGTTCTTCCAACATCTTCTACAGTTTCATAAATATATACCGAAGAGCCTTGAGATACATATGTTATAACCGATGCATTCACATCTGGTCCAGATCTTACATTAGCTTTTGCACTTGTAACATAAAAAGTTCCATAATCTCCAGACTTTGCTACTTTGTTTTTATTACTTGTACTACTTTTCTTGTTTTCTACTTCTTTCTTTAATTTTTCTAACTCATCTTTTGCTAAAGCAAGTTCTTCCTGTTCTTTAACTTCCTTTTCTTGCTTGTCCTTAGCATCTAATATCTTTTCTTTAAAGGCTAAAACCTTGTCACTGTTATTAAACAACTCCTTATACTCTGCTATTTTTGTTTCAGCATCTTCAAAATTCATATCCTCAATACTAGCTTCTATAGCTGATATAAATTTTGCATCTATTTCTTCTAACATTTTTTTTGCAGATTTGTAATTATCTTTATCATCTTTTATAACTTCTTTTAGATGATTGTATGCTTCTTTAAATTTTTCCTTCTTAAAGCTTTTTTCACCTTCAATAAAATTTTCATTTGAATCTTTTAATTTCTTTATAGTCTCTAATCTTTCTGTATATTCAGGTTTATCGCTTTTTAAAATCAATTTATTATATGTAATTATTGCATCATCATAATTTTTTAATTCAACATACTTTTCAGCATTTTTTACCAATTTATTTCTATTGTATGCTTTTAATCCAAAAAACGCTCCTACCATAGCAAATATACAAAAAACAACTACAGCGACTATTATAATTATTTTTTTACTATCTTTTTCCATATATCCTCCTTATAAATAAAACTTCTTACTTTAAAATATACATTAAAATACAAAAAACACAAGCCTTGTATATTTATTAAATGAGTTAATTTTGTGAATATTTGTTAAAATCATATCTCAATTTTACAATTGTCTATCAAAATCTATAAATAAAAAAAGAACTGTTTCTCAGTTCTAATTTTTATTTATAAATTCCATAATTTTAGTAACTACTATGTTTTGTTGCTCATCTTGTGAAATTATAGCCTCACCATCACCTTTTTGTTTTCCATAATTTCCAAAATAAGCATGGTTTCCACCATCTATTATGCCAACTACTTCTGCTTTTTTAATTTTAGACTTATCTAAAATTTCATCTTCTGTTCCGTAAAATATCAAAGTTTTTTCCTTGTCATATTCTCCATAATTATAAGCCCCTAGTAAAAACAAGCCTTTAATCTCTTTACTGTTTTCATTAGCATAGCTACTTCCCATAGCTCCTCCTAATGAATGTCCTATTATATACCACTCACTTATATTAGGATTGTTTTTTATAATATTATCTGCAGCATTTTTATTAAAAATAGCTAATTTAAATGGCATTTTAACTAAAAATGAATTGACTCCCTTTTCTCTTAACTTGTTCATTATGGGTAAATAAGCGTAATGCTCTACTTTCCCTCCTGGATAAAAGATTATACCAATATCTGACTTTTCTTCAGGATTTAATTCAACATATCCATCAATTTCCTCAATGTAATCTTTCTCCAATAAATCTATCGCAGATTCATCAGCTTCATAATAATTCATACTATAAACGTTTAAAGCAACAAATATTACAAGCAATATTAAAGTTATTGTTATTAATAATTTTTTTAGTTTTTTCATTTTTCTACATACAATTTATATTTTCATAGATAGAGCTACTTTTCCTTTATCTCTATCTATTCCTATTATTTTTACTTCTACTACATCTGCTACTTTAACTAAATCTTTAGGATGTTTTATGAATTTTTCTGACATTTGTGATACATGTACAAGTCCATCGTTTTTAATTCCTATATCGACAAACGCTCCAAAGTCTACTACATTTCTTACAGTTCCTTTTAGAGTCATACCTTCTTCTAAATCATCTATTGAAAGTACATCTGAACGAAGTATAGGTTTTGGCATTTCATCTCTAGGATCTCTTCCCGGTTTCTTCAATTCATCTACGATATCTTTTAATGTTGGAATACCTACCCCTAATTCTTCTGCTTTTTTACTAAGTTGAACTTTCTTCAAATCTTCACCAAGTAATTTTTCTGCTATTTCATAACTCTCTGGATGAACTGCTGTATTATCTAATATATTTTCACTTTCAGGTATTCTTAAAAATCCTGCACATTGTACAAATGCCTTTGGACCAAGCCCTTTAACTTTATTTAATTCTTTACGACTTTTGAAAGGTCCATTTTCTTCTTTATGTGCAACTATATTTTTTGCAACTGTTTTTGATACACCCGAAATATAATTCAAAAGAGCTGGTGAAGCTGTATTAACATTAACCCCAACTGAATTTACACAATCTTCTACTACATTTCCAAGAGTTTGCTTTAATTCTTTTTGGTTAACATCGTGTTGATATTGACCTACACCAATATGTTGTGGTTCTATTTTTACAAGTTCTGCCAATGGGTCTTGAATCCTTCTTGCTATAGAAATAGCCCCTCTTATAGTAACATCTAAATCTGGAAATTCCTCATCCCCAAGTTTTGACGCAGAATAAATTGAAGCTCCCGCTTCATTTACTATTGAATAAAACAAGTCTTTTTTTCCTATTTCATCTATTAGACCTGCAACCATACTTTCTGTTTCTCTTGAAGCTGTTCCATTACCTATAGCTATTAAATTAACATCATGTTTATCTATAAATTTTTTTAAAACTTTTTTTGAGCCTTCTATATCTTCTCTAGGCTTTGTAGGGTATATTGTAGAATAATCTAAAACTTTGCCATGTTCAGAAATAACAGCTACTTTACAGCCTGTTCTATACCCAGGGTCAAGTCCTATTACTACAGATTTTTTTATTGGTGGTTGCATTAAATATGGTTTTAAATTTCCTGCAAATACTTCTATGGATTCTTTATCCGCCATCTCTTTTAATTCATTTTTTATTTCCGTTTCTATTGACGGAAGTAGCAGTCTTTTATAACCATCATTTAATGCCTCTTCTAAATACTTGTATCCTGGATATTCTTCGTTCATGCAAAGTTTGAATAATATATTTTCTATATTTTTCGAATCATTAAAATCATATTTTAGCTTTAAAATCCCTTCTTTTTCTCCCCTAAACATAGCTAAGATTCTATGAGGTTTTAAATGTTTAATTCTCTCTGCAAAATCATAGTACATTTCATAAGTAGCATCTTCTTTTTTATCAGACTTAGACGAGTTTATTCCTCCATTCGTATGAGCCTCTTCTCTTACAATATCTCTAAACTCTTTTGTTTCAGAAATAATCTCTGCTATTATATCTTTAGCTCCTTCTAAAGCATCTTCTATTGTTAAAACTTCTTTTTCTTCGTCTATTAAACTTTCTGCTAGCTTTTCAATATCATCATTTTTAGCTTTTAAAGATAAAATTAATTCTGCTAAAGGTTCTAATCCTCTCTCTTTTGCAATAGTTGCTCTAGTTCTTTTCTTTTGTTTATAAGGTAAGTATAAATCTTCAACTTCTTGAATTTTTTCTGCTTTTTCTATTTCTTCTTTAAGTTCTTTTGTAAGTTTACCTTGCTCATCAATTAATCTAATTACGTCTTCTTTTCTTTGTTCTAAAGACCTTAAATATGTAAGTAACTCTTCTAAACTACGAAGTTCTGTGTCAGATAAATTACCTGTAACTTCTTTTCTATATCTAGATATAAAGGGTATAGTATTTCCTTCATCGATTAACTTTATAGTATCTTCAACTTGTTTTTCTCTTATTTTTAAATTTTCTGCTATTTTTAAATTTATATTCAATTTTCCACCTCATTGTTTTGTTAAACTATTTTTATCACTTACATATTTTACCAAAAAAATTAATTTATGTTTACCCATAAAACAAGGATGCAGTTTTCTGCATCCTAATTGTTTTTTTGTTCTATTGCTTTCATTTTTAGATATTCATTTATAAAATCATCTATTTCTCCATCCATAACTTTTTCAGCATTCCCAACTTCAAAGTTTGTTCTATGGTCTTTTACTAAAGTATAGGGATGAAAAACATATGATCTTATTTGAGATCCCCAAGATATTTTGTTATATTGTCCTTGGATATCTTCAATTTTTTCGCGATTTTCTTCTTCTTTAATAGTAATTAGTCGAGCTTTTAACATTCCCATTGCAGTTTCTCTGTTACTTATTTGGCTTCTTTCAGACTGGCACTGTACAGTTACACCAGTTGGAATATGAGTTATTCTAACGGCCGAATCTGTTGTGTTTACATGTTGCCCACCTGCACCACTTGCCCTATAAGTATCTATTCTTAAATCATTAGAATCTATTTCTATTCCCTCATGATTATCTATTTCAGGGTATACATCTACACTCGCAAATGATGTATGCCTCTTTTTATTTGTATCAAACGGAGAAATTCTAACTAATCTATGAACTCCCTTTTCTGATTTCAAATATCCATAAGCATTATAACCTTTTACAAGTAGTGTAACAGACTTTATTCCACCTTCAGTATCTCTATTATAATCAGTTATTTCATGACTATATCCGTGGTCATCCATCCACCTTACATACATTCTGAGCAACATTTCTGTCCAATCTTGAGCTTCCGTTCCACCTGCACCTGAATTTATGCAAAACACTGCATTATTTTTGTCATATTCTCCACTTAGCATAGTTTCTATTTTAAATTCATCTAGCTTTTTTTCTATACTTTTCAATGATTTATTAATATCTTTATCATACTCAGTGGTATCTTCTTCTTGAACCATTTCGATTAACACTTTTACTTCTTCTAACTCTTCATCTATTTCCTGTAATTTTTCTACTTTTTCTTTTTTTATTTTAAGTTCATCAAAAAGACTTTGGGCTTTTGAACTATCATCCCAAAAACCTTCTGCCATAGTCTTTTTTTCCATTTCTTCTATATCTTTTTCTAGACTAGGCAAGTCAAAGTGAATCACCAAGTTCCTTTAAAATATTATCTAGATATTCTATTTTTTCATTTATCGAGTATAAATCCAATTACTCACCTCTATGCATTTTTACCACAACATTTTTTGTATTTTTTCCCACTACCACATGGACAAGGATCATTTCTTCCAATTTTTTTGCCCTTAACTATTGTTCTTTGTTCTTCTCCACTTGCGTTAGTTTCTTTAGCTACTTTTACTCTTTTTACTTCTTCAACTGGTTGAATATTAAATAGTCCTTTTAAAGTTTCTTCCTTAATGGAATGGTTCATTTCTTCAAACATTTGGAAACCTTCTTCATTATATGCTCTAACAGGATCTTGCTGTCCATATGAACGAAGACCTATACCTTGGCGTAATTGATCCATTGCGTCTATATGATCCATCCATTTTCTATCTACAACCATTAAAAGAACAACTCTTTCCACTTCTCTAAATTTATCAGAACCTATTTCTTCTTCTTTTTCTTCATATGCTTTTTTAGATTGTTCTATAATATATTCTTTTAAAGTATTTTCGTTATATTTATTTAAATCTGGGAATTGTAATATTCCATCAGGTAAGAATGCTGATTTTAAATAAAGCATTAAACCTTCCATATCCCAGTTTTCCGGTTTGTTAGAACCATTTGTAAAATTATCTACTGATAAATTTACAACTTCTTCCATCATGTCAAGAACATAATCTTTCATATTCTCGCCATTTAAAACTCTTTCTCTTTCTCCATAGATAATTTTTCTTTGTACATTCATAACATCATCATATTGTAGTACATGCTTACGAATACCAAAGTTATTTGTCTCAACTTTTCTTTGAGCTCTTTCTATAGACTTAGAAATTTGCTTAAATTCGATAGGTTCATCCTCTGGAAATCCACCTTTTATTGCAAAGTTTTGTATTCTTTCTCCACCAAACAGTCTCATTAAATCATCTTCTAATGATATAAAGAACCTTGATGAACCAGGATCCCCTTGTCTACCAGAACGACCTCTTAACTGATTATCTATACGTCTAGACTCATGTCTTTCTGTTCCCAGTATATAAAGACCTCCAGCTTCAAGCACTTTTTTCTCGTCTTCTTCTGTAGTCTTCTTGTGTCTTTCATACAATCTATGATAAATTTCTCTGGCTGCTTTTATATCTTCATCGTCAGTTTCAATAAAACTATCTAAATTATCTATTATATAATCTGCAAAACCTTGTTTTTTCATATCGTGTTTTGCCATAAATTCCGGGTTTCCACCAAGTACAATATCGGTACCACGACCTGCCATATTTGTAGCTATAGTAACTTTACCAAAAGTACCTGCTTGAGCAACTATTTCTGCTTCTCTTTCATGGTTTTTAGCATTTAATACATCATGTGGTACTCTTGCTTTTTTAAGCATTGCAGATATTAGTTCTGAAACTTCTATATTAACTGTACCTACAAGGATTGGTTGTCCTGTTTCATGAACTCTAATAATTTCTTCAATTATCGCAGTATATTTAGCTTTTTCATTAATATATATTCTATCTTCAAAATCTTGTCTAGCTATTGGCTTATTTGTTGGTATTTCTACAACATCCATATTATAAATTTCACTAAACTCGTCTTCTTCTGTCTTTGCAGTACCTGTCATACCAGAAATTTTATTGTACATTCTAAAGTAATTTTGGAATGTAATAGTGGCTAAGGTTTTTGACTCTGCTTCAACCTTAACACCTTCTTTAGCTTCTATAGCTTGGTGTAAACCATCACTATATCTTCTACCTTCCATAATACGTCCAGTAAACTCATCTACTATTAAAACTTCTCCATCTTTTACAACATAATCTATATCCCTATGCATTGTATGATGTGCTTTTAATGCTTGATTTATATGATGAGCTATCTCCATATTGTTTAAGTCAGATAAGTTTTCTAAACCAAAATATTTTTCTGCTTTTGCAGTTCCTTTTTCTGTAAGGCTTGCTGTTTTTTTCTTTTCGTCAACTATAAAATCTACAGTTTCTTCTTTTATCTCTCTGTCTAAAATATCTGGTTTTTCTTCATTTGGATCTATAATCCTACCTTCTAAAGTTTTGACAAATCTATCAGCTTTTTCATAAAGATCTGTAGATTCATCACCTTTTCCAGATATAATAAGTGGAGTTCTAGCTTCGTCTACTAATATAGAGTCAACTTCATCAACTATTGCATAATTTAATCCTCTTTGAACTTGATCCTCTTTGTAAATAACCATGTTATCTCTTAAATAGTCAAATCCAAATTGATTGTTTGTTCCATAAGTTATATCACAAGCATATTGATCTTTTCTCTCTTGATTATCTAGACCATAAATTATACAACCAACAGTAAGTCCTAAGAATTGATGTACTTTACCCATCCATTCCATATCACGCTTTGCTAAGTAATCATTTACTGTTACAATATGAACTCCATCTTCAGTTAGAGCATTCAAATAAGCAGGTAAAGTAGCAACTAAAGTTTTACCCTCACCTGTCTTCATTTCAGCAATTCTACCTTGATGTAGTATTACTCCACCAATTAGCTGAACCCTATATTGTTTCATACCTAAAACTCTCCAAGATGCTTCTCTCACAACTGCAAAAGCCTCTGGAAGTATATCATCTAAAGTTTCCCCATTTTTTAGTCTTTCTTTAAACTCTTGGGTTTTAGATTTTAATTCATCATCTGTTAAGTTAGCCATTTTACTATCGTATGACTCTATTTTATCTACAATTGGTTCTACTTTACTTACTTCTTTATTGTTAGAACCAAATAAATTTTTTAAAAATCCCATAATCCACCTCATACTTTTTCACGGTTTATTTTACCACTTATTAACTATATATACAAATAAAATCTCTAAAAATAGCATTTTAACAATACTTCTATTTTTCCGTTTTATTAATATTATTATAATTCAATTAGCAAATACACTTACGATTTTAACATAAAAAAGACATTTCTTAAAATAAGAAATATCTTTTTTATAATATATTTTTTATTGTTTATTTTTGTAATTTAAATATAGTCTATAGATAATAGCTGCCGCTATTATTATTACCGCTATTTGAAATAATAAACCTACAATTGATACTACTATAGATAACAAGATTATAGCAATTATTACAACTGCTATAATGGCTAAAATATTATACATTCTATTTTTCCTTATCTCCTAAAAAAGTTTCATATACTGCCCTTATAGCTTTTTCATAATCATCATCAGAAATACCAACAATTATATTTACCTCACTAGATCCTTGTACTATAAGTTTAACATTTATTCCCGCTCTCGCGAGTCCTGTAAACAATGTAGCAGATGTTCCTGAAGTATTTTTCATTCCATGTCCAACAACGGTTATTAATGAAATATTCTTTGTATATCCTACTGAATCGGGCTTACATATTAACTTTATATCGTCAATTATATCTTTAACTTTTGGCTCTTCTACATTATCATCAATTATTAAAGATATTGAATCTATAGAAGATGGCATATGTTCTAAATATATATCATAGGATTCTAAAATTGACATTAACTTTCTATGAAAACTTTTATCTTGATTCAACTTTACTTTTTCAATATATATTACAGTAAAATTCTTTCTTCCCGCAATACCTGTAACCCATGTTGAATCATTTCCTAAACTTGCTTCATCAACAATAAAAGTTCCCTCATCTTCTGGTGCATTTGTATTTTTTATATTTATTGGTATTCCTTTTGAAATAACTGGAAATATTGCTTCATCATGCAAAATTGAAGCTCCCATATAAGATAATTCTCTAAGCTCTCTATAAGATATCTTTGATATACCTTTTGGCTTACTAACTATTCTTGGATCAGCAATTAAAAACCCTGAAACATCTGTCCAATTTTCATATAGTGATGCTCCCACAAGTCTAGATATGATTGAACCCGTTAAATCTGATCCACCTCTGCTAAAAGTTTTTACTTTTCCATTAGGTAATGAACCATAAAACCCAGGAATTACAGCATTTTCTACCCCTTCTAATCTTTTCTTTCCTATTGTATAAGTTATATCTGAATCAAAATTACCCTTTACATCAAAAAATATTATTTCTTTAGGATCTATAAACTCAAACCCTAAATATTTTGATAATAATATTCCATTTAAAAATTCCCCTCGGCTTGCTATGTATTCCTTAGACGCTCCTTTTCCTAGTTCATTCAAAATATCATCAAAGTAAGGATCCAAATCTATTTCAATACCAATACCTTTAGCTATACCATTATAAACAGCTTTTATATTTGCTAAAACTTTTGAATAATCTTGTTCTAAATTAAATAAATCTTCTAGTATATATAATAAATCTGTTACCTTTGTATCATCTGGATATGACTTTCCTGGTGCTGAAGGTACAACAAATCTTCTTCTTTTGTCTGATTCTACTATTTTTTTAACCTTCTTAAATTGTTCACTATTAGCTAGACTACTTCCTCCGAATTTTACAACTACTGGCTTTTCCATATATCCTCCCACTCTATGCAATTATTATTTTACCGTATTATATCATAATGATAAAAATAAGAACATATTTAATCTATTTTTTAATATTTATGTACTTTTTTATATCCTTTTAAATAACCTAAATTAATTCCTATATGTCTTATCACAAGGATTATAATAAAAACAACTACCCTTAACGCCTTCCTACAAACTCCGAATAAAAATAAATCCATTCCTGATAAAGTAGCAAGGAGAAACTAGGGTAAATAAAAAGTTTTTATAAAAATTTTAATTAGTTGAAACCTTAAAATATCTAATGCAACAAATTTCATATAGTATCATAATTGAAAAAGCTAATATTAATAAAATATTCCAATATCCTACGTTTTTTATATTAACCCCCCTAAAAATCAAAGCAATTGTACTAACAATTACTTGTCCAATTCTTTCAAAATCCAAATCTCTCCATATTTATCATCTAAAAAAAGACTCAACTAAAAGTTGAGTCTTTAAATTATAAATTTTCCACTACAAATCTAACTGTTTCTTTTGCAATTCTTAAATCTGCTTCAGCTGTTAATGAACCAATATGTGGAGTAAGTGAAATCTTTGGATTATTTAATATCCTTTCATTTTTAACTGGCTCATCATCAAATACATCCAACGCTGCTGCTTTAACTTTTCCACTGTCTATAGCATCTAGTAAAGCTTCGTCATCTACTACTCCTCTATTTGAATAATTTATAAAGAATACTCCATCCTTCATTAATTTAAATGTACCTTCATCTATAATATGATGGTTTTCTTCCCCTCCAGGTATGTGTAGAGAAATATAATCTGATTGAGTCAATAACTCATCCATTGTAACTGGTTCATAGCCATATAATTCTGTAGTAGAATACTTATCATAGTAAATTACTCTCATACTCAAACTTTTGGCTTTTTCTGCTATTGCTCTAGCTATTCTACCAAATCCTACTAATCCTAAAGTTTTTCTAGAAATTTCTGTACCATAGTACTTTTCTCTATCCCATTCACCTTTTCTCATATTAATATTAGTTAGATGAATATTTCTAGATATAGTAATCATTTGTCCAATTACCATTTCCGCTACTGCATTTGTAGTTCCTGATGGAGTACTATATGTCCTTATACCTTTCTTTTTAGCATAATCAACATCTACATTGTCAAGAATTGCTCCAGCTCTTACTATTACTCTTAAATTTTTTGTTTTTAATGCCTCATCTATTACTTCTCTAGTTATCTTTGTATCATATCCTACAACTATACAATTTACTTCCTTTATTAATTCCTTTAACTCATTTTCATTAACTCTCTTGTCAATTATTTCATGACCTTTTTTCGCTATTTGAGTTATGTACTGTTGTTCTAGACCATTTGTTATTAATACTTTTGCCATTTATATATATTCCCCCTTATTGTAATTTATCTCTTTATTATATTATAACCCAATATCACTAAAAAAAACATTTTCACAATTTGAATTTATAAATATATTAATCTATACTAAAAAAATAATCAAATTAAAATCATTTCTATCTCCATGTTAAAACTATCTAAATTACAATTATAAAATAAAAATTTTATATTTTATTAATTCTTATTATACATCTTTAAAAATAAATATTATAAGCCTATTTATAGAAAACAGCTTAGTTAAATATTATACTAAAAATTATCACTTAACAAAATGCACTTATATTTTTACAACAAAAAATATACACTTAATATTAATTAATAAAATTAAATTAATCTTTTATTTAAGAAATCGATTTTTCAAGATATTTATATAGTTTTAATAAAAATACTAAATATAATCTCAATTCTAATTTCTACATTTTCATTAATTAAAAATAATTATTTAGTTATAATTCCTATACCACTAGATGTACCTATTCTACTTGCACCAGCTTTTATCATATCTATTGCATCTTCTCTAGTTTTTATACCTCCACTTGCTTTTATTTTCACTTTATCCCCAACAATTTCTTTCATTAACTTTACATCATCTACTGTTGCTCCTCCTATACTAAATCCTGTTGATGTTTTTACAAAATCTGCTCCTGCTTCCATGGCTAGTTCACAAACTTTAACTTTTTCTTCTTCTGTTAATAAACATGTTTCAATAATAACTTTTACTAATGCTCTATCTTTAGATGCTTCTACTATCTCTCTTATTTCATCCTTAACATAAGGATATTTTCTACTTTTAATTTTACCTATATTAATTACCATGTCTATTTCTCTAGCACCATTTTGTATTGCATTTTTTGTCTCAAAAACCTTGCTTTCAGTCGTCATAGCTCCTAGAGGAAAACCAATAACTGTACAAACTTCTACGTTTGTATTATTTAATTTTTCATATGCTAATTTTACGTAACTTCCATTTACACAAACAGATGCAAAATCATATTCTATTGCTTCTTTGCATAGTCTATCTATCTCTTCTTCTGTTGCATCTGCTTTCAAATTGGTGTGATCTATATATTTGTTTAATTCCATATCTTTAACTCCATAATTTATATTCATAAAAAAAGGAACCAACTATGTTGATTCCTTATGAAATTCATACTAAAACGCTGGCTCCAATAAACCATAATTTCCATCTTTCCTTTTATAAACAACTTTTACCAAGTCAGTTTCAGCATCTAAGAATACATAGAAATTATGTCCAACTAATTCCATTTGTAAAATTGCCTCTTCTACACTCATAGGCTTAATTCCAAAAGATTTTACTTTAACAATTTTAGGAGCATCCTCGTCTTCTTTTTCTTCTATTTCTGGAATATTTTCAAATCTTATAGTTTCTCCACTTTGATATCTTTTTTGTAATTTTGTTTTGTACTTTCTTACTTGAGATACTAATGCATCCACTACTCTATCTATAGAAGTATACATATCATCGGTTGATTCTTCTGCCCTTAAAACCGTTCCTGAAAGAAATATTGTGACCTCTACTTTCCTTAGGTTCTTTTCTTGGCTATATGTAACTTTAGCCTCCACATCTTCTTTGAAGTATTTATCTAGCCTACCTAGTTTCTTCTCAGCTACTTCCTTAAGATTTTCATTTACATTATAATTTTTACCTATATGTTTTAATTTCATACATATGCCTCCTATTTCCAACGGTTTTTATACAAGATGTGTATCTTGTACTTAATATTATACCCATTTTAATTAGAAATATATATTTTAAAAATTTTTAAGTGATTTTAATATATTTATTCATAATTAAAATTGTGCACAATTTGTTAATTTAAATTGTGGATAATGTGGATAACTTTGTGGAAAACCTATTTTCACTATTATTTTTATGTTGATTAATTTATTAATAACTTTTTATAACTATTTTTTAGATATACTTTATATGTTATTTCTATAATATTTTTGTAACTTATCTAATAATTATTATTTTTTCAGATTTTTAAATTGTCTTTAAATATAGTATTATATAATTAAAGATATGGAGTGTTTTATGAATAATTTTTTGCATTTTTTAAAAAAAACTTTTGGTCCTAGGACTTTAAAAACAGCAGTTGCAACTACTTTATCTATATATGTAGCACATTTACTAGGTATGAATAATCCTATACTAGCTGGGATTTCTGCAGTTGTTTCTATGACATCATCAGTATTTGATTCTTACAAAATAAGTGTTAATAGAATTTTGTCTACAATTATAGGAGCAATTATAGCTATTGTCTTTCAATATTTTGGAATAAAGAGTATGATTGCAATGTTTTTTGGAATAATATTAATAATAAATATTTGTAATTATTTTAATTGGAACAAATCAACCCCATTATCCTGTATTGTATTTATTATTATTATGCTCTATCAGCCAAGATTGTCTGACGATCCTAGCTACTACATGTATGCTTTCTACAGAGTTACAGATACAACAGTAGGACTATTAATAGGTTTCTTTATAAATTACTTTATCTATCCACCAAATCGTCATCAATTTTTACTATCTACTTATACAAAAAGTTTAAAAGAATTTGAAAACTCTTTTAAACTTTTACTTGCAAATAGTAAGAATATAAAATTAGGCAATTTAATCGATGATATAAACGAAATAAATACTGAACTAAAATCAATAAAAAACGATAAAAAATTATTTAAAAATAAAAACTTTAAAATATCTGATATATCTAAAATAAACAATGATTTTTATACTGCTTTTGGCTTAATAACTCAACTTTCAGAAAATGGTCAAATACCAAATATTAGTAATGAAAATTTAAAACTTATAAAAAATTATTTTGGTAGTAGTTCTGCTATAATCTCTACAAATATAGACAAAGAATATGAACTGGCTTTTAATTATTATTTAGATGAATTATTAGAAACATTTTTTAGACTAAAAGAAAATATTAAAATTTTTGAAAAAAATATTGAAAAAATTTAATTTGAGTTGATAATATGTTTAAGAAAAAAGAAAATATAAATAATAATAAACAAATCTTTTTCAAAGATTTGTTTTCTCATATTAAACAAGATAATATTGCAATGTTATCTTCACAAACAGCATTTAACTTTGTTGTAGCTCTCGTTCCTTTTTTAGTAGTTGCAATAAACTTAATATTGTTTTTTGCATCTTCAGAAATATTAACCATTCAAGAATATATTAACAAACTCCCTGAAGAATTAGCTAATATTGCAAACGAATTGTTTTATTTTATCATTAACCAGAAAAGTACTAGTGCACTATCATTAGGTATTATAATAACCATATGGTCATCATCTAAAGGAGTCAAAGCTCTAATAAATTCTTTGAATAAGTCTTTTGAAACAGAAGATAATAGAGGATTTATATATAATCAACTAAAGTCAATTATTTTCACAATTTTATTAATAATTTTTATTATGGTTGCTTTAGGCGGAGTTGTTTTTGGCGACTTAATTCTAAGTTGGATTGTAAGTTTTTTTAAATTAGAATTAAATAACTTCTCTAGATCCTTAATATACTTTTTAAAAGCAATTATCCCATTAATACTAATGATTTCTATATTTACATCAATATATTTATTTGGTCCAACCTTTAAACAACATAAAATACCTCCTTTTAAACCATGCTTTATTGGAGGTGTAGTTTCTACTATAGGATGCACAATTATAACGTATGCTTATTCATTTTATATTAATAACTTTGGAAATCTTTCATCAGTATACGGTCCTTTAATGGGTATTATGATTCTATTCCTTTGGCTTAATTATACTGTTCTGATTATAATATTTTCAGGTGAAGTTGCGGCTACATTATTAAGACTAAATTACGATATAAAAAAATAAAACTAGTAGATACCTACTAGTTTTTTATTCCCCATAATGTTTACTATCTTTATTGTCTTTTTCATTTCCTCTTTTAAAATTACCTGTAGTTTTTGCCATTAATAACTGAGCTTCTACTCCTGATAAGTTATCGATTTTATCTATAAACTTTTTAGCTTCTTTTTTGTATAAAGTTTTTACTATTTTATTTTTCCAATAAATAAATACTTTTTCACCTTTGAATATCTTATATTCAAAAACCTCTTCTTGTAACTTACCTCTTTTATCTACATTTTTCATTTTTATGTTAATTGTTTTCTATTGGATTAGAATAACCCTCTAATTCTGATGTACAATTCGGACATCTTGTAGCTTTTATAGATATTTCTGATAAACAATATGGGCAACTCTTTGTTGTTACTTCTACCTCTTCTTCTTTTTTACCAAACATCTTATTTATAGCCTTAACCATTAAAAACATAAACAATGCTATTATTAAAAAATTTATAATTGCTTGTAATACTCCACCATACGCTACTTTTGCTTTGCCTATTTTAAAAGACAATTGACTAAATTCGACTCCTGATATTGCCGCAGATATTAAATTAGTTATTATTTCTACTATTTTCGTAACTATTTGTCCAAAAGCTCCACCCATTATAATACCTACTGCCATATCTATTACATTTCCACGCATGGCAAATTCTTTAAATTCTTTTAACATCTTTACCTCCTTATTTTTATGGAATTATTACTTTATCTAATATACCCTTTAATTTAGCAATTGTAACTCCATAATTAGTCATTGGTATATTTTGTCTTTTTGCTTCTTCTACTCTTGTTTGAACATGCTTTTTATTAAACATACATGCACCACAATGTATAATTAAATCATACCTAGATAAATCTTTTGGAAAATCATCTCCTCTAACAAAATCTATGTTTATATTTTCTCCATATTTTTTCCTTAACATTTCAGGTATTCTTACAGTTCCTATATCTTCACTTATTGGAGGGTGTGTACAAGCTTCTGCTATTAAAATTTTACTACTTTTGTTTAACTGTGGTATTCTTTCAGCTGATTCTATAAAATACTCTATATCCCCTTTTAAAGCAGCAAATAACACCGAAAATGAGGTGAGTTCTGAATTTTTTGGTTTCATTTTATATACATCTTCAAATACTTTTGAATCTGTAATTATTAAATCTGGTTCTTTATTTAAAAGATTTAATGTTGTCTGCACCTCTTCAATAGAAATCGAAATAGTAACTGCATGTTTGTCTATCAACTCTCTTATTGTTTGTACTTGAGGTAATATTAACCTTCCTTTAGGAGCTTCTTTGTCTTGTGGCATAACTAATAAAACCAATGTATCTTTTTTTACTAAATCTCCAGTTATGAATTCTTCTTTTTCCTCTAAATTTTCTGATATTTTATTTAAAATTAATTCTTTGTTTTCTTTTTCTGAAAAAATTATTACTTCTTCCTTTAGTTCTTTTGAAATTTCTTCAATTTTTTCTTTATCATAATTGTAAATATCATTTTTATTCACAATGGGAATATATTTAACTTTATTTTTATTTAATAATTCCACCCATTCTCTATCATATCCTGTCAAAGATTCTTCTATTATTAATAATGCTATATCTAATTTTTTTAAAGATTTTTCTGTTTTTTCTATTCTTAACTTACCAATATTCCCAATGTCATCATATCCTGCAGTATCTAGAAAAACTACAGATCCTATATCATGTAATTCCATATTCTTTTGTACAACATCTGTTGTAGTCCCTGCATAATCACTTACTATAGAAGTTTCTTGCCCTGTTAAAATATTTAAAATGGTAGATTTCCCAACATTTCGTCTTCCTACTAATCCTATATATTTTCTATTAGATCTTGATGTTGTCTCCATAATTAAAACCTAAAATCTCTCTCTCCATTTTCTATATTACTTAAATATTCTTCAGCTATTTTTCTAACTTTTTTATTCTTTATATTTGGAACTTCTCTTTCTATAATTTTCAATCCTTTTTCTACAGTATCTTCTGATGCATAGTCTTCTAAATATTCTTTTAACGTCATTACAGCATTAGGCTGGCAAATATTTGCTATTTCTCCAGACTTAACAAGTCTCATAAACCTGTCTCCAGTTCTTCCTTCTCTATAGCACGCTGTGCAAAATGATGGTATATGACCATTTTCTAGCAACCAATTTACAACTTCATCCAAGGTTCTATTATCACTTGTTTCAAATTGTGCTGAATTTTCATCTTCTTTTTCTTCTTCGGCATATCCACCTACTGATGTTCTTGAACCTCCACTAATTTGAGATACGCCTAATTGTAAAACTTTTGAACGGGTTTCTTCATTCTCCCTTGTAGAGACTATAATACCCGTGTAAGGAACTGCTATTCTTATTAACGCCACTATTTTCATGAAAATTTCATCACTTATTGCATTTGTAAATTCTTCAGGATTTACATCATCTGCAGGTCTAATTCTTGGAACAGACATCGTATGTGGTCCAACTCCAAACTTAGCCTCCAAATGTTCCCCATGCATCAATAAACCTATAAAATCATACTCATAATTATTTAATCCAAATAAAACTCCACATCCTACATCGTCAATTCCAGCTTCCATTGCTCTATCCATAGCCTCTGTATGATATGCATAATTATGTTTTGGTCCTGTTGGATGCAATTCTTCATAGTTATTTTTATTATAAGTCTCTTGAAATAAAATATATGTACCTATACCTGCATCTCTTAGTTTTTTATAATTTTCTACTGTAGTTGCAGCAATATTTACATTTACTCTTCTTGTATCTCCATTTTTATGATGCACACTATAAATTGTTTTTATAGATTCTATTACATATTCAATAGGACAATTAACAGGATCTTCTCCAGTCTCTAGAGCAAGTCTTTTGTGTCCCATCTCTTGTAATGCTATTACTTCTTCTTTAATTTCTTCTTGTGTAAGTTTCTTTCTTCTAATAGTTTTATTTTTATAGTGATATGGACAGTAAATACATCCATTTACACAGTAATTTGATAAATACAAAGGTGCAAACAACACTATTCTATTTCCATAAAACCTTTGTTTTAACTCTTTTGCAAGTATTAATATCTCATTGTTTAAATCTTCTAACTCACAAGATAGTAGAAGAAATGCTTCTTTATAAGTTAAGCCTCTAGCTTCTTTAGCTTTCTCTAGTACCTGCTCAATCATCTCTCTATTTTTGCTGTTTTTTCTGCCAAATTCTATAGTCTTTAAAATCTCTTCATCATTAATAAATTCTTCTGCAATAGAAGAACTTGGATTGTACTCACTCATAATCTTCCCCTTAAATTTTCGAATAAATTGCCTTACAGCTTACTTCTTGTATCATCCCTAATTTTCCTGTTAGTGCACTAATTTCATTTTGTGGTGCATCTACTATTACTGAAATGACATTTACATTTTCTTTTACTTTAGGAATCCCCATTCTTCCTAGTATGTAACTTGAATAATCATGTAGAATTTCATTTACAAATTTACTTGAACTACTATCTTCTATAATAATTCCTATTATGGCAACTCTGGTTTCCATACACCCTCCTGTTTTGCACAAAAAAAGACACAGCTACCCTGTGTCTAAAGTAATAATTTTCACAGGTTTAGCATCAGAACTAATCTTTAACTTTACCTTGTACAATACTATAATAACACTTATTTTGTAATCAAAAAAGAGAAAACAAATATCAATTAACTTTAATTTCAATTAAACAATAATCAAACCCTTGTCTCATACTTTGTAAAATTTCGACTTCTACAGATTTATCAAAAACTATTTCAAATAATTTTTTATTATATCCAGCTGTGCAATGACACCAAGTTAATGACTCAGATATTTTTGATTCTTCCAACATTGGACACTCACAACTAAACATTTTTGTATATAAAAAATTACCCTTTATATACCAACCAGCACCATTTTCATTTAAAATTTCAACAAATTTATATAAATCTTTATTAACTGATAAATATATTTTCTTTAGATATATAGCCGTATCTTTTAATTTACCATTTTCATTACAATAGCATCCTTTTCTTATTAATTTCACTATATTATTATCAAATCTATTTTCAAGTAAAACAGATAACTTTTCCACCCATTCTGCACGTTGAGTAGGTGTTGAATTTATGTCTAATGGTAGCTCTAAGATTATTTCTTCAACTACTTCTTTTGATGCAACTTTTTCTAAGCTATTTTTAAGACGCCCTATTTCGTCTAATTCTAATGTTGGTGAAATATAATCCGGCATAGAAAATTCCCCCATAATTTCCTCCTAATTTTATATTCTAAAAAAGGAGACCTAGGCCTCCTTTAAATTATTTATTAATATGATGTATCTGTTCTTTTACGCTTTTTATATTCTTCTTCATTAAACTTAGAAAAATCTACTTCTATTCCTAATTCTTCTGCCATCATTTTCCCATACTTTTCATCTGCATAGTAACAATGTTCTATATGACGTAATCTTATTTTTTCTTCTGCATCTCCCATAGCTCTTCTAGTATTTTCCACAAGAACTTTTTGTTGTTCTGGAGTCATTAAATTAAATAATTTACCTGGTTGAGTGAAATAATCATCGTCATCATCTCTAAAGTTCCATCTTCCTACTGCACCATTTGCTGGTTGTTTCGGTTCTTCATGTTCTGTGTACTCTACAAAGTTTCCATAACTATTTGGAGCATAATGCACTTCTGATCCACCATTACCATCAACTCTCATTTGTCCATCTCTATGATATGAATTTGTATTTTGTGCATGTTTTGGTGAATTTACTGGAATTTGATGATGATTTACTCCTAAACGATATCTATGAGCATCTCCGTAAACAAATAGCCTTCCTTGTAACATTTTATCTGGTGAATAAGAAATTCCAGGAACTACATTTGCTGGAGTAAATGCCGCTTGCTCAACATCTGCATAATAATTTTCAGGATTTCTATTTAACTCATATTCGCCCACTTCTATAAGTGGGTATTCACCATGATACCAAACTTTTGTTAAATCAAATGGATTATACGGCATATTTGCTGCTTGTTCTTCAGTCATTACTTGAATATACATTTTCCACTTAGGATAATCGCCCTTTTCTATAGCTTCATATAAATCTCTTCCATGACTTTCTCTATCCATTCCAACAAGTTTTCCTGCCTCTTCATCTGTTATATTTTTTATTCCTTGTTGTGTTATCATATGGAATTTAACATAAACTTTTTCATTTTCATCATTTATCATAGAGTAAGCATGTGAACTAAACCCGTGCATATGTCTATATGATGCAGGAATTCCCCTGTCACTCATAGTAATAGTTACTTGATGTAATGCTTCTGGTAATGATGTCCAAAAGTCCCAGTTGTTGTTTGCACTTCTTAAGTTAGTCCTAGGATCTCTTTTTACTGCTCTGTTTAATCCAATAAAATGATGTGGATCTCTTAAAAAGAATACTGGAGTATTATTTCCTACCAAATCCCAGTTTCCGTCTTCTGTATAGAATTTAATTGCATATCCTCTAATATCCCTTTCAGCATCTGCTGCTCCTCTTTCACCTGCAACTGTTGAGAATCTAATAAATATTTCAGTTTCTTTTCCTACTTCTGAAAATATTTTAGCTTTTGTATATTTAGTAATATCATTAGTAACTTTAAATGTACCAAATGCTCCAGAACCTTTAGCGTGCATTCTTCTTTCAGGTATCACTTCTCTATCAAAATGAGCCATTTTCTCCATATACCAAACATCTTCCATTCCCATTTGACCTCTTGGCCCAACAGTTACTGCAGTTTGATTGTTTGAAACTGGAATCCCCGATTCATTAGTCAATCTAGGATCTTTACCTATGATATCGTTTTTACTTGTAATTTTCTTATCCTTATCCATCCTTGCCTCCTAGTTGTTTAAATTTTTAATTATTAACAAAATAGTTAATAACTACTTTTCTTTTAATATTATACCCTTTCGCACTTTTTGTAATCATTACAAAAAGCGCGAAAGATATCTATTCTACTGCTTTTAATGCTTCTACCATATTTATATGTTTTAATTTTCTATGAACTACTAACATTACCATAACTGCAAAAAGTATAGTTATAATTGCAGACAATATATAATTCATTAAAAATATATGAGGATCTAGCATAACTATATCTGGTACTAAATTGTTAATAATGATGTAATGCATTATAAATCCTAGCACATATCCTAAAAATATTCCTAAAATAGTTAATATAAAGGTCTCTCTATATACATAAGCTGTTACTTCCTTATCGTAAAACCCTAAAACTTTAATGGTTGATAGTTCCCGAAGTCTTTCTGATACATTTATATTGGTTAAATTATACAATACTACAAATGCAAGTGTACATGAACAAATAATTATTACAAATACTAATATATCCAACGTTCCAAGTAATGTGTCTATCATTTCTTTTACTTGACTATTATTATATATACTCAAAACTGAATCATTATTGTTTACTTCTTCTATTATTTGACTTTTTTCTTTATCACTCTCTGGAGTTAACTTCAAAATATCTCCATTAGGTTCATAATCTTTATCAAAAATTTCATTGTAATATTTAGAAGTCATATATACATAATGCCCGCTATAATTTTCTGCTATATCTCCTATTTTTACGCTGTGCTCTATACTATCAGAGTCCTTTATTTTTATTGTATCTCCTACTTTAGCTTTTAATACTTTTGCAGCCTTTTCAGTTATTACAACTCCATCATCTTTTAATTTTATATTTTCAAGATTCTTTCTATCCCTTAGTATAACAAATTCACTTAATTCTTCTTTTTCTTCTGGAGATATTAACGTTATTGCCTGATCTGGAGCTCCTTTTACATCTATTGTAAAACTATCAATTACTACAGGAGTTGACTTTTCTACCTTATTTTTATCAGTTATTAAATTATTATACTCTTTAAACCCCTCTGGACTAAAATCCTCATCATATATAGAAATCATGTCGTAATTAAGAAGTTCATGGTATTGTTTTTGTTCAAGACTAGTAATTGAATCTTTTATTCCAAATCCCATAAATATTAACCCTGTACAACCAGATATTCCTATTATTGTCATAAACATTCTGCGTTTATATCTAAATAAATTTCTCATTGTAACTTTTTCCATGAAATTAAGTCTTTTCCATATAAATTTTAATCTTTCGAAAAAAATTCTAGTTCCATGTTTTGGAGGTTTGCCTCTCATTAAATTAGAAGCATTTTCTCTTAGACTACTTTTTGATGCCATTGCTCCAGCTACTGCAGTACATAAAACTCCAATTATCAACGACATAGCTGAATAAAATACATTAAAAGGTATAAATGAAGAATAAAACACATAATTTGAAGCATAGGCGAAGAATATTAATGGTGAAATTACTGTATGTCCGATAATTATACCTAGTATGCTCCCTAAAACTGACGCTATACCTCCATAAATAAAGTATTTTTTTATAATTTGAGAATTTGAATATCCTAGAGCTTTTAAAGTACCTATCTCTAACCTATCTTCATCTACCATTCTAGTCATAGTAGTTAATGATACAAGAAGTGCTATAAAAAAGAAAAATACTGGAAATACATTACTTATTATTCCAAGTCTTCTAGCCTCGTCGTAAAAAGTGTAAATCTCCGAACTATTTTCTCTAGATTCTACAGTATATCTTGGTGCCATTAAGATATTTAGCATTCTTTTAGCATCATCTAAATCTTCTTCACCATCTGCTATTTCTTTTTCTGCTTTTTCTTTTTCATCTAAAAATTCTTTTTCATTATCTTCTAATATTTTTTTATTCTCATCTAGTTCAGAAAGTGCCAATATTAATTTGTTTTGTCCACTTTTGTACTCTTCTTCTATAGTTTTATTACCACTGTTTACTTTTTCTTGTGCTTTTTTTAAAGCTTCTTTTCCTTCTGCTAGTTGCTTTCTACCATTAGATATAGTTGAAACCGCTGAATCATATTTAGTTTTGCCCTCTTTCCATTCTGCTTCTTTCTCGTCTAAAGTTTTTTTGCTTTCAAGTAGTGTATCTAAGTTTTTTTCATATACCGCTTTTTCAGACTCTGCTTTTTTAATACCTTCTTCTAGCTTAATCTTATTTTCCTTTAATATTTGTTCACTATTTAGTAAATTTTCTAACTGAAAAATTTTGTTTTTTATATCTGAAATAGTTTTATTTAGTTCACTTATCTCAAAATTTAATTTAGATATTTCATTTTCTATATTAACTTTATCGTCTTGTAGCTCTTTTAGCTTATTCTGTAGATTTATATTCGTTGGATCATCTTCTAGTTGTTTCTTAATATCTACAATTTGACTTTCTACTTGATTTAATTTATTTTGTTTGTCATTTAGTTCTGAGTTTTTTTGCTGTAACTGGCTTTCAGCCTCTGATTTTTGATTTTCTAATTGAGTTATTTGTCCTGATATTGAAGGTAGCATCTCTAACGTGTCTTTTATTTCTTTGAGTTGCACATTCATTTTTTCTATTTCTTCATTATATTTGTTTATAGCACCTTCTAAAAGTTCTTTATTAGTATTATATTCACTCCAAGCATTATCTAATTCTTTTCTTCCTGAATCTATTTTTATTTTCGATTCTTTTATTTCTTTTTCTGCTTCTTCTAACTCATTCTGTTTATTAGATATTGATTTTTTATTAATATCTATTTCTTTTTGAGCTTTTATTAATTCATCTCTGGCCTTTGATATTTCAGAATTTAATTTTTCTTTTCCTTCTTCATATTCTAAATATCCATCTTCAAGTTTTTGTTTTGCATCAGTTATTTCTATTTCAGCATCTTCAAGCTTTTGTTTTGCATCAGCTATTTCTTTTTCACCGTCTGCTATTTCTTTAGATACCTCTTTTTTCTTTTCTTCAAAAACCTCATCTTTTCTTTTATATAAAATATCTTCTATTTCTTTCTTATGTTTTTCAGCTAATTCCTTATATTTGTCTTCACTAAATTTAAAACTTTTTAAATCTTCAAAAGTTATTTTCACAGTAGAATAATTCTCTAAATTAAATATAGACTTTTCTACAAAACCAACACCTGTTAAAAGTCCATCTCCTATATTACTACTACCTAAATTTATAGAATCAACATAGTCTGGACTAGTTATAAACCCAACAATTTTAAAATCATAATTGTTAATTGAATATTCTTCCTCTTTTTCAATATCTATATTTTCTTTTAAAAATGATATTTTATCACCTATTGAATACTCTTTTTGTAATTTCTCATCTAATACTATTTCTTCTGAGCTCTTAGGTAATCTACCATCGATTACATTAAGTTCATTAACCGTTTTAGTTATTGAATTTAAGCGTATTAAATTATCTTTATTTTTTGTTTCTACATCAAACTCATATCCCAAATCTATGTTTCTTATTCCTGATGCAGTTTTTATTAAGTCTATATCTTCATCTTCCAGTCCATATGTAGAGGTTACTACAATATCAGCTCCATTAGTTTTTTGAAAAAATAAATCTGCACTTTCATACATAGCTGGACCTGTTATTTTTAATCCAATAAAAACCAATACACCTATTGTTATCATAAGTAAAATAGATAAAAATCTACCTTTGCTATTTTTTATTTCTCTTAAAGTATCCTTATTTAAAGACTTCATGCTACCACTCTATTTCATCAATTGACACAGGATTAGGATTTAAAGTTATACCCCTTACCTTTGCATCATTTATTTCTATTACCCTATCTGCAATAGGAGCTATAGCTTTGTTATGTGTAATTAAAATTACAGTTGTCCCTGTTTCTATACAAGTTTGCTGTAATAATTTTAAAACGGACTTACCTGTATTATAGTCTAGTGCTCCCGTTGGCTCATCACATAATAAAAGCTTAGGATTTTTAGCTAACGCTCTTGCTATAGCAACTCTTTGCTGCTCTCCTCCTGACAACTGTGCTGGAAAATTATCTAACCTTTCTTCAAGTCCAACCTCGACTAAAACCTCTTTAGCATCTCTTGCATGCTCAACAATCTGTGAAGCTAACTCAACATTCTCTAAAGTAGTCAAATTTGGAATTAAATTATAAAATTGAAAAACAAAACCTATATCATACCTTCTATATGTAGTTAATTCCTTTTCATTGTATTTTGAAATATTTTTTCCATCTACAATAACTTTTCCTTTATCGTTTTTGTCCATACCTCCTAGAATATTTAAAACCGTTGATTTACCAGCGCCACTAGGACCTACTATAATTGCTAGCTCCCCTTTTTCTATAGAAAAATTAATTCCTTTATTAGCATAAATAGTAGAATCTCCCATTTTATATGTTTTATAACTATCTATAACTTCCACAAAGCTCATACTATCACTTCCAATTATCTATTATGTGTAACTCCTTATAATTATAATATACACTATTAATCAACTAATTTTAAATTAAAATATTTAACTATATTTTCTTTAATGATATAATGATTAATTATATTGTAAAGAGGACTTTTATGCCAAACACGTTAGACTATTATAATACTAAAAATTTAAAAAATAAAATTATGATCGATGTTAGATCTCCTTATGAATTTAAGGAATCTACCATCCCAGGTTCTATAAATATACCTGTTTTACTTGATGAAGAAAGAAAAAAAGTTGGAACATTATATGTAAACAAAAAAATAGACGAAGCAAAACAATTTGCTGTAAATTCTATTTCCAAAAGACTTCCAGAAATATTTAGTAAATTCTTAGACATTTCTAAAAATTATGAAAATATAATCATATTTTGTGCTAGAGGTGGCTATAGAAGTAAGTCGTTATCTATCTTTTTAAATTCATTAGACATATCAAATTTTAGAATAGAAGGTGGATATAAAAGCTATAGAAATTACGTATTAAACAATATGGATAATGTTATTTCTACCATTACTCCTATAGTATTGTACGGAAATACAGGTTGCGGAAAAACTAAAATACTTTCAGAATTAAAAAACAAAAACTTACCTGTAATAGACTTAGAAGGACTTGCTGTACACAGAGGTTCTATTCTAGGTGCTGTTGGACTAAATGAACAACCTACTCAAAAAATGTTTGAAAACCTACTTTTTGAGGAACTTTCATTATTTAAAAATGGATATGTTTTTTTAGAAGGAGAATCTAAACGAATAGGAAAAATCATATTACCTGAACTACTCTATCAAAAAATGGCTAGTTCAATAAATATAAAAATAGATGCTCCTATTGAATATAGAATCGAAAACTTAGTTGAAGAATATGCTTCTCCTAAAAACAAAGAATCTATTGCTGAAGCTATTAAAAGAATGAATAAATTCATATCAAACGAAACTGTTAAAAAACTACTAGATGCACTAAATAACAATGACTTTGCATATATCGCAAAAGAATTGTGTATAAATTACTATGACAAAAGATATAAAAACAGAATTGAAAATTACGATTATGAATTTACAAATTATGATTTAGAAAAAGTTACAAATGAAATAATAGCGAAAACAAAAAAGTACTTTTAAAAGTACTTTTTTGTTTTTTTGACTACTTTAATTCATTACTCACTTTCTTCTGTAAACATTCCTACCACTTCTTCTACTGTTAATTCGTTTGCAAATATTATTTTCACCATTTTCCAATCACCATCTCTATACTGTTTTAGCTCTGGAAAGCGACTGTACAGTTCTTTGTTTTCTTTTGGTAGTGCTGGTGTTGAAAGGTCTATTGTTAAAATATCTGTATTTGATATATGACTAAATATTACTGGTTTACTTTTCTTCCAATTTCCATTGTCAAAAATATCAAAGTCCATATCCCATGTATAACTATTTCTCTCATAAAATTCATTCATTATTTCTTTATCTTTTAACTTCCACCAATATGCATTCTTACCTTCAGGAATTTCTGTGGTTTTCTCATTTGTTATAGCATTATAATATATCTTAAAACTATCCCAACTACCACTTATATCATATAAATCCTTTGGCTTTTCTACTATTTTTTTCTATATAGTATTCTCCATTTCCTCCCTTTACTACATCGGCACTCCATTTTACAGATTGGTACTCAGGGTATTCTTTCATCCAATCTAAATAGTCTATAGTTTTTACAAGTTCTTTTGTTTTTATATCGTAAAGCTCTACTTTACTTTCATAAATTTTAGTTATATTGTCTACTGTTTCTTTTGAATATTCATAATCGTATTTCGCCTTCTCTATTGTAATGTATTTTTCAGGAACAACTTGTATTCTACTTAATACAGCTGGGCTAATATTGTCCGGTTCTATAATTAAGAAGGTATCTTCTTTGTATTTTCCTACTCCACTTCCTAAAGTATGAACACTATCTATACTTGCATCGTATTCATAAGAAAATTCTCTTATTTCCGAATTTTCTTTTTTTGTTTTATAGTAATTGTATGTTACTAAACCTATTACTGTTATAATTTAAAAAAATACTACTCCTACAATCACTTTTCTATTTTAAACATATTCTCTCCTACTATTTTTTATCTCTATCTTGTATTTATTCCAATTCTTCTATCTTGCGATGCTTTCTCACTGCTTCATCTATTTTAATTCTGTCATTATCAAACTAACTTTTCATTCTATCACCTAAATTATCAACTTTTTCATTATATGTGTGTATAGAGTCATCATATATTTTATTTCCTTCTTTAGTATTAAGATTATCAAGTCCATCTCGTATGTTCTCTATATGGTTTTTGCAGTGCTTTATTTTATGATTTTAATTAGTTTATGTATGTAATAAGCTATTAATATATTTCTATACTAATAGCTTATTTATTTCTATTTAACTTTCATCTGTAAACATATCCACCACTTCTTGTGCCGTTAATTCGTTTGCAAATACTATTTTTACCATTCTCCAATCACCATCTCTATACTGTTTTAACTCTGGAAATCGAGTATAGAGTTCTTTATTTTCTTTTGGTAGTGCTGTCGTTGAAAGGTCTATTGTTAAAATATCTGTATTTGATATATGCCTAAATATTGCTGGTTTACTTTTCTTCCAATTTTCATCTTTAAAAATATCAAAGTCCATATCCCTTGTATAACTATTTCTCTCATAAAATTCATCCATTATTTCCCTATTTTTTGCAATCCACATATATGCATTCTCATCTTCATGAATTTCTGTAGTTTTCTCATCTGTTATAGCATTATAATATATCTTAAAACTATCCCACCTACCACTTCTATCATATAAATCCTTTGGCTTTTCTACTATTTTTTTTCTATATAGTATTCTCCATTTCCTCCCTTTACTACATCGGCATTCCATTTTACAGATTGGTACCCAGGGTATTCTTTCATCCAATCTAAATAGTCTATAGTTTTTACAAGTTCTTTTGTTTTTATATCATAAAGCTCTACTTTGCTTTCATATATTTTAGTTAAATTATCTACTGTTTCTTCTGTTTTTTCATAATCGTATTTCTCCTTCTCTATTGCAATGTATTTTCCAGGAACAACTTGTATTCTACGTAATACAGCTGGGTCAACATTGTCTGGTTCTATAATTAAAAAGGTATCTTCTTTGTATTTTCCTACTCCACTTCCTGAAGTATGAACACTGTCTATACTTGCACTATTTTCACTAGAAAATTCCATTACTTCCGAATTTTCTTTTTTTATTTTATAGTAATTATATGTTATTAAACCTAGTACTACTATAATTAAGAAAAATACTATTTTTACAATCACTTTTCTATTTTTTAGCATATTCTCTCCTACTATTTTTTATCTCTATCTTGTATTTATTTCAATTCTTCTATCTTACGATGCTTTCTCAATGCTTCATCTATTTTATTTCTATCCTCTTGAAACCAATTTTTCATTGTAGTACCTAAGTTATCACCAACTTCTCTATTGTATGTCGGTATAGAGGCATCATATATTTCGTTTCCTTCTTTAGTATTAAGATTACCACGTCCATCTCCTATGTTCTCTATATGGTTTTTGCAGTGCTTTATTTTATGATTTTAATTAGTTTATGTATGTAATAAGCTATTAATATATTTCTATACTAATAGCTTATTTATTTCTATTTACTTTCGTCGGTGAACATTGCTACTACTTCTTCTGCTGTTGGTTTACTCTCAAATTTTATTTCTACCATTCTCCACTCTTGATCTCGGTATTTCTTAAGATCTGGAAATCGAGTATATAGTTCCTTATTTTCTTTTGGCAAAACCGGTGTTGAAAAATTAATTTTTAAACTTGATCCTGCTCTATATCTAAATACTTTAGGTTTTTCTTTTTTCCAGTTATCATTATCAAAAAGTTCATAATCAAATTCTTGTAATTTGTTTTCTTTGTAAAACTTATCCCATAGTTCTTTTTTATCATATAATATTTTTCCCCTGTAAATATCTCTTTCTTCTAATCTTTCTTTTCCAATTATAAAATCATCATAATTTTCTTTACCATATTTTTTTATTTCTTCACCTGTAGATAAATTATAGTAAATCTCAAAGTTCTCTAACACAGTATCTTTTTTTCCATAAGGTATTTCAGGTTTTTCTTCAAAGCTTATTTTTATATAATGATTTCCATCTTTTCCCTCAAATATATCATAATATGCTCCACCTAATTGATATTTTGGATATTTTTCTAACCAAGGCATAATGTCTATGGTTTTTAATAGCTCTTTTGTTTCTATATCATATACCAAAATTTCTGCCACTTTATACTCTTTTTTCGAAATCCCTATCATTGCCCTAGTATGTTCATATTCAAATTTATTCTTTTGAAGGATTAAATATTTCTTTGGTACAACACTTATATCTCCAAAAAAGGAAGCCTCTAATTTTCCAGAGTTTAATACTAAAAAACTATCTTCTTCATATTCGCCTTTACCTTCTTTTATTTCTATAATGTCATCTATAGTTATAGTTGTTGATACTGAATGTTTCTGTACTCTATTCTCTTGCCAATAGTCAAATCCCTTATATACTAAAATTCCTAATATTAAAACAATTAAAATACATACAGAAATAAATTTTTTCTTATTTTCTTTTATTATATTAGTCAAATTTATTTGTAGCTTTTTCATTAATAAATTCTCTCCATTCCTGTTGTAAATTACTTTGTCTACCTGTATGTTTATTGTATGCATCAACCATTTCTTTAAATTCTTTAATTCCTTTTTTACTATCTAATTTAAAATCTCCTTTTATAAGTCTATCTACTTTATCTTTCTCTTCTTCTAATATTTTTTTGTCTCTACCTGTTTCTTCATCGATATCTTCTTGTATTTTAGTTAATATTTGATATTGTTCATTTTTTGAATCATATTCTAATTTTTTCCAAGATGTCATCCCCTTTTCAGAGTCTTTCCATTCTTTTAAAAAATGGCGCATTTCTGGTTCATTAATGCCAACAGATACTAAATCATCTAAAGTTTCATCTATTGTTGTAATAGTTCTTCCAGTGCCAAACCAAGAATATTTTTCTTCAAAATATTTTTTAGATAATTGAGAATCAACTTTTTTGTGTTTTTGCCAATAATCAAATAAATTAGAGATTGTATTATTCCCAAATTTCGCACTATGTTTACCTAATTCACTTTCAATACCTAGCATACCATCAATACTTCCAACTTTGCCCTTTATTATACTACTACCTAATTTTATAGCTGATCCTAAAGCCGGTGTTCCATAAAAAGCAACTAAGGTTAATGCGATTCCTTCCGCAGTATTTAATACAAAATTTTGTAACATATTTTCTTTTTGATTCTCTAAAGCCTTCAGTTCTTTAGCTGTATAGTAATTATCAACATCATTAGATTGTTCTAGAAATTTATAATCAATCTTTCTCTTAACTCTTTCTCCAAATTTATCATAATAACTAATATTTGCTGAATATCCTCCTAATTCTTCATCATACTTTAAGCTTGTTATTTTAGGAAAGCGAAGTTTTTCATTAGGATTCTCATATTTTCCTAACTTAGATAATGCTATTTTCTCACCTAATAAAAAATCAGTTAACGCAGATCTTCTTAGGTATTCATTATACATCTTTTTAAATTCTGGATTTTTATATGGATCACCAGATTTTACTAGCCTATCATACTCTTCTTCTAACTTTGCTCTATCAATGTCATCATAATAACTTGTACCTACTATTAATCTATTTAGATAAATATCTCCATAAGTTTCTCCTACTTCTCCTCTATCATAATTTATCGGCATAATAAATCGTTCTGATGCATTAATTATAGCATTATTAAAGTTCTCTAAATGCTCACTATGTTTGTCACTATCCCCTAATAATCTAAAATATTTCCCCATTATTAAAGTAATTGCATCTGTTACATTTGCTGGATTTATTTTTACCATTTTTTCATAGTTTTCTTTTTCACCAGTTGTCATTAATAGATAGAATTCTTTATCTTCATCTGTTTTTAATGTTTCCCATTCTAACCACATTTCCTGTGCTGAAATACCTACACTTCTCATATGATTAATTCTTTGGTCGTCAAATCCATTTTCTTTTAACTTTAATATAGCTTTTTCTTCTGCTACTGCTGACTTCCATTCAGTTTGACTCATTGGTAAACTAAAACCTGAACCTCTACTCTTATTTAATACTGCTATTCCCGCTTTTACAGTATTGTATAGCCCTTCTGAATTTTGGTATAGTGATTCTGTTGCTGCTTCTATTCTTCTAATTTCTCGCAAGTCAGCCTCATATTTTGCAATCTCCACACTATTTTCAGTAATAGCATTACTTAAAATATTTATTCCAATATTATTATACGATGCTGATGCTGGGTTTGTTTTACTTTGGTTTGATAATGTTTTCTGTTGAGATTTATATATATTGTTCAAAGATTCTAAATTTTCTATTTTACTTCTAATTTCGTCTTCGTCTAAATCTTTACTTCCCACCGCTCCTATTAATGTATTACTGTCTGCTATAACTGAATCGTTAGCAGCTACTAAATCATTTATTACATTTTGATGCCCTATTTCTATTTGGCTTTTTAATGAATCCCATGCATCACTTTTCAACCCTTCTGTGTTTTGTATATCTAAAATACTTGCTTTCATATCATTTAATGAATTATTTTGTTCTTGCAATGTATTAATAAGACTTGTTGATTGTCTTTTTATTGCTCCTGGTTTTATTATCGTCCCCATATTATACCTCCTCTTCTACTTCTTGTTCTAGCTTTTGTATTTCTCTTCTACAACTCTCTTCTCTATCGTTTAAAGTATTAAACTGACTTTTTATTTGCTTTTCAAATTCTTCTTTAAATTCTTGTCTTTGTTCTTGTATTTTTATTAACATTTCTTGTTGCTGGTAGAAGTTTTTTTGTAA
>NZ_OCTQ01000005.1 GCF_900232905.1 Miniphocaeibacter massiliensis
GGGCTTCATAGGGTGAAGATAGCGAAAGGGATACACCTGTACCCATCTCGAACACAGAAGTTAAGCCTTTCTACGCTGATGGTACTATGATGGCGACGTCATGGGAGAGTAGGTATTCGCCCAACAATTAAGTTCCCTGTACGATGATCGTATGGGGAATTTTTTATTGCATAAAATTATTAGAAGTATATACACAAAAAAACAAAGAGTTCTCTTTTACCCTTTGTTTTTATTTAAATTTTATTTTAGCTGTATAACATTATATCCATTTATTATCTATCCAGTGTTGAGTATCTTTTGAAGGTATGCTTTCTTTTTTCAATACTTGTTTATGTAATATTTTACTTATGTAGAAATATAATCTAACTTTTATATTTTTGTGTATTTTAGTTTTTGTATTTTATTCTTTATATTATTTCTACGCTTTAGACTTATTTTATCCCATTTTACTCCTTCTATTAAACCAAATCCTAATATTTTTATTCTTGAAACTCCAAGCCATGTAGGGCTAGTTTTAACATCTTTTTGAGCTGATTTATTTGGTGCACCTATACTTTGAATCAATATGATGGCAGTTTTATTAAACATTTTTTTATTTGGTCTATGAACCATCTAGTTATAAGCTAAATTATCAAGCAAAGATTTTACTTGTGCAGGAGCACGTAAAACATAAACAGGATATGCAAATATAATTAAATCAGATTCTAACATTTTGTTCCATATTGGTTGAACAAATTTACGTGGGAACACAGAAGTTCACTTTTATCAAAACATATTTTACAGCCATTACAAAAATATGGTAAATCTCTAGGAAGATAAAATTCAGTTATACTGTGTTCAGAGGTAAAGTTTTCCATTAGTAATTTTTTGATTTTATAAGTACATCCAATCACTTTAGTACCAGTGATAAGATTATATTCATATAAACTACTTTTAATTTTTTGTATACATAAAAAGCTAGGATAGCCCCAGCTTTATTACATTCTTATATTTTTTATTCCATCAATTTCTTTTAATTTATCATACATACTCCATTTATCGAAATTTTCAGGGTATGTTATTAGTACCTCTATATCTGTTTCACTCATATTTATTTTTTCTGATTCCAAATATACAATATGTATATTTAATTTTTCTAAGTACTGAATTAGATTTTCTAAGTTAAATAGTTTATTTGTTGTTGTTAAGTGAACTCTTTCTTCGTTAGAGAAGTTAAATTTGTATTTTAGTTTTCCTAGTGACCATTGGAGGATAACTACAAGTAAAGTACCTGCTATTCCAAGTAGTATCATACCTGTACCTATTGTCATTGCAATTATTGCAGTTGCCCAAACACCTGCCGCTGTTGTTAATCCACTTATATTATTATCTCTTCTAACGAATATTATTCCTGCACCGATAAAACCTATTCCGGAAACTACTTGGGCTGCTATTCTAGTAGGGTCTACACTGTTATATTCTTGGAATCCATATTCAGATAAAATCATACAAAGACAAGATCCAAGAGCTACAACTCCATGGGTTCTTGTTCCAGCGTCTTTATTTTTTGTTTCTCTTTCCATTCCTATAATAAATCCACAGATTATTGCAATAATTAACCTAATAATATAAATTAAGTCGCTATTGTATACAAAATCTATAAAATCTCCCATATAATCCACCCTTTCAGTAAATATATTTTTAGTATATACTTAAAAGCTATAAAAGTACAAATTTTATTAAAGTAATTATTTTTAAAATATGTTAAGATACAGTATAATAAATAGTAAGGTAATTTAAGAATGGGGAAACATAATGAAAGATAACATGAAAGACAATCAAAATACTGATAAAATAGATATGTCTGAGATTAATCTTAGATACAGAGAAGAAGAAGCTAAAAAAAAGGAGCCAAGCCAAGAAAAGGAAGTTAAGAAAAAAACAAATGTAACTCCTATTATGGTTTTTGTCGTAACTATATTAATAGCTTTGGTAATTGGATTAGCGTACATTACTATTGCAAATAATAAAGATTTGAATAACAAACTAAAGCAATTAATGAAAACTACGGAAGAAACAAAACCAGAAGAAACAGAACCTCCTACAGAAGAAACAACAGAAAGTACAAAAGAGTTACAAGAATCTGAAAAGAAAACTGGTAAGCTTATTCAAGATTTGAACTTTAGATCTGGTCCAGGATATGATTATGATGTAATAGGAACTATACCTGCAGGAACAGAGGTAACAGGTTATAAAGATAGAGGATGGTTGAAAATTGAGTACAATGGACAAACAGGATATATTGGTCCTCAATATTTAGAATAGTATTTAAAAAGTGGCAATTAGCCACTTTTTTTATTGAAATTATTTGTGATATTTGCAACTGATATATTTTTAGAAGTATTGTATTATTTTATTAAAGATAAGTTAGGAGGAAAATATGTTAGGTACAGTTAAAAGTGAAATAGGAGTTATTTTTGAGAAAGACAAATATAAAGTTGTAAGAAAATCAGGTAAAGCTGGAGATACTATTCCAAAGCATAGTCATGAAGGTGAAGAAATAGTATTTTCTGTTATATGTGGAAAAGTTGAAGTAGAATTAGCAGGTAAAGAAAAATATGAATTAAATTGTTGTGATGTCCTAAATTTTGATGGAACAAACAGTATTTCTGCTAAGTTTATTGAAGATTCAGAAGTAGTAATAACTTTAATTAAAAAATAATATTAAAGAGCATCTAGTATAGGTGCTCTTTTCTATTGCTTTTATACACTTGACAAGTAAACTTGTCGAGTATATAATTAAATTGCAAAGATAACTTGGCACAAGGAGGAAGAAGATGAATAAAGAAAAAATATTAGAAAAAAGTAGAAAAGAAAGAAATACAGAATATGAAGAAAAAGTTTATCAAAAAGGTTATGGGTATGGAATAGCTTTAACATTAGTGCTTTGTTTAATTTTTATGCTTAGTAAAATAATAGTTTCAGATATACGAGGATTAAAAGAAGTACTTCCATTTTTCGATATAGTTATTATAGGAGCTACTATAAGTTCATTTAATAGTTTATATTTATATAGTAAGTTAAAGGATAAAAAATTTCTATTTCTAGGATTATTTTTAATACCATTTATTATTGCTTTTACTTACAAGTATATAATTACAATTTAAGGTTAAATATGAGAAATGAAGAACTTATTTTAAAAAATAGACTAAAAGAAGCAAGAGTTGAAAAGAAATTGTCCCAAAGAGAATTGTCAGAACTTGTAGGAGTTTCTAGAAATACAATTAGCTCAATAGAAACAGGACAATTCAATCCTACGGCAAAACTTGCTTTGGTACTTTGCATAGCTTTAGATAAAAAATTTGAAGAATTGTTTTACTTTGATTAGAGTGCTAAAAATGGCACTCTTTTTTTATGTTAGAATTATATATAATATATAAACTATGAGGAAGTGAAATGATAAAAAAGCATAAGAAATTAATTTTAGGTATTATTATAATTTTAATAGCTGTAATAGCAGGGGTATTTTATTTTTTAGGAGATAATAGCAATTATAAATTTAAAGAAATAGAGCCTATTTCAGAACTTACAAAAGAAGACTACATAGAGGATTTTGAATATGCCTTTAATACTTTAAAAAATTATTATCCATTCTTTGAAGTAAATAAAGAAGTTAATGGAATAGATTGGGTAGGAAATTATGAAAAATATAAAGAAAAAATAGAAAATGTTAATACTGATACAGAATTTTATGTTGCTATGGGTGAAATATTAGAGGATTTAAATAACGGACATACTCATATGATACCAGAAGAAATGGGAATAGATATTGCTTATATTTATTCATCTTATCCTAGGTTAGACTGGAGGTCAAATATATTTAACCTTTTTAAAGAAAGTAATGTACAAGCTAGGTATAATATTACAAATGAAACTTTTGGAAAATTTAAGGAAAAACAAAATAAAGAGTACGATACTACAGAAGAAGAAAACCTTAGTATGGGAATATTAAATGGTGACATTGGATATATTGGTATAAAGTCTATGGCAACTCCAAATGAAGAAAGTAAGAAATTTTTAAAAGACAAAGAAAATTTAGAGAAGTTTTTAATAAAAAACGAAAAATCTAAAGCTTTAATAATAGATATTAGAAATAATGGAGGAGGAGCTTCTAGGTATTGGTCAGATTTTATACTGCCTATGGTTATAGACAAAGAATACTTAAATCCTGAATATAGCTTTTTTAAAAGTGGAGATTTATTAAACAAGGCTATATTTAATAGTGGGGCTAAAAAGATAGATTATGATAAACTTGAAGATTTTCCTAAAAAAACTTTAGATATAGTTAAAAAGTTTGATAAATTTTCTAAATGGGAAGATACAGTAGAGCCAAATGAAAATTCAATTAAATTTAAAGGCAATATTTACTTATTAGTTAACAAAAAAGTATATAGTTCTTCTGAAAAACTAGCAACTTTTTCTAAAGAGTCTGGTTTTGCGACGTTAATTGGAGAACAAACTGGTGGAGATGGAATAGGTTCAGACCCCATGGTAATAGCACTTCCGAAAACAGGATATCTTTTAAGGTTTCCTAAACAGCTTGGAGTTACAGGTAAGGGAAGTATTAATGAAAAAGACAAAACTTTACCAGACTATAAAATAGAAGACTCTAATAAAAAATTAGAAATTAAGAATGGAAAAGTAGATATAAACGGGGATAAAGTTTTAGAGAAAGTAATAGACTTAGAAAAGAAATAATAATTTAGAGATTTAAATATTTAAAATAAATTGAACTATTAGCATTATAAAATTTATGATATAGAAAAACAACCTTAAAATAACTAAGGTTGTTTTATTTTAAATTATTTTAAGTGGTAAATTTAATATATCTTTAGGAGTTTTTAAATGAAAATCTACATTGTTAAATACAATAGATTCTAAAGCTCCCCACTTAGCTAGCCCAAAAGATATACCACACGCTTTTGCACTTTTCATATCGTATAGTGAATCTCCAATATAGATAGTTTCTTCTATATTTGCACCTAAATCATCAATAGCTTTTTGTATTGGTTCAGGGTTTGGTTTGTGAAGTTTTGTATCAGAAGCAGTTACTTGAATTTTAAAGTGGTGATTAAGTTTAAAAATATCAAACTCATTTTTCATTTCTTCTTTAGTTTTTGAAGTAACAACACCTAAAGTAATGTTTCTAGAATTTAAAGCTTGAAGCACTTCAGTAATTTGAGGGAAAATAGTTGCGTGTTTAGAAAATAATAGAACATTTTCACTCCATTTTTCTAAAAGGTAATTTAGTTCTCTTTTATTTTTAGTAAATTTTTCTAGAGCTTCTCTTCCGGGTATTCCTAAAATATAATTTAATTCTTTTATTGAAACAGATAATTCTTTTTCTTCTAATAGAGTTTTTTGCAGAGATTTAGTCATTACATATTCTGTATCAATAATAGTTCCATCTATATCGAATAATATTGTTTTAAACATAGAGTTTCTCCTATAAATGAATTATTTTTAAGTATAAATAGGTTAATCTTTATTTAAAAATACACTAAAATTAAGAAAATGTAAAATTGAAAAATATAAGCAAGATTTAATATTACTTGACAAGGAAACGTATGTTAGCTAAAATAGAACAAAGAGAACGAATGATAGCTAAATTTCAAATAAAGGAGCTTAAAATGAAATTATACTTTGGAAATAGAGATACATTAATTAGTAGTATTATTTTAATAATAAATACTTGTTATATGTTATGGGGATATATAAATAGATTTAAGATTAATAGGTGGGGTATTGCAATAATTTTATTTTTGTTAATAAATGGATTGTTTTGGTACTTTGCAAATATTAGAGATTTATACAGTAATTCAATAGTCCATGCAATAGACAAAAGTGTAGATAATGGACTATTTTCTGTTGGTAGTATTCAATCGATAGTATTTTGGATAGGAATGATTGCTATTTGGATATTAGGGATAATTTCAATTTTTAAAGTTGAGTATCGTCAAAGTATTTTTACTATTATGATTTTTATTGGATTTATTCAAATATCTTTTATTGAAATTTCAAGAATTATATTATTTTTTTCATCACCTAATTATTTTGATTATTTATAAGAAAGAGGAAAATTATGACGAAAAGAAATACTAAAGAAATTATTTTAATTGAATCATTAAATTTATTTGCAAGGAAAGGCTATGATGGTGTAAGCGTTAGAGATATTGCAGGAAAAGTAGGAATTAAACAAAGTTCACTGTATAAACATTACAAAAACAAACAAGATATTTTTGACAATATAGTTTTAAAAATGGAGGAAAAATTTAATGATATATCTAAAACATTAGAATTACCAGAGGGGGATATTAATGAGATTGCTAGGAAATATGGCGGAAGTGGAATAGATATATTAAAAAAAATTAGTAGAAATATATTTGTATATTATTTAAAAGATAGTTATGCTTCTAAATTTAGGAAAATGCTTAATATAGAAAAATATAAAAATAAGGATATAGAACAAATTTATAGGAAAGTTTATATTGATATACCAATATCTTATCAAAAAGAATTATTTAATGAAATGATATTTCAGGGATTTATGAAAGACTTTGATTCAAAAATCATGGCTTTACAATTTTATGCACCTATTTTTACCTTATTAAATAAATATGACGGTATAGTTGAGAAAGAAGATGAAGCATTAACCATATTAGATAAGCACATAGAACAATTTGATAAACTTTATAGAAAGGAAAAAATAAATTGAAAACTATTATTGTATATGGAACTAAATACGGTTGTACTAAAAAATGTGCGGAAATATTAACGGGTTATTTAGAGGGAGATATTGATATTGTTCGTATAAAGAATGAAAAAATTGATTTAGAAAAATATGATAATGTTATTATTGGCGGGTCTGTTTATATGGGAAAGATTCAAAAAGAAATTATGAGGTTTTGTAAAAAATATAAAGGAAAATTAATGAATAAGAAAGTTGGAATATTTATATCTTGTTATACTTCGAATGATGAAGAAGGATTTATGGAATCACTATTTTCAAAAGAGTTGTTAGAGCATGCTTGCATAGTAACAACAGTAGGTGGCGAAATGGATTATGATAAAATGAATTTTGTATATAGAAAAATGTTTCAGTCATTAAAAAAGATAGACGGATTTAATGAAGAATTTAAAGAACCAGAACTTAGAATACTAGATATTAAGAAAGTAGCAAAAGCAATAAATAAAAGAGCATCTAAATAAATACTCTTTTATTTATACAAATTTTACCATTGTAGAACTAAGTTTATTATAAACTATCACCAAAATCTTCCCTGAATTTTTTTGTTAATTTTTTAGTCCAATCGGATACTGGTTCTAATTGACCTATAAAAAATCTTAAAGTTTCAGGTTCATCAACAAACCTAAGTCCTTCTATTAAATCTCTGTTTTTGTATAGCCATACAATTCTATCTACTGCGTATTTTACTTGAGAAAGTGTAAATACCCTTCTAGGTAGAGCTAGTCTTACTAACTCCATTGATGAAAGTTGTTCTGTCCCATCTGGGTTTCTTTGCTCAGAAAGAGTTCCTCTTTCCATTCCTCTTATTCCGCCAGCTATATAAAGTGCTGCTGCCAGTGCTCCAGCTGGGTATTGTGTTTGTGGGATATGTGGTACAAAGTCAGCTGCATTTATATGACAACCAAGTCCTCCAGCAGGAGTAACTACAGGAATGCCATGTTTTTGTAATTCGTCACTCATGTATTTTATGAATATTGGTCCTTGAGAAATTATATCCATATCCATTGTTTCATCTAATCCAACAACAATAGCTTCCATTTCTCTTACGCTCATTCCTCCGTAAGTTAGAAAACCTTCAAATAGTGGAATTAACTCTCTCATTTTCATAAAGTTCTCAGTACTTCTAATGCAAATACCGCCACCTCGACCAAATCCTAATTTACGAGCTGAGAAGTAAATTATATCCATTAAACTAGAAAGTTCTTCTGTTATTTCTTTAATAGACATATTCTTACAGCTTTCTTCTCTAGTTTTTATAAAGTATAAATTATCTTGTAAAAGACTTGCATCTAATACTGTAGGTATACAAAACTCTTTTGCGATTGCACAAACTTCTCTTGCATTTTCTAAAGAGAAAGGTTGTCCTCCGATTAAGTTTGTACCTGCTTCAATTCTTATAAAAGGTATATTGTCAGCACCTTCTTCTACTATTAATTTACGTAATTTATCTGTGTCAAAATTCCCCTTAAATGGGTGATCACTTGTGATTTTTAATCCTTCGTCAATGACTAATTCCTCGACTCTACCGCCAAGTCTGGTTATATGAGCTTTTGGTGTAGTAAAGTGAAAGTTCATAGGTATAACATTACCAGGTTTAACGAATACTTCAGCAAGTATATTTTCACATGCTCTACCTTGGTGAGCAGGTAAGAAGTATTTCATTCCAAAAATTTCTCTTACTTTATCTTCAAGTCTAGTAAATGTTGCACTACCAGCGTAGCTATCATCTGCTATGAACATGCTTGCTTGTTGACGATCACTCATTGCGTTAACACCACTATCTGTAAGCATGTCCATAAAAACATCTTTATTTTGCAATAAGAATGTATTAAAGCCTGCTTTTTCAATAGCTTCTTTTCTTTCTTCTACAGTTGGTAAGTTTAGCTTCTGTACAATACGCACTTTGTGCATCTCTAAAGGTACATTCTCTCCAGTAAAAAATTTAATATTTGCCATAATTTCCTCCAAATTTTGTATTATACTTGGCTTTTATAAGAAGATGGAAATAAAAAAAGCACCCGTCCTCTTACAATAAGAGGACGAGAGCCATAATCCCGTGTTACCACCTCAGTTTGTCAGTTCCTCACGGTAACTGACCTTTTCGGGTGCGATATGTAAAAACATATGACATCCTATCACTATAACGGGTGAATCCGTTCCAGCCTACTAATAGTTTCAGTGGAAGTTAACAAAATGTATTCGTTGTTATATTTAGTACGTTATCTTACAGCGACCGATAACTCTCTGAAGTACAAATATAGAACTACTTGTTTTTGTTAATAACTTTAGTATGAATTTCTATTCAGTTTATCATATTAACGCAATAGTGTCAAATGATAATATAAATAAAAAATTCTTTGAATGAAAATAGTAGAATTTGATTAATCGTACTAAAGAGGATAAAATATTAAGGCAAGAAAGAATAAAGAGGTAAGAAATGGTAGATAATGTATTACTTAAAATTATTCAAATATTGATTTTAATAGCTGGATTATTCCTTTTGGGAATATTATTTTATAATATTATATTTTTAAAATTAACTATAGAATCTAGGATTTTAAGGATAATAATTGGTATAATAGGATTGGCTATATGGACTAGGTTTTTGGTATATGTAATAAGAAAATTTAAAAAATATTTTTAGAGGAGTAAATATTGATAAACGTAACGGATTTAAGTTTAAGCTTTCAAGGACAAAAGTTATTTGACGATGTAAATTTATCTTTTACAAAAGGTAATTGCTATGGCGTAATAGGTGCAAATGGTGCAGGTAAATCTACATTTTTAAAAATACTGGAAGGAAAATTAGAACCTGACACAGGTAGTGTGTCTATAGATAAAAATGAGAGAATGTCAGTGTTGGAGCAAGATCATAATAGATTTGACAATGAGATTGTTATAGATGTTGTAATGTCAGGAAATCCTAGACTTACAGAGATAATGAAAGAAAAAGATGCTCTATATGCTAAAGAAGATTTTTCTGAAGAAGATGGTATGAAAGCAGCAGCACTTGAAGAAGAATTTATGGAAATGAACGGCTGGGAAGCTGAGTCAGAAGCGGCAACACTTCTTCAAGGATTAAATATTTCTATAGATTTACATAGTAAATTTATGAGAGAATTATCAGGTAAAGAGAAAGTAAGAGTTCTTTTAGCAAAAGCTATTTTCGGGAAACCTGAAATTTTAATACTAGATGAGCCTACAAATGACTTAGATATAAAATCTATTTTATGGCTAGAAAATTTCTTGATAGATTATGAAGGTACTGTTATAGTAGTATCTCATGACAGGTATTTTTTGAATAATATTTGTACTCATATGGTGGATATAGATTTTAGAAAGATTAAAATATTTGTTGGAAATTATGACTTTTGGTATGAATCAAGTCAGTTAATGTCAAGACTTATGAAAGAGCAAAATAAGAAAAAAGAAGAAAAAGTTAAAGAATTGCAAAGTTTTATTCAAAGATTCTCAGCTAATAAGTCTAAGTCTAAGCAAGCTACTTCAAGAAGAAAGCTTTTAGAAAAAATTGAAGTTGAAGATATACAACCATCTACAAGAAGATATCCTTTTGTTGGTTTTGAAATGGACAGAGAAGCTGGAAATCAAATGTTATCTTTGGAAGGAATTTCTAAAACCATAGATGGAGTTAAGGTTTTAGACAATGTTACATTTAGAGTAAACAAAGATGATAAAATTGCTTTTATAGGTAATGAAATTTCAATAACTACTTTATTTAAAATAATAGTTGGAGAAATTGAACCAGACGAAGGTTCATATAAGTGGGGACAAACTATAACTTACTCATATTTTCCCAAAGATAATTCAAAATATTTTGACAATACAGGTCTAAATTTAATTGAATGGTTGGGACAATACTCAAAGGAACAATCGGAAATATATATAAGAGGATTTTTAGGCAGAATGTTATTTTCAGGAGATGATGCATTAAAACCGGCAGATAATTTATCTGGAGGCGAGAAAGTTAGAATGATGCTTTCGAGAATGATGATGTATGGAAGCAATATTTTGGTATTGGATCAGCCTACAAGTCATTTAGATTTAGAGTCAATAATTGCATTAAATAATGGATTAACTTCATTTAAAGGAAATATTTTATTTGCATCTCATGATACTGAATTTATAAATAGTATTGCAAATAGGATAATTCAGTTGGAAGGTAATATTGTAGAAGATAGGACTATGAACTATGAAGAGTTTATAGAAAGATTTATAGAAAATTAATTTGTAAAGATGAGATTAATATCTCATCTTTTTTTATAAAACTAGATAATAAAAAAACGAGATGTTAATCTCGTTTTTAAAAAGGAAGTTTGTATATGAAAAAAAGTTTATTAACTTTGAATATATAATACAAAAATTTTCTTAAAGAAACCTTAAAAAGTATAAAAATATTATTGTTAATATTAAAATATTTATAGACAATAAAAAACGAGACGTTAATCTCGTTTTTAAAAAGGAAGTTTGTATATGAAAAAAAGTTTATTAACTTTGAATATATAATACAAAAATTTTCTTAAAGAAACCTTAAAAAGTATAAAAATATTATTGTTAATATTAAAATATTTATAGACAATAAAAAACGAGACGTTAATCTCGTTTTTAAAAAGGAAGTTTGTATATGAAAAAAAGTTTATTAACTTTGAATACATAATACAAAATTTTTCTTAAAGTAATCTTAAAAATATAAAATTAATTATTATATTTTTACAGAATTTATTTTAAAGTAGCCTTCTAATAAATATTTTCGAAATTGTCAAAAGAAAACATCTGGTTTATAATAGAAACATTTAGATTTGGGTTGTATTTAGGTGAAGATTATTTAAATTATAAACAGAATGATTTTGTTATACGGGGGAAGTGAGGATTTGATAGGTTTAGGAACCATTGTAAATGGAATAGCTGTTATTATAGGTGGAGTTCTTGGTAATTTTTTTGGTAGAAGAATATCTAAAAATATGCAAGATATGTTAATTAAATCTATAGGAATAGCAATTATGTTCATAGGAATTTCAGGTACTTTACAACATATGCTAGTGATTCAAGATGGAAATATAGAAACCAGAGGAACTATGGTTTTGATAATATCTTTAATTTTAGGAAGCATTATTGGAGAGTATTTCAGAATAGAGAATAAATTCGTGAATATGGGTGAGTGGATTAAAAGAAAAACAAATCGAAATAAAGATAATTACTTTATAGATGGATTTGTAAATACTACTTTAATAGTTTGTGTCGGAGCTATGGGAATTGTAGGGGCTATTCAAGATGGAATTACAGGGAATGCAACAACTCTTTATACAAAAGCAATTTTAGACTTTGTGGTAGTTATTATAAATTCTTCTATTTTTGGAATAGGTTCTGCATTTGCTGCGATACCCTTGATAATATATCAAGGAAGTATTACTATAATTTCAAAAATAGCAGGGAATTTTATAAGTAATGCTCTAATAGATGATATTTCAATGGTTGGAGCGACTCTTATTTTCTGTATAGGAGTAAACTTAATATGGAATACAAAAATAAAAATTGGAAATATGCTTCCTGCTTTATTAATTACTATAATATGTTATATAATAGTAAGTATATAAAAAAATATATTGATTTTCATAATAAATGTTATAATCTTGAAGGGGATTTTCATGGAAAGTAATTGGGGTGAAAAAAACTATGTTAAATATTTTGAGTATTTAACTGAAAGTGGTAGTGAATTATTAGATATTATATTAATTAATGACAAAATGAAAGTTTTAGATTTAGGTTGTGGACCTGGAACTCTAACTAAGAAGATATATGATATGGGGGCTAAGGTAATAGGAGTAGATTCTGAACCGGATTTTTTTGATTTTGCAAAATCAAATTATCCAGAAGTATAATTTAGAAAGTTGTATTCTTTTGATTTTAAACTTGAAGAAAAAGTGGACATAGTGTTTTCAAACTACATACTTCATTGGGTAAAGAAAGAAGATCATAGTATATTACTTAAAAGTATTTTTGAGTCTTTAAAAGAGAACGGGGTTTTCATTTTTGAATTTGCGGGAAATGGGAATATGTCAAAAATACATAACGCCTTATCTACTATATTTAAAAAGTATGGGTTAATTTATAAAAATCCTTTTTATTATCCAACTTTGGGAGAGTATGCCTCTTTGTTAGAGAGTAGAGGATTTAAAGTGAAATTTGCCATGAAATTTGAAAGAGTGAGGGAATTAAAGGGAGAAAATAGTTTAGCAGATTGGATAGATATGTTCATATTTAAGCCTTTTGAAGGGATAGATAAAGATAAAAAAAATATGATAATAAATGAAGTTGTAGAATTACTGAGGGATGAATTGAAATATAGAGGTAACTGGTATGTAGACCATAGTATATTAAGAATATCTGCTAAAAAGCTTAAACAAAAAGGTTAATGATAATTCTTAACCTTTTTTAGTATCTATTACCTTTAAAAGCTTGAATCATTTCCGAGGTTAAGCTCAATGGGCTGTAATCTTCTTTTATTTCGTCTTTTTTTATCCATTTTGCCATGGATAATTCATTTTCATCTAATATAATTTCTACACTTCCGTCTAATTCACAAAAAAATCCAAATAAAAGAGAACCAGAGAAACTCCAAGGTTGGCTTTTATAATATTTTATATTTTTTACATTAAGTCCAACTTCTTCTTTTACTTCCCTCATAACTGTTTCTTCAATGCTTTCTCCTATTTCAGCATATCCAGCGACAAGAGCATAATTAGATAGTTTTCTGTGAGCGTATTTTGTAACTAATATTTTATCGTTATTTACTATAGCTACAATTACGGCAGGCGCTAAAAAAGGGTATCTTGTATCGTTGCAATTTGGACATACCATAGTTCTAGACTTTAAACTATGGTACATTTTAGTTCCGCATTTGCCACAGTATTTATTTTTTTCATACCATTTGTAAAGTTGATATCCTGTTATTCCAGCAAAAGATAAATGCTTAGGCGAAGAGTTTCTAAAAATAGAAATACTTTGAAAATTAAAGTCATCTAATAAAACTATTTTTTTCAATTCTATTAAAAAGTAATTTATACTATCAATTGTAAATAAAAATCTGTATTCAAATTTTAAGTCTTTATCTATTAATTCAGAAATCTTGGGAAAAGATATTAAATCACCATATTTTTTTAGTAACACGTCAGTATCTTTATATATTAAGGCAATATCTTCTTTCCTAGGTTCAATATTTCTATATTCATTTTTAAATGTATAGGGTCTAATCTCATTAATCATTTTATCACCAACTTATTAATATAATACCAGAAAAATTCATATATAGATGTGAAAATTTAGTATATATTTTTCTAATAGTCTAATATATAATAGATGTTGTATTTTATTAGGAGGAAAAATGTTTTTAAAAAAATATGGATTTTATTTTATGATTATTGCGATTTTAAGTGAGCTAATACTGCCATTTATTTTGGGGAGCTTTATTATAGATTTTAGTCATACAAAAACTTTAATTAGTAGGCTTGGAGAGGCAGAAGGAATCATAAAAATAATTTTTAAAATATGGGAAATTATAAATGGACTTTTATTTTTCATGTCTATACCAGCATTTTTTGAAAGGTTTAAAAAAGTTTCGGAAAAACTAGCTAAGTGCTTATGTTTTACAATTATACTTTTTGGACTGGGGGATTGTATTCTTACGGGACTATTTGATAGTTCCATGATGGATTTTGGATACATAAAAATAGGAAAATTAATTCACGGTTCGTCAGCATTCATAGCATATATTGGTATATTAGTTGGAGTTTTATTATTGATAAAACTTTATATGTTAGAAGGCAATAGAGATATGGCTATTGCTATAATGGTATTGTTTATTATCACTGGGGTCTTTATGCTTCTATTTGCTGCACCTAAAATATCTATGTTAAAGTCCATTACTATAAATTATAGAGGATTATGGCAAAAATTGGCATTGCTATTTGCTTTTTCACCATTTTTGCTAGTATCAATAAATGAAGTAATATCAAGAAAAATACAGTAATATAATATATTTAGTATTTAAGGGGAAATTATAATTGTTATAATTTTCTCTTTTCTTTTTGCAACTATAAGAGTGTGATATAATTTCTATGTTGGGAAAAAGTTTCCTAAATATTTTTTTGATAAAGGTGAAACAATGATAGTAATAGAAAATAATAATTTAGATCCAGCATATAATCATGCTTTAGAAGAATATCTTTTTAACAATTACGAAGATGATATTTTTATAATTTGGAGAAATAAACCTTGTATTTTACTAGGAAGAAATCAAAATATCTACAAAGAAGTAAATATTGATTATTGTATTGAAAACAATATGGATATAGTTAGAAGACTTTCAGGTGGTGGAACTATTTACTGTGATAAAGAAATTATTCAGTACACTTTCATTACAAAAGAAAGAGAAGGAAATTCGTTTGCGTACTTTACAAAACCTATTATAGATTCTTTAGCTAAACTTGGCTTAAATGGAGAATTTACAGGAAGAAATGATTTAATAATAGATGGAAAGAAGTTTTCAGGTAACGCACAGTATCACAATGGTGGCAAAGTTTTACATCACGGTTCCATTTTATATGGTGGAAATATGGAAAATATGAAGAATGCTCTTAGACCAAATCCACTAAAGTTTGTAGGTAAAAATGTTAATTCTGTAGCTGCAAGAGTAGGTATGCTAAAAGACGAAATGGATTTGTCTGTAACTGAGTTTATGGATCACATAACAGAAACTGTTTTGGAAGATTTTAATATAAAAGAAATAACTAAAATAAACGAAGTTATGGAAAGTGAAGTTCAAAAAATAAGAACAGAAAGATTTGCAAGCGATAGTTGGAATTATGGGAAAAGTCCTAGTTGTGGAATAAAACATTCTGTAAAACACGATTTTGGAATAGTTGAATATGGAATTGATTTAGCAGGTGGGGTTATAAACGACATAATAATAAATGGAGATTTCTTTGGAAAAGATGATATTAAGAAATTTTCTAGTAGATTGATAGGGTTAAAGTTTACGGAAAAAGATTTTAGAGAGGCTCTTTATACAAATAAAATATCGGACTATATAGATGGAATGACAACAGAAGTATTTATTGGTGATATATTTAATAGAGAAGAAATTGAAAAAAACAAGTTAATAATAGAAGATTCTAGTTGTAATTAAGGAGATAAATATGATAGTAGTAAAAAGTCCATATAATAGAATAGCTTACAATTTAGCTTTAGAAAACTATGTGTTTAACAATTATAGTGATGATATTTTTATGGTTTGGAGAAATAACCCTTGTGTTGTTATTGGAAGAAACCAAAATATTTATAAAGAGGTAAATATAAAATACTGTGACGATAACAATATAGATATAGTAAGAAGATTATCAGGTGGTGGAGCTGTTTTTCAAGATATGGAAGTAATTCAGTACAGTTTTATTACTAAGGAAAGAGAAGGAAATTCTTTTGAGTATTTTACAAAGCCAGTTTTAATAGCTTTAGAAAAACTTGGATTAAAGGGAGAATTTACAGGAAGAAATGATTTAGTTATAGATGGGAAAAAATTCTCTGGGAATGCTCAATACCATAGAAATGGGAAAGTTTTACATCACGGGACAATTCTTTTTGGCGGAAACTTAGAAATGTTAAAAAATGCATTAAAACCAAACCCTCTTAAATTTGTTGGTAAAAATGTTAAGTCTGTAGTATCTAGAGTTGGTAGGCTTAAAGATGAAATAGAATTAACTGCACCAGAATTTATGGATCATTTAAATGATACAGTAATGGAAGTTTTTGACATTGACCATATTACAGAAATAAATGATATTGAGAGAGAAAAAGTAGAAAATATAGTTGCTGAAAGATTTGGTAACGAATCTTGGAATTATGGAATGACTCCAAAATTTGAAATTAATGTAGAAGAAAAACACGATTTTGGAATAGTTGAATATGGAATCTCGCTAGATAAAGGTAAAGTTGCAAAGTTTTTGATTAATGGGGACTTTTTTGGAAATGACGAAGTAGATAAATTAACTGATAAATTCATAGGGTTAAATTTTAAAGAACAAGAATTTTCAAAGGTTTTAGAAACTGTAGATATAGATTTTTATATTAATGGAATGACAAATAAGATGTTTATAAACGATTTATTTAAGGAAAGATAGGGATGAGTTTTAATGAAATTAAAAAGAAAACCAGAATGGATGAAATTAAAAGTACAAGGTAGTAAAAGTGCAGCGGGTGTTAGACATTTACTTGATGATTTACACTTAAATACAGTATGTACCCATGCTAATTGTCCTAACAGAATGGAGTGTTATGAAAGAGGAACTGCTACTTTTATGATTTTAGGTAGCATATGTACAAGGAATTGTAGGTTCTGTGATGTAACTCATGGTAGACCAGATGCTGTTAATGAAGAAGAACCAAAAAATTTAGCTAAAGCAGTAGAAAGACTTAAACTTAAACATGCAGTAATTACATCAGTAGATAGAGATGATTTGGAAGATGGAGGAGCAACTCAATTTAAAAATGTAATTAAAGAAATAAGAGCATTAACTCCAGAAGTTACTGTTGAAGTTTTAATTCCAGACTTAAAAGGAAAAAAGGAACTTATGGATATAATATTTGATGAAAGACCAGATGTATTAAACCATAATATAGAAGTAGTTCCAGAGCTTTACAAAGATATAATGCCAGGTTCTAAATTTGAAAGAAGTTTAAGTGTTCTAGAGTATGCTAAAGAAAAGGGACTCGTTACTAAGACTGGTATTATGGTTGGACTTGGAGAAACAGAAGAACAAATGGTTAATACATTTAAAAGACTTAGAGAAGTTGACTGTAATATGTTAACAATAGGTCAGTATTTACAACCTTCTTTAGAACATGCTCAGTTAAAAGAATATGTTACTCCAGAACAGTTTAAAAAATATGAGGATATAGCATATGAGCTAGGATTTGCAAAAGTTGCATCAGGACCATTTGTAAGAAGTTCATACCATGCAGAAGCAATTAAATTATAAATTACAAAAGTGAGTATTTTCAATACTTGCTTTTTTGTTTGAAATGAAATAATAATATCTAAAATATAAAAAATAAATTGCATTATTTTAAAACGTAATAGATTTTATGATATAATTCTAAATAGAACTGTTTAAATTTGAACAACAATTAATATATAGATTTAAGAGAGAGGACTGAACAATGAACAATGAGAAATATTAGTCTTTATTTAAGAATAATATTTATGATAGGTATAACGGGTTTTGTACTATACTGGAGTGGGAGTAATTTTGCTTATAATTTTGCCTGCATAGTTTGCTTGGTTTTTTTATTAATAAATGCGGCGATATTACCTATAACTAGAAAAGAAAAAGCTATTCATGCGACCATATACACTATTATTATGGCGTTACAAATACCTTTAAATATACTTTTAATAAAAGTGTCAAAATATAATTACAATGTTTTTGTTTTATGTAAAATAGTAAGTGTACTACTTATACTATTCCCATTTTTCATAAAAAGAATTTTGTATCTTGTAGGATTAGATTATTTTGTATATTCGTTTTTTGATAAATGGTATGGTTTTATTTATGCACAGCTAATTTATGATAAGGAAGCTATTGCAGATAAGCTTGCTAGGGTGAAAAGAGCGGGTCAAATAATTACAAGAGAACAGCTAAATGCAATAATAAAAGATTTACCAAGACATAGTTCCTTTTCCTATATTAATAATGGAAGTTTATCAGATACATATTTTGAAAAAGCTTATTCTACTTTAGATGATGGCTATATTTATGTTGTAGTGTCTAAGTCAAAATCAGATGCAAGTGAACTTATAAGAGCTTTTACAAACAAAAAATACAATCATGTATCTTTATCTTTTGATGAAGAGTTGCATACTATAATTAGTTATAATGGAGGGGCAAATACATTTTCACCAGGACTTAACCCTGAAATGATATCGGATTTAGTTAGTAAGGAAGGAGCAGCTTCTGCTATATATAGATTAAAAGCTACTTCTGAACAAAAAAGGATAATTATAGATAAAGTTAAAGAAATAAATGAAGTAGGAAGTGCATATAATATTATAGGACTTATTACAGGATATACTCATAGATCAAATATTATGTTTTGTTCGCAATTTGTTTATATAATGTTGGAGCTAGCAAAGTTAAATTATTTTGAAAAAGACTTTAGAAAAGTTAGACCAACAGACTTTGTGGAATTAGATTATTATAGGCAACTTGAGTTTATGTTTGAAATAACGGCAGAAGAAGCAGAGTTTGCTTTCGAAAAATACAATAAAAAAGAAAAAGTTATAAAAGAACAAAAAGAAAGTATTTAAAATACTTTCTTTTTTTATTAAATAAACCTATTTAATATTATCTTAACAGCCTCAGCCACCGCTATTAGAATGGTCTTCTATTGCAACTATGACTTTAATATTATATTTAATTAAATCTCTATTTACCATATCTAAAAACTTCACTCCTAAATCTGAAGGGTGTGAGTTCATGTGAATATCAATAGTAAACTCGTCTAATTCTAAGTCGGGATAAGCATTTTTATATTGTTGTGTTTTAACATAATTAACATAAGCGTTGATTTTATTTTGCAAATGTTCAAGATGATCTTTTTCACTTTCTTCGTCCCAACTTAAATTATCATTAATAAGCATAATTAAATCTTTTTCATTATTGTTGTTAATACCAAGTCCATCAACTTGATAATAATCTATTATAGACATAAATACCTCCGTTAAATTTTATATTGTTATTAACTAAATAAACTATTTAGTATAATTAACATCCTCAGCAAGAGCCAGATACAGATGTAATTTTAATAACTATCTTTATATTATCAGATTCTAATTCTTTTTCTAGTTTTTTTATATACGATAGAGCATTTAAAGGTAATTTATAATCAGATTTAAACTCTATTGTAAAAGAAGTAAATTCTTTATTTTTAAACATCGATTCATATTTTTTGTTTTTTATATACTCGATGTAATAATCAAATTTATTTTTTAAATAGTAAATGTGAGTTTCTTCTATTTCTTTATTCCATATTAAAGGATCATTTATAATTAAGCCTAAATTGTCTTTGCTAGTTGAATTAAATCCGTCTACTAGGTAAATTTCACTTATTGACATTTTTCACCTCCTAAATGAGTTATTAATTTATATACCCCAGTTATGATACAATAATAAACTAGAAGGTGAAATAATGGAAAAAATAAATTATCAAAAAAAACTTGATAAAATAATAGATGAAATAGAAAAAAATAATGTGCCAAAACTTTTATTACACAGTTGCTGTGGACCTTGCTCTAGTTATGTGTTGGAGTATTTAAGCGATTATTTTGAAATAACTGTGTTCTATTATAATCCTAATATTTATCCAGAGGAAGAGTATTATATAAGATTACAGGAACAAAGAGATGTTATAGATAAGATAGAGGCTAGGTATCCCATTAAATTAATAGAAGGCAAGTACGATTTAAAAATCTATTATGATGCAATTAAGGGATATGAAAAACTTGGGGAAGGGACAGAAAGGTGCTTTAATTGTTATGAGTTTAGAATGAGAGAAGCTGCCATTTTATGTAAGAAGTTTAATATGGATTATTTTACGACAACTTTAAGCATAAGCCCTTATAAGAATGCATCAAAGATAAATGAAATAGGTGAAAATATAGAAAAAGAGTTTGGGGTAAAGCATTTGCCGTCAGATTTTAAGAAAAAAGGCGGATACCAAAGGTCTATTCAATTATCGAAGGATTGGAATTTATATAGACAAGATTATTGTGGATGCATTTTTTCTAAAAGAGAAGCAGAAAATAGGCTGAAAAATGAATAAAATTTAATAAAAAAAGAAGATATATTTGTATATATCTTCTTTTTTTAAACTGGTATCTAAAAATAAGTGTTCAGATTTCAACGATATTAATAACAAATAAAGAATAGGTATCCTAAATGGCTTATTTTCAACGTTTATTGATAATTGATATAAAAAGGGGTACAATTAAAACATAGATACCACTTTAAAAGGAGGAAATTATGTTTAACACAGATAAAAACATTTTAAAAGACAAGGGTGCTCTTATTACAGTTGAGGAAGTTGCACAACAACCAAAGCTTTGGGAGGAAACTTTAGAAATTTACAAATCAAATGAAGATAGAATAGAAAAATTTATAGATAAACTATCAAATGGAAAAGAAAAAGTTAGAGTTATATTTACAGGTGCTGGTACTTCAGCATATGTTGGAGACATAGCTTTTAAGCATTTAGCTTTGAAGAAAAATAGAAATCTAGTTTTTGAATCAATAGCAACTACTGACATAGTTTCAAATCCTTATTTATTTTTTGGAAAAGATACTACAACTGTTTTAGTTTCTTTTGCTAGAAGCGGAAATAGTCCAGAGAGTATCCAAGCAGTTAATTTAGCTAACCAATTAGTAGATGATATATATCACTTGGCAATTACTTGTGCAAAAGAAGGAAAGCTTGCTACCGACTTAAAAGATAAAGACAATGCACTAGTTTTACTAATGCCAGAAAAATCAAATGATAAGGGATTTGCTATGACGGGTTCTTTTACTTGCATGCTATTAACTAGTTTATTAATTTTTGACAATTCTTTAGATTTGGATAAAAAAGAAAAAAATATTGATTTAGCTATAAAGATGGGTAGAAATATTATTGATAGAGATGAAGAAATACAAAAAATCGTAGATTTAGATTTTAATAGAGTTGTATATTTAGGATCAGGAGTTTTTAATCCATTGACTAGAGAAGCTCAATTAAAGATATTAGAACTTACAGCGGGAGATATTACTACTTGCTTTGATTCTTCTATGGGATTTAGACATGGTCCTAAGTCATTTGTAAATGAAAAAACTTTGGTTTTCGATTTTGTTTCTACAAATGATTATACAAGAAAGTACGATATAGACATATTAAATGAAATCTATGAAAATAAAATTGCTGTTAATACAGTAGCTATAACTAAAGATAGTTTAAATGAACAATTTAGTGAGTTTTCATTTAATGAAAAAGAGGAATTAGAAGATGTTTATTTAGTATTTCCCTATATTATGATAGCTCAAACTATTGCAATAATGGCAAGTTTAAAAGTAAATAATAAGCCAGATACTCCGTCAGCAACTGGTACAGTAAATAGGGTAGTAAAAGGAGTAATTATTCACCCTTATAAATAGGAGTTAATATGTCAGAAGCATTATATTTAAAAGTAAAGGAAATATTTCTAAAAGATAGAACTGAAGAAAATAAAATAATTGAAATAGTTGATGGAAAAATAAAAGCATTTTTAGATGAGGTTCCAGTAGGTAAGAGATTTATGGACTACTCTGACTATATTGCAGCACCAGGATATGTAGATACTCATATTCACGGATATGGTGGACATGATATTATGGACGGTGAAAAAGAAAGTGTTTTGGAAATTTCCAAAGGTATAGTAAAAACGGGTATTACAACATTTTTGGCTACGACTTTGACAGCATCTCAAGAGGATTTAGATAAAGCTTGTAAAGTTGTAGGTGAAGTTTACAAAGATGTTAAGGGAGCTAAGATAGCTGGTATATTTTTAGAAGGCCCATTTTTTACTGAAAAATATAAAGGTGCTCAAAATCCTGAATATATGTCAGCACCAAATTATGAAAAATTGAAAAAATGGTATGATTTATCAAATGGAATTGTAAGAAAAATTGCAATAGCACCAGAATTAGAGGGAACTGAAGAATTTGTAAAAAAAGCAAAAGAGCTAGGTGTATATGTTGCATTAGGACATAGTGATGCAACATATGAAGAAGCATATGATGCTGTAATGGCAGGAGCTAGTATTTTTGTACACGTTTACAATGGTATGAGTCCACTACACCATAGAAAGCCTGGAATGGTTGGAGCAGCTTTATCTTTGAAAGATGTTTTTGCAGAATTAATTTGTGATGGTCACCATGTTCATCCAGCAGCAGCGAATATAGTTATGAAGGCTAGAGGAAAAGATGAAGTTGTTTTAATTACAGACTGTATGATGGCGGGAGGAATGCCTGAAGGAGAATATAAATTAGGAGATTTTGATGTTCATGTTAAAGATGGAACAGCAAGATTAGATAGTGGTTCTTTGGCAGGTTCTGTATTACGTTTAGAAGATGCAGTAAAAAATGTAATAAAGTGGGGCATAGCAACTCCTTTTGAAGCTGTTCAAATGGCAAGTCAAATACCTGCAAAATCTGTAGGTATAGATGATGAGGCTGGAATAATAGATATTGGAAGGTATGCTGACATAAATATAATGGATGATAGTGCATCAATTATAGCAACTTATATTAATGGGGAGTTAAAAGCAAGTAGATGATCTTAACGGTTACTTTGAATCCATCTGTTGATATATCTTATAAATTAGAAGAATTTTTAATAGATGATGTAAACAGATGTAAAGATGTTGTAAAAACAGCAGGTGGTAAAGGCTTAAATGTTGCAAGAGTTTTAAAACAGCTTGGAGAAGAAGTTAATACTACGGGTTTTCTTGGTGGATACACAGGTGAGTTTATAGAAACTGAACTAAAAAAATTAAATATTTTTACTAATTTTTATGAGATTAGTGGAAATACTAGAAATTGTATAGCGGTTTTACACGGGGGAAAACAGACGGAAATTTTAGAAGTTGGGGATATAGTTAAACAAAAGGAGCAAACAGAATTTTTAGAGCTTTTTAATAGTTTATTAAAAGAAAACTTAGTAGTTACTATATCTGGTTCTATGCCACAGGGAATAGAAAAAGACTATTATGAGAAGCTTTTACAAATTGCAAATGACAAAGATATAAAAGTTATTTTAGATACTTCTGGAGATAGTTTAAAGAATATAGTATTAAATAGTAATGTTAAACCTTACTGTATTAAGCCAAATGAAACTGAAATAAACCAAGTAGAAAACAAAGATTTTGAAGACAGAGAAGAATTAATTGAGTATTTGCGAAGTGATATTTTTAAAGGTATTGAGCTAATGGTTATAACTATGGGGTCAAGAGGAGCTTTAGTAAAATTTAAAGACGATTTTTACAGTGTAAACATTCCTAAAATAAAAGTTGTAAACCCTGTTGGCTCTGGGGATTCGACTGTGGCAGGAATAGCCTATGGTATAAACAAAAAATTAAATATAGAAGAGACTATCAAATATGGTATGGCTTGTGGAATTTTAAATACTATGGAAGAAAAAACTGGCTATATTGATGTAAGTAAAATTAAAGATATTAAAGATAAGGTTGAAGTCGTAAAATTATAGGAGGACTTTTTTGAAAAAGTTAACAGAGAACAAAAGAGAAGCATTAAATAGACTATCTAATGAGAATAAAGTTATAGCGGCATTAGCAATAGACCAAAGAGGTGCTATAAAGAAAATGATGGGTAAGATTGACCCACAAAAAGCTACAGAGCAAATGATAGTAGATTTTAAGATAGCCGTGTCTAAAGAACTAACTAAATATTCATCATCTATATTATTAGATCCTGAGTATGGGTTACCAGCTTCAAAAGAAAGAGATTCAAATTCTGGACTTTTAATAGCTTATGAAAAAACTGGATATGATGCAAATGAAGTTGGAAGATTACCAGATTTACTACCAATTTGGTCAGCTAAGAGATTAAAAGAAAATGGAGCAGATGCTGTAAAGATATTATTATACTATGATGTAGATGAAGGTGATGAAATTAATGAACAAAAACACGCTTTTATTGAAAGAGTAGGTTCTGAATGTATAGCAGAAGATATTCCGTTTTTCTTAGAGATAGTTTCTTATGATGCAAATATAGAAGATGCTAAGTCAAAAGAATATGCTAAAGTAAAGCCACATAAAGTAATAGAAGCTATGAGGTTATTCTCAGACGATAGATACAATGTTGATGTATTAAAAATGGAAGTTCCTGTGAATATGGACTTTGTTGAAGGATATGGAGAAGATGTTGTATACACTAGGGAAGAAGCTCTAAAATACTTTAAAGAACAAAGTGACTCGTCACATTTGCCATTTATATTTTTAAGTGCTGGAGTTACAGCAGAAATGTTCCAAGAAACTTTAAGATTTGCTAAAGAAGCAGGATCTACTTTTAATGGAGTTTTATGTGGTAGAGCTACTTGGGCAAAAGGAGTAGATGCTTTTATGGAGTCAGAAGAAGCGGGATACAAGTGGTTAGAAACTGAAGGTAGAAAAAATATAGAAGAATTAAATGCTGTTATTGATGTAACTGCATCACCTTGGACGGATAAATTAAGTTAAGATGAAACTAAAAAAGAAGGGGAAAATCCCCCTATATTCTCAGCTTGTAGATATCCTTGTATCTGAAATGGAACTTATGAAACCAGGAGATAAACTACCTTCTGAAAGGCAACTTTGCAGACTTTACGAATTAAGTAGAACTACTGTTAGACAAGCTATTTCAGAGCTTGAGCTTAATGGTTATATTGATAGGATTCACGGTAAGGGAACTTTTGTAAGTAACAAAGACAGTTCAAAACACAATCTTTCAGATTATTACAGTTTTACTGAACAGATGAAAATCATAGGGAAAACTCCAAAAACTACAGTGCTAGAATTTCACATTGAAAGATCAAATAAATTTGTAGCAAATAGGCTTGAAATAGGAGAGGGAGATAAAGTTATAAGGTTTGTTAGACTTAGAGAAGCAGATGACATTCCTATGATGTTAGAAACTACTTTTATTCCATACAATGATTTTAGTAGGATGACAAAGGCTATCTTAGATGAACTTCCACTATATGACATATATGAAGAAGTTTATGATAGAAAGATAAAACATGTAGAAGAAAGATTTTCTGCTTCAGTAATAGGGAAAGAAGAAAGTATAATTTTAAAAACAGATGTGGGTTCTCCTTGTTTAAAGATAAAAAGACTAAGCTATGATGGCAATGGGAAAATAATAGAATATACCATAAGTTTTGCCAGAGGAGACCAATTTGCATACAAAGTAGAATATGATAGTTATTAAAAAAACCTTTTGAGATTACTCAAAAGGTTTTTTTATTAAATTCCATCATCTGAATTGTCTGAACTAGATTCTTTTAATTCAAACAAACTAATGCCTTCTTTTCCAGCATCTATGATATTTTTTGTTAATTCATTAATATCATCTGTTGGATCAAATGCTGCAGTATAAAGCATTTGGAAGTTTGTTCCAGATAAAACTCTTACATTTTTAATATCTTGTGTTAAAAGCACTGATCTATTAAAAGGTGTTCCTCCTGCTAAATCAGTTAATATAATTATGTTATTATATGATTTTAAACTCTCTAAAGCTTCAGATAATTTTTTATCTAAACCATCATTTCCGTCGCCTTCTAAAAAGTCTACTATTTTTATGTTTTCCATTTCTCCAGCGATTAATTTTAAACCGCTATATAGCCCAGACGCAAAGTTGCCGTGAGCTGAAAAAATTACTCCTGTCATTATTCCTCCTTTAAAAACAAAAGGAAGCCTTGGCTTCCTTTATTTTATATAATTATTTAAGAAAATAGTGGTGGGCCACCCCAAAGCATTGGCAAGTATGCTCCTACAATACCTATAACCATTAATAAAACAATACTCTTCAATGGAGTGAAATTCTTTTTTGACATTAATAAGAAAACTCCTAAAGTAAATGCTAAAGGTATTAACTTAGGTAATATACCATCTAGTATTTTTTGAATATTTATTTTTACATCTTGTTTTTCATTTCTCTCAAAAGTTAATTGAGAAGAACCGTTTTTTAAGTCTACAATAGATGCAGTTTTGCCTTGTTCACTAGCAAAAGGTTTAAGTTCTTCTGTTAATTTTCCTTTATCATCTTTTTTATAAAGGAATTCTTCGTAATTTTTAAGTTCGGAATTCTGAACTATGGTAGTTACTGGTACAGCTACGTTTGTTGAACCATTAGGAATATCTATATTCAAAACAGTACTACCAAGAGTTGCTATTAATGCACCTACTACAAAAACTCCTAGTATAGAAGCTGCTCTAGTAAATTCTTTAGCATTTTCTGTTAGTATGTCAATTGCACTTGTACCCATTTTGTATGACCAATGCATTAAGAAAAATCTTACTGCAAATTGTGCAACGTTAAATATTATCAAAAATAGGAAAGGTGCAATAATATTACCACCAATAGCCATGTTAGAGGTTATTCCAGCTGCTATAGGAACAAGTGTTAACCAGAATAATGCATCTCCGATTCCTCCTAAAGGTCCCATTGCTGCGACTCTAACGGCACGAATAGTAGGTATATCTGCTTTATTTTGCTCTAATGATAGAACGATACCCATTACTAAAGTTACCAAGAATGGATGTGTATTAAAGAACTCCAAGTTATGTGACATTGATGCTGCTAAGTCATCTTTGTCTTTGTGAATTTTCTTTAGTCCAGGAAGAATACCCCACAACCATCCACCGGCTTGCATTCTCTCATAGTTGAAAGAAGCTTGTAAAAACATTGACCTTAAAGCCATTTTATTTAAAGTTTTCTTATCTAACTGTTGAGCAGGAGTTTTATCTTTGTAAGAATTAGGTAAATTATATGCCATCTTCGTCACCTCCTGAATTATCTACATTGCTATTTTTAAATTTAGTTTGAACTTGGTAGTCCCAAAATGCTAACATGAAACCTAATATTGCAAGTAATATTAATGCTGAGCTTGCTAATCCTTCAACTGAAGAAACTACTATGGCTAATGCGAAACCTCCAAAGAAAAAGCCCCATAAATCTCTTGATAACATTACTTTAAGTAACATTGCAAAACCTACATATTTCATCATTCCACCAGCAGCACTTAAACCTTTCATAAATCGATCTATTAAAGGTTTTTTTGTCCAATCGGCAATGGTGTCTTTCATAGCGGCACCACCAGCAAAGAATAAAAGTACAATAATTCCAAACAATGTTCCTAGTATAACCATTGAAAGTATATTTATTTTGGTTATACCTTTTGTATCGGCATTTTCAGCGTATTTATCAGCTTTTGTCATCATAGGTGACATAAAAGTGAATAAAAGAGTTACAGCATATTGACCTAATAATGCAAATGGTATTGCAGAAGCTGCCGCTGCACCTGGTTCTAATTTAACAACTATAGCAAATACTGTTGCCATAATACCACCCATAACAGCATTAGGCGGTTGAGCACCTCCAATAGGCATATTACCTATTGTTAATAGTTGATAAGTACCACCAACTATTAATCCCGTTTGTACATCTCCTAGTATTGCTCCTATAACAGGTCCCATTACAATTGGTTGATATAAGGACTCTAGGAAACTGAATTGATCTATAGCGGCTATAAAAGTAACTATAAATACTAAGAGAACTTGAATAAAACTATAGTCTCCAAACATATAATTCCTCCTTTTTAAATCTATAACTAACTATTATTTAAATAGTTTGTCCACGTTTTCAGAAGCTTCGGAAGGTATCTTTCTTATTTCTAGTTCAATACCTTTTTCTTTTAATTTTTTAAAGGCTTCAACATCGTCATCATCAACAGCTACAACTCCTGCAACTTGACGTTTACCTTCAGCCATGTGCATATTTCCTATATTAACTTTTTTTATAGGAACTCCACCTTCTACAAGTTTTAAAACATCTTGAGGTGTTTCACAAATTATAAATATTTTTTGCCTATCGGCTGCTTTGTGAATTATATCAATAGTTTTTTGAATAGTGAAATATCTTGTAGCAACTCCTGTTGGCGCTGCCATATCCATAAGTCCCTGTCTCATTTTATCGTCAGCAACTTTATCGTTCGCAACTAACAAAAGGTTTGCACCTATTGAATTGGTCCATTGAGTTGCAACTTGACCATGAATTAGTCTATTATCTATTCTTGTTAATACTATGTTAGGCATAATACCTACCTCCTAAAATTATTTCTTAAATTAATTATACACCACTAATTAAATAAATTATACCCATAAACATTGAGAAATAGCGGTTCTTTATGAAAAAAACGAAAAACAAAGGTTTATTACTCTAAAAAACTTTGGAAAATAGCAATTTTAAAAACGATTTTTTTCAAAAAAAATTTTAAAATCCAAACTGGTATCTAAATTTTACTTAATTATATCGGAAATGGCATATCTACTAACTTTCACAACAGCACCAGATTTAACTTCTATATCTGCAAAGTCTTCGGAAATATGTTTAATCTTTCCATATATTCCATTAGAAAAAACTACTTCATCACCTATTTTTAGGTTGTTGTGAAGTTCTTCAAAAAATTTTTTTCTCTTACTCACATTAGCACGGCTGGCAATATAGTATATTAGCAATATTAAAACTATTAAGCCTATAAGTGCAATAGACGAGCCTAAAATATAATTCCACATAATAAATCCTCCTTATTAATAAAATTTCGAATATAATTATAATATACCCAAGAAAAAATATATAGTTATATTAAATAAAAAACAATGGTAAATATATAGTATAGTTAAAAGTACTTAGGAGTAGATTATGAGAAAAATTTTTATTATAGAAGATAATATAGAGATAGCTAAAGAATTAAAAGAACAACTAGAAATGTGGGGATATAGTGCAGAAAAAGTTGCCGACTTTAAAAAAGTTATGGAGGAATTTACTGCATACAACCCAGATTTAATATTAATGGATATAAAACTTCCACATTTAAATGGCTTTATTTGGTGTGAGAAAATAAGGGAAGTTTCAAGTGTCCCTATAATATTTTTAACTTCTGCATCAGATAATATTAATTTGATTACAGCTATTAATCATGGAGGAGATGATTTTTTAGCTAAACCTTTTGAAATTCAAGTTTTAATAGCGAAGATTAAGGCGTTATTAAGAAGAACGTATGATTTTGAAAGTGGTAATTCTCTTTTAGAACATAAAGATGTAGTACTCGATACAGATAATATGACTATAAAGTATGGCAATAATGTAGAAGCTCTAACTAAAAATGAATTTCTTATTTTGGAAGTGTTAATGGAAAATATTAATAAGGTTATTTCAAGAGATAAAATCATGGACAAACTTTGGAATACAGATAGTTTTATAGATGATAATACTTTAACTGTAAACGTTGCTAGACTTAGAAAAAAACTTGAAAAAATAGGCGTAAATGATTTGATTAGCACTAAAAAAGGAATGGGTTATATAATCGAATGAAAAATTTAATAGAAGCTAATAAAAGTTATTTAATAAGTGGGGCAATTTTCACTTTAATTTACTTGCTTATGTTTTTTATTTATAGATTAGATATTCTTATTGCGTTGTATGGTTTTGTTATGTATGTGGTAATTTCTATTCCTATAATTGTTTATAGAACTTTTAAATATAAGAACACAATTAAAGAATTAAAAAATTTAGTAAATAACGAATATAAAGAAGAATTTGAAAATGTATATTTTGAAAATAATAGCTTGGAAAAGAGTTATTATAAAATTTACAAGAAAAAAACAGAAGATTTAATTACTGAAAAAGAGGACAAGAAAAATTTACTAGAAGAAAAAAATGAGTATCTTACAATGTGGGTACATCAAGTGAAAACTCCAATGTCTGTAATTTCCTTAATTGCCGACAAAGATGGGGACAATCGAATAAAAACTGAAGTATTAAAAGCTAACGAATACATAGACCAAATGATAAATTATATGAAATTCGAAAGCTTTAGCCAAGATTATGTTTTTAAAAAAGTAAATTTAAATAAACTGGTTAATAGTGTAATAAAAAAATACAGGTTGTTATTTTTTGAAAAGAACTTGTATGTGAATTTGGATATAGAGGATATTGACGTTTTAACTGACGAAAAATGGCTTTCTTTTGTATTGCAACAAATTGTTTTTAACAGCTTAAAATACACTGAAAGTGGTGGCATAAAAATATACACTGAAAAAGAAAATTCTTATGTTATTCACATTGTTGATACTGGTATGGGAATCCCAGAGGAAGATTTGAAAAATATTGTGAAATGGGGTTTTACCGGAGAAAATGGAAGGCTTGACAAAAACTCTACGGGAATAGGGCTGTATTTAGTAGATAAAATTTTAAAGAATTTTAATTATGATTATGAGATTAATTCAGAAATTAACAAAGGTACAGAATTTACTATAAATTTAAAAAGAAAAGAGATTATAATAAATTAAGCCAAAATTACTGGCTTTTTTTAATGTGACAAATTGTAAGTTTAGAATGATTTTTGTAAGTTAAAACAAAGGCAACAAATCAAAAAATGGGCTAAAGTAGTATTAGAAAATAAAGAAAAGGGGAAATTAAATGAATATATTAGAAGTAAAAAAACTAAAAAAAGTATATAAGACTAAACTTAGTTCAAATACAGTTGAGGCGTTGAAAGATATTAACTTTGAAGTGGAGAAAGGCGAGTTTATCGCTATTATGGGGGAATCTGGATCTGGGAAATCTACATTATTAAATTTAATTGCAACAATAGATAGTCCAACTTCAGGAGAAATTATTCTAGATGGTAAAAATATTTCTACAAGTTCTGAAGGAGAAATGGCAATTTTCAGAAGAGAAAATCTGGGATTTGTGTATCAAGAATTTAATCTTCTAAATTCTTTAAATAATAAAGATAATATTTTATTACCACTTGTTCTTGCAAATGAAAAACCACAAAGCATGCAAACAAAATTAAATCCTACAGCAAAGGCTTTAAATATTAGTGAGATTATAAATAAATATCCTTATGAAATATCTGGAGGACAAAAGCAAAGAATTGCAGTAGCTAGAGCAATAATAACAAATCCTAAGTTACTTTTAGCTGACGAACCAACAGGAGCTTTAGACTCTAACTCTAGTATGGAATTGCTTAATCTATTTGAAGATATAAACAAAAGAGGACAAACAATTTTAATGGTTACCCATTCTGCTATGGCAGCTAGTAGAGCAAGTAGGGTTTTATTTATTAAAGATGGAATTATTTATTACGATATTTACAGAGGTAATTTAAATAACGAGGAAATGTACAATAAAATAGTTAAAACACAAATGATGCTTTTAGCTGGAGGTGAAAGCATTGAATAAGATTTACAGAAAACTTGCTTTTCAAAATATAAAAAACAATAAAAATTTATACATTCCCTATGTAATAACTTCTTCTATAACAATATTTATGTATTATATTTTTTTAGCGATACAAAATAGTCCAGATATTTTAAATTCAAGAGGAGGAAGTTATATTGTTATAGTTCTAGGCTTAGGAGAATATGTTATTACACTATTTTCAGCGATATTCTTGATATATACAAATAAGTTTTTAGTTAGAAACAGAGACAGAGAACTAGGGCTTATTAACATGCTTGGCGTGGATAAAAAAGGTATTTCCAAGATAATGATATATGAAAATATAATTTTAACAGTTGTTAATATAGTTTTAGGAATAGTGGCTAGTGTTATTTTTAGTACAGTAATATTTTTATTAATTGGAAGATATTTATCGATAGAATTATCTACTAAATTTTATGTTGATTTTAAAAGTATAATACAAACTATTGTAGTTTACGTGATAATATTTTCTGTTGTTTTAGTAGGAAATATTATAAGGGTTAGGAGATTAAAACCTTTAGATTTATTAAAAGAAGCAGAAAAAGGAGAAAAAGAGCCTAAAGCGAATATTATTATCACTATTATTGGAGTAATTTGTATAGGAGTAGGATATTACTTAGCTAATAGTACAGATAATGTTTTAGATGCAATGACTATATTTTTAGTAGCGGTTGTTTTAGTAATAGTTGGAACGTATATACTTTTTGGAACTATTAGCATAGCAGTGTTAAAAATGTTTAAGAAAAACAAAAAGATTTATTATAAATCAAAAAATATGACATTCATATCTTCACTTATATTTAGAATGAAGCAAAATGCAGTTAGTTTAGCTAATATTTGCGTTCTTAGCTCTATGGTTTTAGTAATGTTAGTTTCAACAACAGCATTAATAGGAAGTAAGGATAGCTATATAGATTCAATTTTTCCGAAAGATATCATAATAAGATATAGTGGAGAAGATTTAGAAAAAGAAAATAAAATAAAAAGTTTAATTAATAAAAATTTAGAAAATAAAGATATTGAGCTATCTTCATACAGTTCTATTTCAAATAAGATAATAGGTGCAAAAGGAAATAGTGAACAAGGTTTTAAAGTGTTGCAGAATTTTGATGGAAGGGTAGATTTTAGTATAAAATTTATTTTTGTTTATAATATTGAAGATTATAATAAAATTAACAATAAAAATGAAAAACTAAATGATGATGAAGCAATACTATATTCAAATAAAAATGAAAAACCGGATAAAATTAATATAGATGGAATTAATTTGAATATTAAAGAAAACTTAGATGACGTAGATGGATTATTTAAAAATATGCCATTGGATTTATTTTCAACATATACACTTATTGTGAAAGATGAAGATAGTTTTTATAATTCTGTGATGGAAAAATATGGTGAAAAAAGTACGGAAAAGTCTGAAATGAAAAATTTTGGAAAAGTCGAAGGATCAGAGACTCTAATATCTTTTAATTTAAAGGGAAATGAAGAAACTATAAATAGTTGGGCAAATAAATTAGAGAATGAATTACAAAGTGAATATGGCATCGAAGAAAAAGAAGCAAATTTAACTAACAAATACAAAAGTGCACAAGATTTTGTAGCTATTAATAGTGGGGTATTTGTAGTAACAATATTATTATCGGTTTTATTCTTAGTAGCAACTGTTATGATAATTTACTACAAACAAATATCTGAGGGAATGGAAGATGCAAAAAGTATTTCTATATTAAGTAAAATAGGAATGAGTAAAAAAGAAACTAGGAAAAATATATCTAGACAAACTAGAGTAGTGTTTTTTATGCCTCTAGTGGTTTCAATAATTCATATGATTGCAGCATCTACTCTTGTATATAATATAATTAGAATTATAGGAGTAGGAAATAGAGAAATATTTATAAAGTCATGTGTAATTACAGTTATAGGATATTCTTTGCTATATGTAATTATGTATAAATTAACATCTAGAGCTTATCTGAGGGCAATAAATAGTATTGAGAATTAAGATTTTCTTAAAAAGATAAAGTTAAATTATATAATTTAACTTTATCTTTTTTTGTTTTACAATAAATATGAGGGAATGTAAAATAATTGATATTAAAAATAAGTAGAATTACTTTAAATATCCTAAATTTACAATTTACTTAGTTAAAAAATGTAAAAATATAAGGAAGTATTTAATTTAAACCACAAAATATGCCTATGGTTTAGATAATGTGGTACTATATATAGTGTACTTAAAAAGGAATGGAGAAAGACATGAAAATTATAAAACGAGACGGAAATCATGTGGATTTTGACCTAAATAAGATAGTTAGGGCTATGGAAAAGGCATTTTCTTCGGTAAATAAAATAGTAGAAAAAGAAGAACTTGAAAAAATGGCAAAAGTTGTCGAAGAAACAGTATCAAATAAGTATCCTAAAGGGCATATTGTAACTGTTGAAGAAATACAAGATTTGGTAGAGTTAACTTTAATAGATAATAGTTACTATGCTGTAGTAAAAAGCTATATTTTGTATAGAGCTCAACATAGTATGGACAGAAAAGTTGTTGAACAATTTGAAGATTTTATTTCAGACCAAGATATTTTAAATATTATTAAAAGCATTCAAGACGATTATGATAGAACTAGATATGAGATAGAACAACTTTATATAAAATTCACATCCTTTGTAAAAAAAGGGATGAATGATAGAGATTATTTAAAAGTATTAATAAGAGCAGCTTCAGAGCTAACAAGTAAAGAAGCACCAGACTGGGAGTATATTTCTGCTAGATTTTACTGTTATGAGCTTGAAACACAGATAGAAGAAGAGTGTGTAAGATACGATATTCAAGACTTTAAAACTAAAATAAAGTTTTTAGAAGAACAAGGACTTTACGGACCTTACATTAGAGAAAATTATTCAAATGACGATATAGATGAACTTGAAAAAGTAATAGACAAGTCTAGAAATAAATTATTCACTTACAGTTCAATAGAGCTTGTGTCTAAAAGGTATTTAATAAAAACTCATGACAATAAAATAATGGAAACACCACAAGAGATGTTTATGGGAATAGCTATGCATTTAGCAATTCCAGAAGGAAAGAACAAAGTAGAATGGGCAAAAAGATTCTATGATGTTTACAGTAATTTACAAGTTACAGTTGCAACACCTACTATGAGTAATGCTAGAAAGCCGTTCCACCAATTAAGTTCTTGTTTTATAGATACTGTTCCTGACAGCTTAGACGGAATTTACCGCTCAATAGACAATTTTGCACAAGTTTCAAAACACGGTGGCGGAATGGGAATGTACTTTGGAAAAGTTAGAGCTACAGGTTCTGATATAAGAGGATTTAAAGGTGTAGCAGGTGGAATTGTACGTTGGATAAAACTTGCAAACGACACAGCGGTAGCAGTAGACCAACTAGGAGTAAGACAAGGTTCAGTTGCTGTGTATTTAGATGTTTGGCATAAAGATATTCCAGAGTTTTTACAACTTCGTACAAATAATGGTGACGATAGATTAAAAGCACACGATGTTTTTCCAGCGGTTTGTTACCCAGACCTTTTTTGGAAACTAGCAAAAAATGATATAAACGCAGACTGGTATTTAATGGATCCACATGAAATTATGGTTGTTAAAGGCTGGTGTTTAGAAGATTCTTACGGAGAAGATTGGGAAGAAAAATACTGGGATTGTGTAAATGATTCTAGAATAGACAAGAGAGTTATTTCAGTAAAAGACTTAGTAAGGTTAATTATAAAATCATTGACAGAGACAGGTACTCCTTTTGCATTTAACAGAGATACTGTTAATAAGATGAATCCAAACAAACATAAAGGAATAATATATTCATCTAATCTTTGTACAGAGATTTTACAAAATATGAGTGAAATAGAAACAGTATCTCAAGAGATAGAAGACGAAAATGGAGATACAATAGTAGTAACTAAGACTAAAGCAGGTGATTTTGTAGTTTGTAACTTAGCATCACTAGTTTTAGGAAACATAGATATAAATAACCAAGAAGAATTACAGTATATTGTAGAAACAGCAGTTAGAGGACTAGATAATGTCATAGACTTAAACTACTATCCTATACCATATGCTAGAATTACAAACAAGAAATATCGTTCAATTGGACTTGGAACTTCAGGTTACCACCACGCTCTAGTAAAAGAGGGTATAATGTGGTCAGATATTGAAGAACATGTACAATTTGCAGATAGATTATATGAAGATATAAATTATTATGCTATTGAAGCAAGTATGAAAATATCAAAAGAAAAAGGTTCCTATGAATTTTTTGAAGGTTCAGAATGGCAAAGTGGAGAGTACTTTACTAGAAGAAGTTATATAAGCGAAAAATGGGAACAACTAGAAGAAGATATTCAAAAAAATGGACTTAGAAACGGTTATATAATGGCAGTAGCACCAACAGGTTCAACTTCAATTATAGCTGGCACTACAGCAGCAGTAGACCCTGTAATGAACAGATATTTCTTAGAAGAGAAAAAAGGTTCAATAGTTCCAAGAGTTGCACCAGGACTTAATCCAAAAACATTTTGGACTTACGAAAATGCTCACGAAATAGACCAAACCCATGTAGTTAGAGCAGCAGGAGTAAGACAAAGACATATAGACCAAGGTCAGTCTATTAACCTTTATATAACAACAGAATTTACAATGAGAATGATTTTGAATTTATATGTAAAAGCATGGGAAAACGGAGTAAAGACTATATACTATGTTAGAAGTAAGTCTTTAGAAGTTGAAGAATGTGATTCTTGTTCAGCATAAGGAGGAAGTAAAATGCATGATTTAAACAGAAAAGGTCTTTTTAACGAAAATGGAGATATTGAACTTAGCAAAAGAAGAATGATTAATGGAAACACCACTAATCTTAACGACTTTAACAATATAAAATACACTTGGACATCTGACTGGTACAGACAAGCTATGAACAATTTTTGGATACCAGAAGAAATTAATTTGACACAAGATATTAAAGATTACAGAAAACTAGACGAACATGAAAGAAGAGCTTACGACAAGACTCTTTCTTTCTTGGTTTTCTTAGACAGCATTCAAACAGCGAATTTACCTAATGTTGGAGAATATGTAACAGCTAATGAAGTAAACTTGTGTTTGACAATTCAGGCCTTTCAAGAGGCTGTACATAGCCAAAGTTATGGTTATATACTAGATACAATTTGTTCACCAGAAGAACGTTCAGAAATTTTATACCAATGGAAAGACGACAAGCACCTACTAGCAAGAAACAAGTTTATAGGAAATTTATACAATGAATTTTTAGACGACAAGTCAAAAATTGCACTTGTAAAAACAATGGTAGCAAACTATATACTAGAAGGAGTTTACTTCTATTCTGGATTTATGTTTTTCTACAGTCTTGGAAGAATAGGAAAAATGCCAGGGACAGTTCAAGAAATTAGATATATAAATAGAGACGAAAATACACATCTATGGTTATTTAGATCTATTTTACTAGAACTTAAAAAAGAAGAACCTGAAATTTTCACAGAAGAAAACGTAGAAATGTTTAGAGATATGATAAAACAAGGGGTAGAAGAAGAAATAGCTTGGGGACAATATGTACTTGGAGATAATATTCAAGGAATAAATATGGAAATGGTAGATAGCTATATTAGATACCTTGGAAACTTACGCTCGACAGGACTTGGATTTGGAGTGTTGTATCCAGGTTATGAAAACGAGCCAGAGTCAATGAAATGGGTAAGTGAATATAGTGACCCTAATGGTGTAAAAACAGACTTCTTTGAAGGCAAAGTAACAGCATATGCAAAAAGCTCAGTAATAGAAGATGATTTATAAAAGAACTAGATAAATCTAGTTCTTTTTTATATATATTGGCGTAAATTATATTTAGACAAAACCTCTCTTTTTCTAGCAGAAGAAACGCTAGTATAAATTTCAGTAGTAGTTATACTAGAATGTCCTAAAAGTTCTTGTATATCTCTTAAATTTGCGCCGTTATCTAGCAAACCTGTTGCAAAGCTATGCCTTAAATAGTGAGGAGTAGCATTTGGGTTAATATTAGCTAAATTTTTATATTTTCTAAAAATATCTTCAAGACCAAATATAGAGATTCTATTACCATACTTATTTAAAAACAAAGCTTTTTCATTTTTAGAAGGGTAGTATTCTGATCTTATAGCAATATAATTTGAAATTGCTTCTTGAGTTTGTAAATTTGTAATAAATAAAATTCTTTCTTTTTTATTTTTCCCGCGTACAATAATTTTATTTTCATTTTCTATATAATCTAAAATATTAATATTACTAATTTCGCTTATTCTAAGTCCTAAACTAATGAGTATTTCTAATATAGCTAAATTACGAACTTGATCTCTGAGTTTTTTAGGAGACAATTTATTTTCAAAGGTTACAGAAGAAAGTAAATTTTTAATTTCTCTATTTGAGAGAGTTTTAGGAAGATTCTTTTCCTTTCTTATGGAGATTTTGGGCAAATCAAATTTTTCAATTACATTTTTTTCAAAAAGATAGTTAATATACATTTTAATAGTGATAAGTTTTCTTTTTTTAGTATTAGAGGTATAGTAGCTACTTTGAGTTAAAAATTTCATATAGTTAGGAATTCCCAGAGAAAAAGAATATTTGTAAGAAATAAGATATTCGTTAAGTTTAAGTAAATCAAAATAATAAGCATTTAAAGTTTTAGTCGATAAATTTTCTAGCTTTTTTGTTTCAATAAAATTGATAATAGTATTTTCCATATATAACTCCTTGATATTAATATATTATTATTTAAATATGCTATAATGAATAAAATATGACAACGTTATTTTTGAATAATAGCATCATAAAGATACTATATAACAAAGGTCATAATAATATACAATTATTTGGAGGTTTTAGTGAAAGAGTTTGATATTTGGTGCGATAAACTACATGAAATTTTTGATTATATAAATAATAAATTTAATTGTGAAAAAAAATCATCTGAAATTATTGTAATATCAGGTTTAAAAAATTCAGGTAAATCAAGACTTGTTAAACAATGTATTGATAATATTAATTTAGGTGATAATTTAAAAAATATAGGAAGTATTATTAAAATTACTGCTGAAGAAGTTTTAATGAATCAAGAGTTAAAAACTAGAAATAAACCTATTTTAGAGAAAGTTTTAAATAAAATAGAAATTACCGTGCCATCAGTGGAGTTATTAGGTGTTAAATTTTCTATTGATTTACAAAAAAAGATACTAGACTTTTTAAATAATAAAAAAATTAATATTATCTGGTTTGAAGATGTTACAGCAAATGGTCTATTATCGGTAAAAAAAGTTGAAGAGTATATAAATGAATTTGAAGAATCTTCCGTAATATCAATAATTACTACTGAAGAAAACAGAGTATCTGACTATTTTAAAAAAATTAATAAAAATACTGAATGTTTTTATAATCCAATAATAACTTTTAGTCATTATATAGAAATAAAGCACAAATTAAGTGAAGATAGTAAGACTACTTATGAGACTATTTTAAAAAAATTAAAAGCCTTAAATGATGATAAAAAAGTAGAACATTATATAAACTTAAGTAATGGTTCTTATGGAAATCTTGAATATTTTCTTAAACATAAAGAAGATGAAGATATTAGAAATATTAAAGAAGATAAAGATATTTTAAAAGAATTATTTCTTGTCAAAGAAAATGAAGAAACAGATATTCAAAAATCATTATTACTTTTACTTTCCATGCCAATAGGTATACCTATAGAATGGTTTGATACATTGTTTCAAAAAGCAAAATTTGATTATATAAATTATTTGGAAAATTTAAAGAAAAGAGATCTAGTGGAAGAGAAGAACAACTATTATTCAATAAAGGAGAATATTCCTATTTATGTAAAAAATTATACTATAAATTTAAAAAATAAAAAAGAACAAAGATTAACTGCTAAGTTAATCGATTTTTTTATGAAAAAAGAAATCCCTGAAAATTATTTTTTAAGATTTCAGAACGCCAAATTATTTGATGGTAATTTAGCTGAAGGCTATAATTTTATATATATATTAAGGAATAATTCTACTCAATTAGAAGATGAATTTATAAACGAAGATTATTCACGTATATTAAAAATATTGAAAAATGATTTGATAAAAGATGATAAAGAATTATTAAAAATTTATAATGAATTAAGCAAAATAAATATAATGAAATTTCCAACTATTATATCTGCAGAGATTACATACCACAAATTGAAAATTTTATTAGAGTGTAGTTATAATATTAGAAAAGAAATAAAACCTAAAATAAAGGGATTGTTGTACGAATCTATAAAGATTTTTTATGATTTAATTGAAAGCTACGAAAATGAAATGTTAATAAAATTAGGTATATTATTAGCCCCAGAAATAATAAACTATTTATCATTTGAAGAAATTTCTGATGCAAAAAAAATTTACAAAATAGTTGAAGAGAAAATTTTTTCTTTAATGAAATCTAATTATTCTTATTATAAGTATTATGATGTAATTCGCAGAGGCATATCAACGAGCATAGTTAGTTATAGAAAATCTAGCTATGAATTATGGTCAATAATAAATGAATTTGAAACAGAAGTAAATGATTTTTTAGACTATGACAAAATAATTCCAATGATTTTTTCAAATTTGCTTGGAATCTCTTTTTATTTAGATATAGAAACAATTAATGATGTTATGGGCTTTTATGAAAGAAATAAAAAAAATATAGATAATTATACAAATAAAAATTATAAAATAAAAAATAATATTTTATTATCTAAATTTTTACTGAATTATGAGAAAAAAGAACTAATTGAAAAATTTTCTAAAATAAAAGACAAACATGTTTCCGCAATTAATTATGCTGGTATGCTTTTTTATAGTGAAGATTATGAAAATGCATATAATATTTTAGATGAAATATTAAAAAAAGAAAAAACAGATGATTTTTATATATTCTTTTGTCAATATAATAAATGCTTAATTGATATAGTTCAACAAAATGATAACAATATAGCTGAACGAATTGATGAATTAATAGTTCCGTCACTTTTTACGGATAGCAATATTGTTGACCATTTTATTGAACGAAAGGAAAAACTTTTATACTTATATCAAAATTATGGCAACTTAAAATCTCAACAAATAGATCTGTTTTTTTCAAACAATTATAAACATATTCCACCTATATTTTGTAAGGCATGGAGTTTTAGTGATTATCAGTATTGGAGCTAAAAGCTCCAATTATTGATAATAATAAATCTGAATGATTAAGATTTACAGTTTCAAATAAAAAGTTAGGCGAAGAATGTTTTGTTAAATAAGGTGTTGTAGAGATATCAAAACAATATAAGTTATATTGTGAATCTATGCGAAAATCAATTCTGCAATAATCTTTTAATTCTAGAATTTCTGCAATTTTTACTGCACTAGAATAAATAAAATTACAGTTAATAAAATTTAATTGATTAATTGCAAAGTACTCAAAGTTATAAAATGAATAATTTGAATCAAACATTTCTTCAGGCATTATTTGATTAGAAAAATATTTTAAATTATTAATTTTTATTCCTGAAATTCCAAACGGAACAAATTTCCCATCTATTTGAAGTAATGGAACTTCAATTTCATATCCTTTTATATATTTTTGAATTATATAATCTTTAGAAATATTGTTTTCATTAATGTAATTTTTCATTTTAGTATAACAAATATTACTAGTTTCTTCTTTTATACCTCTACTAGCAGATCCTTTAGCTTTTTTTAGTATGAAATTGCCATCAATAATATTAGTATTTTTAAACTCATTAATTGAATATGAGGGTATATCACATAAATTTAAACTTTTAAGAATTTTTTGAAAATGTAGTTTATGTCTTGAAAGGTTCATAGAATAAACACTTGACCCAATATAAGGAATTTTGTTAAAGTCACAAAAGCTAGTTATTAATGATTTTTGATTATTATAAGTTCCTTGACGTGAAAGATTCCAGACAATTATATTATTAGTTTCTATTATATTATTAGTGACTGAATTTATAAAATCCATTTCATTATTGTAAGGTAATATTTTAATATTTTCTTGTATTAATGCATCAAATATTTCGCCAATTTCTTGATTAGAAAAAAAATCAGTATCTTCTTGTGAAGAGTCTATCTTTTTTGTAAAGCCTATAGAATTGTATATGATAACTATAAGCTTATCTTGCATAAAATTTTTGGCAGAATCCACTATAGCCATTATATTATTTTGATCTATTTTCATAAAAACCTCCAAATAATTGTATATTATTATGAGGTTTTATTTAAATTTAACGTAAGCTTAATATGCAGTTAATTAAGTTTATGGATAATAGAGTAAAGATAAAGGTGGTTATAATTTCGAAAGGGGTTTATTATGAAAACTTTTAAGCTTTCTCTATTAACGATGGTTCCATTTTTGTTGATATTATTACTCATGTACACGCTAAAATAAGACTGGTGAGAAATCACTGGTCTTTTTTTAGTACCTTTTCTTGACATTATAGTTACTATAAGGTTTATACTAAAATAAACGGAAAAGTTTATAGTTACTTTAAGCTATGAATTAGGAGGTAGAATGTATGAATGGAAGTGTAATATTAAAAGATATTTTCGCTTTAGTGACTTGTGATTCTAATGATAATGTTTATAATTCAGTAGATGTTTTTGTAGAAAATGGAGAGATTAAGGAAATTGGTAAGAATATTGACAAAGGTGTTGATGAGGTAATAGATTGTAGTAATTACATAATTTATCCAGGTTTAGTAAATACACATCATCATTTCTTCCAGACTTTTGTAAGAAATAGACAGGATATTAATTATCCTATGATGACTGTAATTGAATGGTTGGATAAGATTTACAAGATATTTCAAAATATTGACGAGGATATGATTTATTATTCTACAATGACTGCTTTGTCAGATTTAATTAAGCATGGTTGTACAACTGCTTTTGACCATCAATATTGTTACACTAAAAAGTCAGGGACTTATCTTATTGATAGACAAATGGAAGCTGCAGGTCAATTAGGAATTCGTTACCATGGTGGAAGAGGTACTAATACTTTACCTAGGGAAAAAGGAAGTACTATTCCTGATAATATGAGAGAAAATACTGTAGATTTTATTAAAGACTGCGAAAGGTTAATTGATAAATACAATGACAATTCTAAATTTTCTATGCAAAATGTAGTAATTGCTCCTTGCCAGCCAATTAACTGTTATGAGGATACTTTTATTGAATCTGTTAATTTAGCTAAGGCTAAGAATGCAAGACTTCACACCCATTTGGGTGAAGGCGAAAATGACCAAATGTTTGAGAGATGGGGAAAAAGAACTCTAGAATGGTGTGAGGAAAGAGGGTTTATTGGAGAGAATGTTTGGTATGCTCACTGTTGGGAGTTAGAAAAAGATGAATATTTAAAGATGGCTTCTACTAAGACTGGTTTATCCCACTGTCCAAACCCTGCTGTACTTGGAGGTTTTCCTATTTTAGATTTAAAGGAGCTTAAGGAACAAGGAGTTATTTTAAGTTTAGGTTGTGATGGTTCTGCGACTAATGACGGCTCTAATCTTTTAGATTCTGTAAGACTTGCTTACCTTATGCAAACTTTTCATAGTAAGCAAAGAGGTGGCTGTGTAGATGCTTATGATATTTTAAAGATGGCAACTGTTGGTGGTGCTAAAACTTTAGGTAGAGATGATATTGGTGATTTAAGTGTTGGTAAGGCAGCGGATTTGTTCGCTATTGATATAAATAAGCTTGAATTGTCTGGTTCTTTACACGACCCTAAAAATTTAATTGCTAGACTTGGTTTAACGGGAGAGGTTAAATTTACCATGGTTGGAGGGAACACTATTTTCAAAGATGGTGAATTACTTAATGTTGATGAAATTAAATTAGCTGAGAAGGCAAATTTACTTTATAAAAAACTATAATATAGGAGGATATTATGAAAAAGAAAAATTTATTTGTTGTAGCGATGATGCTTTTAACTGCACTAATTTTCACAGCTTGTTCTGGAGGAAATGATAAGGCAAAGGATACTGGAAAAGGAGGTTCTGGTTCAAAGGATTCTTTAAAGGTGGCTTTACTGTTATCTGGACCAGCTAATGACCAAGGTTGGAATGCAACAGCTGTTGAAGGTTTAGACAAACTTAAAGAAAAACATGATGTTGAGACTACTTTTATGGAAAATGTTACTGTAGCTGATATGGAATCTGCTTATACTGACTATGCAAGTCAAGGTTATGATTTGATAATAGGTCATGGTTTCCAATTTGGACAACCAGCGGCAAAGGTTTCAGAAACTTTCCCAGACCAATATTTTATGGCGACTGAGTCTAATTCAAAGGCTAAAAATATGTCGTCTTATGTTATGAGTTGTGAACAAGGTGGTTATTTAATGGGAGCTTTAGCAGCTTCTATGTCTGAAACAAAGGTTATTGGAGTAATTGGAGGTGTTGAGCAACCTTCTATTATTAAAGAGGTTGAAGCTTTTAAAGCTGCAGCAAAAGAAATTAATCCTGACATTAAAATTTTAGAATCTTATGTAAATTCTTTTACAGATGTTACTGCTGGTAAGGCGGCTGCAACTTCTATGTTAGATCAAGGTGCAGATGTTATTTACCAAGTTGCAAATCAAGCTGGTACTGGTGTTATTAAGGCCTGTGAGGAAAGAGGAGTTTATGCTTTAGGAAATTCTTACGACCAAAGTTCTGTTGCTCCTAATACTGTTTTATGTTCAACAGTTTACAGAATGCCAGAAGTTATAAATTACGCTTTAGAAGAAGTTATAGGTAATAAATTTGGAGATTCTGTTACATATTTAGGTATAAAAGATAAAGTTGTAGATATTACTTTTAACAAAGATTTAAAAGGAAAGATACCAGAAGATGTTGTTAAAAAAATAGAAGATTTATATTCACAAATAGAGAGTGGAAAACTTGAAGTTCCATTGAAAGAAGAAAAAACAAAATAGCATTTGAGGTGATAGTATGTTGTTAGAAATGAAAAATATTTCCAAGTCTTTTTTTGGAAAAAACGTACTAGAAAATATAGATTTGACCATTAAACCTAATAGCATACACGCACTACTAGGGGAAAATGGAGCTGGAAAAACTACGCTTATGAATATTTTATATGGCCTGTATCAAGCTGATACAGGTGATATATTCATAGATGGAAATAAAGTTAGTATTGACTCTCCAAATGATGCATTGACATATAGAATTGGTATGGTTCATCAACATTTTCAATTAGTTGATAAATTTACTGTTTCAAAGAATATTACTCTAGGTCTAAAAAATGAAAAGGGATATCCTATTTTAAACAGAAAAAACATAGATAGTAAAATTTCAAGCTTATCAAAAAAATATGGATTATTAATTGATCCTAAGAGATTAATTAAGGATTTATCTGTTGGTGAGCAACAAAGAGTTGAAATAATTAAGCTTTTATATAGAGATGTTGAGTTGTTAATTTTTGATGAGCCTACTGCAGTTTTAACACCTGAGGAGGTAGGACTTTTCTTTAGAGTTCTTAAGGAATTAAAAAAACAAGGACACTCAATTATAATTATCACTCATAAAGTTCAAGAGATTTTTGATATTAGCGATTCCATAACTGTACTTAGGGCAGGAGAAAAAATTGTGTCTTGTGATATTGAAGATACTAACGAAGACCAAGTATCAGAGTATATGATAGGTAGAAAACTTGTAGATAGTAATTTTAGGGAATCTTCTGAAAAGTTTAATGAGAAATGTTTGAGTATAGAGAGTATATCTGTTAAGAATAAAGGTATTTTTACATTGAAAAATGTCTATTTAGATATTAACAAAGGAGAAGTTTTAGGGATAGCTGGAGTTGATAGCAATGGTCAGAAGGAACTTGCAGAGGTTATTGCAGGTATAGAGAAACCAGATTCAGGAGATATAACTTTAGACAATGAAAGTATTTTGGGATTAAGTATTAGTAATAGATATTTGAAGGGAGTTAGATATATACCTGAAGATAGACATTCTGATGCTATAGTTTCAGATATGGATTTGAAAGATAATATATTTTTGAAAAAACATTTTGAGAGTAGTTATAAATCCAAAGGTTTCATAAATGAAAAGATACTAGAGTCAAAAACTAACAAGTTGATAGAACAATACGATATTAAATCTCCAGGGGCAAGTACGTTAATTAGATATTTGTCAGGAGGAAATCAACAAAAGTTAGTAGTAGCAAGGGAGCTTGAAGGAGAACTTAAGTTATTGATAGCTTTCCAACCTACGAGAGGTTTAGATGTAGGTGCAACTGAATATATTCACAATTTGTTATGTGAAATTAGTAAAGAGGGAGTAGCGGTTTTACTTATTTCTACAGATTTAAATGAGCTAATAAAATTAAGTGATAATATTTGTGTTATGTATGATGGAAATTGTTCTAAGAAGATTGAGAATGACGACAGGCTAGATATTAATTTAATTGGAAAGATGATGGCAGGAATAGATTTCTTTTAGAACTGAAAGAGGTAAATATGAAGAAAAAAAATATAACTTATTTAATCTCTATGATTATAGCTATTCTAGTTGTTGTATTAGGGTTGATATTAATAGTAGGAGGAGATTTTGCAACTGCAATAAATGGTTTTTTTAGAGGAATAATAGGAAACAAGTACCAAGTGGGGGAAGTTTTTGTAAAGGCTACACCTTTGATGCTAGTGGGTCTGGGGTGTGCTGTTGGTAATAAAACTGGATTTATAAATTTAGGTTCAGAAGGACAATTGTATATTGGAGCAATGGTCAGTACTTACATAGCTTTAACTTTTTCTAGTTTACCAAAGCTTGTATTAATTCCTTTTATGATTTTAGTTGGATTTATATTTGGTGGATTATGGGCGTTAATACCAGGATTTTTAAAAGCTAAGTTTAAATTGTCAGAAGTTATTATATGTATAATGCTAAATTATATAGCTATTAATATAGTGGCAATGGCAGTACGTACATTTTTAAAAGATCCTGCTTATAATTTTCCGGTTTCAGCAAATTTTTCAGATTCAGCAACTTTGTCAGTTTTAATTCCTCAAACAAGATTACATACTGGAATTATAATTGGACTTGTGGCTGCTGTAATAATATATATATTCATTTGGAAAACGCCTAAGGGCTTTGAGATGAGGAGTTGCGGACTAAACCAAAGAGCAAGTTTTTGTTCGGGTATAAAGGTAAATAGAAATGTTATTTTATCGTCTTTGATAAGTGGTGGATTAGCAGGAATAGCTGGAGTGATAGAAGTTGCTGGAGTACAGCATAGGTTAGTTGAAGGGCTATCTCCTAACTATGGTTATACTGCAATTATTGTAGCTTTACTCGGGAGAAATCACCCTGTAGGAGTTGTTATATCAGCAATTGCTATAGCAATGCTAGACGTAGGAGCATCTTCTATGCAAAGAACAGCAGGTGTGCCTAGTTCTATATCATCTATAATTTTAGGGCTAATTGTATTGTTGTTAATAGCAAAATATTTTGTAATATCCTATAAGAGAAAAAAGGAGGCATAGAAAATGAATGGTTTTTTAATTATAGTAGAAAAACTACTACAATCTTCTATAAAGATGGCAGCTCCTTTAACTTTTGTAGGAATAGGAGAAAGTATTTCTGAAAAGTCAGGTATTTTAAACATAGGCGTTGAAGGTATGATGCTAACAGGAGCATTTTCCAGTTTTATAATTTATTATTTTACAGGTAATCTTTTGCTAGGTATTTTAATGTCTATGGTGATTAGTGGAATAATTGGAATTGTTCAAGGATTTTTAGCTATTTCTTGTAAAGGCAATCAAACTATAATAGGACTTGCAATAAACTTTTTATTACTAGGAGTTACAAGTTTTATATTTTTAATGTTTTTTGGTGACTCTGTAGATTTACCATCGGTAAATATACTTCCAGTTATTAAAATTCCACTGTTGTCATCTATACCGATAATAGGAAAAGTGTTATTTCATCAAGATATATTAGTATACATACTTTATGCAATAATATCTGTAAGTTGTTTTATATTTTATAAAACAGAGTGGGGAGTTCAGTTAGAGGCTGTAGGAGAAAATCCAAGTGCAGCAGATACTGCAGGATTAAATATATTTAGAATTAGATATTTAGCTTGTTTTATTAATGGAATACTTTGTGGACTTGGTGGTGCTTATATGACAGTTTCACAGTTTGGTTTTTTCTCGGAAAATATAACTGCAGGTAGAGGATATATTGCATTAGCGGCTGTTACTTTGGGTAGAAGAAACCCAGCTTTAGTATTTTGTGCATCTCTTGTAATAGGATTTACAGAAAGCTTACAATATACTTTACAAAGTATGAATTTTGGTATTCCTTCGCAAGTATTCACGATGCTACCATATATAATAGCGGTAGTTGTGTTGCTGTTATCAATAGGTAAAGACAATAATCCTAGAAGTTTAGGTATACCATATGATAGAAATGAGAGGTGATAGTTATCGTAGAAGAAAACTTGCTAAATATTGGAGAATTGGCTAATTTATTTAATATAAATGAGCAAACGCTGAGATATTATAACAAAGTTGGACTGTTAGTGCCTTTCAAAAAGGGAGAAAATGGTTATAGGAAATATAAGATTGAGCAGATTTACACTTTAGCTACAATTAGATATTTAAGAAATTTAGATTATTCGATAGACGATATAAAAAATTACCTAGATATGATGGAATATGAAAGTAGAATATCTAATTTAACAGAACAGTATAAATTATTGACAGAAAAAATATTTAGATTGCAAAATATTCAAAAAGCAATTCAAAGAAAGACTAGTTTTGTGGAGGAAAAACTAAAGGGTATTAACCTTGAAGATATAACTGTTGTAGAAAATGAGAGAAGAAGTTATATGTTGCTAGGAAAAGAAAAAAGTATATATGTAAACAATTTATTCTACAGATATATAACAATGGTTGAATATAGAAAAGATAAAAAGACTTTTCTAATGTATATGAAAGATTTTGATGAATTCTATCATGAAAACCCTGGAATTTTAAATAAAGATTTAGTAAATTTTGTAGAGAAGGGGAAGTTTTTAACCGGATATCATATTGGAGATTATGAAGGAATTACTTTGACTGCTGAGAGAATAAGAAAAGAAGGAGAAAAAAGGAACATATTATTAGAAGATTATTTTATAACAACTAATATTATCGACCAATTTATAGAAAGTAATAGAGACAAATATATTACAGAAATACAAATACCATTAGCCAATAATTAGCTAATATAATATAACTATTAAGAAAGTCGCATTTGATTTTAATGCGGCTTTTTTATTGAAGTGCCATTAGAAGAGGATATATTTAATATTACTAACTAGGGGTATATATTGAAAGTAGTAAAAAACAAACTTTTACAAATTATATAAATCAAGGAGGAATAATTATGAATATATTAGAAAGAGGGGGCTTTGGAAGACGTTTAGATGTACAAAGTCCTTATATTCTTACAGCATATCATGATGATAGATATCCTAGAGGTAATGGAAAATTAGGTCCAGCAGAAGGTAATACTGGTAAATGGGAAATGTACTATGGAGAAGATGTACCAGGTTTTCCAGCCCATCCACATAGAGGTTTTGAAACGGTAACAGTAGTAGAAAATGGAGTTGTTGATCATTCAGACGGACTTGGAGCGAGTGGAAGATATGCTAATGGAGATGTTCAATGGATGACAGCAGGTAAAGGGCTTCAACATTGTGAAATGTTTCCGTTATTTAATACCGAAGAAGATAATCCACTAGATTTATTTCAAATTTGGTTAAATCTAGACAGTAAACATAAAATGGTTGAACCAGACTATAAAATGTTATGGAGAGAAGATGTACCAGTAATAGAGAAAAAAGATGTTAATGGGAAAAATATATCTGTAAAATTAGTGGCTGGTGAGGAAGATGGTATTAAAGCCTTAAAACCTACAAGGGATTCTTGGGCAAATAATCCAGAAAACCATGTTGGAATAAAATTTGTTACTTTAGAAGAAGGAGCAGAGTACACTATTAAAGGTATTTCTGATACTTTAAATAGGGCGGTATATTTTTACAATGGAAATAAAATCACAATAGATGGTGAAGAATTTGGTGAAAGAGAGTACGCTTTCTTAAAAGGAAATGCAGATACTTTAATAAAAAACATTGGAAATACTGAGGCTAAAATTTTGATACTTGATGGTGAGCCTATTAAAGAACCAGTAGCAGCTTATGGACCTTTTGTTATGACAACAATGGATGAAATAAGACAAGCTTATGTTGATTATGAAAAAACTCAGTTTGGTGGATGGCCATTTTCTAGAGCTGAGGTAGTACACGATCCATCACAAAAAAGATTTGCAAAACATTCTGATGGAAGAGTTGAATATCCAGAAGGTGAATAATTATTCGTAAGATATATGGGTATATATTTTAAGCGAAAATATTAAACAATAGGAGAGTATTATGATAATTAACAAAGAAAATGGCATAAATATTTTATTAGTTGTAGGAAGTGCTAGAAAAGGATCTTTTAACCAAATAATAGCCGATTATCTGGCAGATAAATATGGAGAAAGTTGTAATTTCAGAGAAGCTGATTTAAAGTCTTTACCAGTTTATTCTGAAGATATTGAAAATGATGAAATTGCATCGGTAACTAAGTTAAGAGAAGATGTAAGGTGGGCAGACGGTGTTGTAATTTTAACTCCAGAGCATAATTTTACAATGTCTGTATTAGTTAAGAACTTTATAGATTGGTGTTCAAGAATAGAACTTGTTTTAGCTAATAAACCTGTTATGATAACAGGAGCTACTATGGGATATTTTGGAACTGTTATGGCTCAAAGTCATGTTAGACAAGCTATGTTATCTCCAGGATTAAAGGCTATTGTAGTTCCAGGTACAGAAGTTTATATCACTACAATTCAAAATAGAGTTGTAGATGGAAAATTAATTGATGAGAATGCAGAGTCATTGAATAAAGCTTTTAATAACTTTGTAGATTATATAGCTTCAGATAATAGATACTGTTTTAAATGCTAATTAGGAGATAGTATGAATATTTTATTTGTTGTTGGTAGTACTAGAAAGGATTCGTATAATCAAATAGTTGCAAATTACTTGATGGATAAGTATAAAGATAATTATAATATCAGACAAGTTGAAATTAAGGAAATTCCAATGTTTTCAGAAGACATTGAAAAAATGAATTGGCCTATTGTAGAAAAAGCTAGGGAAGATGTAAAATGGGCAGATGGTGTTGTAATAGTTACGCCAGAATATAATTATTCTTTGCCAGCAGTTCTAAAAAACTTCATAGACTGGTGTTCTAGAGGAGAAAGAGTTTTTATGGATAAGCCTGTTATGATAACAGGTGCTTCTATTGGATATTGGGGTTCAATAAGAGCTCAAGGTGATTTAAGAAGAGTAATGAGAGCTAGTGGTGTTAAGGCTATAGTTGTACCAGGTATAGAAGTTTATTTTCCACAAATTCAAGATAGTATAGAAGATGGTAAATTAAGAGAAGATAAGGCGAAATCATTAGTTAAGAACTTTGAGATATTTGTAGATTATATTGAAAATATAAAATAAAAGCACCCTTAAGGGTGTTTTTTTATTTAAAAAAATAGATATGTGTAGTAGAATGTTTGTAATTGGATTTATTAATAGGAGAATTATATGAATTATGTAATAGATAGGGCAAAAATAGAAGATGCTAAGGAAATTGTTAGATATTTAAAGGATATATCTTTAGAAAGTGATAATTTAATTATGACAAAAGAACAGGCGGATGAAATGTCTGAAGCTGATGAGGGGCTAATAATTGATTCTTACAAATACAGCAAAACTAGTCTTATGCTTGTTGCAAAGCTTGAAGGAGAAATTATTTCGTTAGGTTCTTTAAAGGGAAATACTGGAAGAGCAAGTCATAGAGTAACTTTGGGTGTTACTGTAAAAAAAGATTATTGGAATAAAGGTATAGGAAGGGAAATGATAGATTCTCTTCTTAGATATGCAGCAGGAAATGAATATATAGAAATTGTAGATTTAACAGTAAAATCAGACAATTATGGAGCTATAAGCTTGTACGAAAGATTTGGATTTGAAAAAATAGGGTATTATGAAAATTATTTTAAATATGAAAATGGATATGGTGATGCTATTTTAATGAACTTATATTTATAAGGAGAAACTATGGAAATTTTATTGAAGGCTCCTAAACCAGAAGACTATATTGAACTTGGAAAATCATCTGGAATGGGTGGAGAAAAGAGTTTGAATAGAGCTGAAATAGCTTTGGGGAATTCTCTATTAAATGTTTGCATATATGAGAATGACAAATTAATAGGATATGGACGAATAGTAGGGGATGGAGCAATTACATTTGTTGTTGCAGATATTATGGTACATAAGGATTATCAAAGAAAAGGGTTAGGTAAAATGATTATGAGACAAGTTGACAATTACTTTAAAGATAATTGTAACGAAGAGTGTCATATTACCTTACTTGCAAATAGACCAGCAGATAAATTATATTCTAAGTTTGATTTTAAATATCTACAAGATTTTGAAGTCGGAATGAAAAGGAAAAATCAAAACTCATAAATTTGAGCTTTGATTTTTTTGTTTATAAATAAAATTTATACCGTATTTTTAGAGGTATTAATTTATAATTTAACTATATAAAATGAATTTAAACTTAATTTTGTTGTTTTTAATATTTAGGAATATATCTTTTTCGTCAATACTTTCAAAACTTTTATATTCATAAACTAATTATCGATAATAATTAAAATCTCTTTCTTATTTCTATATTTACAAATTCAGCTATCAAATAAACAAGGCTTCTGTTTCATTAAATCCAATTTTGGATTAATAGATAAAAATCTGATTTACTCATCTTGATAGTTTTGAATACAGTATTTTTTATGCACTAGTTAAAATTAATTTTTAGGCTGATAAATTTAAATGTATTTTTATAATCTTTTTTGTAATTCTTTAATTTTAACTTTTAAAACTTTCGTACAGTTAAATTAATTATATGTGAGAAAATAATTAATAAAATTAGACTATGGGAAATTTTTAAGTAGTATTTTGTACATTAAAAGAAGTAGCAAATGTATTATAGGATATAAAAATTTGTATAGGTTTAGTTTTAAATATAAGTTTTATTAAATATTAAAGTCTAACCTTAAAAAATAATAATATTTTATTAATTGTAAAGACAAATAAGCTCATAAAAGATAAAAAATTATTAAAAATATTCAAAAAGTTAAAAAATACTTCATAATGCTTGACTGAATAATTTAAATATGATAATATTTTATTAAATAGAAAGTTTAGGAGGAGATATTATGGCAAAAAGATACATACCAGAACCATTTAGAATTAAAATGGTGGAAAGAATTAAAATGTTAACTAGAGAGGAAAGAATAGAAAAGATTAAGGAAGCTAAATATAATCTTTTTAACTTAAGAGCAGAAGATGTTTATATTGACCTATTAACAGATAGTGGAACAAATGCAATGAGTGACGAACAATGGTCAGGAGTTATGAAAGGTGATGAAGCTTATGCAGGAGGAAAGAGCTATTTTCGTTTAGTAGAAGCAGGCAGAGATATTTTTGGATATGAGTTTATTCAACCTGTTCATCAAGGTAGAGGAGCAGAAAAAGTTTTATTCCCTACTAAACTAAGTGAAGGAAAAGTTGCTATTTCAAATATGTTTTTTGATACTACAAGAGCACATGTGGAATTAGCTGGAGCAAGAGCGATTGATTGTGTTGTAGAAGAAGCTAAAGATCCTACTCATAGAGCACCATTTAAAGGTAACATGGATGTTGAAAAGTTTGAAAAGTTAGTTAATGAACATGAAGGAAAAGTTGGTTTAGTGGTTATGACTATTACTAATAATTCCGCAGGTGGCCAACCAGTTAGCGTTGAAAATATGAGAGCTGTATCAGAAGTTTGTAAAAGATATAACATTCCATTATGTATAGATGCTGCAAGATTTGCTGAAAATGCTCATTTTGTAAAAGAACGAGAAGAAGAGTTTAAAAATTCATCTTTGAAAGAAATTACTAGAGAAATGTTTAGTTATGCAGATATGTTTATTATGAGTGCTAAAAAAGATGCTATAACTAACATGGGTGGACTTATTGGAATTAAAGATGATGCAAATTTATATCAACTTGTAAAGGGAAATTGTATTTCTTATGAGGGATTTATAACTTATGGTGGTCTTTCAGGAAGAGATTTGGAAGCTTTAGCTATAGGACTATATGAGGGATTAGATGAAGAATATTTAAATTATAGAGTTGGACAATTAGAGTATTTAGCATCTATTTTAGATGATAATGAAATAGCTTACCAAGCACCAGTTGGAGGACATGGACTATTTGTAGATGCAAAGAAAATGTTCCCTCACATTCCATATAATGAATTTCCAGGACAAGCACTGGCTGTTGAATTATATATAGAAGCTGGAATTAGAACTTGTGATATAGGTTCATATATGTTAGGTAACGATCCAGATACAGGGGAACAATTACAAGCGGATTTTGAATTTACTAGACTTGCCGTTGCAAGAAGAGTTTATACTCAAGCTCATTTCGATATAATGGCAGAGGCGTTAATAGCTATTAAGGATAGAGCAAAAGACGTTAAGGGATACAAAATTACTTGGGAACCACCAATTTTAAGACATTTTCAAGCTAGTTTAGAGCCAATCGAGTAACTAAATAATACAAAAAAATATCAGCTAAATTTTTAGCTGATATTTTTTATCCTTACTTAACTTAATTAGAAGGAGAGGTCTAATATGAGTAAAAGAAAAAAACAGGATGTAAGTAATTTAGGTACTAGGGATACGTTTTCATCTAGATGGGGATTTGTTCTAGCGTGTGTAGGTTCAGCAGTAGGGATGGGAAATATTTGGTTATTTCCATATAGAGTTGGTCAATTTGGAGGATTTGCTTTTTTAGTTCCATATTTTATATGTATATTTCTACTTGGTTTTACTGGAGTCATTGAAGAGATGACATTTGGACGAGCTATGAAAACAGGACCACTTGGAGCTTTTAAAAAGGCAATGGAGAAAAGAGGAAAGAAAAATGGTGATGTAATAGGGTTAATACCTGTTATTGGCTCGTTGGCAATAGCGATAGGGTATTCTGTAGTAGTAGGGTGGATAATCAAGTTTTTATTTGGAGCTTTTGTGGGAGATTTAGTAAAAACTACGGACAGTACAGCTTATTTTGGAGAAATTGCGGGAACATTTGGTAGTGTACCTTGGCATCTAATTGCTTTAGCATTGACATTTATAATAATGAGCGTTGGAATTTCTAAAGGTATAGAAAAAGTTAATAAAATTTTAATGCCAGCATTTTTTGTGCTTTTTATAATATTGGCTATAAGAGTTCCATTTCTAGATGGAGCAAGCAAAGGTTATGAATTTTTATTTACTTCTGATTGGTCAAAATTACTAAGTCCAAAGACTTGGATATATGCTTTAGGGCAATCCTTCTTTTCATTATCATTAGCAGGTTCTGGAACAGTTGTTTACGGAAGTTATTTGAAAGATAGTGAAAATGTTGTTAAAGCTAGTAGGAGTATTGCCATATTCGATACATTAGCAGCTTCTTTGGCAGCTTTAGTAATAATACCTTCAGTTTTTGCGTTTGGAATGAAGCCAACAGCAGGTCCTCCAATGTTATTTATAACTATGCCTGAAGTATTTAAGAAAATGCCTTTGGGACAAATGTTTTCTATAATATTTTTTATAGCAGTTTTATTTGCTGGAATAACTTCATTAATAAATTTATTTGAAACACCAATAGAGGCATTGCAAGATAAATTTAAATTATCTAGGAAAAAATCAGTTAGCATTATAGCTATTATTGGAGTAGTCGTTGGACTTTTAATAGAGAATGTAGAAGTTATGGGAAAATGGATGGATGTTGTTAGTATTTACGTTATACCACTTGGAGCATTACTTGCTGCAATTATGTTTTTCTGGGTATGTGGAGATAAATTTGTAAAAGACGAAATAGGAAAGGGACTGGATGGAGAGGTACCTAAATTTATTATTCCTCTGGGGAAATATGTATTTTGTGGTCTAACTATATTGGTATTAATACTTGGAATACTATGGGGAGGAATTGGATAATAAAGAAATAAATAAGTTTGATATTAACAGCTATTTATACTTAATCTCAACTTAACAGTAAGTATAAAATAGCTGTTTAAAATATCGATTTTAACTTATAGAAATTTATATAACAAAGAGAGGGATAAATAATGAATGGAGTTTTAATGTTAACGGTATTATTAGCAATATTTGCTATAGGGGAAATACTTGCGGAAAAAACAAAAGCACTGCTTTCAACAGCATTAGCTGTTGCGGTAATTTTGTTAATAGCTTTTTGGTTAGGATTGCCAAAGGATATATTTGAAGTATCAGCGGTTAATAAAATAGGTATGATACTAGTGAGCTTTCTAATAACATCTTTAGGAACAACTATGGATTTTTCAGAGCTGGCTAGGCAATGGAAAACTGTAATAATAGGCATAATAGGAGTATTTGCAGGGGTACTTGCAATAATATTAATAGCTCCATTGTTTATAGATAGTTCAATGGCAATAGCAGGGGCACCAATATATGCTGGAGCAAATGCAGCAGCTTTAATGATGAAAGATGCATTAGGAAGTGTTGGTAAAGAAAATCTATTTCAATTTTGTTTATTATTATTAGTAACACAAAATTTTGTAGGTATACCAGTAGCATCTGCATTACTTAGAAAAGAGGCGAAAACGTTTCTATTAGATGAGAAAAATATTGGAAAATATTCAGTTAGTTTAGAAGAGAAACAAAAATTAGAAAATAAAAGAAGAATTTTACAATTTCCAGAGTCATTAAATAAACCATCAGTAATATTTACTAAATTAGGAGTGGTTGCAGTTGTAGCTCATATGCTATCGGATTTGACAAATGGAAAGATACATACTTTTGTATTTGCTTTATTATTAGGAGTTGTATTTTCTCAGTTAGGTTTTTTAGATACAAATATCTTAGGTAAAACGGGTTCAAGTACTTTCATAGTGTTTGTAACTACGGTTGTAATATTTTCTAATTTAGCAGATACTACACCTAAGCAAATATTGGATATGATATTTCCGCTTATAGTATGTTTGGTATTAGGAACGGTAGGGATAATAATTGCTGGAACAATAATTGGAAAAATTTTAAAGATGAGTCCATATTTATCTATAGCTATTGGCTTGACTTGTACTTTTGGATTTCCAACAACAATGTTTATACCACAAGAAGTTTCAAGGGCAATAGGGAAAACAGAAGAAGAAAGAACGGCTATATTAAATTATCTTTCTCCAAAGATGTTAATAGCAGGTTTTGTGACAGTAACCATAGCTTCTGTATTTGTTGCAGGTCTTGTAATAGCTATTTATTTTTCATAGGAGTAAATTATGGATAGAACAATTTTAGATGAAGCTAAGAAAATAGAAGAAGAAATTATTGAGAACAGAAGGAAAATTCATAGTTTTGCAGAACTTGGATTTGAATTGCCGAAAACAGTAGAATTTGTTTGTGAAAAATTAAAATCATATGGTATAGAGCCAAGTATAATTGGAAAAAGTGGAATAACTTTTACATTAGGAGAAGGAGAAAAAACTTTTTTATTAAGAGCTGATATGGATGCTTTACCTATGGAAGAAACAACAGGACTTTCTTTCTCTGCAAAAAATGGGAATACTCATTCATGTGGACATGATATACATACTGCATCATTACTAGGAGCTGCAAGAATTTTAAAAGACAGAGAAAGTGAATTAAAGGGAAAGGTTAAATTTATGTTTCAACCAGCTGAGGAGTTATTAGCTGGAGCTAATGATATGGTAGAAGCAGGAATTTTAGAAAATCCAAAAGTAGATGCAGCTTTTGCAATACATATAATAGCAGGATTAGAAAATTCAAAAGCAGGGGTAGTTTATCATAAACCAAGAGAACTGACTTTTTCAGGAGATGCATTAACTATAAGAGTAGTAGGAAAAGATGCTCATGGTTCTACACCTCACTTAGGGGTAGATGCTGTGTACGTAGCTTCAAATATAGCTATAGCACTAAAATCATTATCTAACCATGTAGTACCAACAGATGTTCCTTCAGTAGTATTAGTGGGTAAAATTACAGGCGGAACAGCACCGAACACTGTTGCTGGCGAGGTTGAAATGGAAGTTTCAGTTAGGAGTAAAAATAGAGAATATAGAGAAGTTTTACTTGATAAAGTAAAAGAGGTTTCAACTAATATTGCAAAAGCATATGGTGCTACAGCTATAATAATTCACAACTATGGCATGCCAGGACTTTACAATGATGAAAAATTAGATTATGAACTATCAAATATCATAAAAGAATTATTAGGTGAAGATAAAGTACAAGATTTAACAGCATTTAATGGCTCAGAAGATTTTACCATGATAGCAGAAAAAGTTCCGTCTACATTAATGAATATAGGACTAGGAAGTATAGATGAAGGATATCCATACTACTTACATCATCCTTCTCTTTTGGTAGATGAAAAGAGCATATATAAAGTTGCAGCAGTATATGCATATAGTTCGTTGAGATGGCTAGAAAACTTTAGCAATTAATAAAATAGTAAAAAAATAAAGAAGGTTGATTAATGGATATCTAACCTTCTTTATTTATGTTTGTAATGTATCTGTACAAAGTAGCTTCTGAAATATTTAATTTTTTCGCAACTAATGGAATGGAAGATTTTAGTTCAAATAAATCTTTGCTATTTAAAGTTGAAACTACACTCATTTTTTCTTTTTTGTTTAGTGATTCAATAGGCTTATCTATTTTATTAATTACATCTTCAACAAGCTTTTTAGCTAAATCTGTTATAGTTAGGCCAATTTGTTCGGGTTCTTCAAATATAGTTGGGTCAGCTTTTTCAAATATAACATTGTCTACTAATGCATCTGGGTGGCATAATTTCAAAATATCACTAGCTATTTTTTCAAATCTCGAATCATTAAAATTTATACATAGTAGACCGATTAAATTATTCTCAGAGTCTTTTATGTATTTAGTAGAACATCTAATGAATTTATTACCATTAACTATACCCCTATAATTAGCTCTATAGTTAGAATTTACATAATCTTTAGTTTCTAGTTTTTCAGATATAAAATCTGTTATAGGATCTCCTATATTTCTTCCGCTTATTTTACCATTTGAAATAGCTATTATTTTTTTTCTAGAATTTCTAAGGTCAAATAACACAATTTCATAATCTGGACCTAGAGTTTCTCCTAAAAATTCAACTAACTCTGTGTAGTAAAGCATTATATCTTTTATCATATTACCATCTCTTCTATTATTTATATATTTAATAATATTATATCATAACAATAGAATTTTACGAAAATGAATAATAAAAATTTATCAAAAAAAGAATAAACAATAAAAATAATTGAAAATTATTACATTTAGCTAGAGGATTTATAGGATATTAATATATTGAAAATAAAAGTTAATGTTTTTTGAATAAAATATAATCACAATAATAGATAGACTGTAATTTACTTTGGATTCAGCCTATCTTATTAAGTACTATAATTGGGTTGATGTATATTTTTAATTATAATATTCTTTAAAAACATCATCAGCATGTTGGTAATGTTCTCTGATACATTCTTTAGCAGCATCTAAATCATCATTTTTGAATGCTTCTACTATTTTTTGATGTAGAGTAAAAGATTTTAATCTATTATCGCTAGTTGAATCAGAAGAAGTTATTTTATCAAGAGATCTTACAGCCATTTCTGACAAACCACTAAACTGTTTGTACAAATCTACTAATTTTTGATTTCCAGAGTATTCAAAAAATAACTTATGAAAACAATAATCATAGTAGAAGTATTTATCTGAATTTAAATTATATTCTTGTAAAACTAGCAAGCTTTCTAATTCTTTCTCTAACTGCTTTCTATCTACATTTTTAAAGAACAATTCAAAAGCACCTATAGTTATAATGGTCATTAATTCATTTATCTCTTTTGTTTTGTTATAATCGAAAATTAAAACTTGAGCACCTGCTCTAGTTATTTTTTCTATTAAGCCATCTCTTTCTAGCCTATTTATAGCATCTCTAATTGGACTAGAGCTAACTTCAAATCTTTCTTGTAGGTCTTTATTGACAAGCAGACTCCCGCTTTCTATTTTATGAGTAAATATTTCTCGTTTTAAAGTTTCGTAAATTTGCTCATTTAAACTTAATTTATTAATCATATTCTCTCCAATGGTGGTTATTATCTAAATTATAGCATTCAATAAAAATTCATTCAAATATTTAGAAAAAGCTTGACAAAGAAAAAACATATGATATTATATTGATAAAGACATAATGCATTAAGCATTACGCATAAATAAACTAATACTAATAATATTTTTGAGGAGGAAAAATTAATGGATTATTCAAAGTACCCAGCAGAACCTTTTAGAATTAAAATGGTTGAACCAGTTAAAATGGTAAGTAAAGAGGAAAGAGCAGCAGTGGCTAAGGAATCAGGTTATAATACTTTCTTGATACCTTCAAAAGAAGTATATATAGACTTATTAACAGATAGTGGAACTAACGCTATGAGTGACAGACAATGGGCTGGAATGATGTTAGGTGACGAAGCTTATGCAGGAAGTAGAAACTTTGAGCATTTAGAATCAACTGTAAAAGAACTTTTAGGAGTTAAACATGTTGTTCCTACACATCAAGGTAGAGGTGCTGAAAATATTTTATCTACTATAGCTATAAAGCCAGGACAATATGTTCCAGGTAACATGTATTTTACTACAACTAGATTCCATCAAGAACATAATGGTGGTATATTTGTTGACATAGTAAGAGACGAAGCTCATGATGCAACTATAGATGTTCCTTTCAAAGGAAATATAGACATTAATAAATTAAAAAAATTAATAGATGAAAAAGGCGCTGAAAGTATAGCATATGTTTGTTTAGCTGTTACTGTAAACTTAGCAGGTGGTCAACCAGTATCTATGGCAAATATTAAAGAAGTTTCTGCACTTTGCCGTGAACATGGAATAAAAGTATTCTTTGACGCTACAAGATTTGCTGAAAATGCATACTTCATAAAAGAGCAAGAAGAAGGATATGCTGATAAAACTATAACTGAAATAGTACACGAAATGTTTAGCTACGCTGATGGAGCTACAATGAGTGGTAAAAAAGACGGTATCGTTAATATAGGTGGATTCTTAGCATTAAATGACGAAGAATTATTTATGGCTGCTAAAGAAATGGTAGTAGTTTACGAAGGAATGCCTTCATACGGTGGTATGGCAGGTAGAGATATGGAAGCATTAGCAATTGGTCTTAAAGAATCAATGCAATTTGAATATATCCAACACAGAGTATTACAAGTTAGATACTTAGGTGAAAGATTATTAGAAGCTGGTGTTCCAATAGTTGAACCAGTTGGTGGTCATGCAGTATTCTTAGATGCAAGAAGATTCTGTCCACATCTAGAACAAAAAGATTTCCCAGCTCAAGCATTAGCTAATGAACTATTTATAGAGTCTGGTGTAAGATCAATGGAAAGAGGAATAGTTTCAGCTGGTAGAGATATTAAAACTGGCGAAAACCATACTCCAAAATTAGAAACAGTAAGACTTACAATTCCTAGAAGAGTTTATACTTACAAACATATGGACGTTGTTGCTGATGCGGTTATAAAATTATATAATCATAAAGAAGATATTAAAGGTTTGAAATTTGTATATGAACCAAAACAATTAAGATTCTTTACAGCAAGATTTGAGCATATTTAATTAAGATTAAGCAAAGGAAAGTAAAGGGCAGTGATTTACTCACTGCTCTTTTTTTAAAAAGGAAGTTTGTATATTAAAAAGAGAAAAACAAAAGAGAGAAGGAGATGAAAATGAGTGATAACTTAAATAACGAGAAAGGGTTTTCCTCAAAGTGGGGGTTTATCCTAGCATGTGTAGGTTCAGCAGTTGGAATGGCAAATATATGGGGGTTCCCATATAGAATGGCAGCAAATGGTGGAGGAGCATTTTTACTAATATATATAATATTTGTAGTTTTGTTTTCTAATGTTGCTCTTAGTGCAGAGTTTGCAATAGGAAGAAGATCGCAAACTGGAACTGTTGGTTCTTATGAAAAAGCATGGGAATCAAGAGGTAAAGGAAAGATAGGTCAAACATTAGGTTTTATACCATTAGCAGGCTCTATGTGTATAGCGATAGGTTATGCAATTATAGTAGGTTTAGCTTTAAGGGGATTATGGCAATCTATAACAGGGGAATTATTTAAAACAGCACCAGAAGCTTTGTTTGCTTCAGGAACTGGTGATTTTGGCTCAACAATATTCCATGTAATTATAGTTGTAGGTACCTTATTGACATTGTTTTTAGGAGCAGCTAGTATAGAAAAATCTAACAAAGTAATGATGCCATTATTAATTATAATATTTTTGGTTTTAGCTATAAGAGTAGCTTTCTTGCCAGGGGCAATAGAAGGTTACAAATATATGTTTATACCTAGATGGGAGTATATATTAAAAGCTAAAACTTGGATTATGGCAATGGGACAAGCTTTCTTCTCATTATCTGTAACAGGTAGTGGAATGATAGTTTACGGAGCGTACTTAAGTAAAAAAGAAGATATTGTAATGGGAGCTAGACAGACGGCACTATTTGACTCACTAGTAGCATTACTTGCTTCAGCAGTTATTATTCCAGCGATATTTGCCAATAATATACCATTAGAAGATGCATCTGGCCCGGGATTATTATTTATAATACTTCCTACAATATTAAAAGCTGTACCATTTGGAAGAATATTTGCAATAATATTATTTATAGCAGTAGTCTTTGCAGGTATAAGTTCACTTCAAAATATGTTTGAAGTGGTAGGGGAATCCTTAATGTACAGATTTAAAAAGTTAAAAAGATCTGTAACTCTAGTTATATTAGCGATAATATGTTTAGGATTTGGAATATTCATGGAAAATATAAACACTTGGGGTCCTTGGATGGATATAGTATCAATTTATATTATTCCAATAGGAGCAGTAATTGGCGGATTCTCATGGTTCTGGGTACTTAAAAAACAAGAACTTTTAGATGAAATAAACTTGGGGGCAGCTAAACAACAAGGAAGTACTTGGTATGCTTTCGGAAAATACGTTTTTGTTCCAATAGCGATATTCGTTTGTGTTTATAGTTTAGCTACAGGAACAGCTTTATAATATAATAAAAAAACGCCTTAGTCTTTTGATTAGGGTGTTTTTTATTATATAATTAAAGAAAAAGCAAGTAGGAGTATTTATGGAGTTTAGAAAAACGAAACTAAAAGATATAGACCAAATTTTAGAAATATACAGGCAGGGTTCAGAGTCTTTAAAAAGAGATGGTGTTGACCAGTGGCAAAATGAAAAGCCAGATACTAAAACTTTAATGACTGATATAGAAATGGAAGAGTCATATGTTTTAGTAGAGGACAATAATGTTAAAGGAACAGCAGCAGTTATTTTTGGTGGAGAAAAAACTTACGATTTAATATTTAATGGCATGTGGTTTAATGATGAAGAATATTGTACTATACATAGACTTGCAGTTTCAGAAGAAAGCAAAAGAAAAGGATTGGCAAAGGCTATGATGGATGAAATAGAGAAGCTATGTAAAAGTAAAGGAATTTATAGCATTAGAATAGACACACATGAAGATAATGTGAAAATGAGAAACTTTTTAGAACGTAGTGGATTTTTCTATTGTGGGAAAATCTTTTTAAGAAGTGGAGATTTAAGAGTTGCATATCAAAAAGAATTATAAAAAACTCCTATGTAGGAGTTTTTTTGTTTAAATATTTTATATAATTATATTTACTTTGAATATCTACAATATTTATATTGTAGTCTATAAACTTGTTTTTATCTGTTTTATTATAATATATTTTAGCGGAATTTACAATATAATAGCATAAGTCTTCAACATTTATAGTGATATGATATTCTTTTTTTTGTTTGCCATTTACTAAATCATGATTAAAAAAACTAGTCCCATAACTATCTGCACCATTAACACAAAGCTTGAATTTATATTCATAAATAGACTTTTTGTCATTTAGATTTTTAAAGTTTTGAGCATCTATTTTAGAAGTTCCTGAATGTAGAAAAGAACAACGTAAATCATAGCACATTCTACCAGTAAAATAAGGGTTTTTAGGTATTTTTTTATCTTTATCAAATTCTGTATAATCTGTGTAATAAAGACTAACATATTCATCAAACCATTTAGTATATTGTTTTTTTACTTTTCTATATCCTTTAGAGGTTATTAAATTAGGATATTCTATATTACCGCATATATCAGGAATTGTAAGTGCTAGTGCAAGTGCAGGAATATAACATTTTTGTTTTAAAGAATGAGTTATTGCTTCTAATTTTTCAATCATAAAAAACTCCTTATTAAAGTTATTGAATTTTATTTAGAAAACGGTAAAAAGTGAATTTGGCGGTTATTACATATCGTACATTCAGATATGTAGAAATCATTTTTAGGAGGAATAGACCAATTTCCTAAAACAATAATTAAGTTTTTGTGATTTGTAAATTTAACTTTATTATGGAAATTCCAATATAATTCTTCATTATAAAAATTTAATTTTATATGTTTACCATTATTGTACGGGAAAGATGGATAGTTCATTCTATACGCATATTCATCTTTGAATTTATGAAAAGGAGTACATTGAACAACTTTATTACCTTCAATCCCATTTTTATAAATTTTGAAACTTCGTTCATCAGCTAAAATTTGATTAGTGCTATAACCGTTGTAGGAATGATATTTTCTACACATATAATATATTTGATTTACAGTAGATATTGGTTTTTCTCCACCACCACCAGATACAATTGAATTACCTTTTCCAATATTTTTACTTGAAGAGGTACTAGCTATCATTAACTTTTTTGAAACGTCATCAAAGTTGAAACTACTTTCTTTATATTTTATAGGATTGAAAGCTCCATCTGCTACACAAAATTGATTGATGTGTTTTTTGCTTTTTTTCAGTGTTCTAAAATATGCACGTTCAGAAGAAGCAGCACTGACTATAGACATACTAGCTGGACAATTAGGAGTACTACAATAAAATATTTTACCAACATCTTGGATAGTAGCATCTTTTGCATAAATTAATTGTGTTTTTTCTGTATCTTTATAAGCTTTATATGGCATAGATATCCTCCTTTTAAATAGCATTTTCTAATTAAATAGTATCATATTTTCCTATTAGTCGATTAAAATCTTCGCTTTCTCTTAAAAAGCTATATTCTTCATCTGTTTTTAACTGGTTTATCATCATTTTTATAAACTCTTCTTTAGATTCAAAGTTATTGTAACTTTCACTTATTTTAGTATGTTTGTATAGTGTTGGATTTTTAAATGAATTGGGGTTTATAAAAGTTTGTAACATTAAATTAAAGTAATATAGAGTTTCTTTAATATCTTTTTTTAGTAAGGCTAAGCCTAAGTATGCAGAGTATTTATCTAAATTTGAAAGCTCAAAGAGTTCTGAAAACTTATAAGATAAATCGGCAAAATACTTTGCATCTTTTAAGTTATTTTCTGAAAATGAAACTTCCATTAGTTTAACTAGATGTGAATTTATTGTTGAATTTGTTTGAAATATTTTATTTTCTAATAATTCACATGCTTTGTCATAATCTTTTTTCTTAAAATACAATTTTGAAAGTAGAATTTCTTTATCTACTAAAGGCTTAAGAGAATCTAGTTTTCCAATTAATTCTTCTGCTTTATCAAGTTCATTATCATCTAAATACTTAGAAATTAACATAGCTCTCACAGAATCTTTTATTTGTATATTATCGCTGTCGATTAAATTTTCTATAATATTATCTAATTTTTCTTCGCAAGTTTTTTGGTCTTCAGTGGGATAGACCATTAACGCTCCTTTTAAAGTTAATGCCAAATTATAGGTTAACATATCATTGTTTGGAAATTCTTTTAGCTTTTTCATAGCAAAATCATAGCTTTCAGTGTATCCTTTTTCTTTTGCAATATCCATAATTTTATTTGCTAATAAACCAATTTCTGATGCAGTTAAGTCTTCTTTAAAAGAAAGCAGTGTATTCATGTCAACACCAAGAAGCCTTCCAAGAGCAGGAAGTATTGTTATATCAGGGTGAGAAGTTCCTGCTTCCCATTTATTTACAGCAGGTGTAGACACATTTAAATATTTAGCTACTTGTTCTTGGGTAAGTCCAATTTCTAATCTTTTTGTTTTTATAATTTCGTTTATTTTCATAATATCCTCCTAAATCAAATAGCTATTTGTTAATACAATAGTATCAATTAAAGAAGATACTAACAATTGAAATATAATTAATTTTTAGTATAAATAATTAACCAATGGTTAATTATAAATATAAAATTTAAGAGAAGATAGTTCTTAAAACTAGTTGTATTTAATTTTTCTCTTAACAATAAAATAGGATATAAAATAAGATATTGCTACTATAAATAAATATAAAATGGCTATGGTCATCATACTGTCAAAAAGTTTGAAAATAAGGATTGTGAATGATAATAGTATATCCCCTAAAATCCATAGTTTCCCTGTTGTTATATTTACTATAGTTCTATTTTTCTTGAAAATTAAGTATAGTGGGTTATTCCAAAGTACATTTTTGAATTTTACAAATAAAATACCTCCTAAAATTAATAAGAAACTTGGAATAAAACAAAAAATTATTTTTAAAATATTATTATCCATAGAATTATCTCCTTAGTATAAATTTATTTTAATAAATATAAATATACTAATTATAGCATTAGTAAGTTGAATATATATAGGAATTATGAATTTAAAGAAACAATACTATATTTCTTTAATAAAAAATATCTCCATAGGTTGTTTATATTTAGGTATATCTATAAGTAAACAACCTGCGTCGTGAAAGCCTAATTTTCTATAAAAATGTTGAGCTTCTTCATCTACCCTAGTTGATGTCATAATCATTCCGTAGCCTAGTTTTTTCATTTCTCCTTCCCAATGAGCTATTAATTTTTTTCCGTAGCCTTTACTTTGGTGTTTTGAGTCTATGTATATCATTGTGCAAAAAGGAGTGTTATCCCAAAAAAGATTATATCTAAGTATTCCAATAGTGATATTATTATCTAATATTATGTAACCAGTTTTATTTTTTATTTTATTTTCAAATTCTTCTTCAGACAAATGTTCATCGAGTTTAAACCAAAAAGTTTTATCGGTTTTATTGATATTTCTAATGTTTATCACGATAGCCTCCACGGAATATAATTTATATTTATTATAACAGAAATTTAACTGTGGAATTTAAGCAATAAAAAAACCACTTAATGTTAAGTGGTTTTTAGTTTATTTTTGTTGTTTTGGAACTTTTTTAAATATTCCGGTAACTATTAAAGCTATTGCGCCATCACCTGTGATATTACAAGCAGTACCGAAGCTATCTTGCAATGCAAAGATAGATAACATTAAGGCTGTTCCTGCATCATTAAAACCAACGATGGAAATTATTAAACCTAAAGAGGCAACTACTGTTCCACCAGGAACTCCAGGCGCTGCTATACCGAATATTCCAAGTAATAGTATAAATGTAATCATTGTACCGATTGCTGGTAGTTTCCCATAAAGTATTTGAGAAACTGTCATTACAAAGAACACTTCCGTTAGTACTGACCCACACAAATGAGTATTTGAACAAATAGGTATAACAAAGTCTATAATTCCAGGGTCTAATGTCTTGGACTTTCTAGCACATTTTAAAGCAACTGGTAGAGTTGCTGCAGAACTCATAGTACCCATAGCTGTTAAGTAGGCTGGAGGATAGTTTTTAAACACTTCTTTAGGGTTTGTTTTTGAGAAAAGTCCACCCATCGTGTAAAGTAATGTCATCCAAATAAAATGTCCTATTACTACTATTATTATTATTTTGAAGAAAACTGGTAATTGATAGATTATATCTCCTTCATAAGCTAAAGTTGCAAATGTTGTGGCTATAAAGAATGGTAGTATATTAATAACAAATTTATCAACTATAAACAAAACAACATTGTTAAATTCGTTAAATACTTTTTCTAAAGTTACACTTTTAGTCCATAGTATAGCAAGTCCAATTAATATTGAAGTTACAAGTGCTGTCATAACAGGTATTATAGGCTGAATTTCTAAAGCGAATAGAGATTCAGGTAAAGATTTTGCTGTTTCTGAAGCAGCTTTTCCAATATTCAATTTTGGTATTATTGAATAACCTGCAAGCATTGACATTAGAGCAGCTCCAACTGAAGATATGTAGCAAATAATTAAAGTTACAGATAATATTTTACCTGCACTTTCTTTTAAATTAATAATTGCTGGTGTTATGAATCCAAGAATTATTAGAGGAACACAGTAATTAATTAACTGGCTAAGTATACTTTTTAAAGCTATAAAAACAGATATTACAGGTTCATTTGCTATTAATCCAATAATAATTCCTACTACAATTCCCAAGATTAGTTTAAAAATTAAACTATTAAAAATACTTTTTTTCTTTTCCATAATTAACTCCTTTCAAAATATAAAATTTTTCAAATTGTGTTAATATATTAACTCCTTGATATCATTACTAATCATATCACAGGAATGTTGAAAAGTAAACATTTATAAAAGCTAATATATCTAATAAATAGTAATAATATTATTGTAAATAATTAATTGAATAAGGATGTTTAAAAGATAAATAAATATAGTAAAATAAATATATGATACATCTTAGGAGGAATAATATATGAAATACGAAATTTTAGGTGAAGGATTACCTTATGTAGTTTGTAATTTACAAAGTGGTGAAAGTGTAATTACTGAAGGTGGGGGTATGAGCTGGATGTCTCCAAATATGAGAATGGAAACTACTTCAAGAGGTGGTGTAGGAAAAGCTTTTGGAAGAATGTTTTCGGGAGAAAGTATGTTTCAAAATAGATATACTGCTGAAAATGGTGAGGGAATGATAGCTTTCGCCTCAAGTTTCCCAGGAAGTATAAGAGCTTTTGAAATATCACCAGGTAATGACATAATAGCTCAAAAAAGATCTTTCTTAGCATGTGAAGAAGGTGTTGAACTTTCTGTGTTTTTTAACAAGAAAATTGCAGGCTCAATGTTTGGTGGAGAAGGTTTCATAATGCAGAGATTTTCAGGAAATGGTGTTGTATTTGTCGAGATAGATGGTTATGCTGTCGAATATGATTTGGAGGTAGGGCAGTCTATAATTGTAGATACTGGTCATTTAGCAGCTATGGACTCTACTTGTACATTAAATATAAAAACAGTTTCAGGTATAAAGAATAAATTTTTAGGTGGAGAAGGCTTTTTTAATACTGAAATCATAGGTCCAGGGAAAGTTATTTTACAATCTATGACTTTGAGTAATTTAGCAGGAGCTATAGGTTCAGTTAGCCCATCAAGTAACTAAAATTGTATTTTTTGTAATAATAAAAAGGTATTTAAGTAAAGCTTAAATGTCTTTTTTTATTTAAGGATAAATATGAATGATATAATATAAATTAAAGGAGAGGATATTATGCAATATGATTTTGAAACAAGTCCTACTAGAAAAGAGGAAGGTTCACTTAAGTGGAAACAAATGTACAGTTGGAATGAAAATATACCAGATGATGTTGTACCTTTGTCGGTAGCAGATATGGAGTTTCTAAATCCACCAGAAATAACTGAGGGACTTTCAGAGTTTGCGAAAAAAGTGGTATATGGTTATACTGGTCCAACTATGGAGTATAGTGAAGCTGTAAAAAGTTGGATGAAAAATAAGCATGATTTTGACATAGAAAGTGATTGGATTGTAAATACTTCAGGTGTAGTTACAGGCTTTTTTACAGCGGTAAGAGCTTATACAAATGTTGGAGATGGAGTAATTATTATGACTCCTGTGTATTATCCATTTTATAATGCAGTAGAAAAAACTGGAAGAAAGTTAGTAAAAAATCCTTTATTAAACAATAATGACTATTATGAAATAGATTTTGAAAATTTAGATAAATTATGTCAAAAGGAAGAAAACAAGCTTATAATTTTTTGCTCTCCACACAATCCTATTGGAAGAGTTTGGAAGAAGGAAGAGTTAGAAAAACTTGCCGAAATAGCAATTAGAAATAATATGATTATAGTTTCAGATGAAATTCACAATGATATTATAATGAAAGGATACAAACACACAGTATTACAAACTTTGTCAGAAAAAATAGCTGATAGAACTATTACTTGTACAGCTCCTAGTAAAACCTTTAATTTGGCAGGACTTGCTTGTTCAAATATAATTATAAAAAATGAAATGCTTAGAGAAAAATATGTGAAAGCTACTCAAGAAGTTGGAAGTTCTATAATAAATATTTTCGGGTATGAAGGTTGTAGATTAGCATATACAAAATGTGAAAAATGGTTAGAAGAACTTTTAAAAGTTATAGAAATTAACAGAGATTTAGTAGTTAAGTTTTTTGAAGAAAAATATCCTAAAATAACAGCGAACCCTATAGAAGGAACTTACTTGCAATGGGTAAACTTTAAAGCTCTAGGAATGGATAAAGATAGTTTAGAAAAATTTATGCACGAAAAAGCTTTCTTTATAACTGATGAAGGGTATATATTCGGTGAAGAAGGCGATGGGTATGAAAGAATAAACCTTGCAGTTCCAACAAAAAAACTTGAAATCTGTTTAAATTATTTGGATAATGCTTTAAAAGAAATATACTAAAAAAGAGGTCAAAACCTCTTTTTTTTATGTGGCTTGCAATTAGAAATCTAATGTGCTATACTACTAATACGGTAATAGTAATTAATAATAAAAGGGAGAAGAATCATGAAAAAGAAATTAACTTTAACAACTTTATTATCATTAATGGTATTAACACTATTATTAGCAGCATTTACAGGTGAAAAATTATTAGATGAAAACAATGAAGGTGTTATAACAGCAAATATAGTTGAAAAAACAGACATAGTAAATAATTAGAATTGTTATTTGGCAGAATGATTTTAATGTGTTATTCTTTATAGAATATTTATAGGAGGTAACATATGAAAATTATTCCAATAAATGTAGAAGATTATGATGGTGTTTATGATTTGTGGATTAATACTCCAGGGATGGGACTAAATAATATTGACGATTCGAGAGAAGGAATAAGCAAATTTATAAAGAGAAATCCTAATACTTGTTTTGTTGCAGTTGAAAATGACAATATTATAGGAGTAATTATTTGTGGACATGATGGTAGAAGAGGTTATATTTACCATACAGCAGTTATTCCAGTTAAGAGAAAACAAGGGATAGGTAGGGCATTGCTAGAAGCTTCTATGAAAGGATTAGAAAAAGAAGGTATTTCAAAAGTTGCTCTTGTTATATTTTCAAAAAATGATTTAGGAAATAAATTTTGGGAAAAATGTGGTTTTAATAGTAGAAACGACTTAACATATAGAAATAAATCTATCGTAGATTTAGTGAGAATAGATACTTAATGATGTGCTGTATTTATATTTTTAAGGAAAGAAATTGATGGAAAAAGAGAAGTGGAAATATATTATTTTTGGTATTTTAGGAATACTAGGAATAGTAGTTCTAGTATTAAGGTTTCTTACAGGAGAAAGTATATACAAAAACTTAGGATTTATATTTATTTTTTTATCAGGTAGTATTATTGAATTATCAAAATATAAAGAAAACAAAAAAAGAGGTTCTTTAATTTGGGGAGTAATATTTGTAATATTATTAGTCATTAATTCTTTGGATTTAATAATAAATTTACTTGGTATTAGAATTTAACAATACTCTACTTACAGCTGAGGAACTTCAGCTGTTTTTTTATATTTAATTTGTGAATATGTAATAAGTTTGTAAGATTTGTTTGCTAAGATACTGTAAAGGGAGGTTTGCATGTTAAATTTAGCAATAATGGTTTATCAAATAATTGTGATGTTTATTCCGTTTTTTATTGTGTACTTTCAATTAAACAAGGGAAGAAGCATAGAGAAAAAAGATATAATTTCATATATGATTTTTGGAATATACTTATTTGAAGTATTTCACATTACAGGTTCAGGAACTATATATGATGGAATTTATAATGAATTTAGAATAGGACTTGGAAAAATTAATTTACTAGTTCTTTCTAGAGGAAATATTTTTTATAATGGAGTTATAGGAATTTTACTTAGCGTAATTATAGGAATTTCAATACTTAAATATTGTGAAAAAAAGAATAAAAAAACAAAGAGAAACTTTACATTTTTATACATAATTTTACTTATAATAGGAACTTTATTTATGTTAGTTCAAGGAGGAAGTAGCATAGGTTATGTACTAAATGTAATAATGTTTATACCTCTAGGGTTTTTGTTACCATTTTTATGGAAAAGCAAAGACAGAATAGGTTCAGTATTATCTTATGGATTTATGTTGTCATTAGCCATTGAAATAAGTCAGTTATTAAATGATAGAACTACTGGTGTCGATGACTTACTTATGAATACAATAGGTGCAGTTATAGGATTCATAATTTTTAGAATGTTAAAGGGAATAAAAAAATGGAGTAACAATAGAATTGAAACTTATAAATTAGAACCAGCATTTTACATAGCTGCTATGTTTTTAGGGAAATTCTTTTTATATAATTGGGTTGGAGTATCAAGAATATTAAACGATATTTGGCATCAAATTTGTTTTGTTGTTATGTAATATACTATTAATGGGTGATAATATGAAGTTTAAAAATCCTAATGCTAGAAAAATAAAAGGAAGTCATTTATTATTAATATCTTGTGCATATTGTAAAGAGCCTACTCTAAAATACCAAAAAGTTGGAAATAGTGGACTTATCAAAATGTATAATGATAGGATATTGGAAGGAAATATTGACTTTTCCAAATACCATGGAGTGCTACTTTGCCCAAATTGTGGTGAGCAAGTAGCTATAAGGTACATTACAAAAAACGATAGAAAAGAAGCTTATAGATTACATCACAGTACTTTTAATAAGAAAAAGATAAGGGATTAAGCAATATATAAAAGAAACAAGTAACTTGAAGATTATATATATTATGGATATTAGAGTTTTAAGATATTAAAGTGGAAAAACAATATCAAAAAGAATTTAAACAAATATAAAATAAATTTAAAAGTAATTATTTTATGAAATTGAGGTGATTTCATGCAAGATAATGCAGTTATAATTGAATTCCCATTAAGAGGTGAGTGGTATTCTCCTACAACACCTGCAAAACAAGTTCCCAGTCATGGTACGAATAGAATGGGTTTAAGATATGCTTTTGATTTTCTACAAGTTAATTGGGAGAATAAAAATCATCCTTTTTATAATACTAGTTTCTTAAAGTATATGATATTTGGAGTATCTTTGAATGATTGCTATTGTTGAGGACAAGATATTTTTGCACCTTGTGATGGCGAAATTATAGAAGTTGTAGATGGTGTTTCTGAAAGAAAAATAGTTCACTGGATAGTAGACTCAGTCATTGCTATTAAAAATGGAGTATTTTTCAATGAAAATAGGGATAAATACAGTCAAATTGCTGGAAATTATATTGTAATGAAATGTGGTGATGGGATATATGCTGCATTGGTTCATTTACAAAAAGGGTCTATTAATGTTTTGTTAAATGAAAAGGTCAAAAAAGGAACATTGTTGGGAAAAGTAGGACATTCTGGCAACTCTACATCACCTCATTTACATTTTCAGCTAATGGATACTGATGATATTAAAAATGCAAAAGGAATTCCTTGACTATTTGAACAGTATGAAGTGTATGAAAATGGAAAGTGGCAAATGGTACATAATCAAATTCCGTCTGATAAGGATAGAATAAGGTTTTTGAAAAAATAGGAAATAAAAAGTAGGTGTAATTTTACACCTACTTTTTATTAGGATTTTTCTTTTTCTAAATCATCTAAATATGAAAAAATACTTTATTTATCTTACAGCTACAGAAAAATATCTATAGTCAGCTTTATATAATTTATCAACTGTGTATTTATCTTTCCAATAATAGAAAGGTGAATATCTGCTTGCACCTGCTTTTTCATGATTGTAAGGGTCTGCAACATAAAATTTATTTGCTTTAGGGTCATATCCTGTTAGTAATAAAACATGATTATTGTTAATTCGTCTAGTGCTTTTACCCTCTATGTTTTTGTATGCGAAAGTTGGGTTTTTCCAAAATAGAGTTACATACATTACTACAGTATTGCCATTTTGTAACTCAACAATAATATCATCTATCGAGGAATTTTGAATATTTACAACATTACCATATTTTTTACCGTATTCAGCTAAAGGCTTAGGGTCTATAGTTTGAAAATATTGTGATTTAGTTTCATATGGTGTACTTACATATCCTTTAGCGGGATTACTTGAATGTCTAGGCATATTATCAAGAAAAGTCCTTAGTCCTACATTACTAGCTTTACCCTTTCCTTTTAATCCCATGAGTAATGATGTAGGTTCACAACCTCTAGGAGCATAAACTGGATATAGTTGACTTACATATGTTACTTTATTAACTATCTTACCATAAGATTTAACATCGTATAAATCTACGTTACTTTTAGCTACCCACCCAGTCGTTTTATCATAACTTACTTTTAACCAGCTTTCAGTTTGTTCTAATATTTTCACAATTCTTTTATTAGTCATTGACCCAGTAACTTTCGAATTTGGATTTGCCTGTTGGTACACAGGTTGATTTCCTTTTACAACAGCATATTTGCCAAATTTTCTATTGTCTAATACATCTTGTTTGTTCATTAATCGTTGAATATTTGTTACCGTTATATCTGCTATTCTTCCGTTTCCACCGAGTATTATAGCTTTAGTGAAGTCATTATTTTTAATGTAATTTTGAACTGATGTGTCAATATTATTCTTGCTTACTAAAAGTATAGGTGCATTTAATTTTTGAGATAATACTGTTCCCGCTAATGCATCAGGGTAATCTTCTCCAGAAGCTATTATTAATGTATTACTATTAGTTCTATTTGCAACACTAACACTTGTTCCGTATCTATTAGCACCTGCTAAACGTTCAATACTACTAGTCTTAGATATTTTCTTTATATTATTATATACACTATCTTTAATAATGGCATTACCGCCTATTACCTTGATGTTATTTCCTTTAAAGTTTTTCAAGGCTTTGTTTAAATAAGTATCAATATTATTATTTCTACTTAATACTAAATCGGCGTTATTATTAGTCAGTACTGTTCCTGATAATGCATCTGGATAGTCTTGACCTGAAGCTATTACCAAGTTTTTATTTATAGATTTTTCTGCTATTCTCATTGATGTATCGTATCTATCATTTCCTGCTATTCGTGTTACACTAGATAATGATTTTATTCCTCTTAAAGATTTTTCTATATTCTTGTTTACTGCATTTTCTCCACCTAGAATAATAGCTTCTTTTGCCCCTATTCTAACAATTTCATTTTTTATATTTTGAGTTAATATTTTATCTACAAGTAATATAGGGTATTCTCCAAAAGTTATACTTGAAGCCGACAAGGCGTCTGCATAATTTCTTGAACTCGCTATAACTACTTTTTCAGAGCTAGCATGCATGAACTGGCTAAGTTGTACTGCTGTGCCTATTCTATCAGCCCCTACTATCTTTTTTATTTGAGAAGAAGAGTTTAAAAAACTATTCAGACCAGAATTTCCATCTATTGATTTGTCTACGTTTGAGCCATAAGAACCCAATGTATCAATGCTTGTTAAGTTATCTTTTGTTGGTTCTGTGATTTCTGTTGTGGGTTCTGTAGATTGTGTTTCTTCTGTTGTATCTTCTGTGTTTCCTGTAGGTTCTGTTTCCTCTACTTCATCAACTGGATTTGTCGGTTCTGTAGGTTCTGTAATTTCTGTTAATGTTGTATCTTCTAGTTGTTCAGGAATAATACTTTCTATTTCCACTTGAATATTATTATCTATACTTGTATTTTCTAAATTTAAAGTATAAGTTATTTCTTCACCTTGAATTGCTGTTGTCTTATCGACGGATTGTGACATTCTAAGGTTTTCTACTTCTTGTACTATTTCAGTTTCTTGTGATTGTAGTTCTTTTACTTCGTCAGATTCTCCAAGACTTTTTACATTAAATATATTGCTGATTTTTTCACCTGTTAAAGTTTCAGACTTTATTTTTCCGATTATTGAAAATGATATTTTTTCTTTATTTGCTAATGTTAATTGTCCTATAATATTATTGTCTTTTACTTTGAATTTATCATTATTTAAAACATTTATATTCTCTAATTGATTAGATAATATGCTTTCTATTTCTAAATTAATATCATTATCTTTACCTGTATTTTCTACATTTAAAGTATAAGTTATTTCTTCACCTTGAGTTGCTGTTGTCTTATCAACTGATTGTGATATTCTAAGGTTTTCTACTTCTGATACTATTTCAGTTTCTTGTGATTGTAGTTCTTTTACTTCGTCAGATTCTTCAGGAGTTTTTACATTAAATATATTGCTGATTTTCTCACCTGTTAAGGTTTCAGCCTTTATTTTACCCTTTAATTCAAGCTGTTTTTTCTCGCCTTTTTGTAATTCCAATTGTTTTGTTGTGTTATTATTTTCTAAAAGTTCTGTGAGTTTTAATTCATCAGCTAAACTACTAGTCAAGTTTAATGATAAAACTAATAATAATACTACTGCTAAAATTCTTTTTTTCAATTATACGCTCCTTTTAAAATGACAAATTTTTTTATTTTATAGCTTTGATTTAATCTAGGCTTTAAATATTATATATCACTATTTGAATTTTTATCCTTTCAAATATAAATTCATTCTTTTTCAAATAGGTATATTTTGAAACTTTATTTAATTATATGCGAAATTAATCTTATTTGAAAGTATTTGTTATAAGATAATTTTTTTATTAAAAAATAGTTTTTGATAAATATATTAAAAAACAAAAAGTAGGTGTAATTTTACACCTACTTTTTTTATGCTTTTGCTATTTCTAAATCATCTAAATATGTTGGAAGTTTTAAATTTTCAGGAATTACATCTAGTTTTTTGATGCTTACAGCTGAAACTTTGTATTCGGCTGTTAATGTTATTGGGTCATATGCATCGTTTGTCACTTCGTTAACAGGGGACTCCCAATAGTGTAGTGTCATAAATATAACACCTGGTTTTACTTTATCTGTTATTGTAACTCTTGTATTTAATTTACCTCTTCTAGATTTTACTTCTATTGCGTCAAATTCTTTTAGTCCTAGTTTTAATGCATCAGCTGGGTTTATTTCAGCTAATTCACAAGGTCTAATATCGTTTAATGCTTGAGATTCTCTAGTCATTATATTGTAGTGATATAACATTCTTCCTGTTGAAAGTACCATTGGATATTCGTTATCTGTTACTTCTGCAGGAGGTCTGTATTCAGCTGGTTTTATTAGTCCTTTACCTCTAGCGAATACTCCTTTGTGTAGGAACTTTGTTCCGGGATGTGTTTCTGTTGGGCATGGCCATTGTAAACCAATGTTATCCATTCTTTCGTAAGTCATACCACTATAAGCGGCATTTGATTTTCTTATATCTTCGAAAACTTCTTGTGAGTTTTTAAAGTCAAATCCATCTACTCCCATAGCTTTTGCGATAGAAGATATTATTTGCCAGTCTAGTCTAGCTTGTCCTGGTGCCTCTGCTGCTTTTCTTACTCTTTGAACTCTTCTTTCTGTATTTGTGAAGGTTCCATCTTTTTCTGCATAGCATGTAGCTGGAAGTATTATATCTGCAAATTTAGCAGTTTCTGTCATAAAGATATCTTGCACTACAAAGAATTCTAAATTTTCTAAGGATTCTTTTACATGGTTTGCATTAGGATCTGTAAGTACTGGGTCTTCTCCCATTACATACATTGACTTTACTGTTCCATCATGTGCACCACTTAACATCTCAGGTATTCTAAAGCCTTTGTTTCTAGATAGTTTAGCATTCCATATTTTTTCATATCTTTGAATTGTTTCTTCATCGTATGAGTTTTGGTATCCTGGGAAGTTATTTGGTAGTGCTGCCATGTCACAAGCACCTTGCACGTTATTTTGTCCCCTCATAGGATTAATTCCCGCTGATTCGTGTCCAAGATGTCCTGTTATCATAGCTAAACTAGCTAATGACATTACATTTTCTGTACCTGATGTATGTTCTGTTATTCCTAGTGTGTAGAATATACCAGCTTTTTTAGAAGAACAGTACATTCTTGCTGTTTTGTATAGTGTATCTTTATCTACACCTGTTATTTCTTCTACTACTTCTGGAGTGTATTTTTTAACTACTTCTTTTAACTCTTCAAAACCTTCTACTCTTTTTGCGATATATTCGTCATCTGTTAAGCCTTCTTCGATGATTATGTTCATCAATCCGTTTATTAATGCAACGTCTGAACCAGGTTTAAGTGGCAACCATAGGTCTGCCATACTCGCTAATTCTGTTTTTCTAGGATCTACAACGATAAGCTTTGTTCCGTTGTATTTCACTGTACGCTTCATTTTGTTTCCAATTATTGGATGTGCTTCTGTAGCATTTGAACCTATTAAGAAGATAACGTCTGCTCCTTCTATTTCGGCAATGGAGTTAGTCATAGCTCCACTTCCAAGTGTTGTTGCAAGACCTGCAACTGTAGGGGCATGTCAGGTTCTGGCACAGTGGTCTACGTTGTTTGTTCCTATAGCTACACGCATAAATTTTTGGAATGTATAGTTGTCTTCATTTGTTGTTCTAGCTGAACTAAGTCCTGCTATTGAGTCTGAACCATACTTTCCTTTTATTTCTGTAAGTTTGTCTGCAATCGTGGTTATTGCTTCATCCCAAGAGATTTCTACAAATTCACCATCTACTTTTTTTAGGGGAGAAGTAAGTCTGTTAGGACTGTTGATTAAGTCTATATGACTTCTTCCTTTTACACATAGGGAAGTTCCGTTAACAACCGCATCTTTTGCAGGTGTTACTCCTATTACTTTTCCTTTGTGTACATTTAAGTCAAAGTTACAGCCAGTTCCACAGAAAGGACAAGTGGTTCTAACTTTTTTCACTTCCCAAGGTCTAACTCCAACTAGTTGTTTGTTCATTATTGCACCTGTTGGACAAACTGATATACATTGTCCACAAAGTCTGCAATTTTCATCTGATAGGGGAAGGTCAAAACCTGCTGCTATTTTTGAATCGAATCCTCTACCTACAAAGTCTATTGCAGAAGTTACTTGAACTTCTTTACATACTCTTACACATTTACCACAAAGAATACATTTTGATTGGTCTCTAATAAGTACTGGGTTTCTAGCTTCTACTTCATAGTCTTTTTTAGCTCCTTTGAATGTAGGTTTTACATCGTATTCAAATGCTAAGTTTTGAAGCTGACAGCTACCTGTTTTACTACATGTTAAGCAGTCTTCAACAGGATGGTTTGAAAGCATTAGGTCTAACACCATTTTTCTAGCTTTCATTACAGTTTCTGTACTAGTTCTTACAATCATGCCTTCTTGTACTTTTGTTGAGCAGGAGGCTACTAGATTTCTAAAGCCTTCTACTTCAACAACACATATTCTACAACCTCCAAAAGGTTTAAGACTATCGTCGTGGCAAAGTGTTGGTATGTTGATACCTACTTGTTTACAGGCATCTACAAGAAGTGTTCCTTCTTCAACAGATATATCTATACCGTCTATATTAAGATTTATCATATTACCACCTTACCAAATTTCTTTATATCCAACATTTATATAAATATCTTCTAATCTTGATTTATGCATTAATTCCATATTCTTTAGACCTATAAATACAGATTTTTTGTCTTCTTCTACTGAAGCGTCTGCTAAGGATTGGTACATTTCCATTGCTTCTTCTTCTTTTTTTATAGCTAAGGCTATTGCATCTTGGAAACTCATAGTTACTGTTAATTCAGGTTTGTCTAAAGTGTCTGCAATTTTATAATCTACAGATTCTTCTAAGTTAATTGTTTGAGAATGAGTACTTTTAAATTCTTCTAAGAACTTTTTATGTTCTAATTCTTCTTTTGCAAGATCTGTAAATGTATCTTTTAATGTAGCATCTGTTACTTTATTTGCTGCATCTGTATAAAATTCATAGGATAGAACTTCTTCGTTTATTGCATAATCCATAATTTTTTCAAATTCTGTTCTGTTCATAATTTCTCCTATTCATCTAATTTTAATAATTTATCTAAGACTCCTCCTAAACCAAGTACTTCTGTCCAACTGGATTCTACAAATTTATTTCCATTTTCAGAAGGTGATTTTTTATATGGTTTAGCCGGTTCTTCTATATATTCTAATTCTGTTAAAAGTCTTCCTTTTAAACATAGTGGTCTGCCATTTGTAGGTTCTTCTGCTTTAACTGCGATGGTTTTTCCATCTCTTTGTAAAAGTTTCATATTACATCCATAGTCGCAAGACTTACATTTGATGGATTTGGTTTCAAGTTCCCAAATACGTCCAGATCTGTAAGATCTGTTGTCCACCAACGCTCCAACTGGACATTCTGCAACACATCTGTTACAAGATACACAGTTAGAGTTTTCTAATGTTGTATCGTAGTCTGCAATTATTTTTGTATCGAAGCCTCTTCCACCAAAGTTTAGTATATTTCTATCTGGAACAACAGCACATGTTCGTACACATTTTCCACAAAGTATACATTTGCTTTCGTCTCTTAGGATGTAAGGGCTTGTTGTATCTGTAAAGTCTGCTTCTTCAGAACCACGTCTTGCACCATCGTGTTCTCTGAATTTAACATCGTATTTATAGGAATAGTCTTGAAGTTTACAACTACCGTTTTTGCTACAAGTTAAACAGTCACTAGGGTGATTGTCTAGCATTAATCTAAGAATAGTTTTTCTTATATTTACAACTTCTTCAGATTCTGTATAAACTACCATGCCTTCTTGTGCTGGTGTTGAACATGCCGTTACTGGTTTGTTAAAACCTTCAATTTCAACTACGCAAATTCTACAAGATGAAACTACTGGTAAACTTTTTTCATAGCAAAATGTAGGTATTTCTATTCCCACTCTTTTTGCTGCTTCAACTAAGTTTAATCCTTTAGGAACTGTTGCAGTTTTTCCGTTAATAGTTAGTGTGATAAAATCCATGTTATCCTCCTAACGTAAATGTACAGACTTAGTAGGGCATACTTCCATACAGTTTCCACATTTTATACAAGCTTCTGTATCTATAACATGAACTTCTTTAACTTTTCCTGAAATACAGTTAGTAGGACAGTTTCTTGCACATTTTCTACAACCGATACAAGTATCGTCTATATAGTATTCAAGTAGAGCTTGGCAATGACCAGCAGGGCATTTTTTGTCTACTACATGTGCTTCGTACTCGTCTCTGAAGTATCTTAATGTTGAAAGTACAGGGTTAGGAGCTGATTGTCCAAGTCCACAAAGAGAACTTATTTTTATCATATTTCCTAATTCTTCTAATGTGTCTATGTCTTCTAAAGTTCCGTTACCTTCTGTTATTTTTTCAAGAATTTCTAACATTCTCTTAGTACCTTCACGACAAGGAGTACATTTACCACAAGACTCGTCAACTGTGAATTCTAAGAAGAATCTTGCAATATCTACCATACAAGTTGATTCGTCCATTACAATCATTCCGCCTGAACCCATCATTGAGCCAAGTGCTGTAAGATTGTCATAGTCAATAGGTGTATCTAAGTAGTCTTTTGTTATACAACCACCGGATGGCCCACCTGTTTGTACAGCTTTAAATTCTTTATCGTCTATTATACCGCCACCAATTTCGTATATAATATCTCTTAATTTTGTTCCCATAGGAACTTCTATAATACCGGTTCTTCTTATATTTCCACCAAGTGTAAATACTTTAGTACCATGTGATTTTTCTGTTCCAATACTTGAGAACCAGTCAGAACCTTTATATACTATTTGAGCTATATTTGCGTATGTTTCAACATTGTTAATTAATGTTGGTTTTCCCCAAAGTCCTTCATTTGCAGGGAAAGGTGGTTTATTTCTAGGAATACCTCTTTTTCCTTCTATAGATTCTATTAGAGCCATTTCTTCTCCACAAACAAATGCTCCAGCTCCTAGTCTAAGTTCAAGGTCAAAGGAGAAATCAGTTCCCATAATGTTTTGTCCAAGTAAGTTTAATTCTTTTGCTTTTGCAATACTTGATTCTAATTTTTCTACTGCTGAAGGATACTCAGCTCTTATATAAATGAAACCGTAGTTTGCACCAATAGCGTAACCTGCTATTGTCATAGCTTCTATTACAGCGTAAGGATCTCCCTCTAATATAGATCTATCCATGAATGCACCTGGGTCTCCTTCGTCTGCGTTACAAAGAACGTACTTAGGTGAACCTGTTGCATCTTTTGTAAATTGCCATTTAAGTCCAGTAGGGAAACCACCACCTCCTCTACCTCTTAAACCACTGGCTTTAACTTCGTCAACAACATCTTGAGGTTGCATTTCAGTTAATGCTTTATGTAAACCTAAATATCCATCTAAAGCGATATACTCTTCGATAGAGTCTGGGTTTATTACACCACAATTTTTGTGAGCTATTTTCTTTTGTTTTGTATAGAAAGAAACATCGTATATAGATTTTGTTATATCTTCAGAAAGACTTTCAGGATAAAGAAGTTCTTCTATTGTTTTATTACCAATTAAGTCTTCGTCTACGATTCTTTTCCCATCGCCTTCTTTTAGATAAGCATAGAATTTTCCACCAGGATATACTACCGCTATTGGACCAGCTTCACAAAGTCCAAAACATCCTACTCTAACTACGTCTATTTCATTTTCTACATTTGCGTTTTTGATAGCTTCTCTTACTTCAATTTCAAGTTTATCACTTCTAGAAGATCTACAACCAGTGTCTCCACAAATTAAGATTTGTTTGTTGTAAATACTATTTATTTCGCTAAAGCGACTATCTCTTAAAGACATTTGAGGTAGAGTTTTATTTTTTATCTCTTGAAGAAATTTTAAGTCCATTATTTTTTCACCTCTTCAGTTCTATAAGAATTTAATATATTTTTTATTTCGGAAGCTTTTAACTTTCCGTACACATCACCAGAAATTGTCATAACTGGAGCTAAACCACAAGCACCTATACATCTAGTTGCTTCTATAGAAAAGTTTAAATCTGGTGTTGTTTGACCAACGTCAATTCCAAGTTCTGTTTTAATTTCATCTAATACTGATTGTGCTCCCCTTACATAACAAGCAGTACCTAAGCAAACTCCTATTTCGTGTTTTCCCTTAGGCATAAGAGAAAATTGAGAATAGAAAGTAACAACTCCATAAATTTCAGCAATGGGAATTCTTGTTTTTTTGGAAATAACTTGTTGAACTTCTATAGGTAAGTAACCAAATAGATGTTGACCTTTATGTAGAATTGCCATTAATGAGCCTTTTTTGCTTTTTTCTTTGTCGATAAAACTTTCAAATTCTGCTAATTTTTCAGCATTAGCTTCGTAGTCGAAAGTAAAAGACATAAACACCCCTCCTAATTAATTAGTCCACACTACATGAAAACATTTTCAGTGAGTGTGAACCATATACTTTATTTATATAAAACGAATATTATAATTCCCTACAATTATCTCATAAAAACTAGGTTATATCAACACATATAAGGAGAAGAATAAAGACAAAATTATAACTATATTGTAAGATATAATTAAATGAAAAATAGTTTTCAAGAAAAACGCTAAATTGATAAATTTAAATTAATTATATAGCTAATAATAAGCTCAAGGTGAAGATGAAAAAAACGATAGAATATAAAAATAAAACCATAAATTATATTTTTGAAAGAAAGAAAGTTAAAAATATAAATATGAGAGTAAAAGATGGAGTACTAAAAGTTTCAGCAAACAGTAGTATTTCCAAAGAATACTTGGATAGAGTTTTAATAAGAAAGTGGGACTGGATAGTACAAGCTTTAGATAAAAGACCGAATCCTTACTTGGAAGAATTAGAGAAAAAATATATTACAGGAGAAAAATTTCTATATTTAGGAAAAGAATACAATTTAAAAGTTTCTTATTCGATTAAAGAAAAAGTTGAATTAAACAAAGAGTTAAAAATTTTTGTTAAAGATGTAAATAATTACAGTAGGAAGAAAAAATTATTGGATACTTGGCTTTTAGAAGAAGCAAAATATGTTTTTAATGAATCACTTAAGAGAAATTATGTATTTGTAAAAGACCTAATAAGAATTTATCCTGAACTAAAAATTAGAAAAATGGTATCAAGATGGGGAAGCTGTAAAATGCCATCAGGTATAATTACGTTAAATAAAAACCTTATAAAAACGCCAATAGAATGTATAGACTATGTTATGGTTCACGAACTAATTCATTTAATACACCAAAATCATGGCGAGGGGTTTTATAATATGTTAAATGAATTTATGCCTAATTGGAAAACTAGAAAAAACATATTGGAAGATAAAATGATTTAGAAGAAGTAGTAAGTAGGTTAATAGGGTAAATTTAAAGTAGTATGTTTTAAAAGAGATTATAAAGTAATACTTAACGGAGGATATTATGTCTAAGTACATTATGGCACTAGATGCAGGAACAACGAGTAATAGATGCATATTGTTTAATAGAGAGGGAGAAATTTGTTCAGTTGCTCAGAAAGAGTTTACACAAATATTTCCTAAGCCAGGTTGGGTTGAACACAATGCAAAGGAAATTTGGTCAACTCAAGTGGGTTGTGCAGTAGAAGCTATGTCAAATATGGGAATAGAAGCAAAAGATATAGCAGGTATAGGAATAACGAATCAAAGAGAAACAACTATAATTTGGGATAAAAATACAGGTGAGCCTATATATAATGCAATAGTTTGGCAGTGTAGAAGAACTTCAAAATATTGTGACGAGTTAAAACAAGCTGGTTATGAGGATATGGTAAAGAAAAAGACAGGTCTTTTAATAGATGCTTATTTTTCTGCTACTAAAATAAAGTGGATTTTAGACAATGTCAAAGGTGCAAGAGAAAAAGCTGAAAAAGGGGACTTGCTATTTGGCACAGTTGACAGTTGGCTAATATGGAAATTAACAAGTGGGAGAGTTCACGTTACAGATTATTCAAACGCTTCACGAACTATGATTTTTAACATTAACACATTAGACTGGGACGATGAAATTTTAGAACTTTTAGATATACCAAAAAGTATTTTGCCAAAGGTTAGACCTTCAAGTGAAGTATATGGACAAAGTGACTCAACATATTTAGGTGGTCCAATTCCAATATCTGGAGCAGCAGGTGACCAACAAGCATCTTTATTTGGGCAAACTTGCTTTGAAAAAGGAGAAGCAAAAAACACCTATGGAACAGGGGCGTTTTTACTTATGAATACTGGAGATAAACCAGTTTATAGTAATCACGGTCTTGTAACTACAATAGCTTGGGGACTTGATGGTAAAGTTAATTATGCATTAGAAGGTTCTATTTTTGTGGCAGGTTCAGCAATTCAGTGGCTTAGAGATGAACTTAGAATACTAGATTCTGCAGAAGATAGCGAGTATATGGCGACGAAAGTTAAAGACACGAACGACTGCTATGTAGTTCCAGCTTTTACAGGTCTTGGAGCTCCTTACTGGGATCAGTATGCTAGAGGAGCTATTGTGGGAATAACAAGAGGTGTTAACAAGTACCACATTATTAGAGCTACTGTTGAATCACTAGCTTATTTATCATACGATGTTTTAGAAGTAATGGAAAAAGATTCAAATGCTAAATTACAAATTTTAAAAGTAGATGGTGGAGCAAGTAACAATAATTTTTTAATGCAGTTTCAAGCTGATTTATTGAACGTGAAAGTTCAACGACCTAAATTTGTTGAAACTACTGCTTTAGGAGCTGCATACTTAGCAGGACTTGCAGTAGGATATTGGGATAATTTAGAAGATATCAAACAAAACTGGGAATTGTCTAAAGAATTTACACCTAATTTAAGCGAAGAAGAAAGGCAAAGTAAAATAAAACGCTGGAGAAAAGCTGTTACTTATTCACTTAGCTGGGCTGAAAAGTAGAAATAAAGAATTTATATTAAAGCTATTTGATTAACTTTAATTAAAGGAGAAAAAGATGAGAAAAGAAAAAATCTTTACTATGTCTTTTAGTAGTGTGTATCCATTATATATAAATAAAGTTGAAAGAAAGGGAAGAACTAAAGAGGAAGTTGACGAAGTTATATTTTGGTTGACAGGTTATAGTGAAAATGAATTAAAAGAACAGCTGGAGAAAGAAGTTGACTTTGAAACTTTTTTTGCAGAGGCACCGAAAATTAACTCTAATATATCTCTCATTAAAGGAGTTATATGTGGAGTTAGAGTAGAAAATATTGAAGATACACTAATGCACCAAATTCGTTGTTTAGATAAATTAGTAGATGAAATTGCAAAAGGTAAGTCTATGGAGAAGATTTTTAGAAAATAACAGTAGGAGATACTTTAATTATATTTGTTAAATTTAAGCAGACTATTGCTAGATAGGAGAAATAATATGGAATTAAAGAAAATAGAATGTGTTATTTGTCCTATTAAGTGTAATTTAAAGGTTTTTTTAGAAGATGATATCGTTGTAAAAGTGGAAGGCAATTCTTGCAAAAAGGGTTTATTTTATGCTAGAGAAGAGTTTGAAGAATCTTTTATCTTTGTAAATGGTTCTGTAAAAGTTACAGGAGGACTGTTAAGTAAGTTAAGTGTAAGGACTGAATTTCCAGTTCCAAAAACTAAGTTTTTTGAAATTATAAAAAGAATTAATAATATAGAGGTTAAAGCTCCTGTAAATGTAGGATATATAATAATTGAAAATGTTGCAGGTACTGGAGTTAATGTAATCTCAGTAAATTCTGTAAATAAAAAAAGCACTTTATAAGTGCTTTTTTTATTATTCTATTATTTTTTCACAGCCCACATTTCTATTTCAACTAAAATTTTAGGAAGTAGCTTACATCCAACAACCGTTCTAACTGGCAATGGTTTTGGCATAACGCTTTCGTAAATTTTATTAAAATTATCCCATTCTTCAAGGTTATCTAAATAAGCAGTTACTTTAAAAACATCTTCAAAGCTACAGTTTGCTGTTTCTAGTTGTTTTTTACAGTTTTCAAGTGTAAGTTTAGTTTGTTCTAAAACATTTGCTCCTTTAATATCACCGTTTAATTGAGTTGAAGTTTGCCCACTTATTACAACTAATTTTGAACTGTCTATTTCAATGACAGGTGAGTAAGGACCTGCGGTAATGTGTTGACTACTGTTATTTGGGACTTTTTTTGATGACATGTTAATTCCTCCTTAATTTTTTGAGTGAACTTTTCCTAAGTCTGTTTTACTACCCCAACCTGTTAAGGTAGCCACAAGAACTGTACCAATCATAAATAGAGGATAAAAACTTGTGAATATTACTTCAGTAGATGTTAGTTGAGGTACAATGTCAGTATATTGTAGAGCAACTTCTCCTGAAACAGTCATAACAGCTACTAAAGGAACCATATATGGTAATAGGTAGGACACTGTACATGCACTACAATCCATTAAGTTAGCCAAACGAACACCGTCAATATCATATTTTTTACCAATTTCTTTAATAAGTGAAGGTCCTGCTGCTAGCATTGCAACTGTACTAAAGTTAATTAAAGCATCAAATATTCCCATTATTATTAGAACAGAAACTTCAGCTTTTCTTTTAGATGTAATAAGTTTATCGATTAGATATTTTCTAATTTTACTTAGTAGTCCAGATATTGCAAATAGGTGAGCCATAGGAGCTAATAAAACTGCTAATATACAAAGTCCAAACATTCCGCTAACTCCGTCAATTAAAATTCCAACAGGAGCTCCATCTTTAATAGCTATTAACTGAGAAGGTGTTAAAAGTTTTAAAGCTAAGGCTAAAACTATGGCAAAAACACTACCCCAAGCAATAGACTCAACTAAATGTCTTCCTCTTATAGCTAAAAATATTACAAGTACCGCTGGTAATATCATAGGTAAAGTTTTAGGGTCAGAGAAATCTTTCATTATATTAACGCCATCAACGCCAGTAACAGGTGTTCCATTACCAAATATTAAAAAGGCTATAATTGCGGCTATAGCGGTTACAGCAGCATATTTTAGTCGACTTCTAACGACGTCTCCTATTGCTACGTTGTTGATTTTAGCTGAAGTTATAGTTGTATCAGAAATTGGTGCAATATTATCACCAAAACATCCTCCGGAAACTATGGCACCAGCTAATACTACTGGGTTTGCACCGATAATAACACCAGCAGGATATATTACAGCCATACAAGGAATTATTGTACCCATACTTGTTCCTGTTGCAGAAGCGTAAATAGAACAAATAAGAAAGGCTGCTACACAAAACATTGCACCGTTCAAGTTTAATTTAGAAGCTACCCAAACAAGTCCTCCTACAAGACCTGAAGATTTTAAGATGGCTCCAAAAAAACCAGAGATTAACCAACATAAAACTGGTACAACTGCTATCGGGTTTGCCATTCCATTGAAGATTTCTTCACTATACTGCCATCTGTCTTTTGCAAAAAACACTCCTAGCAATATTCCTATAAGTGCGAATAGTACCATGCCAGTTTCTGTGGGAGCTCCCATTATACTTATATATACTGTTCCAATAAGAAATACAGCAAACGGGACTAAACTCATCCATGATCCACCATGGAATTCTAATTTAATTTTGTTATCCATAATATTCTCCTTAATGTATTATTATTTAGTATTATTAAAATCGTCTATTTTTGATACTGTTGGAATGTTAATATCATTCATAAATTTTTCTACAAGGTCGGGAGCTTTTAAACCATGTCCTGTAATTAGAGAAACGACACTATCATCTTTTTTTATTATTCCATCATCAAATAGTTTTTTAGCAGCACCAACAGAGCAAGCTCCCGTAGGTTCAGCAAAAATACCTTCAACAAGAGGAAGTTTTTTCCATATATCGAGAATTTCATCTTCTGAAAGAATTACAAAATCTCCACCAGATTTATTTATAAGGTAGTTAGTATAGTCTCCGTCTTGTTCATAGCCAACTAATTGATCGGCTATTCCACCAGCTAAAGTTTCAGACCAATCTAAAGCAGAATGAACTTCTCTATTTTCTTTATAAGCCTGTGCAATAGGTGAGCAATTTTTTGCTTGTACTCCTACCATTCTAGGTAGTTTCTGAATAATTCCCATTTCTTTTAGTTCGTTAAAGCCACGCCATACGCCAGCTAAAAGAGGACCTGTTCCAATAGGTACAATAATCCAATCGGGAACTTCTTGAAATTGTTCATATAGTTCATAGGCTACAGTTTTATCTCCTTCAACAGTATAAGGATTTATATAGGTAGATGTTAAATTTGCATATCCGAATTTTTCGCAAAGCTGACTTACTAGATTAAAGCAATCGCTATAACCTCCATTGACAAAATTAACTTCTGCTCCATAGGCGAGTAGCTGTGAAACTTTACCAATAGATGTATTTTTAGGAATACACACAATACATCTCATTTTTTCTTTTGCTGCATAAGCTGCTACTGACACACCAGCATTTCCAGAAGATGCTACGGCTACGGTAGTAGCTCCTTGTTCTTTAGCTACAGAAATTCCAACAGAAGATGGTCTGTCCTTAAATGAGGCAGTTGGATTTAGGTACTCGGCTTTTCCATATAATTCAATATCAGGTAAGATATTTTTTAAAGGGACTAATGGAGTAAATCCTTCACCTAAAGAGATAATATTAGATTCATTTTTTACGGGAAGCATATCTTTGTACTTCCATAAACTTCTTTCGTTACTTAATAATATTTTTTCAAAAGACTTTTTATCTGGTAAGTAATCGTAATCTACTTTTAGTATAGATCCACAAAAACTGCAAAAATAGCTATTATGTAAAGGTTGGATTTTACTACATTTAACACATTTTAGTTTTGTTGTTTTCATATGTTCCTCCTTCTTGAGATAATAATACCAGAATTTTATTTATATTACAATGGATAAACATAACAAAAAGTATGATAAAGAAATCGTTATTTATTTTATTTTAAATACTTGCCAAACTTTGTTATAATACAGAATAATACATGAATTAAAGTTAGAGAGGTAATAAGTATGAATAATATTTCAGAAGAAAATGAATTATTATCTAATATCTTGGATATGTTGGAAAAACATTTTGGAGAAGATACAGAGGTAGTTTTACATGATTTAACATTGCCATATGATAGGACTATTGTGGACATTAGAAATAATACAGTAACAGGAAGACAAATAGGGGATTGTGGAAGCAATATGGGATTGGAAGTATTAAGAGGAACTGTAGAAGACGGCAACAGATATAATTATGTGACATGTACAGATTCTGGGAAAGTACTTAGAACATCTTCTTTATATATAAAAAATGATTCAAATAAAGTAATAGGTTCAATATGTATTAATACCGATATTACTGAAACATTAAAAATGGAAGAGCATTTACATAGATTAAATCGCTATGAAAGCAAAGATAATTCAGAACTTTTTGCCAATAATGTGGGTGACTTATTAGACTATTTAATGAATATGGCCTATTTACATATAGGTAAAGTTCCTAGTAAAATGAACAAAGAAGATAGACTTGAATATTTGAAGTTTTTAGATAAAAAGGGTGTATTTTTAATATCTAAATCGGGAGAGAAGGTAAGGGAATCTTTAGGGATTTCTAAGTTTACTTTTTATTCATACTTAGATGAAATACGTTCAGATAATTAAAAAACAGCATAAATGTAAAATTAGAGCTTAACTAACACATAAAAAGAGTACCCAAAAGGTACTCTTTTTTATTTATAATAAATTTTAAGACTATAAATTTTACAATTCAATAATCTTATAAAGTAGAAAAATAAAATATGTTTGAAATCATCGCCTTTTCATAAAATAAAGAGTATAATATTTAACATAAAGTTATTTTAAAGGAGATTTAGCATGGTTAAGAATATAAAAAACAATTTAGACATAATTGAGTCATTACTATACTTTTGGCAAGCTTCCAGTGAAGGCGAAAAGGTAGGAGAATCTTACATAATAGATATTAGCAATTTTGACGATATGAAATATCTTTTCAACGATCAGTTTGATAAAGAGTCTATTAGAAAAGTGCTTTCTGCCATTTCTAATAGGGAGTTAATAAGTGATGGCACTAAGACTGAAATGAGATTTTGGAATAACAATATGTGGATGATGGAAGATTTAGAGTTTACTAATATGATGGTTAAACCTTTGAAAACTCTACATTCAGATAAATTTGTTGAAGATTTAAACAAGATTTCTACAAAGAACGATTATGAAAATATAGAAATACTATTTTTACCTGGTCATATTGATGAGTATTATATTGACGGTAATAAACTTATTATTAATTTCTTTAAGGTTACTGTAGATTTGTTTGAAGAAGATAAGGTTACTATTTTAGGAAAAGATTTTGACGATTATATTGAAGAAAAATTAGTTGAATTAATGAATAAGTAAGTTAAACTAAAAAGAGCTGTATTACAGCTCTTTTTTTATTGTCTATACTTTGATGTATTTTCAAATACTGGTTCTGATGTTACCTGGATTTTTAATTTTTTAAATAGTTTTATATCTACTTCTGAAAGCATTACTGATATATGAGCCTGACAACCTTGTAAATTTGGTATTTGGTCTAGTGCTAGTTGTGCAATAGGGTTTGAGGCTGCACTCATTGAAAGTGCTATTAGTGTTTCGTCTATATGAAGTCGAGGATTTCTACTACCTAAATAATTTGTTTTTAACTTTTGAATTGGCTCTATAGCTTCTGGTGAGATTAAGTGTAAATCGTCATCTATTCCAGCTAATTTTTTTAGTGCGTTTAATATTAGTGCAGCAGATGGTCCAAGTAATGGAGAAGTTTTACTTGTTATTATATTTCCATTAGGTAGTTCTATTGCTGCTGCTGGTTTTCCTGTTGCTTTTGCTCTGTCTAAAGCGGGTGTAACTACTGGCCTGTCTGATACTGAAAGTTGGAGTTGTTTTAGTAGCAACTCTATTTTATAAGGAACTGATTCTAAACATACGCCTCTTGCTACATCGTTTAATGCATTGTAATAACGTCTTATTATTTCTTGTTTAGAAGCTTCTTGACATACTTCATCGTCTGAAATACAGTAACCTGCCATGTTTACTCCCATATCTGTAGGTGATTTGTAAGGACTTTCTCCAAATATATTTTCAAATATTGCATTTAATACTGGAAATATTTCAACGTCTCTATTGTATGAAACGGCAGTTTTTTCATAAGCGTCTAAATGGAAAGGGTCTATCATATTAATGTCATTTAAGTCTGCTGTTGCGGCTTCATAGGCAAGGTTTATTGGGTGTTTAAGTGGTATATTCCAAATAGGGAATGTTTCAAATTTTGCATATCCTGCTCTTATTCCTCTTTTATTCTCATGGTATAGCTGAGAAAGACAAGTCGCCATTTTACCACTTCCAGGTCCAGGAGCTGTTAGTACAACTAATGGTTTAATAGTTTCTATGAATTCGTTTTTTCCAAAGCCTACTTCACTTATTATGGATTGTACATTTGCTGGGTAGCCTTCTATTATATAGTGAGTATAGGATTTTATACCTAAGTTTTTTAAGTGGTTTTTAAATAAGTCTGCACTTGGTTGTCCTGTATATTGTGTAATTACAACAGAACCAACGTATAAACCATTTTCTTGGAAGGAGTCTATTAACCTTAAAACGTCTACATCATAGGTGATTCCTAGGTCACCTCTAATTTTGTTCTTTTCAATGTCAGAGGCATTTATTGTTATTATTATTTCTATTTCTTTAGATAATTCTTTTAATAGCTTTAATTTACTGTCTGGTTCAAAACCTGGTAGAACACGAGATGCGTGATAATCATCAAAAAGTTTACCACCAAATTCTAAGTATAATTTGTTGTCAAATTGATTTATTCTCTTGCGTATATGAGATGATTGTAATTCTAAATATTTTTGGTTATCAAATCCAATTTTCATGTGTTTCTCCCTTAAAGTTTTGTTTTAAATTAATTACCAACAAATATAGCATACTATAAAATGGGTTTAAAAATCTATATTTAACTGTGAAAAATTTTATAAAAGTTCACATTAAATATAGATTAAAAAAAATATTTTTTACATTGTGACAGTTGGAGAATAATTCACGATTATTAATGATAATTAGTTTCAAAATCTGCAAAGTGAGTATAAATATAATGGTGATAAATTAATGAATCAAAGGGGTTATACTATGGAGTTATTAAAAGGTAATGAAATTGTAGATATTTTGAGTAGAAAGGCAGAAGAAAAGAAAGAAATGTCTTTACTACGTCTTGTTATATTAGGAATTTTAGGAGGCGTTTTTATAGCCTTGGGATATTTGGCATATATTAGAGTTGCTGGTACTATGCCAGAGGGATTTAGAAGTATAGGTAATTTTATAGGTGCAACAGTTTTTCCTATAGGATTAATAGCTATAAGTTTAATGGGAGCAGAACTTGCCACAGGTAATACTTTAACTATGACTTTAGGATATTTAGACAGAAAAGTATCTTTGGTAAATATTTTTTTCAACTGGGTAATTATTGCTATAACAAATATTGTAGGAGCTATTTTAGTTGCGTATTTGTTTGGCCATATTGTTGGGCTTACAGAGGGAGACTACTTAGATACTGTTCTGAGAGTGGCAAAGTCAAAAGTGGACACTACCTATGTAGCTATGATAATTTCAGGTATAGGTGCAAATATATTTGTAAGTATGGCTGTATGGATTGCAACTTCAGTAAATAGCATGGCGGGAAAGGTATTTGGACTATGGTTTCCTGTAATGATATTTATAGTTATTGGATTTCAGCATTCTATAGCTAATGCATTTATAATACCTGCAGCTATGTTTTCAGGAGAATCTACTATTACAATTTTTCAATTTGCTATGAATTTTGCGAGCGTATTTCTTGGTAATGTGATAGGAGGGGCTATAATTGTTGCAATTCCTGTTTTTATGTCTAACAGAAAATGTAATAGATTAGGGTATTGTGAAATACCATATTCCGACAAATAAAAAACAGGCAGCTTATATAAGTTGCCTGTTTTAATTATATTGCCATTGATATTTTTTGTAAGTTGAATTCTTTTGTTTTATTTTGAATTCCAAACCAGTCTATTATAGTTAAAATTCCACAAAGACCACCAGTAACGAGTTTTAAAATTCCCATTCCAGTATCACCTAACATAAATCTATCAATTCCCAAAGTTCCTACTAAAATAGAAATTATTAACATCATAGTTGGATCCTTTAATTCTGTTGAAGTTGCTAACATAAATTGTTGGTCACTACAACTCATTAATTTTTCTCTTACATAAGGAACCTTTGATTGATCGAAGAATTTTGCGTTATTTACAAGGTATAATCTAACTTCTTCTTCTCTTCTTTCCATATTATCTGACATATACAAACACACCCTTCCTATTTAATCATGCAATAGTATGATAACATATTTAAGGTATATTAGAAAGATATATTCTAAGTAAATAGACTAAAATATAAAGTGTTGATAAAAGTATAGTTATATTAAAATTCTTTTTTTCAATTATATATCTTAATAAAAAAATTATGTAGAAAGGGAAAATAAAAAATAAAGGATGATAATATAATGCTGCAGAAAAATTTAAATTTAAGCTACTAAATATAGCTCTTGAAATTCCGCAAAAAGGACAGGGAATATTAGTAATATATCTAATAATACATCCAATTTCTAGATAGTATAAAATAAAAGAGATACCTATTATTGACAATAGATAATATAAGTATTTTTTTGTTGTATTTTTTTCTGTAATCATATTTTAATTAACTCCTAGTAAATTTTCTACTATTATATTTCCATTTTTTATTATTATCTTGCCACTTATTATTGTATAGTCAACTGATTTTTAACCCTACTTTTGATAGTGCCTAAAGTTGCTTTAATTAATTCTATTCTATTTTTTACTTACTATAAACAAGTCTATACATTTATCTATTTCTAAAGAATATATTCATTGATTCCAAGGATTTTAGTACTCTATTTTAAAAATATAATATCCTGTAAATCTAGGTTATGTGGTTCAGCCTATGAGGCAAGTAAGATACTTTGATTTTTCAAGTAGGTTTAAACTGCTATTGTTAGATATTCTACCGATATCAAGTAAGATAGGTTGCTTCATTTCTATTGTTGTAGTTACTTTAGAAATAGTTTCATATTTGAAAGCTAGAAATTTCTATTTGTGCTTTTGTTAAAATTTCAACTTTGTTACTATTTAAATATATTCCATGAGCATACCATATATGATCATCTATCCAACCTAAACTTTCAATATATTCTATTATTATATATTAAATTTTTCTATTGTTTATAATTTTGTAAAAGGATTTTATATTTCTATCTAATTTTTTAGAAAATGTAATTATAAAAAGCTCTTCAACAGCGGAAATTGTAGCTATTAAACTAACTAGAACTAATTTTATAAAAGTAACGAAAATTATTGAATAAATAGTTCATTTGGGAATTTGAAAACGAGGAACGAAAATTATTAACGAAATAGTGAGAAACAACAAGTTTGCTATACTATCTAGTATTGTACCAAAACTACTTGTACTTTAAATTTTCTAGCGAAAAAGCCATCTAAGATATCTGTAATTCCACAAATAAAATATAGTATCCAAAAAACTTTAGAAAACACAGTTACAGTTGGAGAAATTGAGCTTAGTATAATTCTAGTTGACGTTAATATATTTGGGATTTTTCTTAGAGTAATATTTTTTAACATTTTGCACCATCTTTAAGTATTATTGTATATAGTATAACTTAAGGAATAAAAAAATGTATTTAAGTAAATTTATAAGGAGAAAAGTTTTGAATGAAATATTAGAAAAAGTTGAAGATGATATTGTTTCTTTTGAAGAATTTGAAAAAATAGTAGCTTATGAAATAGATTTTTCGAAAATCGAGTTTAGAAATACAGAATTTAGAAACTGCGAAATGACCAATTGTAGTTTTAAAAACTCTTATTTTTATAAAGTTGTATTTAGAAATTGCGATTTTTCAAATAGTAATTTTGAGGATGTATTTTTTAAAGAATGTAAGATTTACGATTCTAAAGGGGTAGGTTCAAATTTTTACAAGGGGATTTTTAAAAATGTAATAGTAGAGGATACTGTATTTAAGTATGGAAACTTTGTGAAAAATTCATGGGACGATGTAAAAATTACAAATTCTGATTTTAGTGAATCTAATTTAATGGAAAGTAAATTTAAAAAGGTTAAATTAAAAGAAGTGGATTTACATTTAGCTAATGTATTTCACACTTTATTTAAGGGAATTGACTTGTCGGACTCTAATATAGAAAGAATAGTTTTATCTGATGATTTACAAGAATTAAAAGGGACTACATTGAATTCTATTCAGGCAGTAGAGGTTGTAGAGTTATTTGGTATTAAAGTTATATAGCAAAAGAATTTTCTTTTGCTATATAAAATAGCTGTAAGCCATTTGAATTAAATGCCAAATTATAGGAATAAACATTGCTGGAAGGTAGTCTAATGCTTTAAAGTTTTTGATTTTCATTAAAGCAAGTCCTACTCCTATTAATATTACAGATGCCACAGCTGAAAATTCATTTATTACTTCAGGTGTTAAAAACTGGTTTAACAAACCTGAAAGTAAGAATATTCCACCTTGATATACTAAAAGTACTGCTGCCGAAACAAAGATTGAAGCACCATATATTGAAGCAAATATTAAACCACTTGCTATGTCTAAGACGGTTTTAAACTGAATTAAAGTTGCATCACCTTTTAGTCCATAATTTAGAGCGGCAAGAATACTTAAAGAACCAGAACACTGAATTAAAACTATTGTGACAGAGTTTTTCAAAAAGTTGCTATTAAGGTTTTTAAATGATGACGAGCTAGCTAAGTTGTCAACTCTATCGTGTATTTTAAGTCCTGAACCAATAAAGGTTCCAAGGGCTAAAGATATAATCATAAGTAACATATTTTCAACTTCTAATGCCCCTTGTATTCCTATTATTATTATTAATAGTCCAAGTATTGTCATTAAAGAGTCAGATTGCCTATTTGATATGTATTTTTTTAAGAAAATTCCTATTATTCCACTTATTACTACTCCAAGAGCATTTGCAAATATCCAAAACATATAAACACTCACCTCACATTATTATATTACTATATGTCTAATAACTATATGTGTCAATCAATGACAAACAAAAAACAGCTTGTTAAAAGCTGTTTAATTTATAAAGTCGTTATATAGTATTTTTATTATTTGTTTTGCAGAATCGCCATTTCCGTATATATTTTCTTCAAATACTTGGTTGTTTTCTTCCGTAGTTTTTTCATAAACTTCGTTTGGATTAGCTAGTAAGTTTATTTTTTTGTCTGTAAGTTCTCTCCAAGATGTATCTGGCATTATTACAATACCTTCTTTTTTAGCAAAGTAACTTTCTTTTTGGAAACCTCCGCTGTCTGTAATTATTTTTTTACAGTATTCTGTAAGCCCCATTAAGTTTAAATAGTCGATAGGTTCTAGAATGTTCATATCTTTTATTAAATATTCTAATTCAAAAGATTTTATTCTAGAAGCTGTTCTAGGGTGAAGAGGCCAAACTATTGGTATTTCTCTGTTGATTTTTTCTAGTTGTTCTAAAATTGTCTTTAGTGTTTCTTTGTTATCTACATTAAAGTCTCTATGCATTGTAAGTAAGATAAAATTATCTTTTTCAAGGTTTAATTCATCCATAAGAGAACTGTCAAAATGAGGTTTCATTTCTAAAAAGATATCATACATTACATCGCCAGTAAAATATACATTATTAGTTAGTCCTTCTTTTGTTAAGTTTTTCATTCCGTATTCGCTAGGAACAAAAAGGTAGGAAGAAATTCTATCGGTTAAAACTCTGTTTATTTCTTCAGGCATATCTTTAGGTTCTTGTCTAAGCCCAGCTTCTATATGGGCAACTTTTATTTTAAGTTTAGAGGCTGCTAATGCACCTGCTAGAGTAGAGTTTGTATCACCATATAAAATAACTACATCAGGGGACTCTTTTATCATAATTTCTTCTAATTTTATTAACATTTCACCTGTCATTTGCCCGTGAGATGAACCGTTAATTCCTAAGTTATAGTCTGGTTTTCTCATATTTAATACTTTGAAAAAAATGTCGGACATATTTTCATCGTAATGTTGTCCTGTATGCACAACTATTTCTTCTATATCATCGTATTTGTTTATTTCTTTTTGTATTATTGCTTCTTTGACAAATTGAGGCCTAGCACCAATAATAGATAGTATTTTCATAAATTCTCCTAAGTTAAATCTTTTGAAACTTTTCTTGCTCTTGCTTCCCAAGTATTTTCTTGAAGTGCGTCTGCTATGTTATTTGCTTTGTTTTCTATTTCTTTTTTATTATCTCTTAGTTTAATTAAAAGATTTTTTAGTTCGTTTTCATCATAGGATACATTCCAACCGATATTGTATTCTTCAACAAATTGACCAACGGCTGTATTTGTTACTGATAGAACTGGTTTGTTGTAAGCTAAATATTCAAATAGCTTAACAGACATTGCAAATTTTCTATATTCAGACTGTTCAAAAAACACAGAAGCTATATCTGAAGTTTCTATATCTTCTTTATATTCTACTCCAGACTTGTGGATTATTTCAATATTGTCATTTAAGTACTTACTAAGTCTAGGTTTTTCAGCATTCCATTCGCTTTCTCTACAACATAAAACAAGTTTTATATTTTCTGTTTCAGAAACTACTTTTAATAGAGTATCCATTTTATACATAGGACCTATTCCACCAACATAGAATAACTTTAATGTATTTTCTTGATTTACTGATAGTGTTTCTTCCTGTAGAGAGGAGTCTATTCCTGGAGGTAAAGCTTCATACTTCCCATTGAAATTCATAGGAATATAGTCTTTCATAAGAAGTGTTGGAAGGTAAAATACGTCTAAAAATTCAGGGTATTTCTTTAAATCATAGCGGTAAAAGAAGTTACTAACTTTCTTTTTAAAATCTGATACACTTTTTGTTCCTTCTTCAAATAGCCAGTAACAATCTCTATAAAATAGTCCTATTTTGATGTTGTGTTGTTTTAAAAACTTAAAGAATCCAAAGTCTAAAAAAGGATATTTTGGCAAGTGGTTTTCTTCTGTTAAAAGTGTTGGCATTGTAGAACTTTCACTGTAACAAAAGTCATATTTAACGCCATTTTCAATGTTTTTTTTAATTTCTGTTATAGATTTTTTTCTACTTTCGCCATATCCCATTACAACGTCTACTTCATAACCGATGTTTTTAAAGGCATTTAACATTTTAAAAGGTCTTATATGTGATCCACTTTGTCTGTTTTTATCGACAAAGTATGGGATGTGGTATATCATTTTTTTCATTTATAAATAAACTCCTTATATTAAAATAAAGTTTCGTTTTAAATTTTAGATTTTAACAATATGCAAAAGCATCTGCAACAATTATAACAGATGTAATTGTATAAAAGGGTATATTTTTGTAATAATTTTAAATATTAGTACAAAGTAATAGGTATGTTTTTAAATAGGAAGTATTTTAGAAATGAAAGATAATTTTATAATGTAAATAACCGGTTTGAAGCAAATAATTTAAGAATAAAAAGTTAAAAATAAATTATAAAAAAGTAGGCAAATGTAAAATTCGCCTACTTTTTTATGTAGAATTACTCATGAAAATATAAATTTATAAAGTATATAGTTTGTATGTTAAACAAGTATTATATATTTAATTATTTTCATTGATATTATTTAAGTACTTTATAAAATTATTTATTGTAGCTATATCCTCTTTTTCAAAATCTGTTGGTTGTAGAGAAACTCCGAGTTTTTCTTCTATTTTTAAGATTATGTTTATTACAGCTAGGGAGTCTATTAGACCTGCGTCAAATAGGTCTAAGTCTAAGTCTTCTCTGATTTCGTCTGTATCTGTTATTTCTTCGTAAATATCTAATGCTATTTCTTTATAATCCATTTTATTTCCTCCAATATAATTGTTTTAGTTAAGTTCTTCCAATAGTCTATTTCTATCTATTTTCCCATTTGTATTTAGAGGGAATGATTCTTTTACTATTATTTTTTTCGGTACCATATAGGATTGTATTTTTTCTTTTAGTTTTTTCTTTATATCTATTGTTAATTTTAGTCCTTTTAGGTCTGTTTTATCGTTTAGTGTTACATATGATACAAGATGAGTTATTTTTCCATCTTCATATGCGGGTAATGTAATGCTATTGTCTATATATTCTATTTTATTTAGATTATTTGTTATATCGTCTAATTCTATTCTAAATCCATTTAGTTTTACTTGGAAGTCTTTTCTCTGTTTAAAGTAGTACGTGTCATTTATTTTGTAAACTATATCTCCAGTTCTATAAGCCATTTTACCATTTTCTGCTTTAAAAAAAACTTTATCACTTAGGTAGCTGTTTTTATAGTAGCCTTTACTAACGCTGTCTCCAACACATACTAATTCACCTAATTCTCTGTCTTTATCTATAAATTTAGAGCCTTTTTCAATGAAAAATTCTATTCCTTCTCCAGGTTTTCCAATAGGAAGGGAGTCTTTTGCATTTATCATTTCATCGTCTATATAACAGGCTGATATTCCGCAAGTTGCTTCTGTTGGACCATATCCATTTATTATATCGATATCTTTAAATCTTTTTTTCAATTCTTTAGAAAGTTTTTTTGTTAGTACTTCACCTATAAATATTAATTTTTTTAGGTTTGGAAGTAAGTCTGAATTAAAGCTATTATCATAACAACATAATTCTATCATAGAAGGTGTCGATATCCATATATTTAAGTCAGCTTCTTTAACTTCTTTAAAAAGCTGTAATAAGTTTGAACTTGTAGCTTTGTCTATTGCAACAAGCTTTGCTCCTAATGGGAGATATACATATAATGCTATTACTGAAAGGTCAAAGGAGTAAGGTGCTTGGTCTAGGACTGAGTAGTTTCCACTTTCTAGTATGCAGTATTCTTTAAACCAATGTGTAAATGTTTCGATATTTTTCTTTGTTATAGGAACGCCTTTTGGCTCTCCAGTGCTACCAGATGTAAAGATTATATATGCTGTGTCTTCTTCTCCAACCCAGCTTGTAGAATCAATAGGAGTTGAATTTTCTGCTTTTATTATGTCTTTTAATTCTATTAATTTTAGTTCTTTAAATTCTCCGGTTATTTCTTCTTCTGAAAGGTTTATTACTAAGTCAGACTGAAGTACTTGTATTATTTTTTTTACTCTATGGATAGGGAAAGATATATTCATAGGGGAGTATGATCTTCCTGCTTTTAAGGAAGCTATCATACTAATGAGAAATTCTATTTCTTTATCTCCATATATCATTACTGTAGATTTTTCTTTGGTATTTTTAATAATGTAGTTTGCTAGTATATCTGATTTATCCCAAAGTTCTTTAAAGGTTAGTTTGTCAGTGCTATTTGTAATAGCCAAATTTTTACTATCTTTTAATTTATATAGTTCATCTAATGTCCACATCAAATATCTCCTTAAATTTGTATATTGTTTTTAAAAATTATATCATACAAGTAGTAGAGAAATAGATACAAAAAAGATACAAAATAAGAACTTCAACCTTTTGGCTGAAGCTCATGTTTGTTATATGTCTACTTTTTTCTCTAACATGTATGCTGTAAATACATACATTCCAATACATACTACAAAATATATTACTAGAGTAGCTATATTATAATTCATAGCACCAGGATACACAGAGCTAGTAGCTCCATATAAATAGTCTAAGGTATTATAGTATGGAATTTTTTCAATTCCTACTTTATCTCCAAGTGTAAGATAATATGGTGCTAACTTTTCTAATAATGTATTTATAATACTCCAAAATATGTTAAATCCAACATAGAACAAGAACCATATATATCCTTTTTTGCTGTTTTTAAAGTAAGCTTTTACAAATGTTATACAAGTGTATAGTAGTATAATTCCTTGAATAAAACTTAAAACAATTAGCAATCCATAAATAATTAAGCTAGGAACATAATTCATATTAAGGTTATTTAGAATCTCTGTAATTATTTCTGGGAATATTATTAAATATACTACAATATTTACAACTATAGTAACAGTTGCCATAATAAAACTCCAAAACATTAAAAGTAACATTTTAGCATTTAAGAATGTCCATCCAGATACTGGTAAGCTAAATTTTAAGTATGCGCTATCGGAATAAAGGTCTTTTCTGTAAGATGTTATCATCATAAAGATAAAACCGACATATGCTGCTATAAATAATGTAAAGGCAGCTAAAAACATAATCCCTGCAATGGTATTATTTACAAATTTGTTAGCTTGAGCAGCCTTGTTTATACTTCCTAATGTAAAAGCTAATATCAATGAGGCTAGTACATTTCCTACTATTGTATAAATAAAGTATTTGGAACTTTCTTTAATTTCGTATCTTAACAGCTTAAGCATAGTAAACACCTCCAAATACTTCTCTGTAGGCTTCGTCTATGGAACCGCCTGTTTCTATTCTTATATTTTCTGTACTGTCGTATTTTATTATTTTCCCATTGCTTATAAATGCAACATCATCAAATATATTTTCTATATCTCTAACTAAATGTGTACAGATTAACATAGTACTTCCTGGTTCTATGTTTTCTATTATGACATTTAGTATTTCATCTCTAGCTATTGGATCTACTCCTGCTATTGGTTCGTCTAATATATATACTTTTGCTTTTCTAGAAAGTATTAGTGCAAGGTTTAGTTTTTCTTTCATTCCTTTAGATAGTGATGATATTTTACTTTCTTCGTTTATATTTAATTTATTTAATATTCTATGGCATTTTTCTTGGTCAAAATCTTCAAAAAAGTCTTTAAAAAATGATATACCATCTTTAACTTTTGGCTGGTTTAACAAGAAATTTCTATCTGGTAAGTAAGAAACGTAAGCTTTTGTTATTTCGTTAGGTTCTTTTCCGTCTACTAATACTTTTCCAGAGTATGATTTCATTAGTCCTGCTATTATTTTTATTAATGTAGTTTTACCTGAACCGTTAGGGCCTAGTAGTCCAACTACTTTGCCACTTTCTATATCTAAGTTTAAATTGTCTAAAGCGGTATTTTTTCCATAGAGTTTAGTTAGATTAGAAATATTTATTAAATTACTCATTTTCAATCCATCCTTCCTCAATTAATTTTATACTTTGGGCTTTGTCTAAGCCAAGCTTTTGTATTTCTATAAAAAAGTTATTGAAAATTTCTTTGGCTTTTTCTTCTCGTAGCTGTTCAACTATTTCTTCGTTGTCAGTTACAAAATTTCCAAGACCTCGTTTTGCATATATAATATTTTCGCGTTCAAGTTCAACATAGCTTCTTTGCACAGTATTAGGATTAACTTTTAAAGTTGCTGCTATATCTCTAACGGAAGGAACTTTTCCGTTTGGTTTTAGCTGTCCTCTTATTATTTGATATTTTATATAATCCATTATTTGCACATATATTGGCTGAAAATCGTTGAATTTCATATTGATTTCTCCTCTCTGTCATGTGTACTATCTTAATAATACGTTATTAAACATTATTAGTCAATAGCAACATATAGGAAATTAATATTTTTATTAAAGTCTGTGTATATGTTAATACCAGATTCTAACAAAGTATTTATATATGTGATGTCTTTTTGGCTGATTTTGTCTCCAGATTTCAGATATACAGAGCCTGGGGGGTAAATTATTATATTTTCTTTTAGTGTTTTACCACTTGAATTAGCTAGTTCTATTAGTTCTCCATCTAAAGGAGTTATATTAGAGCTAGTATTTTCACTTTTCTTTATGATATTAATATTATTAGGTTCAAATTCATTTAATATTTTTGCTAAGTATTTAAAATCTTCTTTTGTGTCTTCTGTTGAAGTTATTAGCACTAATATATTTTTACTTATCATTTCAATGTAGATATTATTTTTTTCTAAATAATTTTGAACATTTATAGCTGGTACTTTTGTTTCTAGTATTATTCTACTGTAATCTTTAGTATATTTTGTAGGGTAAATGGGAACTTTCAACCAATTTAGGTTTTCTATTTCACTATAAAAATATTCTATATTTTCTTTAAGTGCTTTTAATTTTTCTTCTCCAAATTCTTCCATGTATGCTCTGGCTATATCTATTGAAGACATTAAAAGATATGAGGGAGAAGAGGTTTGTAATTTTTCTACTGTATTTAATATTTTAGCACATTCGTAGTCTGTAAGATTTTCGTTTAAATTTAACACGGAGCTTTGAGTAAATGCAGGCATGGTTTTATGAAACGAATTTACTGAAATATGTGCTCCTAGTTCCATAGCTGATTTTGGAAGTTTACTACTGTATGAAAAATGTGAACCGTGAGCTTCGTCTATAAGTAAGTAGATGTTATTTTTTGTGCAGTATTTAGAAAGATTATCTATATCATTACAAAGTCCATAATAGTTTGGTCTTGAAAATACTACCATTTTGATGCCCTGATTTTTCTCAAGTGCTTTTAAGATTGTATTTTCGTTTATTGGATATACTAGTCCTGAACCTGCTATTTCATTTTCTATTATTATTGGATTTAGTTTATTTAATTCTACTGCATTATAGACTGACTTATGGCAGTCTTTTGCCATTAGTATAGAGTCGCCATTGTTAGTTAATGCTATTATGCTAGCTAATATTCCAACGGTTGTACCGTTTGTAAGGTAAAAACTATTTTTTGATTTTCTATCTTTTGTAAGTAGTTTTAGTCCTTCTTTTAATATTCCTGTTGCGTTGTAAAGGTCGTCTGTTCCATTTATTTCTGTGAAGTCTAAAGCGAGTAGATTTTCTACTAGGGGTTTGTAGATTTCTAATAATTTTCCTTTATGACCTGGCATATGAAATCTATATTTTGCTTGTTTTTGTTTAAATAAAAGACCCTGCAAAACAGGGGCTTGTAATTTTTTCATTAGATTGTTTCTCCGTCCATCATTTTAGCAACTTCTACCATTACGCCACATTCAGTTCTTTTCTTTTGCATTTCACAACCTACTTCATAAGGTTCCATAATGTTTCCGTTGAAGTTGTAGGCATTTGCATGACAACCTCCTGAACAGTAAAATTTGTTCCAACAGTCTTTGCAAGCTTCTTTTGAAAATACATGGCAGTTTAAAAATTCATTTTGCATTTCTTTTGGAAGAATTACTTCTTCGTCTAATATATTTGCCATTTTGAATTTTTCATTTCCAACAAATTGATGGCATGGATAAATATCTCCTTCTGGTGTTACTGCGACATATTCACAACCAGCTCCACAGCCAGACATTCTTTTTATAATGCAAGGACCTTGTGTTAAATCTACTATAAAGTGGAAGAATTTAAAAGGATCTCCTTTTACTTGGTCTTTTGCATATTCTATTGCAAGTTTTTCATATTCTTCTAATATTACTGGTAAATCTTCTTCTTTTATAGCGTATTCATTATAGTCAGCGTCTACTACTGGTTCAACTGAAGCAAGGTTAAAACCTAAATCTTTAAATAGTTTAACGTCTTTTGAAAAGTCTAGGTTCTTTCTTGTAAAGGTTCCTCTTACATAGTAGTATTTGTTCTTTCTTCCTTCTATTATTTTTTGGAATTTTGGAACTATTATGTCATAGCTACCTTTGTCGTTTATTGTAGGACGCATATCGTCGTGTATATCTTTTCTTCCGTCTAAGCTAAGTACGACATTATGCATATGTTCATTTATATAAGCTATTTTATCGTCGTCTAAAAGTAGACCGTTAGTTGTTATTGTAAATCTGAAGTATTTGTTGTTTTCAGCAGCTATTTTATTTCCGTACTCTACTAGTTTTTTTACTAGTTCAAAGTCCATTAATGGTTCGCCACCAAAGAAATCTACTTCTAAAGCTTTCCTACTTCCTGAGTTTGCAACTAGGTAGTCAAGAGCTTTTTTTCCTACATCAAGGCTCATATAAGCTTTGTGTCCACCAAAGTCTCCTTGAGAAGCAAAACAGTATTTACATTTTAAGTTACAGTCGTGAACAACGTGTAAACACATTGCTTTTAAAACTGGTTCTCTTTTTTCAAAGCTTTCTATATTTAAGTAGTCGTCAGATGTGAAAAGAAGTCCTTCTTTTTCCATTTCTTCTAATTCATCATAAGCTTCGGACACTTTTTCTTCTGGATATTTACTTAGTATATTTATAATTTCTTGTTTTTCTTTATCTTTGTAGTGGTCTAATATTTCATAGCTAATATCGTCTACTACGTGAACGGCCCCACCATTAATGTCCATAACGATGTTATATCCATTCATTTTAAATTTGTGAATCATAATTTCTCCTTAATTTTTATCAGCAAAAAAGGGAATGATAGAATCAATCCCTTTATGTAGATACTATTTATCTGTTTTCGTTTTCACACTCTTGGTTACCAACAGTACAAGAAGTTTTGCATGCTGATTGACAAGATGTTTGGCATTCGCCACAACCACCGTTACAAGCTGATTCTTTTAAAGAATTGCCTGTTAAAGTTTTTATGTGTTTTTTCATGTTTAGGTACCTCCATAAAAATATATCTTATTATATCACAAAAGTATGTTAGTAAATAGGCTTTGTGCTAAATTACTTCTATTATTGTTCCGTCGTTGTCTATTTCTAAATCTACAATTGTCCATTTATCTTTTAATGTATCTAGGTAGAGTCTTATTTTGTCGTTAAATTCTTTGTCATTTTCGTCTCTAAATACCATTATTGTAGGACCAGCTCCACTTAGGAAAGACGCGTAAGCACCTAGTTCATATGCTTTATTTACTATTTCGTGAAAATTATTTACAAGTGGTGCTCGATAGTCTTGGTGTAATTTATCTTTGAAAAATAATTTTAAGTCTTTAAAGTTTGAGTTTTCAAGTGCATTTAGCATTAAAAGGCAATGAGATAAATTAAAGACTGCATCTTGCATTGTTACTTCTTTTGGAAGAACTTCTCTTGCGATTTTTGTTTCAAGGGTAAAGTCTGGTATTAGTGCAGTACATTTCATTCCTTTTGGAACGTTCATCTTTTTATAGTATACTTCTCCATTTTCTTTTAAGGACATTGAAAGTCCACCGTAAAATTGACTTGTTATATTATCGCAGTGTCCTTCTATTTCAATTGCTTTTTTGTATATATCGTAATTTGTCATTTTGTTTCCAAGATAGTAGTTTGCTGCTATTACTCCAGCAAGTATGCAAGTTGCTGAAGAACCAAGACCTCTTGAAAGTGGTATGTCACTTCCAACATTTATTTTTAATGGGGAAGGAGTTTTTCCGAATTCTTCAAATACTTGTTTCATTGTCTTGTAAACTAGGTTGTTTTCGTTGTTGTATTCTTCAAAGTCACTGATTATTTCTAATTTGTCGTTTTTTTCAAATGTAAATATATTGTAAAGCTTAAAGGACAAGGCTAGCACGTCAAAGCCTGGTCCTAGATTTGCACTTGATGCAGGTACTGAAATTTTAAGCATTACTGTTTACTCCTAAAAATTTTTCTAAATTGTTTAATATATCTTCTTTTTTGCTGTATTTGTCAAATCTTATTTCTTTTCCTTTTAATGAACTTAAGTTAACTGGAATTTCTGTATTTGTTAAGCTACTTAATTTTTCCATTACTTCAAAGTCGTCTAAATCGTCATGGTTTAATTCTAGTGCGTCCAAGATATCTGATGCAAATTTATAAGGTGATGCTGTAGAAGCTATTACCGTTTTTGTTCTGTCGTTTGTCTTTTTCAGATATTTGTCATAAACCACGCTAGCAACTGCTGTATGTGTGTCAATTAGATACTTTTCAGATAGTAGTGTATTTAATATTTTATTTTTTACTTCTTTTTCTGTTGCGTAGTAAGCATCAATAAAGTTCATGTTATCTTTTATTGTTTCTGTTGCGTTGTAAATTCCTTTTGTATTTAAGTCGTCCATAAGTGAAGCTACTACACTTGAGTCGTTTCCTGACATATGGTATATGAATCTTTCTAGGTTTGAAGAAACTAGTATATCCATTGAAGGTGAGCTTGTTAGAACAAGTTCTCTATTTTTATCGTAAATACCAGTGTTTATAAAATCTGTAAGTACGTTGTTTTCGTTTGATGCACAGATTAGTTTATTTACTGGTAAGCCCATTTCTTTTGCATAGTACGCTGCTAGGATATTTCCAAAGTTTCCTGTTGGAACTACTATATTTATTTTTTCTCCATTTTTTAACTCGCCATACCTTAACATATTCACATATGCACTAAAATAGTAAACTATTTGTGGTATTAAACGTCCTATATTTATTGAGTTTGCAGAGGACAATTGTATTTTTTTATCGTTTATTGCTTCATTGAAGCCTTTATTTGCAAAAATATCTTTTACAGCTTTTTGACAGTCGTCAAAGTTTCCTTTTACTCCTAAGACAAATACATTTTCTCCAACTTGAGTTTGCATTTGAAGTTTTTGTATTGCACTTACTCCATCTTCTGGGTAGAAAACCGCTATTTTTATATTTTCTACATCGTGGAAACCTTCTAGTGCTGCTTTTCCTGTGTCCCCACTTGTAGCTGTAATTATTAATATTTCTTTGTAATTTTCAGATGTTTTTAATGATGTATCTATAAAGAAAGGTAATATACTTAAAGCCATATCTTTAAAAGCTGAAGTTCTTCCGTGGAATAATTCTAAAAAATATCTGTCTGATACTTTTCTTATTGGAGCGATGTAAGGATTTGAAAAATTATCGTCATTGTATGCACTATTTATACAGTTTGAAAGTTCTTCAGGTTCAAAGTCTGTCATAAACTTTCCACATATGTAATATGCTAAATCTCTATATTTCATCTCCATCATATTTTCTACATTGCCAGCTCTAGGTATTTCTTCTGGAACAAATAGTCCACCTTCGTCAGAGATACCTTTTAATAAAGCTTCTTTTGCATTTATAGACACTGAGGAGTCCCTAGTACTTTTAAATTTCATATTGCCCTCCTAAAAAATAGTTATATTTTCAATATTATATCATTATGCGTTAATAAGTTAAAGAAAAACAAGGGTAATACCCTTGTTTCTTTATTTTTACTTTGATTTTATGTTTGCATTGTCATGTTGAGGTTGACGTTTTATTTCGCTTTTAGCCACATTGTATTTTTCTAAATCTTTTTCAGAGTAAGAGAATTCTTTGATGGATAGTAAATTTAAATGATTGAAAAACGAAGTGCTATTTGCTGTTGCTTTGTCTATATTTTGTACTCTTTCGTCTATTGCAACGATATTGTCTACATAGAACATAGGAAAAATTGGCTTATCTTCCATAATTATATCTTGTATTTCAGAGTAGGTTTTTATTCTTGAAAAAGTATCTTTAGTATTGTCAGCTTTACTCCAAAGAGAGTCTAGCTTTTCGTTTGAATACCCTGCGTAATTAAGTGGGGCATTTGTTGAAAAAAGATTCTTATAGTATTGAGGATTTTTCTCTGAATCGTAACTGTACAAACAAAAATCTATTTTGTCTTGTTTAGGATCTTCTAGTAGTTTGTAGTATTCATCTTTGTATAAGGGTACTAATTCTATATTTAATCCGTTAATAACAAATAGTTCTTGTATATATATTGCTACTTTTTCTTGCATTTCTCCAGCATCTAGTATGAAACCGTACCTAAGTGCAAAGTCTTTATCTTCTTCTTGCAATTTTTTCAAGTACTCGATAGAGTTTTCTGCAGAATCTGATTTTGTACTAGAATTGTTAACTCTGTATATATTATTTTGACTAAACACGGAGTTTGCTATAGACGTGTTAGTGTCATCGCCAAAGTTACCTAGTAAAGAGTAGTAATTAATAGTGTTAGAAACTGCTGTTCTTATTTCTTTATTTCCACCGTTTTTGGTGTTTAGCTTAAACATTAGGGAATAAACTTTTCCGTCCTTTAAGTATTTTGTGTTGTAAAGTTCTCTTCCTACTGAAGGAGTGTCAGTTCCAAGTATATAACCTCCTTGAATATTGTAGTCTAAAAGGTCAAATCTAGTTGTGGTTTGGTGAGCGATTATTCTGTATTTCAAATTGCTTATTTTTCCAACATCACCGTAAAATTCTTCGTTTTTAACAAAGTTTACGTCATCTGTATTAAAATACTCGTCAACAGAAGTGTCTTTAAATTTGTAGGAAGAGTTTCCAACTAAGTATTTTTTGTCTTTAGCTGTAAAACTTTTAGGTACATCTTCTTTAAAAATATGTTCTGGGACTACTAAAAGGTCTTCTAAATTGTATATAAAAGAATCTGATATTCTAGGTAGTTTTATATTTAATGTATTGCCATCAACTTTTTCAACTGTTACAGGACTTCCATCGACAATAAAAGCATCTAAGTATCTAGTGTCTTTATTGGAATTGATATAATTTATTGTGTAAATTACATCGTCTACTGTTAAAGGAGTTCCATCGTGCCAAGTTATACCGTTTTTTAAAGAAAGGGTATATATTAAACCGTCTTCTGAAATTACTAAATTATCTAAAAGTTCGTAGTCTAAAGTCCTTTTGTAATTTGCTTCTTCTATTCTTAAAAGAGGCTGATATAGCGTATTAACTATTGTCTTAGAAGAATTGTCCTTGTAATAAAAAGGGTTTAAATTTTCAGGTTCTCCAACCATTCCAAATATTAATTTGTCGTCTAGCTTTTCTTGATAACTCGCTCTTTTTATAAATTCGTTTCTTTCTTTGTCAAAAGCTGTTTCGGTTTTATTTGTATCTGAATTGTTTCCGCAAGCAGTTAACAATAAACAGAGTATTGTAAGAATTATTATTTTAAATTTTCGCATTTTTTCCTCCATAGAATTATATTATCACAAAAATACTTGGCAAGTGCAAGAGAGATATTGTGTTAAATACCCAAAACTAAGGTTTGACAATTATATAAATGTATATAATTATGATATAATTATAAAGTTATAACACGGGAGGTATTTATGGCATTAAAAGAGTATTATATTATATTTTTTGCGGTAGTTACTATAATAGCTTCTTACAAGCTTTACAAAAAGGCAGCAGGAAGTTTAAGTATAAATAAGTTAGGTCCTATTTCTATGAGTTTCTATGTACTTTTGTTTTTATCATATATAGGAACGACACTTATAGTTTTAGGAAAAGCAGACCATTCAATGTATAGATATTTAAGACACCAAGATTTAAAGATAGATGTTTTTTTTGTGTTATCTATGCTTATGATAATTTTTCCTCTTGTTATTTTAGGGCTAAATAAGTTGTTTAAGTATAATCCTATGGAGTACCAAGAGTATAGGGAAAGAAAAGTAACTCTTGAATACAAGGGCAATGTTGAGTTTATTACTATGGTAATAGCTTCAGTAGTGTGTATTGTATCTGTTATTTATGTATTTGCTAAAATAGGAATACAAGACAACCCATTTTTAAATATTATTAAAGGAGTGGGGGAAAAGGAATTAGGAGTACTTAGAATTAACATTGCTAATGAGTTCACAGGTATTTCAGGGTATATTAAAAATATTTTTGCCCTTGCATTAACTCCGTTTATGTCTTATGTAGCTTATATATATTCTAGAAGAACTAAAGATAATAAGTGGATAATACTTTTTGTAATACTGTTTATATTTTCAAATATAATGGTGTTTTACAATTTACAAAAAGCTCCGTTAATAATTTATTGGGGTAATTTTGTAGTTTTATCTATTTTGTATGGTGATAAAGTAAAAATTAAATATGTTGTTATTTTAGGCGTTGTGAGTTTTGTGGTTTTAAACTTGATGTATATTTTTATAGCTGGTAAAAGACTTGACCAGATACTTACAATAGACAATCCAATATTTAACAGAACATTTATAACGACTCCAATAGGTTTCTTTTTGCATATGGAGGTGTTTACTTACAGAATGTTACCTCTTGCAGGAGCTAGTATGCCAGGGCTTATAGGCAGTAAAATATTTGGAGCTAGTGAAGTTTTAAGGTCTTCCTCTGTTATTATGGAATCTGTAAACTTTGAAGGTGTTAGAAGTGGGGTTGCTGGGGTTTACAACGGCTTATTTCTAGGAGAAGCTTATGCTAATTTTGGAAATTTAGGAATGTTTATTTCTATGATTCACGTACCAATTGTATTCTTTGTATTTAATTATATTTTTACAAAAATTAAAAAGACTCCTATTTATTTAGCGTTATTTTCATATTTAACTGTTAATTTAGTTTGGACTTTACACGGTGGTTATGCCGATTATGTATTTAACACTATGTGGATAATTGCTATAGTTGTAGCTGTAGCTATGTCTTTATTTAACAAGATATTAAACAATATATTGAACAAAAAGGATATTAATAAAAATGAAAATATTAATAACTCCATCTAAAGAAATTAAGAAAAGAGATTCGTTTAAATTAAATGAGTCTCTTATTTTTGAACAGGAGTATAAAACGATAAAAGAAAACTTACAAGGATATAGTGTAAGTGATTTGGTTTCTCTGTACAAAGTAAAAGAAAATATTGCAGAAGAAAATTACTCAAACTGGCAAAATATGGATAAAAACGAAAAGTTTGCTGCTATAAATTTGTTTAATGGTCTTATGTATAGAAGTATAGGGGCAGAAGATTTTAACGAAGAAGAAAAAGATTATTTAGAAAATAGCCTTAGAATAATTTCACCACTTCATGGAGTAATTAGACCGTTTGATAAGATTTCTGAACATAGGCTCGACTTTAGCAAGAACTTTAAGTTGGATAATGACATAAAACTAGTGGATTTTTGGAAAGAAAAAATATCTAGTTATCTGTTAGAAGAAGACGATTTTTTTGTAAATCTTTTATCGGATGAATTTATAAAGGTTCTAAATAAAGATGTTTTAGAAAAGTCTATTTTTATTAAATTTAAAGAGTTAAAGAACGGTAAAGAAAAGACTCATTCTACTATTTCTAAAAAGGCAAGAGGAGCTTTTATAAAATATATGTCTAACAATAAAATTAGTAAGATAGATGAGTTAAAGAATTTTAATTATGATGGATATGATTTTTCAAAGGAAAATTCAACAGAAAAGGAACTAACTTTTTTGAAAAAAGTATAAAATAATATTTTATTCTAATAAAGTATTGACTTTTATGTGAATACTTATTAAAATAGCTTTAATCGAAAATCTAAGACGTGAAAGTAATATTTTTGGAATTTCAGCGAGTTGGAGTAGAGTGTGAGTTCAACAAGGAAGAAAATATGAAATAGGATCACTGAGATGGTAGTGTGAATAGTTAGCACTATCCGTTAAGTTTACGTTAAAACTAGAGTGGATGTTAAACATCAACAGGAGTGGTACCGCGGATATTGTTCGTCTCTTTCTATAATTTATTATTGTAGAAAGAGGCGTTTTTTTATGACCTAACAGAAATCTTTGATTTCGTAGTAGGTCAAACGCAAAGCTTTACCAAGAGCAAAGCGATTGGGATAAAGTGACTGCGTCTTAATGTAAGTTGTTACAAGGAGCAACAGATTAATATTGAAAGGTCAGCAGACTGTTAAAGTCAAATTTAAATTTGGGAAATAGGTTGCATCAGTTCTACAAGTAAAGTCAGAGAGTTTAATAAAACTAGAAAACGCAAAGCTTTACCAAGAGCAAAGCGATTAGGATAAAGCGACTGCGTCTTAAGGTAAGTTGTTACAAGGAGTAACAGATTAATAGTAAAAGGTCAGCAGACTGTTAAAGACAAATTAAAATTTGGGAAACAGGTAGCATAAGTTCTATAAGTAAAATCAGAGATTTTAATAGAACTAGAAAACGCAAAGCTTAACCAAGAGCAAAGCGATTGGAATAAAGCGACTGCGTCTTAAGGTAAGCAGCTAAATGTTAGGGCTTGTAGATGATTACCTAGCAGAAACTTTTGGCTTTAAGTAGGCGAAGTGCAAAGCTTTCCAAAATTATGGGGGTTGTAATTAACAAGACTTTCAATTTAAATTGATAAACATTGTTGTATTACGAAGGTATTGGAGTAAATGAACACTTAAGATAACATGTAAAAGTTGAAAATAATTAGGAGGTTTTATAAATGGCAAAAATTAATAAAGAGGATATTAAAAAGGTAGTACTGGCTTATTCTGGAGGACTAGACACTTCTATAATCATTTCTTGGTTAAAGGAAAATTATGGTTGTGAAGTTATTGCAGTTGTAGGTAATGTAGGTCAAGATGATGAACTAGAGGGTTTAGAGGACAAAGCTATTGCATCAGGTGCTTCTAAAATTTACATAGAAGACTTAGTTGACGAATTCGTTGAAGATTTTGTTTTTGAAACTTTAAAAGCTGGTGCTAAATATGAGGGAAGATATTTACTAGGTACTGCATTTGCAAGACCTGTTATTGCTAAAAGACTTGTTGAAATAGCTAAAGAAGAAAATGCAGATGCCATTGTTCACGGTTGTACTGGTAAGGGTAATGACCAAGTTCGTTTTGAACTTACTGTTAAGGCTTTTGACCCTGACATGCCTGTTATTGCACCTTGGAGAACTTGGGAAATTAAGTCTAGAGAAGATGAAATTGAGTATGCTAAGAAAAGAAACATTCCTCTTCCAGCAGAGCAAGAAAAACTATATTCAGAAGATAGAAATATTTGGCATATTTCTCATGAAGGTTTAGAGCTAGAATATCCTGATACTGAACCAGATTATAGCAGAGTTTTAAAATTATCTGTTTCACCAGAAGAAGCTCCAGACAAACCAACTTATGTTACTATAAGATTTGACAAAGGTGTACCTGTTGCTGTTGACGGCGAGTATATGAAAGGTGCAGACATTATTTCATATCTTAACAAAATTGGTGGAGAAAACGGAATAGGTATTGACGATATTATAGAAAACAGACTTGTAGGTATGAAAGTTAGAGGAGTTTATGAAAACGCAGGTGGTAGAATTTTATACACTGCCCATGAAATATTAGAGTCTTTAACTTTAGACAGAGATACCATGCACTACAAAGACAAGGTAGCTGTTGAGTTTGCAGATTTGGTTTACAATGGTTTATGGTTTACTACTTTAAGAGAATCTCTTTCAGCTTTTGTTAATAAAACTCAAGAAACTGTTAGTGGTGATGTTAAGTTGAAATTATATAAAGGTAATGTTGTAAATGCTGGAGTTACTTCTCCATATACTTTATATGACGAAGAATACGCTACTTTTGGAGAAGACGGAGTTTATGACCAAACTGATAGTCAAGGTTTTGTAAATTTATATTCTCTACCTATAAAAGTACAAGCTATGATGAAGAAAAAAGTTAAAGCAAGTAAAGAACAAGGAAAATAATATGAAAATGTGGAGTGGCCGTTTCAAAAAGGAACTGGACAGTTTAGCAAATGATTTTAATTCTTCTATTTCGGTAGATTATAAAATGTACCAAGAAGACATTAAAGGTTCAATTGCCCATGCTACTATGCTTAATGAAATTGGCATTGTTAAAGAAGAAGATTTTAATAAAATAAAAAATGGTTTGGAAGCTATTTTAAAAGATTTAGATAGTGGAGAGCTTGAGTTTAACCCGACTTCAGAAGACATTCACATGTTTATAGAGGAAGAACTTACAAACAGAGTTGGAGAAGCGGGAAAGAGACTTCATACAGCAAGGTCTAGAAATGATCAGGTTGCTGTAGACATTAGAATGTATTTAAGAAATAGAATTACAGATTTAATAGGTGATACTAAAAAACTTATTGACACATTAATTACTCTTTCTGAAGAGAATCTAAATACAGTAATGCCTGGATATACTCACTTACAAGTTGCTCAGCCTGTAACTTTTGCTCACCATGTTATGGCTTATGTTCAAATGCTTGTCAGAGATATTACTAGATTTAAAGATTGCTACAAGAGAATGAATGAAAACCCACTAGGAAGTGGAGCTTTAGCTACGACGACTTATCCAATTGACAGGTTTAGAACTACTGAACTTTTAGGCTTTGACATTCCAACGAGAAATAGTTTAGACTCTGTTTCTGACAGAGATTTTGTAGCAGAACTTAACTTTGACATTTCTATGGTTATGTTACATTTGTCTAGATTTTCTGAAGAAATTATTCTTTGGGCTAGTCAAGAATTTAAGTATATAGAGTTAGACGACAGTTACTCTACAGGTTCATCTATTATGCCTCAAAAGAAAAACCCTGACATGGCAGAACTTGTAAGGGGTAAAAGCTCTAGGGTTTTTGGTAATTTAATGGCTACTTTAAATATGATTAAAGCTTTACCACTTGCTTATAACAAGGACTTACAAGAAGATAAAGAAAATATTTTTGATAGTATAGAAACTTTGGAAATTTGCCTTTTAGTATTTGAAGGTATGATGAGAACTTTAAAAGTTAACTCAAACAATATGAGAGAAAAGGCTAAGAAAGGCTTTATTAACGCTACTGACTTAGCAGACTATCTTGTTAAAAAGGGAATGGCTTTTAGAGATGCTTATAAAATAACTGGACAACTTGTTGGCTATTGTGTAGATGAAAGCAAGTCTTTAGAAGATTTATCTATGGAAGAACTTAAAAAATACTCTGAAGTTTTTGAAGAAGATGTTTATGAGTTTATAGATTTAGACTTTATTTTGGCACAAAGAAAAGTTTATGGCGGTCCTAGTCCAGAGGCTGTTAAAGTGCAAATAAAAGATACAAAAGAATATATTGAAAAATTAGGTTTATAAATTTAAGATGTTGAGGAGAATTGAATATTCAATTCTCCTTTTTTGTAGTAATCTTTAAGAAAGCAAGTAATATCAAGTATTGTGTTTTTTATTTTTATACAATGTAGTTAGCTAGTTGAAGCGAGGTGTATTTAATGTACGAATGGCAAAAGCAGATTCAAACAATTGTAGATGAAATAGACAAGTGTATTAAAAATTACAACAGTGAAGATTTGACACTTAAATCTCTTTCTAACAGTTTGGGATATTCAGAATTTTATATGACAAGGAAATTCAAAGAAATAGCTGGGATACAATTTAGAGACTATTTAAGATATAGAAAGCTTGGGTTTGCATTAAAAGAGATTAGGGATACCGACAGAAATATTGTAAATATTGCTTTTGATTATGGGTTTTCATCGCATGAGGCTTTTACAAGAGCTTTTAAAAAGGCGTACGGCATTACTCCAACAGAGTATAGAAAAAATCCTAAGCCAGTTGTTCTTCGTACTAAAATTTCCCCGTTTGACCGCTATTTTTTAGGATTAGGAGAGATAGGTATGATAAAAAGCACAGAAGATATTAAAACTTATTTTATAACAATTCCCGCCCATAAGTTTTTGCACATTAAAAATTATGAAAGTAATGGGTATTGGGATTTTTGGGAAAAACAAAGTGTGATTGAAGGACAAGATTGTGATACTATTTGTGGGTTGTTAGATAGTATAAAAGGTAAACTTGACGATGACGAAGGAAGTGAGTCAGATGCAAGTAGTGGTCAGGTTATGGCATATATAAACGATTCAAAAGGCAGGCTTTGTGATTGGGGGTTTTTACGAACTGAATGTTATGGAGTGCGTTTGCCAATAGATTATAATGGAGAAATACCGCCACAAATGCAAATGATAGACATACCTGAAGGAGAATATATTGTTTTTGAACATGGTCGTTTTGATTATGAACAAGAACATCGCAGTTTAGAGGAAAAGATAGAAAAAGCGATGTCGGAATTTAGTTTTGAAGATACTGGATATTCTTATGATAAAGAAGAAGGCAGGATTATGTATTTTCATTTTGATCCTGAAAGGTATTGGAAATACATTAGACCTGTAAAAAGAGTTGAATAAAACAGCATTTTATGTATAAAGGGAGAGAATTGAATTTTTGATTCTCATCTTTTTTATATTGTTGTAACTTAAAGCAATTCTAAGAATATGTCTTTAACTATATTTAATTACTCTATTAAAAATGAATTGTGTTTATAGGTTAAATTTAAAAGATTATAGAAAAAATAATTATTATTAAGTATAAAAAACAAAACAGTCTCATTGTAATTATAGATATAATATATTATCGTAATTATAAAGGAGGTAGTAAAATGGCTAAGGAAGACAAGAAAGATTTTAATAAAATGCTTAATGATAGTAAGGATATGCCTAAAATTACGGTTATAACGGATGAAAAATCTATTGAAAAATATGGTGGTTCAAAGATGTATTTTGCTCCTCCAATAGATTACGATACTGTAATGAGATTAATACCTTTTGGAAAGTTAATTACTATAGGTAAAATACGTGAGTATTTTGCAAAATTAAATAATGCAGATTTTACCGAACCAATTACAGCGGGAATTTTTGTGTCGATAGCGGCATGGGCTAGTTATCAAAGAGAAGATGATAAAACTCCTTATTGGAGAACTTTGAAAGCAAACGGGGAATTAAACCCTAAGTATCCTGGTGGTATAGAGTCTCAAAGGAGCAAGTTGGAAGAGGAAGGACACACTATAATACAAAAGGGTAGAAAAAACTTAAGGTATTATGTTGAGGATTATGAAGAAAAACTTTTCGATTTAGTTTAATGTGGTTATGTAAGTAAAAATGGTGTAAGGGTATATTTGCACCATTTTTTATTTGGGAAATTTTCAAAGATTTTATTCTACTAACAAGAGTTGAATAAGATGGGTTAAAGGTGTTTTAGGCATAAAATAACAATTTGGATTGTAATATTAAAAATGTTTGTAAAAGTCTTCGTATAATTGTGTAGTTGATATATAATAGATACTAACTTTATTTATGCGGAGGTTTTTTATTGAGAAAAAAGTTTTTTAATAATACTATTGTTTTTATTCTTTTGTTAACGTTTACTGCAGGTTATGCTAATATTCTTTCTATTTATACAGTTGGTACGCCTTCTACTCACATGACGGGTAGTCTTACAAATATTTCTTATTCTTTATTTGAATTGGACATGAAAAGGTCTTTGTTGTTGTTTTCTTTTATATTATTGTTTTTATTAGGGGGAGCTATTTCAGGATATATTTTTTCTAACAGACAGTTTGGTAGGGGGAAAAGTTATGGGGTTTTGCTAATTATTGTAGGGATAATTCTTGCGATAGTTGAAACTACTATAGCTAATAGATATATTGTTACGGCGATAGTAGTTATACTCAGCGGAACTCAAAATGGTTTGAATATAACTTATAATGAGATTACTATTCGCACTACTCATATGACAGGGTATTTGTCGGATATAGGTAGGCTTGTTGGGTTGAAACTTGGCGGAAAGAAAATAGAGGAGGGTAAATTAGCGTATTTAATTTTAGCTGTTTTTATGTATTTTTTAGGTGGTGTTGTTGCTATATTTCTGTCTTTACCCAATCATGGTCACAATTTTTATGAAATTTCTATCCTTTATATAGTAGCAGGTATTTTCTATTTGAATTTTATATATAATAAGGAAGTAAGTGAGGAGATAAAGAAATACAGTAAATAATTTGTATGCTTATTTTATAAATTTTTTATTGTTTTAATATTTTTGGATTTATTTGTTAGGAATTGCAAAAAAAACTTGCAATTCCTAATTTATTTGTATATAATGAATGAGTGCCTAAAAGGGAAAAAGCGTTGAAACGGGAGGTTGCTGAGTTTTTCAGGGAATTTTCGTGGAGTATGTCTGATGTGATTCGGGCGGAAAAGATTACTTATTGACTGAAAAGTCAATTTAAATAAGGGCACGATACACCCGGAACGGTGTATGGGAGATAAGTAGTCATACGCTTCCTTTAAAAATATGAGGAGGTGCCAATATGGCAAAACAAAAAATAAGAATTAGACTTAGAGCTTATGATCATGAGATAATCGATCAATCTGCTCAAAAAATCGTGGAAGCTACAAAAAGAACAGGAGCTGATGTTTCTGGTCCAATTCCACTACCAACAGAAAAGGAAATCATTACAATCTTAAGAGCTGTTCATAAGTATAAAGACAGTAGAGAGCAGTTCGAACAAAGAACTCATAAAAGACTTATTGATATCTTAAATCCTAACAAGAACACACTAGAAGCGTTAAAGAAATTAAATTTACCTGCTGGTGTAGATATCGAAATTAAGTTGTAAATCTTAGAACGATTGTAAATCAATCCGCTGTAAGTAATTAGGAGGTGTGCTCATGAAGAGTATATTAGGAAAGAAAATCGGGATGACTCAAATTTTCTTAGAAGATGGAGAGTTAATTCCTGTAACAGTTATCGAGGCTGGCCCTATGATTGTTACTCAAGTAAAGTCAGTTGATACTGATGGATATAATGCTATTCAAGTTGGTTATGTTGATGCTAAAGAGAAAAAAGTTAACCAACCAATGAAAGGTCATTTTGACAAAGCTGGTACTGGATACAAAAAGTATCTTAGAGAGTTTTCTGTTAATAATGGCGAAAGTTTTGAAGTTGGAACAGAAATAAAAGTTGATATTTTCCAAGAAAATGACAAGATTGATGTTTATGGTACTTCAAAGGGTAAAGGAACTCAAGGTTCTATCGTTAGACACAACTACAGTAGAGGTCCTGAATCTCACGGTTCTAAATCTCACAGAGTTGCTGGTGCTAGATCTGCTGGTGCTTATCCAGGTCGTGTTTTCAAAGGTAGAAAAGGTAGTGGTAAGACTGGTAATGAAAGAGTTACTATTCAAAACTTAACTATCGTTAGAGTGGATGCTGACAAGAATCTTATTTTAGTTAAAGGCGCTGTTCCTGGACCTAAAGGTGGATTAGTTACTATAAAAGAATCAGTTAAAACAAAGTAGTTATTTTTAGGAAGGAGGAATAGATATGCCTAATGTTACATTATATAACCAACTAGGAGAGTCTGTTGGTGAAATAGAGTTAAATGAAGCTATATTTGGCGTAGAAATAAATGAGCATGTTGTATATGAAGTAGTTAAAAATCAACTTGCTAATAAAAGACAAGGTACTCAATCTGCTAAGACAAGAGCTGAAGTTAGAGGCGGAGGTAGAAAACCTTGGAGACAAAAAGGAACTGGACGTGCTCGTCAAGGAAGTACAAGAAGTCCACAATGGGCTGGTGGTGGAGTTGTTTTTGCACCGAAACCAAGAGATTACAGTTACAATGTTCCTAAGAAAATTAGAAGAAATGCTTTAAAATCAGTTTTAACTTCTAAGGTAAATGATGAGGAAATCATTGTTTTAGATAAGTTGAACTTTGATAATATAAGTACAAAAACTGCAAAAAAAGTTTTAGAAGATATTAAAGCTGCTAAAAAAGCTTTAATCGTTGTTGAAAATAAAGACGAAGCTGTTTATAAATCTTTTAGAAATTTAGTTGGAGTTGAGGTTGCAGAAGCTGACAATATTAATGTTTATGATATTTTAAGACATGATTCATTTGTTGTTACACAAGATGCAGTTAAGAAGATTGAGGAGGTGTTCGCATAATGACATCACCACACGATATAATTATTAAGCCTATTATTACTGAGGATTCTATGGGAAGAATGGACGAAGGTGTTTATACTTTCAAGGTTGCTAAAAATGCAACTAAGTCTGAGGTTAAGAAGGCTGTTGAAGTAGTTTTCGGCGAAGGTGTTAAAGTTGCTAAGGTTAACACTATGAATGTTAGAGGAAAAATGAAAAGAGTCGGAGCGAATGTAGGAAAAACACCTGATTGGAAAAAAGCAATAGTTACATTAGCGAAAGATTCTAAGGCTATTGAATTCTTTGAAGGTTTATAAGATAGGGGGTATATAACATGGCTATAAGAAAATACAAACCAACCTCTGCCGGAGTACGTGGTATGAGCGTACTAAGCTTTGAAGAAATCACAAAGAAAGCACCTGAAAAATCTTTAACTGTTAGTTTAAGTAAGTCAGGTGGTAGAAATTCACATGGTAGAATTACTATTCGTCATAGAGGCGGCGGAGCTAAGAGAAGATACAGAATAATAGATTTTAAAAGAGATAAAGATGGTATTCCAGCTACTGTAGCTGCTATTGAGTACGATCCAAACAGAACTGCTAATATTGCACTTTTAAATTATGCAGATGGAGAAAAAAGATATATTTTAGCTCCTAATGGATTGAAAGTTGGATACAAGATTGAGTCTGGTGAAAATGCTGATATTATGATTGGTAATGCTTTAAAATTAAAGGATATTCCTGTTGGTACTATCGTTCATAATATTGAATTAAAACCTGGAAAAGGTGGTCAATTAGCTAGAACTGCTGGTGCAGAAGCTCAATTGATGGCTAAAGAAGGAAGATATGCTCAGTTAAAATTACCTTCTGGTGAGTTTAGATTAGTTTTACAAGAGTGTCGTGCTACTGTTGGACAAGTTGGTAACTTAAGTAATGAACTTGTTACTGTTGGTAAGGCAGGTCGTTCAAGACATATGGGTAAGAGACCTCACGTTAGAGGTTCTGCGATGAACCCTGTTGATCATCCACACGGTGGTGGGGAAGGTAGAACTCCTGTAGGTCGTCCAGCTCCGTCTACTCCTTGGGGTAAACCAGCTTTAGGTTTAAAAACTAGAAAGAAAAATAAAAAATCCGATATGTATATCGTAAGAAGAAGAACTAAGTAGTAAAAGGAGGCGTTATTAATGGGCAGATCGTTAAAAAAAGGACCATTTTGTGATGATCATCTTATGAAAAAGGTTGAAGCATTAAATGAATCTGGAGATAAAAAAGTTATAAAGACTTGGTCTCGTCGTTCTACAATATTTCCACAATTCGTTGGACATACTATAGCAGTACACGATGGTAGAAAGCATTTACCAATTTATATAACTGATGATATGGTAGGACATAAATTAGGTGAATTTGTGTCTACTAGAACTTACAGAGGACATGCTGGCAAAAACGAAAAAGGCAGCAAAGTTAGATAATTAAAGGAGGTACAATCATGGAAGCGAAAGCTATTGCAAAATATGAAAGAATTTCACCTCTAAAAGTTAACTTCATCTGTAAGGAAATTAGAGGGAAAAAAGTTGATGAAGCACTTGCAATCCTACAATTCACTCCTAAAAGAGGAGCTAAGGTTTTAGAAAAGGTATTGAAATCAGCAGTTGCCAATGCAGAACACAACTTCAATTTAGATAGAGATTTATTATACGTTTCAGAAGCGTATGCTAATGATGCTCCTGTTATGAAAAGATGGAGACCAAAAGCTAAGGGAATGGCTTACCCAATATTAAAAAGATCAAGCCACATTGGCGTTGTTGTTAAAGAAAGAGATTAAGGAGGGCGAGCGAGAATGGGTCAAAAAGTAAATCCTCATGGATTAAGAGTTGGTGTTATTAAAGACTGGAGCTCTAAATGGTTTGCTAATAAAAAAGATTTTGGCGATTTAATAGTAGAGGATCACAAGATTCGTGAATTAGTTAAAAAAGAAGTTTATCTTTCTGGTGTTTCCGCTATTGAAATTGAAAGAGCTTCAAATAAAATTAAAGTTACTATCAACACTGCAAAGCCTGGAATGGTTATTGGTAGACAAGGTTCTGGTGTTGAGGTTTTAAGAAATAAAATTGAAAAAGCTACAGGTAAAAAAGTTATTGTTAATGTTGAAGAAATCAAAAGACCTGACTTAAGTGCTCAATTGGTAGCTGAGAATATTGCAGCTTCTCTTGAAAGAAGAATTTCTTTTAGAAGAGCTATGAAACAAGCTATTCAAAGAAGTATGAGAGCGGGAGCTAAGGGTATCAAAACTGCTGTTTCTGGTAGACTTGGTGGTGCTGACATGGCAAGAACTGAAGGCTATAGCGAAGGAACTATTCCTCTACAAACTCTTAGAGCTGATATTGATTATGGTTTTGCTGAAGCTGATACTACTTATGGAAAACTTGGTGTTAAGGTTTGGTTATACAAAGGTCAAGTTCTTCCTGGTATGAAAGAAGCTGAGTTACCAGAAATCAAAGGCAAGAGAAGAGACAACAGAAAAAACAAAAGAGATAATAGAAAAAATTACACTAAGAAAAACAATCAACAATCTGGTGCTAAAGGAAATTAATACACTAGGAGGGAGGAATAATCTATGTTAATGCCTAAAAGAGTTAAGTATCGTAAGGTTCATAGAGGCAGAATGACAGGTAAAGCTCACAGAGGTAATACTATTACTTATGGTGATTATGCTTTACAAGCGTTAGAACCTTGCTGGATGACTTCAAATCAAATAGAAGCCGCAAGACGTGCGATGACAAGATATATAAAAAGAGGCGGTAATATCTGGATCAAAGTGTTCCCAGATAAGCCAGTGACAGAAAAACCAGCTGAAGTACGTATGGGTTCCGGTAAAGGATCTCCAGAGTATTGGGTAGCTGTGGTTAAGCCAGGTAGAATTTTGTTTGAGATGTCAGGAGTACCTGAGGAGGTAGCTAGAGAAGCAATGAGACTAGCAGCTCACAAACTTCCTATCAAGACAAAGTTCATTACTCGTGATAATACAGATAAGGATGGTGAAGCTAATGAAAACTAAAGAAATTCGCCAAATGTCAGATGTTGACTTACAAAGTTCGTTAAAAGATTTAAAAGTTGAGTTATTCAACTTGCGTTTTCAATTGGCTACAGGGCAATTAGAGAACCCTATGAGAATTAGTGGTGTTAAAAAAGATATAGCCCGCATTAAGACAATCGTAAGAGAACGTGAACTTAATATTGGGAAGGAGGCATAGTCCATTATGGAAAGAAATAATAGAAAAACCATAACTGGCACAGTTGTGTCTGATAAAATGGATAAGACAATTGTTATTGCTGTTAATACTTTTGTTACTCATCCTTTGTATAAAAAGCAAATTAAAAAGACTACTAAATTTAAAGCTCATGACGAAAACAACGAGTGCAAAATTGGTGATAAAGTTGTAGTAATGGAAACAAGACCTCTTTCAAGAGAAAAAAGATGGAGACTTGTTGAAATCCTCGAAAGAGCAAAGTAATTCTTATACTAGAAAGGAGAACCTAAATGATTCAAACAGAAAGTCGTTTAAGAGTCGCAGATAATTCAGGAGCTAAAGAACTACTAGTAATAAGAGTTTTAGGAGGTACTAATAAAAAGTACGCTAAAATCGGGGACATAGTAGTTTGTACAGTTAAAAGCGCTACGCCTGGTGGGGTTGTTAAGAAGGGCGAGATTGTAAAAGCTGTTATAGTTAGAACTAAAAAGGGTGTTAGAAGACCGGATGGTAGCTACATTAAGTTTGATGATAATGCGGCTGTTATTATAAAAGATGATAAAAACCCAGTGGGTACAAGAATTTTCGGTACGGTTACTAGAGAATTAAGAGCTGGAAGCTTTATGAAAATTATTTCATTGGCACCTGAAGTATTATAGTTGGAGGTGTATAGATAATGAAAATTAAAAGTGGAGATACAGTTATTGTTATAGCTGGTAAAGATAAAGGGAAGACAGGTAAAGTTCTTCAAACAATGCCTAAGAAAAACTTAGTTGTTGTTGAAGGAGTTAATGTTCAAACTAAACATGAAAAGCCAAGAGGACCTGAAAGCCCAGGTGGTATTCAAAAGGCAGAAGGACCTATTGATGCTTCTAATGTTATGTACTATGATTCTAAAGCTGGAAAAGGCTCAAGAATTGGTTACAAAGTTGAAAATGGTACTAAGGTTAGAGTTAGCAAAGCTAGCGGACAAGAGATTAAATAGTTAAGAGGGGGTATTTGAGTGACTTCCAGATTATTAGAAAAATACAATAAAGAAGTTATTCCTGCATTAACAGAAAGCTTTGGTTATAAAAATGTTATGGAAGTGCCTAAGTTAAATAAAGTAGTACTTAACATAGGACTTGGTTCTTCTAAAGACAATCCAAAGGCTGTTGAAAGTGCGGTTAAAGAAATAAAAACAATTACAGGACAAAGTCCAGTTGTTACTAAAGCAAAGAAATCTATTGCAAACTTCAAGTTAAGAGAAGGTATGAATGTTGGCGTTAAGGTTACTCTTAGAGGCCAAAAAATGTATGATTTCTTTGACAAACTAGTAAGTATTTCATTACCACGTGTTAGAGACTTTAGAGGCGTTTCAGCTTCTTCATTCGACGGTAGAGGAAATTATTCACTAGGTATTAAAGAACAATTAATTTTCCCTGAAATTGAGTACGATATGGTAGATCAAATCAGAGGAATGGATATTGTTATAGTTACTACAGCTAAGACAGACGAAGAATCGAAAAGATTTTTAGAACTAATGGGTATGCCATTCAAAAAGTAATCTTAAGGAGGAGTATTAGTGGCAAAAAAATCAATGATTGCAAAACAACAAAGACCTGCAAAATTTAGTACACAGGCTTACAATAGATGTAAAATTTGCGGTAGACCTCATGCTTACCTAAGAAAATACGGTATTTGCCGTATATGCTTTAGAGAATTGGCTTATAGAGGCGAAATCCCAGGCGTTAAAAAGGCAAGCTGGTAAAATTTTGAGAGGAGGAAGCTTTTATGATGACTGATCCTATAGCAGATATGCTAACAAGAATAAGAAATGCTAACAATGCAAAGCATAAATCAGTAGAAATCCCTGCATCAAGAGTTAAAAAAGACGTTGCACAAATATTACTTGATGAAGGTTTTATAAATGGATTCAATGTTACAGAAGATGATAAACAAGGAACTATAACTTTGGATTTAAAATATGGTCCTAAAGAAGAAAAGGTAATTTCAGGAATTAAGAGAATTTCAAAACCAGGACTTAGAGTTTATGTTAGATCTAACGAGTTACCTAAGGTACTAGGAGGACTTGGTATAGCAATAATCTCTACATCTAAAGGTGTAGTAACTGACAAAGTTGCTAGAAAAGAAGGTATAGGTGGAGAGGTTATTTGTTACGTTTGGTAACAGATAATAATTAATTAGGAGGTAACCATGTCAAGAATTGGATTAAAGCCAATAGAGATCCCTGCTGGTGTTGAAGTTAAGGTTGACAATGCAAATGTTGTTACTGTTAAAGGTCCTAAGGGAGAATTAACTCAACAAGTAGATAAGGGTATGACTATAAATATTGAAGACAATACAGTTACTGTTGTTCGTCCTTCTGAAAGCAAAAGAGATAGATCTTTACATGGACTTACTAGAACTTTAGTAGGAAACATGGTTGAAGGTGTAACTTCAGGTTATAAAAAGACTTTAGTTATAGAAGGTACTGGTTATAGAGCAGCTAAGGCTGGAAAAAAATTAACTTTAAACTTAGGTTATTCTCATCCAATTGAGGTTGAGGATCCACAAGGTATTGAGGTTGAGGTTCCAGATGCTCATACAATAGTAATTACTGGTATAGATAAACAAAAAGTTGGAAATTTTGCAGCTAATATAAGAGATTATAGAAAGCCTGAACCATATAAAGGTAAGGGTGTTCGTTATATCGATGAACATATTAGACGTAAAGTTGGTAAGACAGGTAAGTAGAAAGGAGTAAGATATGTTAAAGCAAATTAATAGAGAAGCAAATAGAAAAGCAAGACATGCTAGAGTTAGAAAAAAACTTTCTGGTACTCCTGAGAAACCAAGATTAAATATATACAAAAGCAACACTAATATATATGCACAAATTATAGATGATGTGGCTGGCAAAACTTTAGTATCTGCTTCGACTTTAGATAAAGATGTTAAAGAGGGCTTAGAAAATACTTCTAATAAGGACGCTGCTAAAAAAGTTGGCGAAGCTATTGGCAAGAAAGCTGTTGAAAGTGGAATTGAAGAAGTTGTTTTTGATAGAGCTGGATACCAATATCATGGAAAAGTTAAAGAGCTAGCAGAAGCTGCTAGAAATGCTGGACTGAAATTTTAGTGCAAGGAGGTAAAGTATTGGAACTTTTAACAAAAGAGATAGAAGGTTTAGAATTAGAAGAAAGAGTAGTTGCAATCAACCGTGTTACAAAAGTCGTAAAGGGTGGTAGAAACTTCAGATTCAGTGCTATTGTAGTAGTTGGAGACAAGAACGGTCTTGTTGGTATTGGTTCAGGTAAAGCTCAAGAGGTTCCTGAAGCTATTAGAAAAGGCGTTCAAGATGCTAAAAAACACATGATTAGAGTTCCGTTAGTAGGTACAACTATTCCTCATGAAATTATAGGAGTTTTCGGTGCAGGTAAAGTATTTTTAAAACCAGCTTACGAAGGTACTGGAGTTATCGCTGGTGGACCTGTTCGTGATGTATGTGAACTTGCGGGCATTAAGGATATACGTTCAAAATCTCTTGGTACTTCTAATCCAAGAAATATTGTTAACGCTACAATTGAAGGACTTAAAAATCTTAAAAAAGCAGAAGATGTTGCTAAATTAAGAGGAAAGTCTGTTCAAGAAATTATAGGGTAAGGAGGCTTAACTTATGGGTAAGCTTAAAATAACTCTTAAAAAGAGCAGAATCGGTAGAATTGAAAAACATAGAAAAACAGTAGATGCACTTGGCCTTAAAAAAACTGGTGATACAGTTGTTAAGGAAGATAACCCTGCTATTAGAGGTATGATAAACCAAGTTGCGTTTATGTTAGACGTAGAAGAAATAGCAGAGTAGGAGGTGTATCATGAAATTACACGACTTAAAACCAGCCGAAGGTGGCGGAGTTAAGAGTAGAAAAAGAGTTGGTAGAGGTTATGGATCAGGTTTAGGTAAAACTTCTGGACGTGGTCAAGACGGACAAAACTCAAGATCTGGCGGTGGAGTTAGACCTGGATTTGAGGGTGGTCAAATGCCTTTATTCCAAAGACTTCCTAAGAGAGGTTTTACTAATAACTTTTCTAAAGTATATGCTGAAGTAAATGTTGAAACTTTAAATAGATTTGAAGATGGTACAGTTGTAACTCCAGAACTTCTTATTGAAACAGGAGTTATCAAAAAAGCTAAGGCTATTGATGGAGTTAAAATTCTAGGCAATGGTGAATTAGAGAAAAACTTAACTGTTCAAGCTCAAAAATTCACTAAGAGTGCTGGGGAGAAAATTGCCAATGCTGGAGGAAGGGCTGAGGTGATCTAAATGTTCCAAACTTTGAAGAATGCTTGGAAGGTTACAGAAGTTAGGAACAAACTTATTTTTACGTTTTTGATGTTAGTTGTATATAGACTTGGCAATGTTATTCCAGTTCCGTTTATGAATACTAAAGCAGTAGAAGCGGTAATGTCTGGTAATGAAGCAGGACTTTTACAAATGTTAAATTCGTTTTCAGGTGGAAGTTTGTCAGGTATGACTATTTTTGCCCTTGGTATTTATCCTTATATTACTGCTTCAATTATTATGCAACTTATCACTATTGCTTTTCCTAGTTTAGGTGAGAGTTTAAAAGATGGTGAAGAAGGAAAGCGTAAAATGGGTATGTATACTAAAATTGTTGGTGTGCTTTTAGCATTTGTTCAAGCTTATGCTATGGTTAATGTTTTATTTAAAAGTGCAGTTGCAACAGGAGATACATTCTCTAAAGTAGTAATGTTTTTAACTTTAATTGCTGGAACAATGTTCTTGGTTTGGCTAGGAGAGCTAATTACTGAAAAAGGAGTAGGTAATGGTATTTCTATTATAATATTCTTTGGTATTATTTCAGGTGTACCTAATGCACTTAAGTCTATGACTCAGTCTTATGAGGTTGGTGCTGCTAGCTGGTGGGGATTTGCTATATTAGCGTTAGTTTCTTTAGCAATACTTGCTATTGTTATTGAAATTAACCAAGGTGAGAGAAAAGTACCAGTTCAATATGCTAAAAGAGTTGTAGGTAGAAAGATGTACGGTGGTCAGTCCACTCATATTCCTATTAAGGTAAATATGTCTGGTGTTATGCCAGTAATATTCTCATCTGCTATTATGCAGTTACCACAGACTATAGTTTCACTTTTTGGGGTTGATGCTCCAAAATGGTTACAGAACCTTATGTCTGTACAAACTACTAGTGGTTTGATTATTTACTGTATTGTTCAGTTGTTTTTAATCATTGTATTTGCTTATTTTTACAGTGCTATTCAGTTTAATACTGTAGAGTACGCTAAAAATTTACAACAGTACGGTGGATTTATTCCTGGTATTAGACCTGGAAAACCTACTGGAGAGTATTTACAAAGAATTTCTGGTAAGTTAACTTTAATAGGTGCTTTGATTTTGGCTATTATAGCCACTGCTCCAATACTTATAAACCACTTTACAGGTATTCAAATGCTTTTTGCAGGAACTTCTTTGATTATCGTTGTAGGGGTAGTATTAGAGACTATTAAGCAAATAGAATCAATGTTGACAATGAGACATTATAAGGGTTTTTTAAATAAATAGGGAGTTTTAAATGAGATTAGTACTATTAGGACCTCCAGGAGCAGGAAAGGGAACTCAAGCATCTAATATTATTAAAGAATATGATGTTGTTCATATTTCTACTGGAGATATTTTTAGAAAGAACATTAAAGAGCAAACTGATTTAGGAAAAAAAGTTAAGGATTATCTTGATAAAGGTCTTCTTGTTCCAGATGAACTTACTGTTGATTTGGTTTGGGATAGATTAGATCAAGAGGATTGTAAAAATGGATTTTTATTGGATGGTTTTCCAAGAACTTTAGCTCAAGCTGATGCTTTACAAAAAGGTCTTGAAAAGAGAAACATCAATTTAGATAAAGTTATAAATATAGAAGTTGACAAGAACGTTTTAGTTAAACGTCTTGCTGGTAGAAGGGTATGTACTAACTGTGGAGCTACTTATCATGTAGACTTTAAACCTACTAAGGTTGAAGGTGTATGTGATGAATGTAAAGATCACTCAGTAATTCAAAGAGACGATGATAAGGAAGAAACAGTACTTAACAGAATAGAAGTTTATGAAAATCAAACAGCACCCTTAATTGGTTACTATAAAGATTTAGATCTACTATACAATGTTGACGGTACACTTTCTGTAAACGAAGTTTTCGAGAAGATAAAGAGTTGTCTAAACAACATGTAGTTTTTCCAGGGAGAAAATTATGGACCAATACAAACAGTTAGTAATAGGTCAAGTGGTAAGATCCATAAAAGGTCGAGACAAAGGACGCATTCAATTGGTATTAGACCTTTTGGATGAATCCCATGTATTGGTAGTTGATGGAAAAAAACGCAAGCTTAAAAATCCAAAGAAGAAAAAAATTAAGCATTTACAAAAATCTAACACTGTATTAGAATTGGATAGTTGTATTAATGATTGTAAAATCAGAAAGATGCTTAAGGCTTTTGAAGAAAAAGAGGAGGTTCATTAACTAATGTCCAAGAAGGATATAATAGAAGTAGAAGGTATTGTTACGGATGCCTTACCTAATACGATATTTAAGGTTCGACTAGATAATGGTCATGAAATAACAGCCCACATTTCTGGCAAGTTAAGAATGCATTACATTAGGATTCTTCCAGGAGATAAGGTTATTGTTGAATTATCACCTTATGACCTAACTAAAGGAAGAATAACTTGGAGAAACAAGTAGTAGGAGGTTAACATGAAGGTAAGATCATCAGTTAAAAAAATATGTGAAAAATGCAAAATCATTAAGAGAAAAGGTAAAATAATGGTTATTTGCGAAAATCCTAAACATAAACAAAAACAAGGTTAAAATAATTATTAGGAGGTACAATTAAGAGTGGCTAGAATTGCTGGGGTAGATTTACCTAAAGATAAAAGAATCGAAATTGGTCTAACTGCTATTTACGGTGTAGGTAGACAACGTTCAAATGAAATCTTAAAAGCTGTAGGAGTAAATCCTGACACTAGAGTTAGAGATTTAACTGAAACAGAACTTGCAGCTATAAGAACAGAGTTAGATAATTACGCAATTGAAGGTGACCTTCGTAGAGAAGTTGCCATGAATATAAAAAGATTAAAAGAGATTAATTGTTATAGAGGTATTAGACACAAAAGAGGTCTTCCTGTTAGAGGTCAAAATACTAAAAATAATGCAAGAACTCGTAAGGGTCCTAAAAAATTAGCTCAAAAGAACAAGTAGATAGGAGGCGAATTAATTGGCAAAGAAACAACAAACTCGTGTAAGAAGAAGAGAAAGAAAGAATATTGAAAAAGGCCAAGCTCATATTGTGTCTTCATTTAACAATACAATGGTTAGTTTAACTGATTTACAAGGAAATTTAATTTCTTGGGCATCAGCTGGTCAATTGGGTTTTCGTGGCTCAAGAAAGTCTACTCCTTTTGCAGCACAAGAAGCAGCACAAGAAGCAGCTAAAAAAGCTATGGAGCATGGTTTAAAAGTAGTTGAAGTATATGTTAAAGGACCTGGTTCTGGTCGTGAAGCTGCGATTAGATCTTTACAAGCTTCAGGTTTAGAGATTAGTTTAATTAAAGACGTAACTCCTATTCCTCACAATGGTTGTAGACCACCTAAGAGAAGAAGAGTTTAATTATATTATTTAAAATTTGAAAACTAATTGAGGTGTTTGAGGAGATTCCTTAACACATTTACCCTCAAGTAAATAGTAGACTTAAATTAGGAGGGTTATTGTCTATGACAGAAAACTTAAATACTAAGATAGAAATTACAGACATCAATGAAGAAAAAAATTATGGTAAATTTACCATTGCTCCTTTAGAAAGAGGTTTTGGGACTACTTTGGGAAACAGTTTGAGAAGAGTATTGTTATCATCACTTCCTGGTTCTGCTGTATCCAAAATTCAAATTGAAGATGTATTACATGAATTTTCAACTGTTAAAGGTGTAATGGAAGATGTTTCAGAAATGATCCTTAATATTAAGGGTATTGCTATTAAGAATTTTTCAGACGAGCCTGTTACTCTTGACTTGGAATTAAAGGGACCTCATACTTTTACTGCAAAAGATATAGAGGTGGATTCTAGTATAGAGGTAGCAAATCCTGACCATTATATAGCGACTTTAAATGAAGATGCTCATATTAAAATGGTTTTAAGGGTTGAGAATGGTAAAGGATATAGAATTTCAGAATTAAATAAATCTGAAGATGACGCTATTGGCGTAATCGCTATAGATTCTTCTTTTACACCTGTTGTAAAGGTTAATTTTGAAGCTATTGAGCAAGTTTCCAACAAGGAAAAACTTGAGCTTGAAGTATGGACTAATGGTACTATTACTTCTCAAGAAGCTATATCTGAAGGTGCTGATATTCTTAGAGATTATTTAGAATTATTTACTGAATTACCAAATTACGACTATGTTGATGAAGAAGAGGAAACTGATGATTCCGTTGACAAGGATGAATTGTACAATATTAGTATAGAAGAGCTAGACCTATCTTTGAGAAGTTTCAACTGTTTGAAAAGAGCAGGTATTGATACTGTTGGAGATATTATCTCTAAAACTACTGATGAAATGTGCAAGATTAAAAACTTTGGAAAAAAATCATTAGAAGAAGTTGAAAATAAGGTTCATGATATGGGACTTTTATTTGCAGACGAAGAAGAATCTTAAAGGAGGGATATAGTGTCTAACTTAAGAAAACTTGGAAGAAGAACTGACCATAGAAATAGTCTTCTTAGAAATCAAGTTCAATCTTTATTCGAAAATGGAAGAATTGAAACTACAGTTACAAGAGCTAAAGAAACTAGAAGAGTAGCAGAAAAGATGATAACTCTTGGAAAAAAAGGCGACTTACATTCTAGAAGACAAGCATTGGCTTATATATATAAAGATGAAGTAGCACATAAACTATTTGAAGAAATAGCACCAAAATATGCAGATAGAAATGGTGGATATACTAGAATATTAAAAATGGGTCCACGTCAAGGTGACAGCGCTGAAATGTGTATTCTAGAATTAATAGACTAAATAAAACCAGGGGTTAAGAATTCTTAATCCCTTTTTGCGATATTACTTGACAAAGTATTATTAAATGAATAAAATATTATTGGCTTAAAATTATCCGCGGCAAATAATTTTAAGGGAGATTTTTAAAATGGCAAAAATGATGGGACCTAGATTCAAAGAAGCTAGAAGACTAGGATTAAATGTTTCAGGACATCCTAAAGCTGAAAAAAGAATGGGTAAAGGCTTAGGAAGAGAAGATAAAAAACTTACTGAATATGGTAGACAATTATTAGAAAAACAAAGACTAAGAGCTTATTATGGAGTAATGGAAAAACAATTTAGAATTTACTTCAAAAAAGCTTATAATGCATCTGAATCAACAGGGGATGCTTTAGTTAAAATGTTAGAAACTAGATTAGACAACTTAGTTTATAGAGCTGGTATTGCTTCTTCTATAAGACAAGCTAGACAAATGGTAGTTCATGGACATGTACTTGTTAATGGTAAAAAGGTAAGCATTCCTTCATACCAAGTATCTGTAGGTGATGAAATAGAATTAAGAGAAAAATCTAGAAAAAATGAAATGTTTAAGGACAACTTTGAAGCAAACTTCAGTTATTCTTTACCATACATTACTAAAATGGATGGATTTAAAGCTAAACTTGACAGAATGCCTGAAAGAGAAGAAGTACCTATTGAAATAACAGATTCATACATTGTTGAGTTCTACTCAAGATCAGTAAAATAAACTACTTCATTGAAGTAGTTTTTTTATTGTCAAAAAATATGGGTATTATATATGTTGTGTGATATAATATAGAACTAATAGAGAAGAAAGATAAGGGGGATAAATTGAAGAAGAAAGCAAGTATAATAATAATTTCTATAGTAGCTGTTATATATTTGATTGGAGTGGCAATTTTTAGTTTTTATACTTTTCCAAGAACAGAAGTAAATAATTCTAACAGAGGTTTTACAAGTAAATCTAAAATTTTAAATTCAGATTATAGCGATTATTCTTTAGATATAATGGGGAAAGATGATAAGAAAGACACTATATATGCAAAAGACATAGAATATAAAGTGTCTATTCCAGAAAATACCAAGATTAAACAAAACGCTTTTTTGTGGCCTATAGAGATATTTAGAAATCATAAACATAATATAGAGTATAATCCATCATGGGATGACAATGCACTTAATACAATAATAGAAAACTCTAAATTAAATAAAGAGGCTAAAGAACCAGTAGATGCTAAAATAGAAAGAGTTAACGATAAATTTGAAATAACTCCAGAAGTAGAAGGAAATAAGATAGATGTAGCTTTGGTTAAAGAATCTGTGGTAAAGGCTTTTTCAGAGAATAAAGAAGAACTAGTTTTAAAAGATGAATATTTAAAGCCTAAGGTATTAGCGGATACTCCTGAAATGAAAGAAAGACTTGAATTAATGAACTCTTTATTTAATGTTGCAATAACTTTTGATTTTGATTATACAAAAGAAGATCTTCAAGGAGAGGCTTTGATAGCTTTGTATGACCAAGAAAATGGAGATTATAAATTAAATAAAGACAAGGTAACGGCTTATGTAAAGCAATTGGCATCAAAGTATGATACTTTTGGAAAGGAACATCAATTTAATGCAACTGGACTTGGAGAAATAACAGTGCCAGGTGGAATTTATGGGTGGCAGACAGATGTTCAAAAAACAACAGATTTATTATTAAAGCAAATAGAAACTAAGGAAAGTGGAACTATAAAACCAGAATATAAATTGAAAGGTTTAACCAGAGTAGAAAAGGGTGTAGGAGATACTTATGTTGAAATAGATTTAACTAGACAGCACATGTGGTTTTATAAAGAAGGAAAACTTGTTGTGGAGACTGACATAATTTCTGGAAGACCGGGAGATAGAGAAACTCCAACAGGAACCTTTAAAGTTTGGTCAAGAGAGACAAATAGAAGATTAAACGGAGAAAATTATAGTAGTCCAGTTAACTTTTGGTTACCAATTAACTGGGGAGGTATAGGACTGCATGATGCGAGCTGGCAGTCAAACTTTGGAGGAGAAATATACAAATCTAGAGGAAGTCATGGTTGTATAAACACTCCATACGATAATGTAAAGAAAATCTATGATGAAGTAAAAATAGATACACCTGTACTTGTATACAAATCCTAAAAAAGATAAAAAAAGAAGAAAAAAGATATTGACAAGAGAATAAAAAGTTGATAATATAAAAGGGCACTTAAGAAAGTGCCTTTTTAATTGCTTAAAACAAGTAGATAAAAAGGTACAAAAAAAGTTGACAAAAAACTTTAGAGTATGCTATACTTAAAAAGTTGTCACGGAGAGTGCAACGAAAGAACCTAGACAAAAGAAAAGTGTAAAAAACTTTGAGAAAAAAGTACAACCAAACAATAATTTTCGGTGTAAAGAAAATAAAGAAGTCAGCAGTTAAGAGCTGATCAAACATTTTAATTGAGAGTTTGATCCTGGCTCAGGACGAACGCTGGCGGCGTGCTTAACACATGCAAGTCGAACGAGAATCTATTAAGCCAATATTTCGGTAGAAGCATAATAGAGGAAAGTGGCGAACGGGTGAGTAACGCGTGAGCAACCTGCCTTACACAAAGGGATAGCCTCGGGAAACCGGGATTAATACCATATGAGACCCCATTATCGAATGATAGAGAGGTTAAAGATT
>NZ_OCTQ01000003.1 GCF_900232905.1 Miniphocaeibacter massiliensis
AATCTTTAACCTCTTTATCATTCGATAATGGGGTCTCATATGGTATTAATCCCGGTTTCCCGAGGCTATCCCTTTGTGTAAGGCAGGTTGCTCACGCGTTACTCACCCGTTCGCCACTTTCCTCTATCAGTCTTCAATCGAAATATCAGTCTAATAGATTCTCGTTCGACTTGCATGTGTTAAGCACGCCGCCAGCGTTCGTCCTGAGCCAGGATCAAACTCTCAATTAAAATGTTTGATCAGCTCTTATCTGCTGACTTCTTTATTTTCTTTACACCGAAAATTATTGTTTGGTTGTACTTCTTTTCTCAAAGTTTTTTACACTTTTCTTTTGTCTAGGTTCTTTCGTTGCACTCTCCGTGACAACTCATTTAGTATACCATGGCTTCAAATATTATGTCAACACTTTTTTGAAATATTTTTCACTTTATTTTATGCTGTTGAAATTCCAACGTTTAACTCATGATGTTTATTTCATTTATTTTATTATGCTATACTATATAGGCTACGACCTATTGTTAGTATAGGTTTATAGCAATAAATGTTTAAGGAGGTTCTTTTTTATGAAGAAGGAAAAAAAAGATGCGCAAGGTTCTAAGTTTTTGAGACGTATCGAAAAAATAGGTAATGCTATGCCTCATCCTTTTATGATTTTCATAATAATGAGTATAGCTATTATGGTAATTTCTTATTTTCTACAAGGTACTTCTGTGGATTTTGTAAATGGTCGTACTGGAGAAAAAGAAGTTGTTGAAGTAGTAACTCTACTAAACAAAGATGGTATTAATTGGATGCTTAATAATATGGTTGACAACTTTGTATCATTTGCTCCTCTAGGCGTTGTTCTTGTAGCTATGCTTGGAGTAAGTATTTCTGAATGGTCTGGTTTAATAGAAACAGCATTAAAGAAGTTGCTTCTTGGTGCAAATCCAAAAATTTTAACTCCCATAATTATATTTTCTGGAGTAATGGCTAATGTTGCAGGAGATGTCGGCTATATAGTTGTTATCCCCCTAGGAGCTTTACTTTTCGCCGAAGCAGGTAGAAACCCTATAGCTGGACTTGCTGCTGCTTTTGCTGGAGTTTCTGCTGGTTTTAGTGCTAACTTATTATTTGGTGCTACAGATGCTCAATTGTCTGCAATTACTCAAACTGCTGCAGATGCCGTAGGTTTAGATGTTAGTATTACGGCAACATCAAATTGGTATTTCATGGCTGCATCAGCTTTTATGATTGTTATTATAGGTACTCTTATCACAGAAAAAATAACAGTTCCAACTTTAGGTAAGTATACTGGAGATTTTGTGGTTGAAAAGTCAGAAGTGACCCCTTTACAATCTAAAGGTCTTAGAAATGCTGGTATTGCCTTACTGTTAATTATTATTGTTATTGCTATTTGTGTTATACCTGAAAATGCATTATTTAAAACATTAGATGATAATGGCGATTTGAGCTTAAAAGCTTTTCTTAGTCAAGGTATTATCGGAATAATATTTTTTGTATTTTTAATTCCATCTATAGTATATGGAATTACTACTAAGAAAATTAAAACTACTAAAGATATGGCGGAAGGATTTACAGAAGGTATGAAGAGTATGGGTGGATTTATATTTTTAGCTTTCTTCGCTGCACAATTTGTTAAGTACTTTGAATACACACACATAGCTACGATAATTTCTGTAAAAGGTGCTCATTTCTTAGAAAGTGTTGGCTTTACTGGAATACCTTTAATTATAGCATTTATAATTTTATCTTCTTTCTTAAATCTATTTTTAGGTTCTGCAAGTGCAAAATGGGCTATAATGGCTCCAATATTTATACCTATGTTGTTCGGTGTCGGTTTAAGTCCTTCACTTGCTCAAGCAGCTTACAGAATTGGAGATTCTAGTACAAATATTATTACTCCTCTTATGAATTATTTTGCTATGATTGTTGTATTTGCTCAAAAATATGATAAAAAGAGCGGTGTAGGGACTATAATATCTACAATGTTGCCTTATTCCTTTATATTGTTAATATCATGGATAATACTTTTAATTATTTTCTATGTATTCAATATACCTTTAGGACCAGGTACATTCATACAAGTATAATTTTAACAAGCAACAAAAAAGCATTGGATTATATCCAATGCTTTTTTATATTATTTTTCTAATGCTTGTGCTGCTGTTATTAAAGAAAGTTTATATACATCTTCTTCGCTACATCCTCTTGAAAGATCAGATATAGGCATATTTAGCCCTTGCAATATAGGGCCTATAGCTTCATATCCACCTAATCTTTGGGCTATTTTATATCCTATGTTTCCAGCTTGCAAGTCTGGAAATATAAATACATTAGCTTTTCCAGCAACATCTGAACCTGGAGCTTTTTTCTCTCCTACTTCTGGTGCTATGGCTGCATCAAATTGCATTTCTCCGTCTATTGCCAACTCTGGAGCCAATTCTTTTGCTATTTTAGTAGCTTCTGCAACTCTTTCTGCTAGTTCGTGTTTTGCTGAACCTTTAGTTGAGAAACTTAACATAGCTACTTTAGGATCTATATCAAATATTTTAGCAGTCTTTGCAGATTCTACAGCAACTTCTGCTAACTCTTGTGGCTCTAGTGTAATGTTAATAGCAACATCTGAAAATAAATATTTGCCGCCTTTTTCTCCAAGCATTAACATGGCTCCACTAGTTCTTGAAACTCCTGGTTTTGTTTTTATAATTTGTAAAGCAGGTCTTACAGTATCTCCTGTTGAGTGAACAGCTCCACTTACAAGACCATCCGCTTTTCCTGTAAATACTAACATTGTACCAAAATAGTTAACATTTTTAAGTTGTTCTAAAGCATCTTCTTTAGTAGCTTTTCCCTTTCTTCTTTCTACAAAGGCATCTACTAAAGATTCGTATTCTTCGTATTTATCAATTTCTAATATGTTTAATCCGGATATATCTAATGAATTTTCTGAAGCAGTTTTCTTTATCTCTTCAAAATCTCCTAATATTATAGGTTCTATTAATCCATCATTTTTTAATTTTATAGCCGCTCCCAAAATTCTTTTATCTTCTCCTTCTGGAAATACTATTTTCATATTTTTACCTTTTACTTTATCTTTTATACTGTCAACTATATTCATTTAAGTCACTCCCATTAATATATTCACGGTAATACTATCATGAAATTTTTTACTTGTCCGTGCTCAACGCCCTATTTAATGCAATTTTTTCGTCGTCAGAAATATCCATTTTGGCTATTCCTTTTTCTATTCTCTTTGAAAAAGATAATGAATTTTCTCTGCCATAAATACTAGTAATCATTATTCCGTTGTCAAAACTATCTAATAACACCAACGTGTAAGATAGCTTGTTACTCAAGTCTGGAAATGCATCATATTTGTGAAAGCCTACTTTCTGTAGAGAATAAGCTAAGTTTTTATTAAGTCGAGTTTGTTCGCCAGATATTTTACCAAGGTCTCCTCTAATAGCTTCTATTTCTTCTGTATGTGCTAGTAGTACTTCTTCAATATTTAATTCCCCTCTACCATTTAGAATATTATCATATCTCTTTTTAAGTCTATTAACTTTTCTATTTACTTGCAAAATTTTAGAGAATGCAACTATCATTAGTATCGTTAATATGATAAATAAGAGAAAGCTAAATGTTTGAACTACTGATTTCAACGCCTCCATTAACGATTCTCCTTTACTATCTTCTTCAAAACTGCTATTGTTTTTTCAATTTCTTTTTCATTGTTAAAATATGAAAAACTAAATCTAGCCGCACCTTTTTCTTGTGTGCCTATTGTTTTATGTGCAAGTGGTGCACAATGAAAACCAGCTCTAACATATATATCATAACCCTCGTTAAGAATATAGGCTAACTCTGAAGAGTCTAATCCTTCAATATTCACTGATACAACAGGACCTTGTCTTTCATCTTTTGAACCATAAACTTTTATTTCTTTTATTTGTTCTAACTCATCTATAAAATAGTTTTTTAATATATTTTCATGGTCTCTTATATTTTTTAAACCTACTTCATTTATATACTCAACGCCTGCTCCAAGCCCAACTACTCCAACACCGTTAATAGTTCCAGACTCTAATCTATCAGGATAAATAGAAGGTTGATTCAATTCCATAGAAAAGCTCCCTGTTCCACCTTCCATGATAGTCTCTATATATTCTTTAGTATTTACATAAAGTCCTCCGGTTCCCATTGGTCCAAATAATGATTTATGTCCAGGAAAACAAAGTATATCTATATTGTCCTTTTTTACATCTATATCTAAATAACCTATAGCTTGAGCAGCATCTACTATATATTTAATATTTTTATCTTTTAAAATTTTGCCAATTTCTCTAGTATTTACTATTGTTCCCGTTAGATTACTCATAGCTGTGGTTACACAAAGATCTGTATTTTCTTTTATAGCATTTTTTATTTCTTTTGGATTTACAATCCCATCTATATTAGCATTAACTATTGTAAGCTCAATTAACTTTTGGCTTTCCAAATGTTTCAACGGTCTAAGTACAGAATTATGCTCCATACTTGTAGTAATCACGTGAGTTCCCTTTTTTACTAAACCTTTAATTGCAATATTTAAACTCTCTGTACAATTTTTTGTAAAAGCCAAGTTTAAAGGATTATCTCCTCCTATAAAGTCTGTTAATAAATTTCTAGTATTAAATATCTCCCTATCCATTTTAAGAGACAATTTATGCCCAGACCTTCCAGGATTTGCTCCAAATTCCTTCATAGCCTCCATAGTCTTTTCATAAACCATCTCCGGCTTTGGGAATGTTGTTGCGGCATTATCAAAATATATCAAAACAGTTCCTCTATTTCATTTCTTTTAATCTGTTGTAACAACTATCCATCATTTCTTTTTGAAGTTCTTTTATTTCGTTAGTATATTTTTCCAGCTTAACTTTTACCTCTTCTTTATAAGCTCCTTCTTCTATACTACTTAAATTAATAATAACGTTTAATAAAACAGCTTCTCCACTCGCTGCAAGCAATAAAGTTCCAGCGCCTTGGTCAGTTATAGCATAAATATTTCCATATTTAGCAAAAGATCTTTGATTTTTCATACAATCTATTATAAGTTCGCAAGTTTTTAGAGGAACGTCCATAGCAACTTTATATCCTTCTTGAATTTTTTGCTTTCTAAAAGTTTTTTCTTCCTCTGTTTCTTTTGGCAATTTATAAGCTTCTAAAACTCCATCAAAAGATTTTGCATCTGCATCAACCATTTTTTTAAGTTCTTCTATAAGGCTATCCATTGTTTCATAGTCTTTTTTAACTTCATTTTTAATAGACTCATCTAAAGATTCAAAAGATTTTTTTCCATAAGTCAAGTTAGCAACCATCATAGTTAAAGCTGCACCCAAAGCCCCTGTATAACCTACTACAGAACCTCCACCTGGCATTTCTTTACTTTTTGTTTTTTCTAAATACTCAACTAATCCCATTTCAATATACATTTTCTCTATCCTCCTATAATTTCTAAAATTCTTTCTAAATCATCGTTGCTCATATAAGTAATTTCTATTTTGCCGCCTCTTTTTTTAGGCTTTAAATCAACTTTTGTTCCTAGTCTTTCAACAAGTCTTTCTTCAAGTTCCTGCTGATATATGTCTTTTGACTTTCTTCTAAATGCAACTTTCTCTAAATCTCTAACATTAGATTGCTTTAAAAGTAATTTTTCAAGCATTTTAAATCTACTATTTTTATCTTCAATAGCAAGTAATGACCTCGCCTGAGTAGAAGTTATGTCTCCTTCTTTCAAATGTTCCAATATTTCTGGATCCAATTTTAACAGCCTTATTGTATTCGCTATGTAAGAACGACTTTTTCCTATTTTTTCACTTAACTCCTGTTGAGTATATCCGTACTCGTCCATCAATTCTTGGTATGCTGAAGCTTCCTCATAAGGATTCAAGTCTTCCCTTTGGATATTTTCAATAATAGAAATTTCTTTAATCTCTACATCGCCTATATCCATAATTCTAACTGGAACTTTTTCCAATTTCGCCAATTTAGCAGCTCTGTATCTTCTCTCTCCAGCTACTATTTCATATTTTTCGTTTTTCTTCCTAACAACAATAGGTTGTATAATACCATATTCCAATATTGAAGTTTTTAACTCTTCTAAAGATTCTTCTTCAAACTCTTTTCTTGGCTGATCTTCCCTTGGAAAAATTTCTTTAAGTTCAAGTTCCTCTATATTCTTTTTTTCTAAATCTTCATCTATAACATTTTGAGGAATTAATGCTTCTAATCCCTTGCCTAGTCCCTTTTTTTTAGCCATTTCATCACCTATTTATTATTCTTAATTATTTCTTTTGCAAGTTTTTCATATGCCACAGCTCCCTTAGACTTGCTATCATAATCAAAAATACTCTCTCCGTAACTAGGAGCTTCTGCTAAGCGAACATTCCTTGGAATAATACTTTTAAAAACTTTGTTTTTAAAATATTTCTTTACTTCTTCCACAACCTCCAAAGAAAGATTGTTTCTTCCATCAAACATACTAATTAATACGCCTTCAACTTCTAAATCCTTGTTTAAAGACTTTTTAACTAGATTTATAGTTTCAACTAACTGACTTACACCTTCTAAAGCATAATATTCACTTTGTATAGGAATTAATACCGAGTCTGCAGCAGTTAGTGCATTTATACTTAAAAACCCTAAAGAAGGAGGACAATCCATTATTATATAATCAAAATCCTCAAAACCCTCTAAAGCATTTTTTAAAACCGATTCTCTACTTGGTGTATTAATAAGTTCTACCTCCACACCAGATAAAGAAGTATTCGAAGGTATTATACTAACATTCTCAGCTTCTGTTTTATATATGATATCTTCTAATTTTACATCATTAATAAATAAATCATATACTGTATTCTCTAAGTTCATTTTATCCACTCCGAAACCAGAAGAACTATTACCTTGTGGATCTAAGTCCATAACCAACACTTTTTTTCCTTTTAGCCCTAAAGCTGCAGCTAAATTTACAACTGTTGTAGTTTTCCCTACTCCACCTTTTTGGTTGAACACACAAATCGCTTTCATAATACCCCCTTTCTCAAATTATTATAGCATATATTAACATTTCAAAATTATCTTTAATTAATTGATTCCTGAATTTATATCTGACTCGATATAATCTTTTACCGTTACTAAATCTCCAAAAACAAAGTATCTATCTCCCGTGTTTTTTCCATCTTTGTAATAACAATTCATAACAGTTACTATTGGGTTTCCTCTTTCTTCTGAAACAGTATCCTCTATTAAATTTACACTAGTTGGACTTACTCTTTGAGTATCATACACCTTATACTCATAAGTTTTAATCTTATCCGTTATTCTTATAATATCTCCTTTATTTACAGAAATTAAATTTCCAAGTAGAGTGTTGTTTTTTGCATAATGACCTGCAATAGAATAGTTTCCTCTACCCATAACCTGATCTTTTTTCATAGTTCCTACCCCTGCTAATAATTCATTATTGCTAAGTCCCTTAAACATCGTTAAATTAGCCTTTATGTTTGGTATAACCATTTGTCCAATAATTAAATCTTTGTTTATTTCTCCTGGATTTAAAATAACCTTGCTAGGAGATATTTCATCAAGATTATCAAAATTAAAATCTCCATCTCCATCTTTGTTCTTATTTAAATCTTCAGCAGATAATGTATTAAAGTCAGTCAAACTAGACTCGACTTTATTTTTAATATACAAATTCATAATTGGTGTAATAGCTAGCGCAAGAACACCTATAATTATTATTAACAATCCAAATACTTTTCTTTTCGACATTTTATAATTCTCCTAAATTTATTCTTTACTATTAATAATATCAAATTTTACTGCTTTTTTATATTATAAACTATATATCTAAATTGAATAAACAAAAAAGAACCTCGTATAGCAGGTTCTTTTCTATTTATATAGTTATTTCTTAAATTTAATACTTACTTTGAACAAATCTCCATCTATATCTATATTAAACTTTCCACCTTGACCTTCTATTAAAGAAGATGCTATTGAAAGTCCAAGACCTGAGCCATCTGTATTTCTTGACTTATCCCCTCTTGTAAATCTTTCCATAAGCTCCTCTGCACTAATATTTAACTCATAAGCTGAAATGTTTTTTATAGTTAACTTAATCTCTTCTTCATCATCTTTTAAATCTATATATACCCTAGTATTTCCTTGAGCATATTTGCAAATATTACCCATTAAATTATCAATAACTCTGTAAGTTCTACTACCATCTAGCATTAATACTACTGGATAATCTGGTTTATTAAATACTATCTCCAAATTCTTTTCTTCGAAATTATCTTTCCATTCTCCTATACCTTGTAAAACAAGTGCTGAAAAGTCTAATTTAGCATATTCAAATTCTATATTGTTACTTGTAGCTTTGCTAATTTGGAATAAGTCTTCTATTAAAACCTTTAATTTCAATGCTTTTTCATGAATTACTTGTGCATATTCTTCTTTTTCTTCTTTTGAAGATTCTTCATCTATTAATATTTTAGAGTAATTTATTATAGATGTTAAAGGTGTTTTTAAGTCATGACTTACATTTGTAATAAGCTCTGTCCTCATTCTTTCAGCCTTAACTTGTTCTTCAACAGCTGTGGTTAAATTATCTCCAATAGTGTTAAAATTATGTGCAATATTTTTAAAGTACGGCATACTTTCGTCTACTTTTACTTCATAATTTCCTTTAGCTATTTCTGCGCTTGTATCGTTTATATTCTTTATATTTTTTACTATATTGTAAATTACTGTATAAGTTAAAGCTATGGCTATTACTCCTAAAATAAACCAAGCTCCTTCTCCTTCAGCTCTAAAAATAATGCTAAAGAAGATTACTACCACTGCCATTGCTAAAGTAACTAATGCAGATCCTACAACGCCTAATGTTCCAACATCTTTAATGTTTCCTTCTATGGTATTTTTTATTTTTTTATAACCGCTAATTATCTTTTTAAATACCCAGAAAGTTAAAGTCTTGTTTTTAATTGTACTGACTATACCATTGTTAAATAAACCTTTTAATAATAGTATAAAGTAGGAAAATATCATTAAACTCATTACTGAAACCAATATAAGCATTATAATAAAAATACTATACTCTGTTCCTATAGAAAGGTAGTAATCAATATAGAATTGATCGGCTGGAATAGTTAGTCCTAGTAAAAATATTATCCCTAAACCAATTATAGAAACATCTATATACCATTTATCCATAAATTTAATATACTTAACTTGTTTCATATTTTCATATTCACTTAAACCATTAAATATTAAAAGTAAAACTATAGCTAAACCTACTCCTGGTAGAAAACCAGCTAGTAAAACTTTTTCTATATTTTCTGTACAGTAAGGATTGTTAACTATATCACTTTTATCTACTGTAAATACAAAATCTGCATTTTCAAGTTTATAAGTTTCTGTATTATATATAGTAACTCTACCCTTTGGATAAATGTATCCAATTCCTTCTTCTTCCAATGTTGATGAATCTTTTATTATATCTGTCTCATATTGAGACCTTATATCTTCCTCTGGTTCTCCTGGGTAAAATGTTCCATATTCATTTTTAGTATATCTAATGTCCGGGTCTTCTGAGTCAATAGAAAAAGTCTCTGCACTTCTCATTTTTTCCATATAATCTTTGTCTGTTGAATTTATAGTTTCAGAATTTTCTTTTTGCATCGTATTCTTCTTAAACCTAAAACCTAGTATTTCTTTCAAATCCGAAGTTACATAATCATCTTTTAAATTATTTTCTAGTAGTTCTACCCCTTCTTTTGTATACTTACCTTTTACAAATACTAAATTACCTTTGTCTTCCTTAATTTTTTCTATATTTTCAAATTTATTATCTGTATAATTTTCTTTAGTTTTTTTATTTTCATAAGTATATTTAATACCTAGGTTAACATTGTTAATCTTTCGATTTGCATGGTATTCTAGGCTTTCAGAAATTTCAAATACCAATCTATCCCTAATATAATCATCTGTTATTTCTTTTTCTGTTCTTTCTGGTTGCATAGAATATATTCCAAATCCTGTAGCTCCAGATATTAAAACTATTAATACAAATGTTAAAATTCTACCCCAACTTGTATATCTTAACTTGTAAAACCAGTTTTTATTTTCTTCTGTCATAATGCTCACCTTTTAATCCCCTTCAAATTTATAGCCTAAACCCCAGGCAACTTTTATATACATAGGGTTCTTTGGATCTATTTCAATTTTCTCTCTTATTCTTCTAATATGAACAGTTACTGTTTTTGAATCTAATGCAGGTTCGTTCCAAATCCTTTCATATATTTCATCTATTGAAAAAATTCTATTTGGATTTTTCATCAAAAGTTCTAAGATATTGTATTCTATAGATGTTAAATTAACCACTCTATCGTCAACAGTTGCAGTTTTCTCAAAAGTATTTAACTTAACCCCTCCAATTTCTATTACTTCATCATCCACTTTTTTTACTTGATAACTGTAAAATCTTCTTATAGCTGAGTTTACCCTTGCTATTAATTCCATAGAGTTAAAAGGTTTTGTAATATAGTCGTCTGCTCCTATATTAAGTCCTGTTATTTTATCCATGTCTTCAGATTTAGCAGATAGTATAATAATTGGAACATAGGTTTTTTCCCTTAACCTCATAATAGTTTCTTCACCTGAAAGATTTGGCATCATTAAATCCATAATTACAAGGTCTATCTTGTTTTCGTTAAATATCTTCAAACCTTCCAAACCATCATATGCTTTAAAAATATTGTAATTTTGATTTTTCAAAAATATCTCAATAGAATTTGATATTGCAATATCGTCTTCACAAACTAAAATATTATAGCTTTTCATATTAACTCTCCTTCTGTATGTATATAATAACAATTTGTTTTTACAAACTTATTTCTAAATTATTAAAAATTTATTAAGAATCTATTTATAGTATAGTACAAGTAATTTAAACTTTTAATTAAAATGTTATCTAAAGTAAAAATAGTGGTATAAATTGAATGTATGTAATTACAATAAGGAGATGACGTAATGAAAAATATTGAAATTCACGTAGATGTTGCATGCCCTTTCTCTTATGCAGGCGGAGAAAAAATGATACAATTTTTAGAAAAGAACAATGCACCTTTAACAAACATTAGATTTAGAAGTTTTCAACTTCAACCAGACGATGATAACACAAAAACAAATTATTTAATGAATCGATTTAAAACTTCTGGTATGAATAGTGTAGAAGAATATAAAGAGTTTTTTGCAAGACTAATAGGAGACCAGATAAAATCAATAGGACTAGACTATAATATAGAAACTGTCATTTCAAAGAATACAATTCACGCACATATGGGACTTCAATATGCAACCATGTTCGGAAAACAAGCAGAGTACTTTAGAAAAGTTACAAGAGGACATTTTGCAGAAGGAAAAGACTATTACGACTTTAATTACCTTGACGCTGTTTTAACTGAATTAGGTTTGGATGTAAAAGATTTTCATAGTAGAGAAGAAGAAATGAAAAACTTAGTAGCTGAAGATATGAAATTAGCTGCTGAAAGAGGAGTTAGGTCTGTACCTACTTTTTACCAAAATGGAATTGTACTAGCTGGAACTGGTAGCGTTGAAGAATTCGAAAAATTTATGTTAGATTAATAATAAAACAAAAAAACGACTTTAAAAGTCGTTTTTTTATTTTATTATATATTCGTAAAATCTCGAGCTTTCTCCCCAAGGATGGTATCCATCACAAATATATTTAAAACCATATTTTTCATAATATCCAATATGACTATTTGATAAGTATAAAGAATTATAACCTAGCTTTTTTGTATCTTCTATACATTTATCTATAATAATTTTCCCAAAAGAATTTCCTCTACTAGCTTCTTCTATATATAATGCACAAATCCAAGGATATAAGTCCATACAACTTATAAAATCATTAGTTATTATTCCACAACACCCAATAATCTCTCCCTTGTCCTCTAACAAATACCATAATGGTATAGGGCTACTAGCTTTTAAACTTCTCCTTAGACAATCATCATAAACCATTAAACTGTCTTTTGTAGCCCATTTATCTTGAAAATACTTACCCCATATCTATATATTCTGGTTCTTTTCTAATATTAATAATTCTCATTATTCTTTAAAATCATTCATATCCCATATTTCTGTAGCTATTTCTTCGTAAAATTCTTTCTCATGAGATACTAGAAATATTCCTCCCTTATACTCTTTTAACGCTCTTTTTAATTCTTCTTTTGCATCAACATCTAAATGATTAGTCGGCTCATCTAGTACAAGTATATTGGTTTCTCTATTTAATATTTTGGTAAGTCTAACTTTAGCCTGTTCCCCACCACTTAAAACGTGAATTTTAGATTCTATATGTTTTGTCATAAGACCAGACTTAGCAAGTGCCGCTCTAATAGCAAACTGCTCCCAACTTGGAAACTCATTCCACATTTCTTCAATACAGGTATTTTCATTTCCAAAATCTTCTTCTTGCTTAAAATATCCTATTTGTAAATTTTGTCCAAGCTCCACTTCTCCAGAAATAGGTTTTATCATACCCAAAATAGTCTTAATTAATGTAGTTTTTCCAAGACCATTTTCTCCAACAATAGCAATTCTGTTTCCTCTTTCCATTCTTAAATTTAAAGGCTTGGTAAGAGGTTTCTCGTATCCTATAACTAAATCTTTAGTCTCAAAAATAACTTTACCTGTTGCCGAATACTCTAAAAACTTAAACTCTGGTTTAACTTTATCTCTAATAAGCTCTATCTTTTCCATCTTATCTAGTTTCTTTTGTCTAGACATAGCCATGTTTCTAGTAGCAACTCTAGCTTTGTTTCTTGCAACAAAATCTTCTAAGTCAGCTATTTCTTGCTGTTGTTTCTTGTAAGCTGCCTCTAATTGTTTCTTCTTTATATCTCTTAACCTTTCAAACTCGTTGTAATCTCCAACATATCTATTTAATTCCATATTTTCAACATGGTAAATTAAATTAATTACAGAATTTAAGAATGGTATATCGTGTGAAATAAGTAAAAAAGCATTTTCGTAATTTTGTAAATACCTTCTTAACCATTCAATATGTTCTTCATCTAAGTAGTTAGTTGGCTCATCTAACATTAAAATATCTGGTTTTTCCAACAATAGTTTTGCTAGTAAAACCTTAGAACGTTGACCTCCTGAAAGGTCTGAAACTTTTTTGTCTAAACCAATTTTATTTATTCCCATACCGTTGGCAATTTCTTCAACTTTAGAATCTATTAGGTAAAAATCTTGATGTTCTAAAATCTCTTGAAGCTCTCCCACTTCTTCTAATAGTTTATTAATCTCGTCTTCAGAAGCAGTTGCCATTTTTTCGTAAGAATCATTTATCTCTTTTTCTATGTCATAAAGATATGAAAAAGCGTCTTGAAGTACATACCTTACAGTTTTATCCATATCTAGTGAAGCATGTTGGTCTAAATATCCAATTCTAACACGTTTAGCCCATTCAATATCCCCATCATCTGGAATAAGCTTACCAGTGACAATATTCATAAAAGAACTCTTACCTTCGCCATTTGGACCAACTAACCCAACATGTTCCCCTTTATTTAAAATAAAATTTACATTTTTTAATATATCTCTACCACCATAACTGTGGCTTAAATTTTTAACAGTTAATATACTCATAAAAAACCTCCAACCTATGAAATTCTATCATAGAGTTGGAGGTTTTAACAGTATTTAATTATGTTTATTCAACTATTAGTTTAATATCATTTTTGTCTATTTTTTCTTCAATATTTGTATCTTCTGATATTTTGTCAAGAATTCTAATAACCATATCTTTCATACTATTACTATTTAAATTTTTACTTAGCATAATTTTTTCATTTTCGTTAAATTTAACTTCAAATTTAGAATACTGCTTCCAAGCTTTTCTTCTGAGTTTTTCTTCTTCAGAGTATTTTTCTAAATCAAAATTCTCCACAAAGTATCTTGCAGGTATATTATTGTATATCTTGTCTTTATTTATAAAATCTTTGTTTTTTTCTGCTTCTTTCCTCAGAGCATCTTGTGAAAAATATTTCAAAATTGCTTTCTTTATTTCTTCTATTTTCCCTATCTCTTTCAAAAACCATATCACACCACTTGTGAAATTATTTTTATCTTCTTTGTCGATACTGTTCTCATTCTTATATTCAATGCCTAAAACTTTGTATCCTTTTATTTTCTCTTTTGCATACAATGAAATATAACCTTCAAATTTTTGTTTTTCCATATTTACTCCCACTATTGAAGAATATGATAAAATTTCATTTAATTTTTCTAAATTGCTTTTTATTTTATCCTCTCCATTTACGCTTAATAAATTAAGTAACATTTGAACATAACTTTTATATCTATTTGTTTTATTTTCATTACCTTTTATATCTATTTCCATTTTTTCTGCTAATTTTGATGTATAATCCTCATCTATTTTCCAAAAAGCAAATTCATTATCAGTACTTTCATTTTCCTCTTCATCAGTTTCTATATAATAATATATATTATCTTCATTTAACATATATGTATACAAATCAGGATATTCATTTTGTAAACATAAAACTGCCATCAATAAAGCTCTCTCATATTCTTTCTCAGTTGAGTTATCTATGTTGCTTATATATTTTAATAATTGAAAGGAATTTCCCATTCTTTTTATAGTTCTAGGATTATTTCCTATACTGGTAACAAAAATTTTTTCAACTATTTTTACTATCTTTTCGTCCTTTATATTAAATAAGTTTTCACTTTTTATAAATTCTGTAATCTTATATAATTCTATAGGCATTTTGAAAGGCACTTGAATTATTTTATCAAAATAATCTTTTGATTTACTTTCCCCAATATCTTCTCCATATTTAATTGCTACACCTTTAGAAACTATTTCATAGTCTATCGCTAAAACAAATATACAACCTTCAACATCCAAAAATAATTTTATTACTTCCAATAATTCTATTGCTTTTCCAGGATTAAGCCTATCTAAATCATCTATGAAAAAAACAACTCTATCACTATTATTCTTTTTTAAGACGCTTTGTATTAAATCTGAAAAGTTTTCTTTTAATTTTTCCATTTTTAAAAAACTATTTTCTTCGCTTAATATTTCATCTACGTCAATATTAATTTTACTTTCAATATAGTTTTTTGAAAGTTTTAGTAAAGTTTTTGTAAGCTCCCTTACCTTTTCTTTATCATTTGTAGTTTCTGATAATTTATATATTAAATTGTTCATAAATGTATACACCAAATCTTTTTCACCATCAAATTGCGAGTACTGCCAAGTATTGAAATCAACCTTAATGTATTTATCACCTAGTTCATTTTTTATTAAATTCATTATAGATGTTTTTCCAGAACCCCAATCTCCCTGTATAGCTAAAGACATTGGAGTATAACAGTTTTTTATAAATTTTGTTAAGCTTTCTACATAATTACCAATACCTAACATATCCTCTATTTTTATATTTTTATCTACTCTTTCACCAATAGGTACATCTACTATCCCAACTTTTTCAACCATATTACACCTCATATAATTTATAATATTATTTCTAATTACCTACTATTATATATCATATTAATTTTATTTAAATATCACTACTATATTAATATACTATGTCAGTTTGCTGTGATATACTATTTATAAATTATATTCCAAGGAGGTTCTATGTATAAATCATTATTTTTAGTAATTTTAATAATCGCAGGGTTTTCTATAGCTCTTTTTATTAAAAATCTAATAAACAAAAAGAGATTAATTAATTTATTCTTTAATGAATTTGGAAACTCTCCTATTAAAAAAGAATATCCTATTAAAGATGTTTCTAATTTTTTAAAATTGTATAACGAATATGAATATAACAATAATTATATTGACGATATTACTTGGAACGACTTAGATTTAGACGATTTGTATAAAGAAGTAAATATTTGCAAGTCTTCTATTGGCGGAGAATATCTTTACAAAGAACTACATAATACAAAGCCAGATTCTAATGTTTTTAATAATAGACAAACTTTAAAAAATCTTTTTAAAAATGAAAAATCACTTTCTGCAAAAGTACTATACTCTTTTAGCAACTTGGGAAAAATTTGGTACACTTCTTTTGCTGATTTTTACTATGGTGAAATTAATGATAATTTTGCAGTAAAAAAATATTATAATATTTTAGCTGTATCACCTTTGTTTTTACTAATATTATCTATTTTAATAAATAAATTATTTTTAATCCTATTTTTAATAAATGTTTTAATTAACGTATCAATATATTTATTAAATTTAAATAATATAGAAGGGTTGTCAGAATACTGCAGATACTTTATAAAAATAATTGTTACATATAGCAACTTAAAAAAATTAAACAATCCTGTTTTGAATAACTATCTTGATGAGTTTTCTGAAAATTTTAGTAAATTTCAAAAATTCAAGTATTTATCTGGAGCTTTGGAATCAAAATATATGACTCTTGAAGAATCTCTTGCAAAAATTTTTAATATGGTATTTTTAACAGGTATATTGACTATAAAATCTCTTTTAATTAAAATAAAAAATCATCAAGAAGCTTTTAGGAAAATCGTAGAGTGCATTGGAGAAGTAGAACTTTCTTTGTCTATTGCAAATTATGAACTTACTTTACCTTATATTTGTAAACCTAAAGTTTTAAATGAAGAAAAAATAGAATTTAAAGATATTTACCATCCTCTAGTTAAAAATGCTATACCTAACTCTTTAAATTTAGACAAAAACATAATTATAACAGGATCTAATGCATCCGGTAAATCTACTTTTATTAAAGCAATTGGCATAAATTTACTGTTTGCTCAAAATACAGGTACTGCATGTGCCAATTCATTTTCCTATAAACCAATATACATAATATCTTCTATGGCTATTAGGGACGATGTCTTAGAAGGCAATAGTTACTTTATGAAAGAGATTTTATCTCTCAAGAGAATTTTAAATAGGATTGAAAATACTTACAGTATTTGTTTAATAGACGAAATTTTAAGAGGTACTAATACTATTGAGAGAATTGCTGCATCTTCAACTATTCTCGAAAAAATATCAAATAATAATTCCTTTAAATTAATTGCTACACACGACATTGAACTTTCTGAACTCCTATCTAAAAATTACTCAAATTTCTACTTTTCTGAAAGTGAAATAGATGGCAAATTGGAATTTGACTATAAAATAAAAAAAGGGTCAGTTGCTACAACAAATGCCATTAGTTTACTTCAACAAGTAGGTTTTGAAAAAGATATAATTGAAAGTTCTAAAGAAAAAGTTAGCAAATACCTCAAAAATAGAAAATGGATATAAAAAAAGACCATTATAAAATGGTCTTTTTCATTTAGTTATATAAATGACATGCTACTTGATGTCCTACTTCTATTTCTTTTAATTCTGGTGCTTCTGTTTTACATATATCCATACATTCTGAACATCTTCCTGCAAATTTACAACCTTTAGGAGGGTTAATTGGTGAAGGAACTTCGCCTTCCAATTTAATACGTCCTCCCTTTTCCATTGTAGGATCTGGAATTGGTATGGAAGATATCAACGCTTTAGTATAAGGATGTAGTGCATTACTATACAACGATTCATTAGTTGTCAATTCTACTATACTGCCTAGGTACATTACTCCTATACGGTCTGATATGTGTTTTACCATAGACAAGTCATGTGAAATAAACAAATATGTTAGTCCCAAAGTTTTTTGTAACTTTTTTAATAAATTTACAATTTGAGCTTGTATAGAAACGTCTAATGCAGAAATTGGTTCATCACATACTATAAATTCTGGATTAACTGCTAATGCACGAGCTATTCCAACACGTTGACGTTGTCCTCCAGATAACTCATGTGGGAAACGAGCACTGTGTTCACTGTTAAGTCCAATAACTTTTAATAAATCTGTTATTTTATCTTCTCGTTCTTTGCTAGAAAGTTCTGGAAAATGAACTTCTATTCCCTCACCAATAATATCTCCAATAGTCATTCTAGGGTCTAAAGAAGCATAAGGGTCTTGGAAAATCATTTGTGCTTTTTTCTTGAATTTTCTCTTATCAACTTTTTGCATGGTTCCAATTTCTTTTCCATCATACTTTACAGAACCTTCTGTCTTTGAATAAATATTAGTGAGTACCCTTCCGCAAGTTGTCTTACCACAGCCCGACTCTCCAACAAGTCCAAAAGTTTCACCTTTATGAATATTAAAGCTAACATTATCTACGGCTTTTAATACTACCCCTTTTTTAATATTAAAATATTTCTTTAAATTTTTTATTTCTATTAATACTTTCTGGCTCATATTATGCATTCCTTTCCCATTCATCTAGCTTTGGAGCATCTTTGTGCAACAACCAGCAAGATGCTGTATGTTCAGGTGATATTTGAGTCAATTCTGGTTCTTGCTCTTTACATATTTCCATTGTATATGGACAACGTTCTGCAAAGATACACCCCTTAAGTTCACGAATCAAGTCTGGTGGAGTTCCACCTAATGAATACAATTCAGTATCAGAATCTGTATCTAAACGAGGAACAGATTTTAACAGTGCAAAAGTATATGGATGTTTAGGTTCTGAAAATATATCTTTTGTTTTGCCTGTTTCAACGACTTTTCCTGCATACATTACTTGAATTCTATCTGCAACATTAGCCACTACTCCCAAATCATGAGTAACCAATATAATTGCTGTATTAAATTCTTCCTTTAATTCCTGCAATAAATCTAAAATTTGTGCTTGTATTGTTACATCTAACGCTGTTGTTGGTTCATCTGCTATTAAAATTTTAGGTTCACACGCTAAAGATATTGCTATCATAACACGTTGACGCATACCTCCAGATAATTCATGTGGATACTGTTTCATTCTTTCTTCTGGATTTGGTATATTAACTTTTTTTAATAATTCAATTGCCTTTTTTTCAGCTTCTTTTTTTGTTGCTTTAGTATGGATTAAAATACCTTCCATGATTTGATTCCCTATTGTCATAGTTGGATTAAGAGAAGTCATAGGGTCTTGAAATATCATACTTACTTCTTTTCCCCTATAATCAAACAGACGTTTTTTACTCATTTTTAAAACTTCTTCATCTTCAAAAAGAATTTTTGAACAGTCTTTTATCTCTGTTGGAGGAACTTTTAATAATCTCAAAATTGCTTTAGATGTAACGGTTTTACCACAACCTGATTCTCCTACTAAAGCCAAAGTTTCTTTTGGTTTTAAATAAAAAGAAATATCCCTTACAGCTTTAACTTCTCCTGCATATGTGTGGAAAGAAACCGTAAGATTCTCTACAGTTAAAATATTTTCTTTATTTGTATTTTCACTTTTCATATTTTCTCCCTCTAATCTCTTAGTTGTGGATCTAAGGCATCCCTAAGACCATCACCAATAAGTGTAAACGACAACATAGTCAAAGCTATTAGTAGTGCGGGGAACACCATTTGATAAGGATAAAAAATAAACTGTTGTTGAGCTGCTGATGCCATTGCACCCCATGAAGTCATTGGAGCTTGTATTCCTATACCTAAATAAGATAAAAATGCTTCTGAAAATATAAATGAAGGAATGCTAAATGATATTGAAACTATAATTACATTCATCGTATTAGGTAGTAGATGTCTTAATATAATATTTTTTGTACTTACACCTAATGTTTCTGCAGCAATTACAAACTCTTGGTTTTTCAAAGATAATAGTTGTCCTCTAACTAATCTTGCTAACTCACACCAGCCCGTTATAGTCATAGCTAAAATCATAGTACCCAAGCTCTTTGAGTCAAGTGCTAGTGATATTATTATAACTACTAGTAAATAAGGTAACGATATTAAAGTTTCAATTATTCTCATCATTATTGTATCTACTCTTCCACCAACATATGCAGCTACTGCTCCATAAATACAGCCTATGATAGCACAAATAAATGCTCCAGCAAGTCCTATAATAATTGAAACTCTTCCACCAACCCATATCCTTGTGAATATATCTCTTCCTAATTCATCGGTTCCAAACCAATGCGCTGCACTTGGACCTTGATTCTTTGCAACTGAATCAACCTGCTCAAAAGAATACTTTGATAGCATTGGTCCAAATATTACTAACAAAATTAATAAACTCAAAACTACTAATGCAGCTAATGCAGTTTTCTTCTTTTTAAAACGCCTCCATGAGTCTGACCAATAAGTTATCTTAGGCCTAGCAATAAATTCACTCATTTCGTTTTCTTTATCTACTCTTCTAAATTTATCTGGACTAATATTTGTCATATTATCTTCCCTCCGTATTCGCTACTCGAATCCGTGGATCTACCACTCCATAAAGTATATCAACTAATAATTGAGAAACTAAAAAAATAGCTGCATAAAAAATTGTCGTTCCAATAATCATAGGATAATCTCTGTCTGTAATGGCAGAAACGTAATAAAACCCTAGACCAGGTATTCCAAATATTTTTTCTATAATAAATGAACCTGTAAACACTCCTGCGATTTGTGAACCTAAAAGAGTAATTACTGGTAATATAGCATTTCTAAGTACATGCTTTCTTATTATGTTAAAATTGCTAACACCCTTAGCCTCTGCTGTTAATACATAATCTTTTCCCATTTCTTCTAGCATATTACTTCTTATATACCTAGCATATGTAGCAATTGTTGCAAAACTCATAGCTATAGTAGGTATTACTGTGTACTTGAAAGAACCCCAACCAGACGTTGGTAAAATTCCTGCTTTTACACTTAGGAAATACTGCAATATAGCCGCAATTATGAACATGGGAACGGTTACTCCTAGTACTGCTATTATGCTAACAACATAGTCTGGCCAAGTATCTCTTTTTAATGCTGCTATAATACCAAATGTAGTTCCAATAACTATACCTAAGATTAGTGCTTGTGCTCCTACTCTTCCAGAAATTGGAGAAGTTTCTTTAATTATCGAACTAACCTCTCTGCCTGGATATTTATATGATGCACCTAAATCTCCTTTAGTTATAGCATTTTTCAAGAATATTGTGTATTGTTCTGTAACAGGTTTATCTAATCCATATTTTTCTCGGTAATTTTCAATAGTCTGTTTAGGTAAATTACGCCCCATAGCTTCTATTGGACTTCCTTGAATATTGTGCATTAAAAAGAAAGTAATAGTTGCAATAACAAACATAGTTATCACCATGTACCCAATACGCTTTAAAATATATTTAAACATTACTTATCTCTCTTTCTTATTTTAATAATATTTGTAAAGATAGCCGAAAAAAAGAGCTAAGGCTTATTCTTATGAAATAAATCATTTTGAAATAGCCTATAACTCATTATTTTCAATTTATATATTATTTATCACTTGTATCAACATACTTAAATCCTTGTGTTGAAAGGTCATTTACTGAAAAGTTTTTAACATACTCATATTGGAAATTTTCTGATACACCATACAATAGTGGAGAAATAGAAGCTTCTTCCAATAATATGTTTTCTGCTTTCTTGTACAATTCTATTGCTTTTTCTGTATCATTTTCTTTTCCACCTTGAATAACTAAATTATCGTACTCTTCATTTACCCATCCGGTATTTACATTTCCTGCATTGCTAAGAAATACACTTAACATTGCATATGGATCGTCGAAATCAGCAGTCCAAGCAAGATACCCAAATTGATAATCACCTTTATTCATCTTTGAAAAGTAAATTGGCCATTCATTAAAGTCTAATTTAACATTTACTCCTAGATTATCTTTATATGATGATTGCATAAATTCAGCATAAGTACGTATTTTTTGACTAGTATCTCCAAAAGAGATAGTAAATTCTATATTCTCTGGAGCTTCAGTGATTCCTAGTTCTTTTAATCCTTCTTCTAAAAGTTTTCTAGGGTCAGATTCTTTTGAAATTGAAACTAGAGGTTCTTCAACTTTAGACCTGTATTCTATTTCTCCAGCATTAATTGTTGGAGGAACCCAACCATAAGCTGGCTTAGCTATTCCATCAGTTACAGCTTCACTGAACTTATCTCTATCTATACCTAGTTGAAAAGCTCTTCTGATTTTTGCATTTGAAAAATATTTATCCTTTGTATTAAAAGCTATATAATCAGCAATTGGACGTTCCAAAGTTTTATTTTTTACTCCTTCTTTGTCCATAAACTTGTCTCTCCACTGAGCTTTATTAGCCATTACAGTTTCAATTTCTCCAGTATCAAATGAATTGCTATATGTATTCTCATCTGATAATATTTTTATATTTACGCTGTCGAGTTTCACTTTGTCTTTATCCCAGTAATTGTCACTTTTAGTTAATTTTACTTCACTGTTGTGTACCCACTCTGATAGTACAAAAGGTCCATTTCCAATGAATTTATCTTTATCAGAACCAAACTGATCTCCATATTTTTCTATAATATCTTTTCTTTGAGGGAACATTATTCTTTGTGTTGCTATTTTTATAAAGTATTCTGCTGGTTCTTCTAATGTAATTTCCAAAGTTTTTTCGTCTATTGCTTTAACTCCTAATTCTTCGACAGGTTTTTCTTTAGATATTACTGCTTGGGCATTTTTAATATTAGTTAATAAAAATCCCATTTCAGCACCTGTTGAAGGGTCTACACTTCTTTTAATACCATAGGCGTAATCTTCCGCTGTTACTTTTTCACCATCTGTCCATTTATTGTCCCTTATTTTAAAAGTATAAACTTTTTTGTCCTCACTAACCTCATAAGATTCAGCACCAGCATTTTCAATCTCTAAACCACCTTCTGAGTTTTCAACTAATCTTACTAGTGGCTCCATTGTGCTTTTTAATACAGCCCAACTGTAAATGTCAGATCCTTTTTGTGCATCTAAAGTACTTGGCTCTGAAACTATATAAGTAGTAAATGAATTTCCATCACCAGACTTCCCAGCTTTTTTATCTCCTCCACCACAAGCTGCCAAACACATAATTATCGTGAGCAACAACGCTCCAATTCTAAACTTTTTCAAAAAATACCTCCTTAATATTTTTATATGAATTTTACATAAGAAAATTTATATTTTACTTTTAATTTAAAATATCTAAAATAATATTAAATTAAAAGTTTTAATATTATTTTAGATATTTTTTATAGATTAATAAAAACACGTCTTATTTTCTTACATAAAATTGATACTAAATTTATCTATGTTTATTATTTATATAAGTGACAAGCTACTTGATGTCCTTTTCCTTCATCTTTCAATTCTGGAGTTTCTGTTTTACAAATATCCATACATTCTGAACACCTTCCTGCAAATCTACATCCAGGTTTTGGATCTATAGGACTTGGAACATCTCCTTCAAGGAATATTCTCTTTCTTTCTAGTCCATACTTAGGTATAGGTATCGCAGATAATAGTGCTTTTGTATATGGATGTTTAGGCTTTTCAAATATATCTATGTAGTCTGCTATTTCAACTATTTTTCCTAAATACATTACTGCAATTCTATCTGATATATGCCTTACTACACTTAAATCATGTGATATAAATAAATATGTTAATGAAAATTCTTTTTGTAGGTCATCCATTAAGTTTAGTATTTGTGCTTGAATACTAACATCTAGTGCAGATACTGGTTCGTCCATTACTATAAACTTCGGTTCTAGTATTAAGGCTCTAGCTATACCAATCCTTTGTCTTCTTCCTCCGTCTAATTCGTGAGGAAATGAACCTGCAAGTCTAGATTCTAACCCTACTGTTTCCATCATTCTATAAACTTTTTCTTCTTTTTCTTTGTTTGTTTTAGCAAGTTTATTTACTACTAAAGGATCTGCTATTAAGTCGAAAGTGTTCATTCTAGAATTTAGTGATGAATAAGGATCTTGAAATACTATTTGCATTTCTTGTCTCATTTTTCTCATATCTGTTTTTGTTTTATAATCTAGAATATTTTGTCCTTCCAATGTAACATTTCCACTTGTTGGTTCATGTAATCTTATTAAGGCACGTCCTACTGTTGACTTCCCACAGCCAGATTCTCCTACCAAACCTAGTGTTTCACCTTTATTAATGTCAAAACTTACATCATCTACAGCATGTAGAACTCCTTTACCAGTATAAAAATACTTTTTTAAATTTTCTACTGATAATAATGTGTTTTTAGTTTCCATACTATTTGTCCTCCTCTTGTACTTCTTCATCAAATAAATGGCAACATACAAAATGTCCTGGACTAACTTCTACATTTTTAGGAAACTCTGTTTCACATATTTTAAGTTTTTTAGTACATCTTGGATGGAATTTACATCCCTTTGGCAAGTTAGATGGATCTGGTGGATTTCCAGGTATAACCATAAGTCTACTTACATCTTCATCTAAACTTGGAATTGAGTTAAATAATCCTAATGTATAAGGGTGTAATGGCTTAGTGTACAAATCTTTTACATTTGCATTTTCTATAATTGTGCCTGCATATATAACCGCTACTTTATCGCAAGTTTCTGCTACTACCCCTAAGTCATGTGTTATTAATATCATTGAAGTATTATACTTGTCTTTTAATTCTTTCATAAGCTCTAATACTTGTGCTTGTATTGTTACATCAAGGGCTGTTGTTGGTTCATCTGCAATTATTAGTTCAGGGTTACATGCTAAAGCCATTGCTATTACAACTCTTTGTTTCATACCTCCACTAAATTGGTGAGGATAATCATTAACTCTCTCTTTTCTAATACCTACAAGATTAAGCATTTCTTCTGTTTTTTCCTCAATCTCTTCTCTAGAGAGTTTTTGATGTATTTCTATCGCTTCTTTTATTTGATCTCCTACTGTCATTAGCGGATTAAGCGAAGTCATAGGATCTTGGAATATCATTGAAACTTTATTCCCTCTTATGTTGAACATGTCTTTTTCTTTGATTTTAAATAAATTTTCTCCATCTAAGAATATTTCTCCTGACACTAACTTTCCTGGAGGTGATTCTATTAACTTCATAATTGAAAGAGCTGTTGTAGTTTTTCCTGCACCTGTTTCGCCAACAAATCCAAGAGTTTCTCCTTTTCCTATTTTCAAACTCAAGTTATTAACAGCTGATACAACTCCTGAGTCAGTATCAAATTGTACACTTAAGTTTTTTATCTCTAATAATTCATTTGAATCTTTCTCTTCTTCTACTACTATGTCTATTTCTTCTATAATCTCTTTCATATTATCTACCTCTTAAGTTTAGGATCAAGTGCATCTCTTAAACCATCACCTAGTACATTTAATGCAAAAATTGTCGTTACAATTGCAATCCCTGGGAATATTGTCATATGAGGATAATCTCTAATAAAAGTTCTTCCTCCTGATAGCATAGCTCCCCATTCTGGTGTAGGTGGCTCAAGACCTAAACCTATGAAGCTAAGACCAGCTGCATTTATTATTGCATATGCTACTCCAAGTGTAGCTTGTACTATTAATGGAGCCATGCAGTTAGGAATTACATGTTTCATTATAATTCTAAAGTTTGAAGACCCATTAGCTTTTGCAGCTTCTATAAATTCCATATCTCTTATTGACAACACCGAAGATCTAACTATTCTAGCATAACCTGGTATTGAAGCTATCCCTACTGCAATCATTAAGTTAGAAAGTCCTGCACCTAAAGCCGCCAATATAGCTATTGCTAATAACGTGTCTGGTATTGACTGTAATATATCTATAAAACGCATAAGTGCATTATCTAATTTTCCACCGTAGTAACCTGTTACAGCACCTATTGCAGTTCCTACTACAAGTGCAATACCTACTGAAATGAAACCTACTTTAAGAGATATTCTTGATCCATACACTACTCTACTGAATATATCTCTTCCTAAATCATCTGTTCCAAAAAAGTGTTTCCCACTTGGCTTAGCAAACTGATTGGATAAATCTTGTTCGGCAAATCCATAAGGCGCTATAAAATCTGCAAAAATTGCTACTAAAATTAGTGAAACAAGAATTATTAAACCAACCATAGCTAGTTTATTTCTTCTCATTCTTATCCACATATCTTTGAGATTTCTAAATCGTCCTCTTTTTTCTATTTTTGAATTTTCCATTAGATGCCTCCAACACATATTTAGTTTTGATTCGTGGATCAACGAATGTATAAAGTAAATCTACAATTAAATTAACAATACTAAATGCTATTGCTACGAATAATACACAACCCAATACCATTGGGGTGTCTCTCATTTTAATTGAATCTACCATAAGTCTTCCTATCCCAGGTATAGAGAAAATAACTTCTGTCATTAGCGCTCCACCCATAAGTTGACCAAATTGTATACCTATAATTGTAATAATTGGAATTAGTGCATTTCCTAAAGCGTGTTTCCAAATTACAACTCCTTCTTTTTGTCCTTTTGCTCTTGCTGTTTTTATGTAATCTTTTCTTATTACTTCAAGCATAGATGACCTTGTCATTCTAGTAATAACTGACACTGACTGTGAACCTAATGCTACTGCTGGTAAAATCATTTGTGCAGGTGTATCAAACCCTGAAGATGGAAGCCAACCCAAGTTTACTGAGAATAGCATTATCAAAAGCAATCCCAGCCAAAATACTGGCATGGAAATTCCTATTAATGCAAATAGCATAGTAATGTTGTCAAAAATCGAATACTGCTTGACTGCAGAAATAATTCCTATTGGTATTCCTAGTAAAATAGCAAATGATATTGCTAAAACTGCTAATTTTAAAGTTGCTCCCGCCCTACTAAAAATTTCTTTAACTACTGGTGCCTTAGAAATATAAGAATCTCCAAGATCTCCTTTAGTAACTATGTCTTTTACATACCTTCCATATTGTACTAAGAAAGCATCGTCTAATCCCATTTCTTTCCTTAGATCTTTTACAGCTTCTTCTGATGCTGCTGGACCTAAAATATTTCTAGCTGGGTCTCCAGGAGTTATGTACAATAGTCCAAAAACTATAAAGCTTACTCCTAGCATTATTGGAATTAGAAATAAAATTCTCTTAAATATATATTTACTCATAAACCCACCTTCCAGTGAAATATTAACAGGGAGAAAATTTCTCCCTGTTTAATATTATTTTTGTTCTCCTTTAGTAACTCTAGTTAACTTATGTGAACCAAATTTACTTACTTGAACATTTTTAACATCTTTATTAGATCCTATTAGTATTTCTTTGAAATGTTCTGGAACCCATACAGTTAATTCAATAACTCTTTCTTGAGCTTGTTTGTAATAATCTGCTCTTTCTTCATCTGTTTGAGCTGCTCTAGCTTTTTCTAAAAGTTCGTCCATCTTTGCATCTTCTAAATATGCATAGTTACCACCTTCACCTTGAGATGATGAATGTAAACAAGGGAACATAAATGTATCAGGGTCTGGTGAATCTGCTGTCCATGCTATTTCAAACATATCTTGTTGTCCATTTTTAATTAAATCATTAAATGCTGACCATTCAAGAACGTTTATACTTACTTCTATACCAACTTCAGATAATTGTTGTTTCATAGCTGTAGCCATATCAACTCTATCTTTGTTATCATTTGTAGATATTGATGTTTTTATTGGAAGTTCAACTCCTGATTCTTTCAATAAAGCTTTAGCTTTTTCTACATCTCTTTTCTTAGGTTTCATACTATCAGCTATAGAGAATTTTAAAGTTGGAGGCATTGGTCCTGTAGCTGTTTCACCAATTCCTAAAAATACTGCATTAACTATTTCATCTATATCTATTGCATATGATATAGCTTCTCTTACTTTAGGATTGTCTAATGGTGCTTTTTTAGTATTAAATCCTAAATAAGTTGTACCATAGTCTAAAGATCTGTGTAATGCTAATTTTTCATTACCTTCAACTTTAGAAACATCATTAGGTGTGATATCCATAGCTATGTCAACTCCACCTGATTCTAATTCTATAGTTCTATTAGTTGCTTCTGGAATTATTCTAAATAATAATTTTTTGTATTGAACTTTATCGCCATGATAATCTTCAAATCTTTCCATTTCCATACTATTAGCTTTTTGCCAAGAAACAAATTTAAGTGGACCAGTACCTACTGGATTTTGTTGATAGCTATCTCCAGCTTCATTTACTGCTTTTTCATTACATATAAATGCTCCTGGATGACAAAGATTTGCTAAAATCGCTGCATAAGGTGCTTTTAATTTAAATTCAACTGTACTATCATCGTTAGCTTTAACACTGTTTATGTCTATCATGTCGTATAAATGCTTAACATTTGGAGCTTCTATCGCTCTTTTTAATGAAAATACAACATCACTTGCTTTTAATTCTTCGCCGTTGTGGAATTTAACACCTTTTTTAAGTTTAAAAATATATGTTAAATCATCTGGGTGTTCCCAATCTTCTGCAAGAGCTGGAACTATTTCATCTTTTTCTTCATCCATCTCTACTAAGCCTTCATACATTTGCTTCATTGCATTACTAGATTGGTTATCATTTGAAGCAACTGGATCCAAACTAATTGCATCTCCACTAAGTGCTACAGTAAGAGTTTCTGATTTTTCAGCTGAGTCTCCTCCTCCGCCTCCACAAGCTGTTAGTGATATAGATACTAACAATAACATTGCTACTAATAAATTTCGTTTTCGCATAAAACATTCCTCCTCGTTATATTTATTTTATGAATTAATCATCATAACGTTTTCAATAATTTTCAAATGCAGAATTATATGTACTTAAAATTTAAAACTATTAAAAATTATCTTATTATCATATTGTTTGCTATTTTTTAATACTAATATTTAAATATACAAAGCTTATGATTACATTCATAAAATATAAATGAAATAAGAATCAACTAAATTACATTTATTTAAGATATTTACTATACCTATTATTCATTTCTCACGGCTTTACTAGTAATTACTTAAGATTTTTATTTAGTTAAGCTTCTTATTTAATCCTCATTTAAATTATAGCAATAAATCCTTTATTGTCAATAATATATCATTTAGCAATACGCAGTAAAAGAATTGTTAGATATTTTTAACTATACTTTCTTTATTTATGCACTAAATTAATATATTTAAATCATTTTTTATCAATTTATGAATCTTTTAATATTAAATTTTTATACAATATTTATTTAAAATAATATTTCAAAATAAAAAAAGCTGAATTACTTCAGCTTTTCATTAGGGTAATCTACTAAATTTTCTGATATTTTCACAATTAATGCAGATGCTAATTTTAAGGAATCAACTGGAATAAACTCAAACCTTCCATGATAATTATATCCTCCTGTAAATAAATTTGGAGTTGGAAGTCCCATATAAGATAATCTGGCTCCGTCAGTTCCTCCCCTTATTGGTTTTATATTAGGTGTTATTCCTATATCTTTCATTGATTTTTCTGCTAAACCAATAATTTCCATATATGGTTCTATCTTTTCTCTCATGTTGTAATAAGAATCTTTTATAGATATATCAATTCTATGCCCATATTTGTCATTTAAAAATTCAACTATATTCTCTATAAGAATTTTCTTCTCTTCAAATTTTTCTAAGGAATGATCTCTTATAATGTAGTTCATCTCTGTTTTATCTACACTACCTTTTATTCCTGTAAGTAAATAAAATCCTTCATACCTTTCTGTATATTCTGGCCTTTCATTTTTAGGCAACATATTCTCTATTTCATTAGCAATAGTTATAGAATTTACCATTATGTTTTTAGCAGTTCCTGGGTGAACATTTCTTCCTTGAATCTCTATGTGTATAGATGCTGCATTGAAATTTTCGTATTCTAATTCTCCTACAGGACCTCCATCCATTGTATATGCAAAATCTGCGTTAAATCCTGCTACATCAAAATGGTCAGCTCCTCTGCCAATCTCTTCATCAGGAGTAAATGCAACCTTTATTTCACCATGTTTTATACTTTGATTTTCTACTAAATATTTCATAGCATCTAATATTTCTGCTATTCCTGCTTTATCATCTGCTCCTAATAAAGTTGTACCATCTGTAGTTATTAGCTCTTTCCCTTTTAAATCTTCTAAAAATGGAAACTCTTCTAGTGACATTGTATATTCTTCGTTTAGTAAGATATCTCCTCCTAAATATACAAATTGTTGTGGGTTTACATTTTTACCTGATAAATCTGGTGCAGTATCCATATGAGCTATAAAACCAATTGTAGGAACTTTTTTATCAACGTTTGAAGCTAATGAACCATAAACATATCCTTTTTCGTCTAACTCAATATTTTCTAAGCCTATTTTTTTCATATCTTCAACTAGAATTTTAGCCAATTCCAATTGTTCCTTGGTACTTGGAACTGTGTCACTTGCTTCATTAGATGTAGTTTCAACTTGTACATACCTTATAAATCTTTCTACTACGTTCAAAATAACACCTCCATTAATTGTATGTTTTTATTAATATCATATTATTTTAATGCTAACATATACAATTCATATTTCCAATTTTTATATTATAAAATATATGTCATTTTAATCTGCAGTTTAAATAAATTCTTATTTATTCTTCTTTATTATATTTAGTAAAATTGATAATAGTTAATGCTATAATAGCAATTATTAATATTATCCACATTATCATAAGACCTTTACTCATGTTCTTAATAGCTATGACTAAATTAAAAAATCCTACAATTATTAAAATAAAATATAGTATTATTTTATTTCTAAAGTCTTTTTCCATATATACCTCTCAATATACACTATGTATATTTGAATTATAGCACAACGTTAATTTTATTTTTAAATAAAAAAACCTTTATTATTAATTAACAATAAAGGTTATATTTCTCTATCTAATATTTTTTTGAAAAGTGATGATATGGTTAATATTAATATAAAAAGCATTATACCAAAAATTATATTTTCACCAATTAATTTTATAGCTGAAAATGTCACTACTGAAATTAATATTAATAGAATAACAATTAAAGATACAACTTTAAATTTACTTGATTTTTTTGACTTTGTATCTTTTTCATGATTTTCTGTAAGAAATCCAACAATATCAATCCCAATATCTAGAACAAATTCTATTAAATCACTCAATTGTTTTCTCCTATAATAAATTTATGCAAGGCAAGCCGTTTCTTTGTAATATAAATATTCACCTACCAAGAATATATTACTTAATTCATTTTTATTCAACCCTCTTAAGATTATTAAATGAATTCTTAACCATTCATTTCCCTCGACATAAATCCCATTATTTTTTCTATTAAATCCTACATGGTAAATATTTCCCTTTGTTTTTAACTCAAAAGTAATAATATCTTCCTTATTTATATAATCTTTCTCATCTCCATACTTCTTAATCATGTTATCTATAACTTTTCTAGTAAATTTTTCATCACTATATAAATTTACTTCATACTTTCCTTGTAAAATTTTAATCATTTCATCTATAGTCTTAATATTTTCTTTTAATTTCCCAATGTTATTTTTAAACAAATATTCATATAAATTTATTTTATTTACTTGCTTTTTCATTTTTATCCCCTCTTTAATATATATTTTAACATTTTTTATGCTTATGAAATTCTAAAATATTTCAACAATTTCTTATAATATGAAAAGGTCTTCCAAGATTTTAATCAAGGTAGACCTTTTTTTAATGATAAATATTAATCCAAGAGTATCCTTTGTTTCCCTTTTCTTCACTAATTTTTGCAACACTGTTTTTAGAAACTGCATCAGAAGTAATAACTTCACCATTCTTTCCCATTACAGATGTTGAATGTATAAAAGGTACCTCATATTCTGAAATAATTTTGTCGTCCTTAACTTTACAATTCCAATCTTCTATCATTTTTAAAATATCAAAATCATTAAATTTATTCTTTAGTTCAATATTTTTATTAGTCACCATCCTATTTCCCTTTACTTCTTCTAAAACGATTTCTCCATTTTCTTCAATTTCTACTATAGCATCAAATACTTCATCGCCTTCTCCTACTGCCTTTACAGTCCAAATATTATTTTTATCCAAATCTTTTAAATGAAAATACTGTTCTGAAAATTTGTCCATATAATCTTTTTTAGCATCTGACAATATAGAAGTAAATTTTTCGTTTCCAAAACCTATATGTGAGAATTTAACTCCTGTATTATTAATAACTGTTAAATTATACCCTTCTGGTTTTTCACAATCAACACCATATATCAAGCAAGTTCCTGCTAATAGCCCTCCTATGACTAAGAATAATCCTATAAATTTTTTCATATCTTCCACTCCTTACAATAATATAATCTATATTAAAGATTGTTATCTTTTGTTGTTATAAGTATTGTATCAATGGAATGTTTCAATAAATCTAAGAAATTCTTACATAATTCTTACAACTATCTTACATTTTTTCAAAAATAAAAAAAAGATGCTAAAAATAACATCTTTTATACAATATAGTACATCGCTGTTGGAAGTATAGGATCTACTTTAGATTTAAAACCTATTTTTCTATAAACTGGCTCTCCCTTAGCCGTTGCATCTAAAGTAATTTTCTCTATACCCAGTTCCTTACTTTTTTCTATTAATTTTTCTATCATTTTTGAAGCTATCCCATTTCCTCTACACTCTTCCTCAGTATGAACATTTACTATGTTTGCAATCTTTCCATTAGCTGCTTCAGGGTGATATAATCTCTCTTCTAAAGTCATATATGCTGTTCCAACAATTCTATTGTTTGATTCTGCAATTATGCAAATTAAAGTATCATTAAGCTTTCTTTCTATTTGAGCTTTTAATTTTTTGTAAACCTCTTCTTTATTTTCTGGTATTTCATAACCTAAAAGTTTCAAAAATTTTATTCTATACTCAGTTAAAAATCCCGAATCTTTCACTTCCGCAATTCTAATACTATATTCCATAATACCTCCAACTTAATTTATAATTCTTTCTATTTTACTATTTATATAAATATGCGAAATAATCCATAAAAGTATAACTATTATTGCTGTAATCGTCAAAATAAAATAATTAATTTTAAGATTTATACTCCAATCTCCTACAAATTTATATACAATAAATCCCATCACTACATAAACAACAAAGATTATACCTACCATTAATAATTTTATTCTCTTTCTATTACTTGGTTGTATTTTTCTTTTTAAAATAGATCTTAGCACTAACAAAATACTCCCTGGAACAATATACAATAATATCATATATACATCAACTTGAGTACTTTTAAATATTTTTGAAAATAATAAAGCCGTTATTATAAAAGTAGCAATTCCTAAAAAACTATTATAAATTATTTCTATAATTTTATCTTTAAAATTAGATTTTTTATAATTTTCTATTACATCATCACAAAATTCTTTTATATTTACACCTATAATATCTACTGGTCTTTCTTCCCTTTCTTGACCTTCTTTTAACATATTTAAAATATCGTACATTATAATTTGCATATCTACATAAGTATTTAACTTTAATCTTAAATAAAATTCTATATCACTAGATATTTCACTATATTCTATATTTAAATTTCTTTTTAGTTGAATATTTTCACTTATAAGCTTAATATAATTAATTCCTTTATTATTGTTAAATAATTTTTCTTCTTCTTTTTTACATAGTAATTTAACGATAATAAGTAGTAACAAAACTATAATTAAAATTAATAAATACACACATATATTCACAGTTAAACTACTCCACATCCCTTCTAAATTAACAATTTTAGGCAAGTTCAAAATTATTAAATATCCTATAACGCTTAAAGTTGTCTTTTTTATTGTAAAAATACGATATAAAATTACAGCAATTACTATAACTAGTAAAAAATTATTCATTATTTTTACATTAAATATAACTAACTTTCTACTTAATCCAATATTTAAAACATAATTTTCTAACATGAACAACATGAAAATTAATATGTATTCCTTGAAAAAATATAAAGCATTAAGTTTTTTGTCTATTTGGGGAGTATCATCATAAATTTTCTTACTATATTTTTTATAATTTACTCCTAATGCAAACTCAGCCGGATTTCCTAATTCTTGATTTTCAAATAATATTTTCAATATAGAGTTTTCTGTAATTATTTTTCTTTTATTTCTTTTGTCATCAAAGTTTAGATATTTAGCTACTTTAAAATATTCATTTTTATAATCAGAATTTAACTTCACCAGTATATCGGTATTTTCTTCTTGATATTTTCTTAAGTTCATGTGCTTTCTCCCTAAAACTTGTATATTATATGCTTTTCTACTTCATCATTAATATATTTTTTTGAAATAAAATACGTTAATATAAACAATACTGCTAGGAAAATTACAATCCAAAGATTAACCGATACTATTTGATTTTTACTTCTAAAAAATATTCTAAGTCCTAAAATTACTAAAATAGCAAATATCAATCCTAAGTTTTTATACTTTCTCATTCTAGGATTTCCATACTTTTTATAAATAAATCTACCTATTAAAAACATTGTAAATAGCAAAAAATAGATTCCTATTATATCTAATCTTACTTTTACTTTATACATTAAAATACTAGTAAAATTTGTTTTTATTCCTGCAAAGGAAAAAATTATGCTCATTAATATTATAGGAGAAATATCATAAAAGAATTCAAATATTTTGTCTTTTAGACTTAGTTCCTTAGAATTTTCTAATACTTCATCACAGAAAACTTTAATATCTGCCCCAATAACTTCTTCAACTGAATATTCTCTTTTTTGATAATCAAAAAACATATTTAATATGTCGTTCATTATTATTTCCGTTCTAAATTGAGATTTTAAATTAGTTTTTAAATAATAATTTATATCATCTGCTACTGATTGATATTTTTTATCTAATTTTATTAATATCTCTTCGTTTTCTGCAACTAAATCAAAATATTTCATATTCTACCTCCTTATTTTAATTACACAATTATTTTTTATTATTTATAATTTTATCTACTATAACTGATAATTCCTCCCAGTTCTCGTAAAATACTTTCAACTGCTTTAAACCTTCGGGAGTTATTTTATAATACTTTCTTCTTGGTCCAACTTCAGACTCTCTATAATCTGCTACTATTAAACTTTTCTTTTCCAACCTCAGCAAAATCGGGTAAATTGTACCTTCAACTATATCTTCAAAACCATATCCTTTTAATTCTTCAACTATTAAATATCCATATAAATCATCCCTTGATATTATCTCTAATACACACTCTTCCAAAACACCCTTTAGCATTTGTGAAGGAACCATCTTCTCACCTCATTTCTAAACTACTTTGTATCGCTTAGTAGTTAACTATATTGTAATACCAAGTAGTTTATTTGTCAAATTCGACAATACAAAAAGCTGTTAGTTAACCTAACAGCTTTTAAATAAATACTATCATTATTAATGATATAAAATTCCATAAAGAATGAAAAACAATTGATGCTACTATATTTTTCCCTGATTTAATATATATTAACGTTAGCCATGGTGTAGTTAACAAATATGATACAATAGATATTGTAAATCCACTATGCATAAAAGAAAATAAAACACAGCTTATAATAATAGCCAATTTTATATTAATTACATTCGATAATTTTCCAATTAAGATATGCCTAAATACTATTTCTTCTATTATTGGTGCTAACAATACTATTGAAATAGATTCCACTATTGGAAAATTATTAAACATATCCTCTACTAGTAGTTGATTCTCAGACTTTGGAACTAAAATAAAAGAATTTATTAATATATCTGTTAAAAATCCAATAATTAATGCTATTAATATTATTCTTAAAGTTTTCTTCCAGTCAGATATAAAGTTACTATAACAATATTTTATATCCTGCTTATACCATATTAATCCTAAAATAGTTAATATTATGAAGCTAATGCTTGACATTAAAAATAATCCCGTACTAATTGATAAATTTAGTGTATTTATCAGTATAGCTGTTGGAATCAGCAAAATTAATTCTAATCCTATAAAGTAAAGCACTAAATAAATAACATCTTTAATACTTATTTTGTTTTCTAATTTTAAATTATTTTTTTCTATCATAAAATTATCTCTATTATTTCAACTTATAGTACAATTAAATATTTTTGTATAGTCATGCCTTCAAATCTGAGTTCTTCTATTAATTTTCCACCATTTTCTACAATTGCCTTTACAGAAGCAATATTATCTTTATCACATGTAATTAACGCTTCATCATTTCCTTTATCTTTAAATTTTTCTAACGCAAACTTAAGTATTTTTTTAGAATATCCCTTTTGACGTTCAGATCTTCTTACACTGTAAACTATATTTCCATTTAAGTTTTCTGGATTATCTTTTAATCTATATCTTAAATTAGCCATTCCAATTAATTTGTCGTCACTTTCTCTTATTGCTAAAAATGTTCTATTTGGTACAAAATCTCTGTCATAGCTTTCCTCACTAGACATAAGCTCGTTGTTTTTTATCCACTCTTCTATATCTTTAAACTCGTGAAGTTTGCCAGACCCCTCAATAAAGTATAAATTTTCATCAAAAAATTCTTTTTTGTATTCTTCTATTTGTTCTTTATATCTTATAGTAGGCCTAACTAATTTAATATCTTCATTTAGTTCTAAATCTATCCAATACCTTTTTCTATGTGTATTTCCATAGGCTATTCTATTTTCAAGTACTCCACCATTATTTTCTATTACTTTAGCAGAATATATATTGTTTTCATCGCAAGTAACAAGAAGTCTGTCAAATTTCTCTCTTTTACATAAAATTATAGCTTCCTTTAAAAGTTCTGTCCCATATCCATGATTTCTTTCAGATGGTAAAATGCTATAACCAATATGTCCATCATATTTAAGTAAGTTCTCATTAAGTCGTTTTCTAATATTTATCATACCAACTAACTTATCTTCCTTATTTATCGCTAAATATGTTGTACCTGGTACAAATCCTTCTGGACAAGTTTCCTCATTTTTCAATTCTTCCATATATTTTAACCATTCATTCAAATTACTAAAATTTTCTAGATTTGAACTACCATGTATAAATCCATCTGCTTGTAGTACTCTTTCTTTATAATCAAAAATTTTTTCTTCATATTCTAAACTTGGCTCTACAAGTCTTATCTTTCTATCATCATCTAATACCCTTGGGTCATAAAAACCTTGGAATTTACTATCTTTATCCACTTCAAGTTCTATAATTTCACAGTTATCTATTTGAGTTTTATATTTCAACTGCTTTATTACTCCTGCATGAGTAACTACTGTAATTTTGTCATATTTCAAATATTTCTTTATAACATTTAAAGCCCTCTCAGTAATATCTTTAAAATCTTCCCAATAAAACTCACAATCTTCTGTATGTACACCTTTATGGATAATAGCTTCTCTTAAAATTCTCCCCATTAGTTCTTTATATTTTATAGAATTATCGTCCTCTATTATCCATTCATGTAAATCAGTTTCAACTTTTATATCTATATTTCTATTTTTTGCTATTATCGCTGCCGTTTCTAAAGCTCTAGTAAAAGGAGATGTAATAACTATTTCGGCTCCTTCAAGTCTAATGTCGTTACTTACATTTTCTGCTTGTTTCCTTCCCTTTTCAGAAAGAGGAGCAATTTCTTTTCCTATTCTAGCAACTGAATAATCCTTTAAATTACTATAATCAGCCTCTCCATGTCTAATTAAAACTACCTTCATCTATACTCTCTCCTAACTAAATAAATTCCATGCTTTTTAACCCAAATATAAAATACTTTATCTATGTTTTTGTAAATATTGAATAAGTTTAGCAATTTTATAGAAAATAAAACTTTGTTAAAATTTTTAGTTTTCTTCTTATGAAATATCTAAACATCTATATTATTATAAGTATATCTAAATAATAAATTATTTGAAACAATTATCTAATAATTTTACAACTTGCTTGTTGCTGTCTAATTCTATATTTGTACCTATTGGCATAGTTAACATAGGATGAGTGTGGCAGCAGTCAAATTCTGCTAAAATAGGAATATCTGTTTCTCTTATAACTTCCATTAGAATTTCGTAAGGTTTTCTACTCGTCCCAAGGTCATCAAATAACTCATGCTTACCTAAAATAATTCCTCCTATTTTTTCAAAAACTCCATTTATTTTTAATAGTGAAAAACTTCTTTCTATAACCGATGCGTCTTTTAACGAGTCTTCTAATAATAAAATATCCCCCTGATTAATTTCTGGCATATATTCACTTCCCCAAATGCCTTCCAAAGTGTTTAAATTTCCACCAATAAGTCTTCCTTTTGCTACTCCCTTATTTACAGTAATTAAACTATTTTCTATTTTTTCTTTACTTCTATTTTGTTTAGCCCAGTCTATAAATTCATCTGTCCAAAAATCTGGCTTAGAGAAAGTGTAAGGAATACTAGTTTTATCTATTAAAATCTCTGAAAAGTACTTATATGTTAAATCTACAAATGGGGAAAGTTCTCCAAATGAAGCTACTAAGGCAGGACCATAAAAGGTATTAATACCTGTCTTTGCATAAATAGCTAGTAATATAGCCGTTACATCTGAGTATCCTACTATAATTTTAGGATTTTCTTTAAATGCATCATAGTCAATGTATGGCAAAATAGAGTTTGAATTCATCCCTCCAATACTTGACATTATAAATTTAATTTCAGGATTTCTTATTAACTCATTTAATTCTTCAGCTCTTTCCTCAATGCTACCTGAACGGTAATAGTCATGTTTATTAGAGAGTTTACCTTCAACAACTTTAAACCCCTTATTTTCTAAAAATTCTTTTCCTCTCTTATATCTTTTCGGATTTTTATATATTCCTGGATTAGAAGGAGAAAAAATACCAATACTATCTCCTATTTTAAGCTTTTCTAATTTCATTTTTTCTCCTTTATTGTAGTTTTCTGTCAATTATACCATAACTATATAAAATTTCCGAAATAAAAAAGAGTTCTTAAGTTAAGAACTCTTTTTGTTATTTATCTTTTCAAGATAAACTATATTCATGTTTTCATTTATGAATTTCTCTTTACCAGTTTCCAAATACCCTAAACTTTTATAAAATTTTACTAATTTATTTTCTTCTTTGATAGTATCCAATTCCCAATGTTCAATACTATTATATAAACTTTCTATTTTTAATAAAATTTGTTTTCCTATCCCTTTGTTTTGATATTTTGGTAGTACAAACATAGGAGCTATTCGTCCTATTCTATTATCTGTTACAATTCGTACTCCACCAACTAGTTCATTTCTTAAATAAATTAAATATAAATAATTATTATTTCTACTTAATTTATTTATTAATCCCTCTAAAGATTCTTTGTATGGATTACCATCATCGTTATACTTATTGTATAAATCTTTAAAACAAATTTTCTGAATTTTATAAAATTCACTTATGTTTTCTTTATTTACATTTACAAATTCTACTAAACTATTCACTTATAATCACCTTTGTGCTCGTTATTTTATCATATAATATGAAATCCTTCTTTCTTATTAATGTCAGCAGTAGAGATACTACAAAAATTAAAAATACCATACTTCCTAGCATATTAACTACATCTTTTATAATAATTAATTTATCATTTTTAGTATTTTCAAGGAATTTAAAAATCTCATCATATCTAAATACAAACAATAGTGTTAAATTTCTAATTATTATTCTAATGTTTTTTACTTTATCATTACTATTTGAATTTACTAATTGAATTTTTAAAATTTTCATTCCTAATGTATTTCCTTGGTGAGTAATAGGTACAATAATAAAGAAGAAAATATACACTGCCATATTCATAGTATAATCTAACGCAAAAATATTTCCTTTTATTCCTAAAATATATCTTAAAAATAAATATGTGGTTAAAACAACTCCAAAATAAACTATTCCTGTAATTATAAAATCTACAAATAAAGATAAACCTCGTCTAATTACTCCTGCTCGTTTACCTTCGCAAATTCTTTTTTGCTCTTTGTCTGTATTTGGTAGTAATTTCTCTATTATTGGTGTAACTAAATACCCCAAACCTGCTCCAAATGTATTTACAATAACGTCATCTATATCAGCGTATCTGTATGCTTTTGGATAAATGCCATACAGTCCTGTATACTGAGTTATCTCATAGAAACAACTTAATAAACACCCAAATAATAAAGTTTTACAAAATGATACTTTAAAATACTTTCTCAAATATATTCCAAATGGAACTGTTAATAAAACATTAAATGCCACAGTGTAAAAACTTGATGATTTTAAAGAAGCAAGCCATGTACTAGTATTTGTTAAACTAAAATTTGTCCTTTCTAAAAAGGTTTCAACAAACAAAAATGGTTTGAAGTTCGGCACTATTGTAGGCATCTTTGTAACTTCTTCAATATCTGGTAAAGGTAAAATAGTCATGAACCAAGCCGTTATCATATATATAATAAACGAAAATAAAACTACACTTCTTCTTACCATAATCCCATTGTACTTTCTATACTGGTATATCATTACTGGCACTAGTATTAAATATATAATAATTAAAGATATTAAAATCCCAGAAATTATTGGTGTTTCATATACTTTCATCTTCATCATCCTTCTAAAAATTTTACCTAGTCTATTATAACAGTTCTTATTTGAAAATCAGTCAACTTTAAAAATTAATTAGTTGACTATCGTTTATTATATTGCTATACTTATAAAAATTGGAGGAAGGAAATGAACTTATCTATAAATAAACTAAAAACTAAAGACTTAACTTTTATATCCATTTTTATTGCAATTATAACCATTTGTTCTTGGATATCAATACCCATAACTATACCTTTTACATTACAAACTTTTGCTGTCTTTGTAACTGTTGATTTACTTGGTACAAAAAGAGGATTTTTAGCTATATTATTATATATTTTGTTGGGAATTATTGGTCTTCCAGTATTTTCAAATTTCAAAGGTGGGGTAAGTAGTATTATTGGACCTACTGGAGGATATATTCTAGGATTTTTATTTACAGCCATTGTTATGGGAATTTTAATAGAGATACTACCTAAAAGAAATATATCTTTAATTTTCTCTATGGTGCTTTCTTTATTGGTTTGTTATGTTTTTGGAACTATGTGGTTTATGTTTTTTTACACTAAGTCTTCTGGCTCTATTACTATTTTTAAAGCTTTATCCCTCTGTGTTTTTCCTTTCATTATTCCAGATTTCGTAAAGATAGGTCTTGCAAGTATAATAATAATAAAATTAAAAAATAAAATTAATTTATAAGGAGTATATTTTGTCAGTTAAAGAAGATGTTCTTTTATTTTTAGAAAATAACAAAGGTAATTATATATCTGGTTCAGATATTTCCATAAAATTAAACGTTAGTAGAAACGCTGTTTGGAAAGCCATAAATTCCTTAAAACTTGAAGGTTATGAAATAGATTCTGTAAAAAACAGGGGATATATGCTTTCAGAAAATAATTTTATTCTTTCTAGTCAAAGTATAAAAAAATATTTAAAAGTTCCTAATTTGGAAGTAGAAGTTTTCAAAACAATAGATTCCACAAACTCCTACTTAAAGAAAAAAGCTGAAAATGGAGCTACAGAAGGAAGTGTTGTAATTTCTGAAGAGCAAACTAAAGGAAGAGGTAGGTTGGGTAAGTCTTTTTATTCTCCTTCTGACTCTGGAATTTATTTAAGTATTTTGTTAAAACCAAAGTTACACGCTATGAAAGCATTATATATTACTACTTGTGCGGCTGTTGCCATTTCTCAAGCTATAGATACTATTTCAAATAGTTCTTCTACAATAAAATGGGTTAATGACATTTTTATAGACAATAGAAAAGTTTGTGGAATACTTACAGAAGCATCTTTCGATTTAGAAGGTGGCGGAATAAACTATGCTATTTTAGGTATTGGACTTAATTTGACAATGCCTTCAAATGGTTTTCCAAGCGATATTAAAAATATAGCTGGAACTATTTTTAATGAAAAAAACTTGATTAATGACTATAAAAATAAGATTATAGCAAAAATATTGAATAATTTTTTCTATTACTACCCTAATATAGAAAAAAAAGAATTTTTAGAGGAATACAGAAATAGATCTTTAATTTTAAATAAAGAAATCTATTTACTTAGAGGAGATTCTAAAGAAGAAGCTCTGGCTCTAGACATTGACGATGAATTTAGGTTAAAAGTCAAAAAGAAAGATGATACTATAGAGTACATCTCTTCTGGAGAAGTTAGCATAAGAAAAAAGTCAGACTATATTTAACATAGTCTGACTTTTAATATATAAATTGTTTTATTTTTTCTCCATCTTCATATCCCATTTGGTACAACTTATCTAATTCTTCTTTCTTTTTACTTAAAGTATCCACTCCAAAATTATCCGATGGTCCTAAAACCAATACTTTATTTTTATATAATTCCCCTTCTAACAGCTCTTCTAAAATTTTATTGTATTTATCTGCTCTGTTATAAATTGCTTCTATCATCTTAGGATATTTCTTTAAAAATACTTTCGATAATTTATCTGATTTTCTTAAATATTTTCTAAAGTTCTTTGGTCTTGATAAAACTATTACAACTTTATCACAACCATCTTCAAAAGCTTTTTTTACTGGAATAGGATCTGCTATTCCTCCATCATAATATCTCTTTCCTTCTCTTTCAAATGGTTTGCTTACTATTGGAATTGTACTAGAAGCTTTAAATAACCAATAGTCATTTCTACTCATATCTTTTTGATTAAAGTATTCTGGTTTTCCAGAAGCTGCTTCTGTCGCAACTACATTTAAATCAGTAGATGATATTTCTAAAATATCGTAGTCTAAAGGATTTTCTCCACCCTCATTGGATAAAACTGAGTAAGGGTAATCTAAATTACAGTATTCTCCATTTTTAAGAAAATTTCTAGTGCTCATATATTCTTTTCTAAATGTATAATCTGTATAAAAAATATAATTTCTTCCTCTTTGTCTAGCAGTATAGGTTCCTAAATTCCCACTTCCTGCTGAAACTCCTAATGCATAATCAAAGTATATTTCATTATCTAAACAATAATCTAAAATTCCAGCGCTGTAAATTGCTTTCATTCCTCCACCGACATCTATTATTCCTATCATTTTAAACTCCAAGTAATTAAAAATTTTTATGTATTATATTATATATGAATTTTTATGAAATAACCATTTTAAAATAAAAAAAGGCATATTTATGCCTTTTTCCTATTTTTGAGCTTCTGACAAAACTATTTCATATACTTCTACCCATCTTACTTCATCTAATATATTTTCTTTTAATTTTCTATCTGCACCTTTTAATAAACCTAAAGTATTAGAATCGCCATTTATAAGTCCTATGGCATATTCATTTAATTTCGGAAAAACTTCTTTAAAAATTATTACTTCGTCTGGCTCTGCCGTTGCTAAATAATTAATTGTAATATTTTTTATTTCCTCTGGTTCTACTGTCATTTGTGCTAACTCAGAAATCCACTCATCTGCTAAAGATACAAGCTCTATTTCATTTTCAACTCTATCTGTTTCTGTATCTCCCACATCTTTTAAAAGCTCCTCAAAGTGTTTTTTATCCTTATCTGTCATTCCCGTTTGTTCTTCTTGATTAACATCTTTAGGTTTCTCTTTAGAATCTTCTTTTCCACTACAAGCTACTAATGCTAAAGCTAAAATAATTATAATTCCAAGAATTTTGAATTTTTTCATAATTCACCTCTTTATACTTAAATACATTAATTTACTACTTCTTCTATTCTATCAGATACTTATACGTTTGACTAAAAAAATTTACCGTGATAACATATAAATTCAATTGAATATCTGAGGGGAGATTTTATGAATTTTTTTGGGATACTTTTATTAGGGGTTGGAGTATCAGCCGATGCATTTGCTGTAGCAATTTGTAAAGGTTTAAATTTAAGGAAATTCTCAATGAAAATCGCAACTATTGTTGCATTGTTCTTTGGTGGATTTCAAGCATTAATGACTTTTTTAGGTTGGGCTTTAGGAACTCAATTTAGTCATTTAATAAAAAGTGTAGACCATTGGATAGCTTTCATTCTACTTGGAATTATAGGTGGAAAAATGCTGTATGAAGCACTGCAACCTACAGATTCACTTTGTAGTATTGAAGAAGAAGAATTAGATTTTAAAGAACTATTTATGCTTTCTATTGCAACAAGCATAGATGCTTTAGCTGTTGGAATATCTTTAGCTTTTATTGGAGTTAATATTGTAATTTCTTCAGCAGTTATTGGAATAACAACTTTCTTATTTTCTTTTGTAGCTGTTTATATAGGCTTCAAATTTGGATGTAAATTCCAAAAGAAAGCAGAAATTACAGGAGGGATTATTCTTATATTAATAGGAGCTAAAATACTATTAGAACACACGGGAATTATTGCATAATAGCTAGTGTAAACTAGCTATTTTTTATTGTCTTAACATAAAAAGATTCACAGACATAGTCTATGAATCTTAATTATTTACAAATTCCATATTTGTATACAATTTTGAACTTAACATTAGCCCTATAAAAGATAATATACTCAACAAAGATATTCCTACTAAAAAACTTCCTAGAGTACTATCTGTCAAATAATATATTAAAAATGTTGCTCCTCCTATAAGTCCTAAAATTAAAAAATCAATTCCTAACATTATAAAATAAGTTATACTCTCTCCTATTTTAGAACCAATTATCTCTCTTAAAATATAATCCATATATAAAATTACCATTTGTACTGAAATGTATATCAAAGTATTTGTAATTATAAAATACACTGGCAATTTAAATATTATATTCACTGGTATAGCTAAAGCTAACGCCTCCAAAACTGTTACTAAATTCTGTAGCAATGTTGCATAAAACATTTTATTCCTAGAGCTATCAGGAAATAAATAAATATAAAAATTATCGTATTCAGCTCTCCATCTTTTTGATTTACTAAAAAATAAACCAAAATAAATTGAAACTATATATGCTGCTATTAATGCCAATCCAAAATCAACTTCTAAATTTTTATTATCCTCTCTTATTAAAAATCCAACTATTGTACTTACCAACAAATAAATTATTACCTTTATATATTTTTTTAAAAAGCTCATCTTTTTAAATTCATCTAATTGCTTGTAAAATATCGCTTTAGAATATGTTCCCTTTTTTGAAAACTCTATATTTTTAATTTTATTTTTCTTTCCAACCCAACTAGCTGAACCATCTCTTTTGCTTTCATTAATTGCCTTGGAGTATTCTTCTGAAAAAGAAAGAGCATCTTCATAATATTCTCCTGTAGATTTCATTCTTAATACTAATCTTAATAAAGTAACAGATGTTAAAAAAGACATTGCTGATGCCAATATATTATATATAGTAGGTTCTATTAATATTAATTTTAAAACACCTATCTCCCAACCAAATATTGGAATAATCATTATTAAGTCGCCACTTAAAAAATCTATCGCATTTGAAAAACTAAATCCTTTATCAAATAAATATTTTACAATCATCCCAGTAAGAGCTAGCAATATGATATATACAAAATATTTTATTCTATCTTTTGTCTTATTTGATAATTTTTCACTACCGTACATTATTATCCCTAAAGAATAATCTATAGTTATAGTAAATACAAATCCTAAAATTGTAATTAAAATCGCCTTTATTAAAGGTATTTTAAATATAAAAAATGCAGCTACAAAAAAACTAGCATACTGTATTGTAGAAATTAATAAAGTTTTTCCCATTGCAAACATAATATTTTGTTTAGGCGAAATTGGTGCGGTAAACATAAAATTAACTTCACTTTCAGTAAAAATTAATCCTTTCCTCTTAAAATAAGATATTATTGATGGCATACCTAAGTATATTGATACTACAGCTATAAAAGCAATATAACCTTTAGGATTATCTAATTTTGCACCTACTACCATATTTTTAAACATAAATGGTAAAAACACAAAGTAAATGGCTAACAATATCATTCCTATTGACTTTATTGGTTTTCTTCTTAAATTTTTTATTCTATTTTTTGTAATAGTTTTAAAATAATATTCAAAAGCTTTATTCATTATCTTCTCCTGTTAAATCAAAGAATAAATCCTCTAAATCTTTATCTCCTATCATATCTTTATAAAACTGTCCTACTATTTTCCCTTCTTTCATTAGAATCATAGTATCCCAAATATCTTCAACCATCTCTAGCATATGTGTACTTATTAAAATAGTACAATTTTTTTCCTTTAGCTCTTTAATTATCAATTTCAACTCTTTTATAGCTTTTGGATCTAGTCCTACCATAGGTTCATCTAACATAATCACCTTTGGTTCTGTTATTAATGCACAACAAATACTAACTTTTTGCATCATACCCTTTGATAGTTCATCCCCTAATTTATCTTGCTTGTCAAATAGTTCAAACCTCTTTAATAAATCATCTATTTTTTCATCATCTATTTTTAATCCATAGGCTTTTGAAATGTAAACTATATGTTCTCTCACTGTTAAAAGTGGAAACATGGATGGAATTTCTGGTATATATCCAAATATTCTTTTAGCATCTATACTTTTATTATCTAAATTATCTATCTTTATTTGACCACTATATTTTAAAAGTCCTGCAATACTTTTTATTGTAGTAGATTTTCCAGAGCCATTTGGTCCTATTAAAACGCCTACTTGTCCATCTTTCACTTCAAAACTTATATTGTCTACAGCTAATACTTTTCGATATTTCTTTGTAATTCCTATAACATCTAACATATAAACCTCCTAGTTTTGTATGTTGCTTATCTCATACACTCATACTATACCATTAAAAAAATAATACTACAATAAATTTGCAGTATTATTTAAAGTCTAATTTATTTCTAAAAGAATTATTTCTGGCTTAGCAAAAATCCTAACAGGGATTAAACTACTTCCTATTCCATAGCTTACTACCATTGTAGTTTCTTTTTCTTTGTAAATTCCATCTGTGTACTCTGGTAAAAAACCTTGGTTAGGTGCAAATATGGCTCCTATAAATGGTATTCTTACTTGTCCTCCGTGAGCATGACCTGAAAATACTAAATCTACTCCTGAATTTACATATTCCTTAAATAGCTCTGGTCTATGTGAAAGTAATATATTAAATTTATCTTTTTCTACTAAATCGTTTAATTTATCTACTAAATGTTTATTTCCATAATAACTAGGATCATTTAATCCTATAATATTTATTTCTGAATTTCCTAATTTAAGTTTATTTGCTTCATCTTGTAAAACAACTACTCCCATATCTTTCATTTCAATTATAAAATCGTCAAATTCTGTTAATCTTCTTTCGTGATTGCCAGTAGAATAATATACAGGTGCTAAATTCAAAAGTTCTTTTAATGTAGCTCTTATTAAATCATAATCTGGAGACCTACTGTTTATAATATCTCCTGTTAACAATATAATGTCTGGCGATGTCTCTTTAACTTTATTTATAAAATAATCTTCTGTTAAAAATTTTTTATTATGATAATCTGATATTTGTAATATTTTAAATCCTTTAACTTCATCTGGAACTTTTCTACTTTGATAGTTAATATTAGTTATTTTTAAACTAAAATTCTGATATATGTTAATTGCTATAATTAGTAATAAAATAATTAATATTATTAATTTAAATGTTTTCATTTTATTTTTTTGATATCTCATATCCATTGTCTTCTAATTCAAGTATTGTTTTGTTTAAACTTTCTTCCTTTATAAATATATAATCTGTGTTAAATGTAGATATTACAAATACTGAAACTTTTATTTTTGCTAAAATATTTGAAATTTCAGCTATTATTCCAACTAAACTAAAATCTAATTCTCCTTCTATAACTAAACCTTTCCAGCCTTTTTCAATATTTATTGTATTCGGAGGAATATCTTCTTCTTTACAAAGAATAGAATTTTCCTCTTTAGTTTTAGCTGTAAAAATATATTCTTTATCTAAACTTACATCAAAAAAATTTTTCACTTTACAAATTACAAAGTTTTCATCTAATACTTTAATCTTCATTTTTTGTTTTCTCCAGTTGTAATAGCTTTTCTTTCATTTTAATTCCTCCACCATATCCTACTAAATTTCCGCTAGCACCAATTACTCTATGACATGGAATAATTATAAATATTGGATTTTTATTGTTTGCTCCACCAACTGCTCGACTTGCTTTTTCATTTCCTATGTCTTTGGCTATATCTTTATAGCTTCTTGTTTCACCATATGGTATTTTTAGTAAACTTTCCCAAACTTTTTTCTGAAACTCAGTTCCTTTGGGTTTGAGAGGTATGCTAAAACTTTTTCTTTTTCCCATAAAGTATTCTTTTATTTGTTTATATGTATCTTTTATTAATTTTGTTTCTTCTAATTTTCCATCAAAATTTTTCTCTTTTTTTATATCTGTTATGTATCCTTTTTCTTCTGCTATATAAATCTCTCCAAATTCTGTTTTATATTTATAATAAGCTTTCATGGTTTACCTCCTTAATTCTTATTATGTTAGACCCATTATATAGAAAAAGAGACTATAAATATAGTCTCTTAAAAATTTAATATTCTTCTTAAAACATCTTCTGGCAGTATTGGCAACTTTCCAAATTGTGTTCCTACTGCATTTAACAATGCTCCATTTATAGCTGGACTTGGAGTATTTACAACTATTTCTCCAATAGATTTTGCTCCAAAAGGTCCTGTTGGTTCATAGCTTTCTAAAAATTCCACCTCGATATTTCCAATATCTTTTCTAGTTGGTATTTTATATTGTAAAAACTCATCTGTAACAAGTTTACCTTTTTCCGAATACACTACATCTTCGTATAATGCTAGTCCTATTCCTTGAACTATCCCGCCTTCTACTTGTACTCTAGCTAAATTTTTATTAATTACCGTTCCACAATCTACTACAGCAACATAGTCTATAACTTTAACTTGTCCTGTTAATACATCTGTTTCTGTTTCTACGAAACCTGCCATGTATGGCGGTGGAGAAACCTCTGAACCAAAGGAACCTGTTCCTATTATTGTTTTCCCATTAACTCCAGCACTTAGCTCCTCTGCTAAATCTTTTAAAGAAATTACTTCTGTTCCTGTTTTTGTTACTATAATTCCTTTAGCTAAATCTAAATCTCCAAAATATATACCAGATTTTTCTGCTGCTTCTTTTAATATATTTGTCTTTAATTTATTTGCTGCCCTTAAAACAGCTCCTCCTGTAACATATACTCCACTTGAAGCATAAGAACCTGGATCATAAGGGGTTATATCTGTATCAGCTGTAATTGTAATAATATCGTCTATCTCACAATCTAGTACTTCTGCTGCCATTTGTGTTAAGACTGTGTCTGTCCCTGAACCGTTATCTGTTGGGCTCATTAATAGTGAAAAGTCTCCCTCTTCATTAAGTTTCATCGTCACAGTAGAAGTATCTACATTAGCTATACCTGAACCTTGCATAGCTATTGCCATTCCTACTGACCTAATATTCCCATTTTTTAAAGTCTTTAAAGGATATTTTTCTTCCCAGCCTATTAATTCTTTTCCTTTTTCTATACATTCATCTAATCTACTACTTAGTATCTCTTTCTCGTATGCTAAAGTTGTTTCTCCCTGTTTAGTTATATTCTTTAGTCTGAGTTCCGTTGGATCCATATTAAGTTTATAAGCTAGACTATTTACGGCTGACTCTATAGCAAAAATTCCTTGCGTTGCACCATACCCTCTAAATGCCGCTCCTGGAACTTTATTGGTATAAACTACAGTACCATGAAATCTTCCAGATTTAAGTTTATTATATAGTGGAAGAGTTTTCTCTCCTACCAAACCTAAAGTTGTGAAAGCATGTTCACCGTAAGCACCTTGATCTGAAATTGCATCTATATCTACAACACTTATAGTGCCATCTTCTTCTGCTCCTATTTTTACATTCACTTTTATTTTATGTCGTGAATTAGTTGCCGAAAAAGTTTCTTTTCTAGAGTATTTTAACAAACATGGTCTACCAGTTTTTATAGTTGCAAATGCTGCATAAATTTCTGTTACAGATGTTTGTTTTCCTCCAAATCCTCCACCTATCCTAGGCTTAATAACTCTAATTTTCGATGAAGGTATTCCTAAAGCTACACTAAGTTGCCTTTTTATATGAAATGGAACTTGTGTGGAGCTTATTACTGTAAGTCTCATTAAATGGTCATAATATGCATAAGATCTATAAGTTTCCATCATAGCATGTGCTTGTGCCTGCATTGTATAAGATTCTTCTATTTTTACAGGACATTCTTCAAATACTTTGTTAGGGTTTTCGCCAAATACTTTTTCTTGCTCCCCTACAACATTTCTAGTTAAATCATATTTAACTATTTCTTGAGGCAATTTAAAAAATGTTCCCTCTTCTTTAGAATGAACCTGTACATCTGATTTGATCGCTTTTTCAAAATCTAAAATAGGCTCTAGAACCTCGTACTCTACTTTAATCATAGACAAAGCTCTTCTGCATATTTTCTCATCTATCCCTACAATTATCGCTACTGGATCTCCTATATAACGTACATGTTTATCTAAAATTAATCTATCATAAGGCGATAACTCTGGATAAGTTTGACCCGCCATTGTAAACTTATTTTGTGGTACATCTTCATAAGTATATATACCTTCTATTCCCACTAAACCCTCTGCTCTAGCTTTATTTATATTTTTTATTATTGCATTTGCATATCTACTTCTCAAAAGTTTTACACAAAGAGCATTTTTTAATGCTAAATCTTCAGTATAAATTGGCTTACCTAAAGTAATTGCTTCACTATCTATTTTTCTTACCTTACTTCCAATATTTCCCATACTATACCTCTAAATACTTTTTAATAGCTCTCATTTGGCTAGCATAACCTGTACACCTACAAAGATTTCCCATTAAGTAGGTTTTTATTTCATCCTCTGTTAACTTTTTGTTCTGTCTTTTTAAAGATATCACATTCATTATAAATCCAGGGTTACAAAAACCGCACTGGTCTCCACCCTCATTTGCTAAAAACTCGCCAAATTTTTTAGCCTCGTCCTGAACTCCTTCTAATGTAGTTATATTCTTACCTAAAGCCCTTAATGTTAAGTATCCACAGGAAAGCACAGGAGTTTCTTCTATCCAAACTGTACAAAGTCCACAACTAGCGGTATCACATCCTCTTTTTACAGATAAAAACCCTAAATGTCTAAGTACATCTATAAGCATACTTTCTGGTTTTATATGTGTTATATGTTCTTTTCCATTAATCATAAGAGATACTTTCATCAAAAACCTCCTGTAATGCTTTTCTTAATAAACCTTTGGATAATTGTTCTCTATATTCTTTTGATCCTCTTATATTTGATCCACATTCAACTTCTTCTACTAATAAATCTCCTGCTTCTTTTACTAAATTATCAAAAGGCAAAATATCAAATTTTTCAGAAATAAACTCTGATGTTTTAATTGCTATTGTAGCTTTCTTCGGTCTTGCTCCTACTACAATATTAAAATCATCTTTTATCCTTGAAACTACTAAGTTTAGAATACAAAAATCCCCTGCGGTAGTTCTTAAACTTGAATAACAAGCAAAACTCTCCTCAATAGGGATTTCTATTTCAATTAAAATATCTCTATTTTTAACTGTTTTTTCCATTTTTATAAAATCGCTTAATTTCATCCAGCCTGCATTATATAGGTGAATTCTAGCATTAAGTGCCAAAAAAACTGGTACTATATCTGAAAATCCATAATTTGCATAAACAGATGCACCAACTGTTGCCATATTTCTCAATTGTTTTGAAGCAATTGTTTCAATAGACTTTTTAATTAAACCATTAGCATAATTTCCTATAAATCCATTCTCTTCTAATTGAGACAACGTTACAGATGCTCCTATAGATATAACTCTGTCGTTGATTTTTATATTATCTAAATGTAAATTTGATAAATCAATTCCAGTTCCCATTTTCTTATTGCTCATTTTCAGAAATATACATCCACCTAAAACCATGTTTCTTTTAGATTTAGATAATATTTCATAAGCTTCTTTTATAGAATCTGGCTGATAAAATTCCCTTAAAGTAAACAATATGCTCCCCCTATATAAACAAAAATAATAACAAAGAAATTATATCATAATTACAGTTATTTTCGCGAGTTAATAATCACTTTATCACTCTGTTTTGTAAACCATAAAAACAGCTTCTGCTTTTTAATAAAAAGGCAGAATTTAGATATCCTGCCTAAATTAATTACTCCTTTACAAGACCTAAAGTATTTTCAACTCCAACTACAAATACTATCCCTTTACCTGGTTTATCAATATTTAAATCTTCCTTTATATTATCTATAATAGTTTGAGTTTTTAAAGAATCTACCAACATTAGTACTATTTCTTTTTCTGGCTCTATAACTATATTAAATATTGAACTTTTTTCATGTACGCCTGAACCTCTTCCATGTATTACAGTAGCTCCTCTAGCTCCTGCTTTATCTGCGGACTTAATTACATCGTCTGCATTTCCTCTTTCTACTATTACAAATACCGCTTGATGGTTCATTTTATCACTCCCTCTTGAAAATTTTTCAACATTTTGTACACATACATTTCCCATTACATTATCCAATGGAATATTAAAAGCTATACCTTTATTTGGTCTTTCCAAATGAAATTTATCTTTTAAAAGTTTGTATAATTCCTCGTTTAATTCATTTGGAATAACCATAATTAATATTTCTTTTTTTATTTCATAAAGTTCTAATAAATGTAAAAGACCACTATTTACTGTTCCTGTTCCATATAATATAGTCCCACCTTTTACACCTATCTTTTTTGATTCATTTAATATTTTACTTGCTCTGCCTTTGTCTACTATAACAATAAATAAATTATATGATTCATCTTTACTATACATTTTTAATACCTTCCTTTTTGGTTTTTAATTTAAACAATAAACCTAATATCATTATTGCAATTATTGGCACCATAGCCACCATAGCTATTACTCCAAAACCATCTCTTAGAACATCTGCTGTAGATGTTGCATCTGCTGCCCCTTGAGTTAAAGCTAAGACAAATGTCGCTGTCATAGGTCCAGAAGCAACGCCTCCTGAGTCAAAAGCTATCCCTACAAATAATGGAGGTGTAAAATAACTTAAGATTATAGCTATAACAAATCCTGGAACTAGCAACATCCATATTTTTAATTCGGGTATTACAATCCTTAACATAGATAAACATACAGCTACAGCGACTCCTATTGACAAAGTTGCAAGTATTATTTTTCTTGGAATATATCCACTAGTTACATCTTCTACTTGTGAAGACAAGACATATACCGCTGGTTCTGCAAGTACAACTACCATACCTATGATTATCCCTAAAACAGGAAGTATAATCTGACTTTCAATGCTTGCCATTTTTTGGCCCATTAGCCTTGCCACATCCAAAAATCCAGCATTTACACCATTAAGAAATAAAACTAATCCTAAGTAAGTGTAAAAAAGACCTATTATAATTCTTATAAACTCTCTCTTCTTTAATTTGAAAATTGTAAAATTCATTAATATAAATAATAAAGCTATTGGTAAGAGTGCTATTAGCGATTCTGGAATAGTATGCTTAAACGTTTGCATTATAGGAGATATTATTCCCCTTACTGGCTCAAATTTTTCAGCTGTTCCCTGTATTTTATCAGCACCCATAACTAGACTTAAAATCATAACTGCAAGTATTGGTCCAGTTGACGCCATACCTACAAGACCAAAGCTATCCTCCTCACTAACACTAGAACCTTTTAATTTAGAAACGCCTAGTCCCATTGCCAAAATAAATGGAGTTGTCATAGCTCCTGTAGTTGCACCTGATGCATCAAATGCTATTGCTTGAAATTCTTCTGATATAAATGCAAATATTATAAATATCAATAAATAAATAAAAGAAAAAATATAGCTAAATTTGACTCTAAATAATATCCTTAAAAATCCAATTGCAATCATTGAACCTACTCCAACAGAAACAACACCTACTATTAAGTTTGGTGCTATTGTTCCTCCCATGGCTGAAGAAACTTGATTAGCTAATATTAAAAGGTCTGGTTCTGCTACTGTTATTAAAAACCCTAGTATAAAACCTAACCCTAAGACTTTAAATATAGTTTTTGACTTTGCAACATACTCTCCCATTACTGTTCCAATTTCTGAAACACCTATTTCTGCTCCCCATAAAAATACACCTAGTCCTAAAATAATTATTATCGCTCCTAATAGAAACCTTATATATAGATCAATATCTACTGGTGCTAATGTGAAATTTAAAATTGTAACTATTAGTGTAATTGGTAGAACAGATAGTGAAACTTCTTTGATTTTATCTTGTAATATCTTCATCTATTCTCCTTCCTTAGTATATATTTAAAAAATTTATAGTTTTTTATTTTTTCTTAGTTTATATATAATTAATTATTTAATACAAATTTAAATTGTTGTAATTGAGAATAATTATTCCTAATTTAAATACTTTTTTTGAATATATAAATATAAAAAATTTCTTAACTTGAATTTATCGAAATAAAAAGTGAAATTATAAAATATTACTTGTTCTAAAATAATCTCATAAATTTTGTTATTTTAGTAATATTGTTTCTAAATGATAAAAGAAACTACTAAAATATTTTTTTAAATTTACCTTTATGAATTTTCATTCTATATTAACTTAACTTTTATTATATCACAAAGATATTTTTCATTAATGTTAAATCGGCTAAATTTAAAACTTTACAAGTTGTTAGTTCTATTAATTAACAAATTAAGCTATTACTTCACATTGATTTTATGCGCAACAAATGATATATTTTATCTATAAATTTTAAGGAGGACTCATGAAAAAATTATCTTTTAAAATATTATCTTTATTATTACTACTTTCTGTTTTTATGGTAGGCTGTGGTAACAAAGATAAAGAAACAAGTACAAAAGACACTTCTGCTGGTAATAGTAAGACTGTAGACTTTGAAGGTAGAACATTAAATGTAGTTACTACATCTGATGCTTATGTAGATTTATTTAACAAATTTGCAGAAAAAACTAACTGTAAGGTTGAATTTTTATCTATGTCTAGTGGAGAGGTTTTAGCTAAAGTAAAAGCTGAAGGTGGAACACCTATGGCAGATTTATGGTTTGGTGGTGGACTAGATGCATTTATGGATGCTAAAAACGAAGGACTTTTAGATTCTTATAAGTCTGATGCAACAGAAAAAGTTGATTCTAAATATAAAGACTCTGAAGGATACTGGTATTCTAAAGGACTTACTGTAGTAGGTTTCTTAGTAAATAACGATGTAATTAAAGATAAAAATTTAGAAATACCTAAATCTTGGTCTGATTTAGCTGATGAAAAATACAAAGGAGAAGTTATAATGAGTGATCCTTCTATTTCTGGAACGAATTATGCTGCTCTTAAAGGTCTTTTAGATATGTACGGTGAAGAAGAAGGCTGGAAATATATTGAAAAGCTAAATGCAAATATAGATTTTTATGGCAAAAGAGGAAAAGACCCTCAAGAAAAGACTTCTGCTGGAGAATTTGGTGTTGGAATTATACCAGTGGACAAATCTTCATTTGATTTAGCAAAAGATAATAATCTTACTGTAGTATATCCTGAAGATGGTATTCCTTGGGTTCCAGAAGGTGTAGCTGTATTTAAAGATAGTAAAAATGCAGATATTGCTAAAGCTTTTATTGACTTCATGTTAGAAGATGCTAATTTAGAAGAATTAGCTAAACTAGATGGAAAAGATACAAACCAAATAATAAAGTCTGGAATAAAAGGATTTGATTTAGGACTGCCAGCCGATAAATTAATAAAAGAAGATCTATCAACTTTTGGAACAAGTAGAGAAACTGTTTTAAACAAGTGGAAAGAAATTGCTGGAAATAAAGCAAGTGTTGAATAATTATAAGGTGGCTTTAGCCACCTTGTTTTTTTGGAGTAATTATGAATAAAAAGAAAAAATCAATTAAATTTTTGGATAAAACCTTAATAGCTTTTATTTCTATAATAGTTGTTTTATTTATCTTATATCCTTTTATAGCAGTATTCAAAGAGTCTTTATTTGAAGATGGAATTTTTAATATTTCTAAATTTTTTGATTTTTTAATTACAGAAAAAAAATTAATTTCAAATTCTCTATTAATGGCTTTTCTTACAGCTATTTTAACAACCTCGGTAACTATTGCAATATCTATCTATTGGTTAATTACTTCTAGTAAGTTTAAAAAGTTAATTAATTATGTATTGTTTTTAACTTTAGTATCTCCTCCTTTTATAACATCTCTATCATATATAAATTTATTCGGTAAAAGAGGTTTTATTACTTATGAACTTCTTGGTTTAAGACTTAACCCTTATGGTTTAAATGGTATTGTATTTATGCAAAGTGTAGGCTTTATATCTTTAAATGCATTAATTTTAATTGGTATTTTAAAAAATATAGATTCTTCAACTATTAATAGCGCTCGTTCTTTAGGAGCAAAGACTAATAATATAATAGTCGATATTATACTTCCTTACTTAAAATCTGGAATAATAGTAGTTTTTATGCTGACTTTTATTAGAAGTTTATCAGATTTTTCAACACCAGCTATAATTGGTGGTTCTTATAATGTACTAGCCACAGAAGCTTATCTAAGTATAATCTCTATGGGAGATATTAACAGGTCTGCTCTAGTAAATTTAGTTTTATTCTTAATCGCAATAATTATATTTTTAATTTTTAGAAATAACTTTAAACAAATTTCTATGAAGTCAGAAGTAAACAATAATTTAAAAATAGATATTAATAAACAAGGACTAATTTTTAATGCCTTTAAAATATTATCGTTCTTTTTTCTGATAATGCTGATTATTCAATATAGTTCCATTTTCCTTTCAGCATTTACAAAGTCTAGAGGAGGAAATCTTTACTTTACTTTTGAAAATGTACTTAATAGTAAACAGTATTTTTCTAGTACTTATACCAGAAGCATTGTATATTCTTTAATAGCTGGAATTGTCAGTAGTTTTTTAGGTTTATTTATTGTATACTACCTTCAAATTAGAAAAATTAAATTTTTTAAATTTATAGATTTTATAGCTACACTACCATATATAGTTCCTGGAACATTTTTTGGTATAGGCTATATTTTAGCCTTTAATAAAGCTCCTTTAAAATTAACTGGAACAGTTTATATAGTTGTTTTAAATCTAATTTTTAAACTTTTGCCTTTTGCTACAAAGACTAATATGACTTCTATATCTCAAATAAACAGAGAGTTAATTAACTCTACTAAAGACTTAGGTGCTTATAGTTTATATGACTTTAAAGATGTTGTTTATCCATTGTCTAAAGAAAGTTTATTTTTAACTTTTGTAAATGGATTTACTTCCTCTATGACAACTATAGGTTCAATAATCTTTTTGATCTACCCATCTCAAAAAGTTATAACTTTGGTATTATTTGATGTTGTTCAAAGTGGTAAATACGGAGTTGCATCAGTCTTGTCTTGTTTGATAATAATAACTTGTTTAATAGTTAATGCTTTATACCATAAATTAATCTCTAAAAGGAGTAGCTATGTTTTTAAAAATTGACAATATAAGTAAAAGTTATGGAAGTAATAAAGTACTAAGCGACTTTAATTTAGAAATAGATAAAAATGAATTAATATGTTTACTTGGTCCTAGTGGTTGTGGGAAAACTACGGTTTTAAATTGTATAGGTGGCTTTATTAAAGTAAATTCCGGAAAAATAATACTTGATAGCCAAGATATTACAAATTATTACCCTGAAGATAGAGAAGTTTCAACGGTTTTTCAATCTTATGGATTATTTCCTCATATGACTGTACTTGAAAATGTAAGGTACGGACTTAAATTTAAAAATATTAAGAAAAAAGAAGCCAATAATATTGCACAAGATATGCTTAATATAGTTAAACTTAAAAATTATGGTAACAAAAAAATAAACGAACTAAGCGGTGGAGAAAAACAAAGAGTTGCTCTTGCAAGAAGTTTAGTAGTTAAACCTAAAATTTTATTATTAGATGAGCCTCTTTCCAATTTAGACGCTCTACTTAGAATTGAACTTAGAGCTGAAATAAAAAGAATTCACAAAGAATTAAATTTAACTACAATTCTAGTAACACATGATCAAGAAGAAGCTTTCTCTATAGCAGATAGAATAGTTTTAATGGACAAAGGAAAAATATCTTCCATGGGAACAGTAAAAGATATATATTATTCTCCAAATAATTTGTTTTCTTTAAAATTTATAGGTTCTTCTAATATTTTAGAAAAAGATAACAGCGTTTATTATATTAGACCAGAAAAAATACAATTGGCTTTTTCTAAAGATAAGTCAAATGCCATTATAATAGACAAATCTTTTCTAGGGGCTCTGGTGTCATATAAAGTTAAAGAAAACAATGGTAATATATTAAAAGTAACAACTTTAAATAACCAAGATTTTAATGTAGGAGACAATGTTTTTGTTTCTTATAACCTTGAAATTTTACGATAATAAGGAGTTTAAATGAAAATTCTTCATATTATAGCTCAGTTACCATCTAAAACTGGTAGTGGAGTTTACTTTTCAAATTTAATAACAGAATTTAATAAAGAACATGAAAACTATGCTATTTATGGTAATCAAGATAGTTGCGAATACCATTTTGACCTTATTTCGAAACAAAATAGCTATCCTGTTGAATTTTTCACAGATGAAATGGATTTTCATATAGTTGGTATGAGTGATGTTATGCCCTACAATAGCACTAAATACTGTGATATGACCGAAGAAATGATATACATTTGGAGAAGTTCTTTTGAAAAACAAATATTAAAAGCTTATGATGAAGTAAAACCTGACATCATTATTTGCCATCACCTTTGGATGTTAACTTCTTTAACAATAAATTTACTAGGAGATAAATGTGATAAAATAATAGGAATTTGTCATGGTACTGACATAAGACAAGCCTTACAAAATCCTATATTAAAAAATAATTATGTCACTAATTTAGACAAGCTATATAAAATATTTGCACTAAGTAAAGATCAAGTATATGAAATATCTGAAGTTTATAATATAGATAGAGATAAAATCCTTGTAACTGGTGGAGGATATAATCAAAATCTTTTTTACATTGACGATGAAATAAAAAATGATGATAACGGATTTTTAAATATTGTTTTTGCAGGCAAAATATCAGATTCTAAAGGTGTTTTTGAACTTATAGAGGCTTTTAAACTCCTAAATTATCCTAATGATATTATTTTAAACATAATAGGCACACCTCAAGGTGAAAATATTGAAAGAATTCATAATGCTATAGGTAATTCAACAAATATTAAATTATTTAACGCGAAAAACCAAGAATCTCTTGCTGCTCTTTTTAGATATTCTAGTATTTTTGTACTTCCTTCATACTATGAAGGTTTAGGACTTGTAGCTATAGAAGCATTAGCAAGTGGAATGTTAGTTGTTTCTTCTAAATTAACAGCATTAATGGAAGTTCTTGGAGAAGAAGTAAACAAATCAAATATAATTGAATATGTTGAACTTCCTAGACTAAAAAATGTAGATACTCCTTATGAAGAAGATGTTCCAAATTATGTAAAACAGCTTTCTGAAGCTATTGATTTACAAGTCCAAAGGGTAAAAAACAACGAAGAAATTCCTACAAAGATTTACGATATAATTAAACAAAACTCTTGGGAAAATATATCTAAAGAAATTTTTAAAGAAATAACAAGTTAGGAAAATATATTCTATGAATTTTTATATAAAATCATTATATCTATGTGTAAAAGATATGAATCGTGCTATTAAATTTTATGAAGATTTTTTTGAACAGCCTGTTACTGAAAAAGATGATATTTATAGTGTATTTGATATTAAGGGATTTAGACTTGGACTTTTTGATTTTAAAAAAGTAAATGAAACACATATATTCGGTAACAATTGTTTGCCAAGCATAGAAGTAGAAAACTTAGATATGTTAAAAAATAAATTATTTGATAAAAAAATAGTTTTTAAAATTACTAAAATAGGAAATAATTGGGTTAGTGAATTTGAAGATAGTGAAGGAAATCACATTGAGCTTACTGCTCCTATAATATAATTATTTTAAATAAAAAAGCCCCTTTTAATTAGGGCTTTTTGTTTTTAGTAATTTAAATGTTTCATAACTTCTTCTTTATACTTAAAAAACTCTAAACTATTTCTATCTCTTGGATATGGTAGTTTTACTACTACCTCACTTCTTATTTGTCCTGGTCTTGGAGACATTACAATAATTCTATTTGAAAAATAAACAGCCTCTTCAATATCGTGAGTAACCATTACAGTTGTAAATTTTCTTTCAAGCCAAATATTTACTATTTCTTCTTGTATCTTAGACCTAGTAAAAGCATCCAACGCTCCTAATGGTTCATCTAATAGCAATATCTCTGGCTCTGTAGAAAGTGCTCTTACTAAAGAAACTCTTTGAGCCATTCCTCCAGATAATTCATGAGGGTAAGAATTTTCAAAAGTTTCCAGGCCAACTTTCTCTATTAAATATTCTATTAACTGTTCTTTTTCTTTAGTTTTTTCATTTTTAAGTTCTACTCCAAAAGATATATTTTTAATTACTGATTTCCAAGGAAGAAGAGTTGGCTCTTGAAACATCATACCTACTTTTGAATTTGAACCATTTACCTTATCTTTTCCTATACTTATGCTTCCTGATGTAGGTGTATCAAGTCCCGCTACTAATCTTAGCAATGTTGATTTTCCTGAACCACTAGAACCTACTATGGAAACAAATTCTCCAGCTTTTATTTCTAAATTAATATCTTTTAATGCACTTAATTCGTTTGAATTTATATCACTAAAAATTTTATTTACATCATTTATATGAATACTTTCTCTTATCATCTTATAAATCCTTCTTGCCAAATTAATACTTTTGACTTTATTATATTTAATAATTTAGTAATACTAAGAAATATTACACAAATAATAAATGTCGCACCAAATACTCCCGAAAAATTACTCCAACCTTTTTGCCATGTTATATACCAACCTAACCCTGATTCAACACCTAACATCTCAGCTATCATTAGAGATGTACAAGCTACGCTCATTCCTTGAGTTAATCCTTGAAATATATTTGGTGAAGCTGCTGGAATAGCTATTTTAAACATCTTTTGCACTTTATTTGCACCCATAATATCTGCAAGTTCAAAATATGTTTTCTTTACATTTCTAATTCCTGTCAATGTTGAAAAAGTAACAGGATACCAAGTTCCTAAAGCTATTAAAAATACACTGCCTTCAAACATCCTCGATCCGAACAATATAAATATTATAGATAACCATACAATAGATGGAATTGGTCCTAATATTCTTAATATAGGTGCCATCCAGTAGTTAACTTTTTCACTATATCCTGCAAAAAGTCCACTTATAAAGCCTACTAACACTCCAAAGAAATATCCTGTTAGTAGTAATAATAATGAGTTGCAAGTAGAAGAAAAAAGTATTTTTCTATCAGTGATTATTGCATTTATAATATTATCTGGCCATGGGAAAAATGGCATTTCTAAAAAACCTGTCTTTAATGTCATTATATCTAATATCATCAAAAGGATTATTACTGCTGTATTAAATGGTCCTTTATAGCTTAATTTTTCTAAAACTGGCTTTTTAAAAAATCCTACTATAAATTTTATTATTGTAATAATAATAAATATACCTATTAAAGCAGGATAAATATTGGTTTTTGTATTACTTCCAAAATCTGGAACTAAGTAATAATTTAATATACTAATTATTCCTGCAATTATTGGCAGAAAACATTTACCGTAAAATTTAAAATTGTTTTTCATAAACTTACCTTAATCTATCTTATTATATGGTTTCCAATAAGTTTGCATAAACTCTTCTGTATCTATGTTTTTTTCTATTATTCCCAAATCTTTATATGAATTTACAGCCTTTATCAACGTTTTTTCTGTTTGCTCTGTTGTAATATTATATTGGTAGTTTTTGTTTAAATTATATAGATACTCTTTATCTCCTGTAATCCAACTTTCATCTAAAGCTATTTGTAAAGCTTCGTCTAAATGTTCTTCCATATAAGCATTAGCTTTTTTTATTGCTTTATTTATCTTATAGCAAGTTACTGGATTTTCTTTTAAATATGTAGCATTTACTCCCCAGATACAACAAACATCATTTTTAAAATCATCATCAAATGTTATTGATCTAATACGCTTAATTTTACCTTCGTTTAACCATTTTTCACCTATTTGTTCAGGTATTAAAGCTCCTTCTATATTACCTGCCTCTAAAGCTTGTAAAAGTTGTGGCGCTTCAAAATCTGCAAATTTATAATCATCTTGATTTAACTTATCAGCTGCTAGCATTGTTAAAACTATATTATGTCCTGGTCCACCTATTCCACCAGATACTCCTATTTTTTTTGATTCTAACTCAGCCAATGAATTATATTTTGAATCCTTTAATACATAAAAGGACTGACAGCCTGTATTACATCCACCCATAAAACTTATATCTAAACCATTTGTAGTAGGTTTAAGTATATGTGCAATATGAGTTCCACCTACTTTTATTTGTCCTGCTGCTAAAGCATCTTGTAAGTAACCGTTAATTCTAACAAGATCTACATTTAGTCCTTCTTCTTCATAATATCCCAGTTTTTCTGCTAAACACATATTTGATAAACAAAATGCTCCTGCTACTTGTACTGGAATTTCTTCCTTTGAGCCATCTTCTTTTTTAAAGGCTTCTTCTCTTTCTTCTTCTGACATTTTTTCTACTTTTGCCATTACTTCTGAAATTTCTGCCTCTTTAGATTTTACATCTCCGCTCTTTTTTGAATCATCTTTGTTACATGAAACAGCAAAAATAGCTATCAACATAATTGATATAGTAATTTTAAAAAATTTTTTCATAACCTTCTCCTTCTCTATGTATTGTATTAAAACTACAGTCATACTATAGAACATAAAAAAGGTATTTTCAAAATTAAAAATATTGTTATGTTTTTAACTATATTTTCTCTTTTATGTTTTTATTTTTCTTTATTATATAGTTATTTTTAAGGAGGTTAATATGTATAAAAAAAATATTACATGTGGACTATGTCCTAGTGGATGCCATGTTGATGGCATTTTTGAAGATCAAAAATTAATTTCTATTGAAAAATCGAAAACACAAAATAACAATATTTGTCTAAGAGGAATTCATTCTCCTGATGTAATTTACTCAAAAGATAGACTAACTAAACCTTTAATTAGAAACGGGAAAAAGGGATCTTTTTCTTTTAGAGAAGCCTCTTGGGAAGAAGCATTAGATTATGCGGCTGAAAGTTTTTTAAAGATAAAGGACAAATATGGAGCTAAGTCCTTAATTAGTCATATTGGAAGAGGAGGATTTGACAATGTTACAGACTTTTTTGCCACAAATACCCTTCCTTTCAAAAAATCTGTTCCCAGTTTTTTTGAACCACTAGGTTCTCCAAATCATGCAACAGTTTCTTCTCTTTGCTATGTTTCTTTTGGAGTTTTTGCTCCCTTTACAACATTTGGAATCTATGGTGCAAATATTTCTCCAGACATAGAAAACTCAAATTTAGTCTTGGTCTGGGGTACTAATCCTTATAATAGTTCTCCTCCTATCAATGTTAAAAGATTGAGAAAAGCCAAAGAAAACGGAGCAAAAATAATAGCTATTGACCATTATTCTACAGAAGTTTTTAATTTAGCAGACAATGGGATTATCATAAGATCTGGTACAGATGGATTATTTATTTTAGGTCTAATAAAATATATTGTTGAAAGAGAGCTTTATAACAAAAATTTTGTAGAAAACTTTACCCATGGATTTGAAGATTTAATTGATTACATAAAAAATATAGACTACTCATACATAGAAAAAACTACAGGTGTTTCTTATGAAACTTTAAAAGGATTAGCTAAACAATTAGCAAATACTACTCCTGCTTCTGTTTTAACTTACACAGGATTAGAATATTCTAATTCTGGAGTTCAAAGCATTAGAGCACTTTATTCACTATTTGCTATTACAGGAAATATAGACATTAAAGGTGGACTTTTAGTAGAAAAAAATAAAAGTGATGTTAATTTATATTATAAAGTTCCGAAATTTGAAGATAAGAGAATAGGGGCTGAAAAATATCCTTTATTTAACGACTTACTTTCACAAAGTCAATTTATGGAATTTCCAAATGCAGTATTAAACTCAAAACCTTATAAAATTGCTGGATTGTTTAACATAGGCTCTGTAATTTCTGTAAATTATCCTAACTCAAAATTATATCAAAAAGCTCTATCAGAGTTAGAGTTTTTTGTAACGGTTGATAGGTTTAAAACTAAAGATTCAGACTATGCAGATGTTATTTTCCCTGCTACAACATATTTTGAAAACTACGGTTTTCAATTGTATAATAATAGGATTGAAGTGAAAAATAGAACTATTGAACCTATTGGAGAGGCTAAATCAAATATATATGTACTACATGAAATTGCCAAAAGATTAGGTTATGGAGAAATGTATCCTAAAAATGATAAAGATATTTTAGTTAAAGCATTCAAAGATAAACCAGAAATTTACAAAGCTTTAACTGAAAAAGGAGTCTATTTTTATCCTAAAGCAGAAAAAATATATAAGAAATTTGAAAAAGGACTTCTTCGTGATGACAATAAGCCTGGTTTTCCTACAAGAACAGGAAAATTTGAATTTAGGTCTTCTTTATTAGAAGAATATGGTTATGAGCCTCTTCCTAAGTATAAAGAAGCTATGGAAGGAAGTATTTATAATACAGCAGACATTGAAAGTTATCCTTTAATTTTAAATACTGGTGCAAGAATAAAAAATACCTTTAGAACTCAACATTTAAATATAGATTCTCTTGTAAAATATCAACCTTATCCTTATGCAATAATAAATCCTAAAGACGCTGAAAAGAGAAATATTTCTACAAATGACAAAGTTTCAATATCTACAAAACGAGGAGTTGTTGAATTCTTTGCCAAAATCTCTGACGATATTTTAGAAGGAGAAGTGGAATTAAATGTAGGTGGCGGTTCTAAATACCAACATAAAAACTGGGCTAATGCTAACGCAAATATACTTACAGACAGTAATAATGTCGACGAAATATCAGGTTTCCCTTGTTTTAAAACATTATTGTGTGAAATAACAAAAATAGATTAAAATAAAAGTACTATTTCTCAATAGTACTTTTATTTTCCATATTATCATTTCTACACCATTCATTTTCTAATATGCTCATATTCCATGAACTCCAATATTCTTCCCCCATTTTATTGCAATCCCTAAAAAATCCTTCCTTCACAAATCCAACTTTTTCATAACATGATATTGCAGCTTTATTAAAATCGTACACTCCTAAGTCTACTCTATGAAATTTGTACTTTTCAAAAGCTAACTTTAAAATTTCTTTTAATATTTCTTTTCCTATACCAGTATTTCTACTGTTTTTATCACCAACTAAAACAGCTCCTATCCTAGCTGAATTATTTTTTCTATCTATGGCAATAAAAGATATATGTCCTACAACTTTTCCTGTTTCTGTATCCACAGCTCTATAAACCATTCTACTTGCATTTTCATAATTCGCTTTTTCTATGTATTTTTCAAGCTGACTTTCTGTAAGAGGATATTCAAATGTATGTGCTGACCATTGCCATAAAAATTCTTCTGATTCAATCCAGTTTATAAGTTGTTTAAAGTCTTCTCTTGTGAAATATTCTAATTTAATCATTAATATAATCACCTCCAAATATATTGGATTTTATTTTATCATTTTGTACATACTCGTCATTTTTTCATTAAATCCTTTTTTTATCCCTACAAATATAAAGTATTAATTTCATAAAAATAGAAATTAATACTTTATATTCAAGTTATATTAACGGAAATAAAATCTTCTCCAATAATGGTATTGTAAAAACTGACAGTAAAGTGCTCATAAATACTACTATAGATGCTGACCTAATACTTTTATTATATTGGGTTGCAAACATTACTACCATTGATGCTGCTGGAAAACCAACATTTAATGTTATCATTTTTATTAGATATGGATCTAACTTTAAACCTTTAGTTATAAAAAACACAACCATTGGTAATACTAATAACTTAATTATTGAAAATACAAGGACTTTGTAATCTTTAAATAAATATTTTAAATCTATTTCTGCTAGAGAAGAACCTATCAATAACATAGATAATGGTATTGTAATTCCTCCAACAGAAGAAAATATTTCACTTAAAATAGTAGGTATTTTTATACCTGTTAAATATATTATTAGGGCTAGTATCGATGATATAAACGCAGGGTTTATAAGTGATTTCAAATTAGCTTTTCCGTCTTCTATTCCTTTTGTAAATAAATACAGACCATAAGAAAATATAAGAATATTAAATGGTAAATTCAATATTGTAGATACAAAAATTGCCGATTGTCCTAATAATGCTGCAAAAACTGGATATCCTAAAAATGCTGCATTACCAAAGACCATACTTACTTCATGTACTGGCTTTTCAAATTCATTTAATGGCATTATTTTAGCATATACTTTTCCTATTATTATTAAAAATATGTACATGATAATACCAATTATCATAACTTGAAATATATTAACTGGTATATCACTTGGTTCGGAACTAGATATAGAGGAAAGTATTAATGCTGGTGCCGTTACATTTAACATTAAATTTGAAAATACACTATTAGCAACTCCATAGATTATTCTTTTTTTAGCCGCTACATATCCTATTATAATTATTGTAAATAGCACTATCATCGTGCTAAGTAAAGCTGACATTAAAACACTTCCTTACTCTTTATTTTGAACAAATATATTTGGTGCTGTATAGTAATCTCTGGCTCCAGATATTAAATTATCCTTACCTATTCTAGTATAAGGTGCTACAAATTTTTCATCATAAATAAACATTCCTAAAACAGCTCCAAATTCATTTACTTCCATTTCACCATTTTTATTAAATTCTATAAAATGAATAGGATCCATATCGTAATATTCTTGGTAAATATAACCTGTACCAAGTATTTTTTTAAGAATTTTATTAAATTCTTCTTGTGTATGATCCCTACCAGTATAAATTCCATGAGATGCATAGTCATCTATTGGCTTTAAAATATAATTATCTTTATTGCTACTTACTACTTCAAAATCTTTTTGTGTTTCAAAATCTTCTGTGTAAGGAATAGATTTTTCCAAAAAGTTATTTTCTTCTTCAGATAACAACCTTTTCGTTTCTTTTAATCTAAATATTTTATATGTTGGTTTATAATGCATTATTTGACTTCTAAAAGATCCCAACATCATAAAAGCATTGTTTTTATATGCTTCTATAAAAGGCATTACTTCGTCAATAATTTTCATTAATTCTACAGTAACTATTCTCCTATAAACCAAATCTATTTCATAAGCACCATAAACGAGTTTTTCGTTTTTGTATTCTAAATCCTTAATATCTACTATTTCACAATTTAGACCTAGTTTTTCATATGCTTTTTTAAATTCTCTAAACTCGTAAGGAGTACCTATTTCTAAAGAGTCTACTATTGCAACATTTGGCTTTTTATTTTCTCCCTTGTATCTTTTATAAATATTATAAGATTTTTCTGCCCAATTATTTATTAACTCAACATTTGTTAATTTATATTTTTCTGACAATTTTTTCATTGCTTTTGTCTCTAAAAGAATCTCCCCCAGTGTGTTGTCTTCATTCATTGCAGAAGAACCATCTGTATTAAATTCAACAAATTTAAACTTTTCTCTTCCATTATAAAAAACATCATATCTACAAATAGGTACTGAAATATCATAACCTGGATCATGAACTATTAATTCTTCCAATTCTTTTGAAAATTTAAATAATTTTCTATAATCTTCATTTTCCACATACTCTTTTGTGATTTTTCTTGTAATAGACATAAGCATATCGGACATGTACTGAAAGTCTTTTTTGCTTTCTTCATCATAAAACAATCCCTGATATGTTACAGGAATTGGTTCACCTTTATAAATTGCATTAGAATGGTTTACTTTGTCTAACATTTCTAAATAATCTTTATAGTACTCTTTTTCATCTTTTTTTATAATGTCTATATATTCATCTACGTATTTATCATTATACATCTGATTTCTCCACCTTTAAAGTTACAGATTCCACTGCTTTTTCTAAACCTTCTTTTTCGTATATTTCCTTGAATTTTTCTCTAGGTGTCTTCCCTTCTTTTAGTAATTCTTTTAATGGTTCTAAATATTTTCTTTCATTTTCATCTAATCCCTTAGAGGCTAATTCTACTAAAAACTTACCATGTTCCAATATAGTGTTTCCAAGATATGTTGCATTTATTCCATCTTTTTGAATATATTCTTTTCCTTTTAAAGCCTCTTCGTAAGTTGTACCCTCACCTATTTTACACATTTCTTTCAGATTATTTTCATTGTAAAACAATCCCTTTATTAAGGCAACTGCTGAAAAGTTTAAAGGGTAAGGTATTTCATCAAACATTCTAAATTCCATGTATGTTTTTACTCTAACGTCTGGAAATACTATAGATAATGCATGAAAAATTAAACCTTCATCTATTCCATATTCATCTATAATCTCTTCAAAGGTTTTATCTTTTGTATAGATATATTCTCCATTTTTTTCTATAAAAATCGTAGGAGTTTCAATAATTTTTTCAGCGTATTTCTTATAACTTAAATCTTTGTCAAATGCTATGTCAAATAGACCAGATCTATCTTTATCTGTATTTTCCCAAATTTTTTGTCGTATTGTATATGTTTCTAAAGGTTCTTTTTCAAAAATATAAGTGTTGTCAAATATTCCGTATAATATAGGGGTTAACATATTTGCTATAAAATATTTCCTTCTAAAATCTTCTTCATTCAAATAGTCAATAGTAACCTGTAAAGAAGCTGTTCCCTTCATCATATTATGTGCCATGGTACCCTTAGTTTTAAAATAATCATACATATAATCATATCTTTTTTTAGGCAATATCTTTACATCTTCTATCTTTTTATTAGGATGGTATCCTAAAGTCACTAAATTTTGACTCTTTTTATCTAAATATTCTATTAATTCATTGAAAAAACTTATATATTTCCTCTCTAACCTTTCTATGTCAGTATTGGATTTAATTGCTACTTCAAATTGACTACCTGGTTCTGTACTAACTGAAATATCACCTTTTTGTAGACCTAATACATAGTTTCCCTCTTTGTATGGTTCATATCCTTTATTCATAAAATATTCTAAAGTTTCCCCTACACCATCTTTACCATAATATGATACAGTTTCTAATGTATTTTTATCTATAACAAAATTTTCAATTTCCATTCCAATGGTTATATCTTCTATGTTTTTTTCTCCAGATCTAATATAATCTGCAATTTTTTGAATTTTTTCTTCCCTTTTCATTTGTCCTGCGCTACTTCGTCAAACTATAAATATCTGCTTTTACTACTTCTTTTAAATCTTTAGGAGATATTTTTATCTGCGTTCCTAGCTTTCCTCCACTAACATATATTTTTTCATATAATTTAGAACTTTCGTCTATAACTGTTTTAAAAAGTTTTTTCATTCCTATAGGAGAACATCCTCCTCTTATATATCCTGTAATATTTTTCAGGTCTTTAACATGTATCATTTCAAGTTTTTTAACACCTACAGCTTTTGCTGCATTCTTTAAGTCTAGTTCTTTAGTTACAGGTATCACAAAAATATAGTAATTTTTATCTTGTCCTATAGTAACTAAAGTTTTAAAAACCTTATCTTCAATTTCATTTAGTTTTTTTGCAACAGATTTTCCATCTATATTTTCATCTACATCATAAGTATTTAATTCATACTCTATATTGTTAGAATCTAGTATTCTCATTGCATTAGTCTTAACTTTTTTCATTTAAATCACCATATCTAATTATACCCATTTGTAATAATATAATACTTATAGTTTATTTACTCTATATTATTGGGTATATTATTAGAGGAGGTGTTTTATGGAAAAGTTTGATATAAACGTTACTTATATTCATCATAGCTGTTTTACTATTGAAACAAAAGATTATCTATTTATAATAGATTATTATAAAGGAGACTTACCTAAACCTATTTTAGGGAAAAAAACTATTTTCATTGCAACACATTCGCATAAAGATCATTTTTCAAAAAAAATATTTGATTATGGAAATTTCAAAGAAAATATATACATATTATCAAAGGATATTGTAGAACTTTATAAAGATGAAAATATAATCTATTTAAATAATCCAAATTCTGATAATAATGTTGATATAGATACAATGAAAAAATTATGGGGACAAGATAATGTTTTTATACTAGATAAAGATGAAAAGTTTACTTATCATGATATAGATTTTTATGCTTATGGTTCAACCGATAGAGGTATTTCTATTTTAATTGAGCTACCTTACTTAACATTCTACCATGCTGGTGATCTTAATGAATGGACTTGGCCAGAAGATTCTGTAGATGAAAAAGAAAAGATGCGAAAGGATTTTAGAAAAGAAGTAGATAAAATCAATTCTGAACAAGTTGATGTAGCATTTTTCCCAGTAGATCCTAGGCTAAAAGAAAATTATGATAAAGGAGTTTCTTATTTTTTAGAAACAGTTTCTCCTGAAATGCTATTTCCTATGCATCTATGGGGTAAATTTGAATTTTCTAAAAAATTAAAGGAAGAATATAGCGATATTTACACCGAAATAAAAGAAATACATCACGATAACGAAGAATTTAATATTACTATGGAAGTTGATTAACAAATCAAGGTTGTAATTAATAATTATAACCTTCTTCTTAATTTATAGGAGTTAATTATGAATGATTCAATTATAAATTATAAAAAATTACAATCTAATTTCAATGCTAAAAAAATAAAAGTTTTGTTTTTTAATACTTTCGAACAAGCAAAGCAAAATATAATAGATTCCATTCCTTTAAATTCCTCTATTGGAATAGGACATTCTCAAACATTAATTCATATGAACTTAACTAATATTTTTCTTAGTCGTGGAAATACTGTATATGACAAAACTTCAGGCAAGACAAAAGAAGAAGTTATCGATTTAAAAAAGAAAGCTTTACTTTCAGATTTTTACATATCAAGTGCAAATGCTATCTCTGAAGATGGACATATTGTAAATATCGACCATAGCGGAAATAGAGTTGCCGCAATTACATTTGGCCCCGAAAAAGTTTTTATAGTTGTTGGAAGAAATAAACTTAGGAAAAATTTAAATGATGCTATACTAAGAGCTAAGAATATAGCTAGTCCTAAAAACGCAAAAAGATCTGGTTACAATCCTCCTTGTGTTAAATTAAACAAATGTATAAATTGTCTTTCTAAAGAACGTGTTTGTAATTCTTTATCCATAATAGAAGGTCAGCATAATAAAGACAGGATGACTTTAATAATAGTTGATAAAGATTCTGGTTTTTAATAAAAATATTCTTTAATATATAGTGCTATTTTTATTAATTTTATGACACCATAATTTATTAACTCTACAACTTTTGATGGTTTTTCCGTAAATTTAGTATTTACTACTAATTCATTTATTCTGATTTTACAATATATTATATGCCCTCTCCTATATAAAATAGTGAGTTATAAGATATATAATATTTTTTACTTCCTAATCTTTAGAGTACTTTCTTTAGTAAATATTTAAACTATTTTACATTACTATTATTTTTTCACTCTACTACATTAAAATTTTATTTATAGTCTATTTCTTTTATTAGTTTTATTTTCATAATCTATGGCAAATATCCCATTTTTCTATATTATTACTACAATATTCTTATACACCAAATTTCGTATTATTCAACCATTCTTTATAATTTATAAAAAATACTTATCTTTTTAGGAAAATGTTTCTTAGCATATATTCTTTTTCTTGATTTCTTATATATTTTAATATATAATCTATTAATAGATAAGGGGAGTAGCTATAAAAGTTTAGTCGTCAATACGGATATTATCCCGGCTGAACACCCAAAGTGGTAGCAAGACCTTTGCTTTCAATTATAGTGAAAGCAAAGGTCTTTTTTTGTTAGTTAACTCACTTACATAAAATAAGGAGGTATTTAATTTAATGGAGTGGTATAATAAAAAATCTGAAGAGATTGAAAAAGAGCTACAAACCAATCTTTCAGAAGGTTTAAGTACTAGTGAAGCAAAAACTAGACTTGAAAAATATGGTCCCAACGCTCTTGAAGAAGGTAAGAAAAAAACTATTTGGGCTAAACTTGCTGAACAATTTTTAGATCCAATGATATTAATTCTTATAGTTGCAGCAGTATTATCTATTCTTCTTAAAGAAGTTTCTGATGCTATTATAATTATGGCCATAGTTGTTGCTAACGCTGCACTTAGTATTTACCAAGAAGGTAAAGCAGAACAAGCTATTGAAGCTCTTCAAAAAATGGCTGCACCAAATGCTAAAGTCTATAGAGATGGAGAAATCGTTAGTATCCCATCTGCAGACCTAGTTCCTGGAGATATTGTTGACTTAGAAACTGGAGATATTGTTCCGGCGGACTTAAGATTAGTTGAAAGCAGTAACTTGAAAATTGAAGAAGCTTCTTTAACAGGAGAGTCTGTTCCTGTTGAAAAAGATGCCAAAGTTACTTTCGATGATGTTGTTGAAATCGGAGACAGAGATAATATGTCATTTAGTTCAACAATAGTATCTTATGGTAGAGGTAAAGGAGTCGTTATTGGAACTGGTAAAGATACTGAAATAGGTAGAATTGCAACTAAAATACAATCTTTCGAAGATGAACAAACTCCTCTACAAAAGAAACTTGCTCAACTTAGTAAAGTTTTAGGAATTATAGTAATCGTTGTTTGTGCTATTGTACTAGCTACAGGTTTGCTTTATGGCCATGAATGGTTACAAATGTTACTAACATCCGTTTCATTAGCAGTAGCTGCTATTCCTGAGGGTTTACCAGCAATTGTAACTATAGTTCTTTCTTTAGGAATGACTAGAATGGCTGAACATAATGCAATTGTAAAAAAATTACTTGCAGTTGAAACATTAGGAACAACAACTTATATTTGTTCAGATAAAACAGGTACTTTAACTCAAAATGAAATGACTGTTGTTAAAGCATTCGTTGATAATAAAGAAATTGATGTTACTGGAACAGGATATGATCCTACTGGAGATTTATTAATTGATGGTGATAAAGTAACTCAAGATAATTCAGGAAGTCTATTTACTTTCTTAAATATAGGTACTTTGACAAATGATGCTAGACTTACTGTTGAAGAAGGTGTTTATTCATTAGCAGGAGACCCTACTGAAGGTTCTCTTTTAACTTTGGCTGGAAAACTTGGAATAACTAAAGAAGATGCTAATAAGATTTATCCTAGAATAGAAGAAATACCTTTTGATTCAACTAGAAAAATGATGACCACTTTCCATGACAAATTTATAGATGATAAAGTTGTTTCATTTACAAAAGGTGCTCCAGATATTATTATAGACAAATGTACTAAAATTTTAATAGATGGTAAAGTTGTAGATTTAGATGATACAACTAGAAAAAATCTTTTAGAACAAAATATAAAATTTGCTAGACAAGCTCTTAGAGTTTTGGCTTTAGCCTTTAAAACATATGATGGTTTACCAGCAAATATTAATTCTGACACTATCGAAAATGAAATGATTTTTGTAGGACTTGCTGGTATGATAGACCCTGCAAGACCAGAAGTTAAAGATGCTATAAAAGAATGTAAAACTGCTGGTATAGTTCCTGTTATGATTACTGGTGATTATTTAGAAACAGCTCTTGCTATAGCTAAAGACTTAGGTATAGCTGAAAATGACGACCAAGCTATAATGGGTAAAGAACTTAATACTATGTCTGAAGCAGAAATTAGAGAAATAGTTAAAACTAAAAGAGTATTTGCTCGTGTTTCTCCAGAAAATAAAGTACAAATTGTTACTGCTTTAAAAGAAAATGGAGAAATAACTGCCATGACAGGAGATGGAGTTAACGATGCTCCCGCTATAAAAAAAGCAGACATTGGTATAGCAATGGGTATAACTGGTACTGACGTTGCTAAAAATACAGCTGATGTTATATTGACAGATGACAACTTTGCTACAATAGTACACGCTGTTGAAGAAGGTAGAATTATTTATTCAAATATAAAAAAATTCGTTTCATTCTTGTTAAGCTGTAATGTTGGTGAGATACTTGTAATATTTTTAGCTATAATATTTAACTGGCCTACTCCATTACTACCAGTTCAATTACTATGGTTAAACTTAGTAACTGACTTGTTCCCTGCATTAGCTCTTGGAGTTGAACAAGGTGAAAAAGATATTATGGAACAAAATCCTAGAGATCCTAATGAACCAATTATTGATAAAGGACTAGTTATTTCAATAGCATTACAATCTATTGCTATTACTGTAGCAGTACTTGCTGCTTATTATATATCTTTAGAATTATATGCTAAAAATTGGAGTGAACTATATCAATCTATAGCTGATTCTAATAATGAATCTGTAATAGCTGCTTTAACAGATAAATTGAATCTTGAATTAAGAGAACCTAGATCAATAGCTTTTGTTACTTTAATAATGGCTGAACTTTTAAGATCTTTCTCTGTAAGAAGTACAAAGTACACTGTATTTGAATTAGGAATAACAACTAACAAGAGACTTATTCAAGGTGTTATATTCTCATTCTTAATTACTTTAGTTGTAATTTATGTACCACAATTACATGACTTATTTAATACTCATTCTTTAACTCTTAGAGATTGGGCATTAATAGTTCCATTATCTTTCTTACCATTTATAATGGGAGAAGTTTCAAAGGTAATAAGGAGAAAAAAATAATATAATTAATAATATAAAAAGAGAGTGCTAAATCACTCTCTTTTTTATTTAACTATTTTTATAAAATAAGTTTAATTATCTGTTATTTATTTATTAAAGATGTATAATAATATGTGAGGTGATAATATGACTTTAAATTATGAAAAAACAAATATTTGGAAAAATGCTACACAAGAACAACTTGATAAAATATACGATTATGGAGAAAGATATAAATCTTTTTTAGACAGCTCAAAAACTGAAAGAGAAGCTTGTTCTGAAATTATAAAACAGGCTGAGGAAAATGGTTATATTAGTTTAGAAGATGCCTTAAAAAGTAAAATACAAAAGGGTGACAAAATATATCTAAATAATAAAAATAAGTCAGTTGTATTAATGATTGTTGGTGATGACTTATCAGAAGGAATGAATATAGTAGGTGCTCATATAGATGCTCCTAGATTAGACTTAAAACAAAATCCTCTTTATGAAGAAGGAGATTTAGCACTTTTAAAAACCCACTATTATGGTGGAGTTAAAAAATATCAATGGACTACTATTCCTTTAGCATTACATGGACTTATTATCACAAAAGATGGTACTAAATTAAATATTAGTATAGGTGATGAAGAAAATGACCCTGTTTTCTATATAAATGATTTGCTAATTCATTTATCTTCTGACCAATTAAAGAAAACTTTAGCTGAAGGAATTACTGGTGAACAATTAAATGTGGTAGTTGCCCATAATTCTAAATTTCCAGAAGAAGATTCAAAGAATCCTATAAAAGATAATTTACTAAAATATTTAAACAAAAAATATGGAATAGTAGAAGAAGATTTTCTAGTAGCTGAATTACAAATAGTTCCAGCTTCAAAAGCAAGGGATGTTGGTTTTGACAGAGCTATGATTGCTGCTCATGGACATGATGATAGAGTTTGTTCCTATGCTGCACTTGAAGCTATTTTAAAAACAAATTCACCAAGTAGAACTGCTGTTGCTTTATTTGTTGATAAAGAAGAAATTGGCTCTGTTGGAAATACTTCAATGGGAGCAATATTCTTAGAAAATATGGTTGCTGAAATATTAAGTCAAAGAGAAGATTATTCTGATATTCTTGTAAGAAGATCAATGGCTAATTCTAAAGTTCTTTCAGCAGATGTTACAGTTGCTTATGACCCAACTTTTCCAGAAGTACTAGAAAAAAATAATGCTTCTTTATTAGGTCATGGTGTAACTATGGCTAAATATACTGGTTCTCGTGGTAAAGGTGGTTGCAATGATGCAAATTCAGAATTCATTGCTGAACTTAGAGATTTATTCAACAAAGAAAATATTATTTGGCAAACAGGAGAACTTGGAAAAGTTGACCAAGGTGGTGGTGGAACCATTGCCTATATTCTTGCTGGATATGGTGCTGAAGTTGTAGATATGGGAACTGGAATGCTTTCTATGCACGCTCCTTTAGAGCTTTTAAGTAAAGCTGATGCTTATATGACTTGTAAAGCTTATAATGTATTTTTTAAATAACTAATAAAAAAGACCTTTTATTTAAAGGTCTTTTTCTTCATATTTTCCATCATATTCTATTTTATTTTCTTTAAGTAGTTCTTCTATTTTTTCTAAATCTTCTGTATTTACGTATGCACAATTTCCACAAGATGAACTTAATTTTCTAGGAACTGGTCTAAGTTTTACTTCTAATTTATTTTTACTTAATATCTTTTCAAATTTTAATGCTTGGCTAATTGTATGAAAAGTAAAAATTGTTGATTCTTTCACTATTTTTTACCTTTTATTATAAAATCTGAATTTTCTTCTTCTACTAATACTTTAAAATTTTTTCCTTCTAAAAATCTAGATACATTTTCTTTTGCTATGTTAGTATCAACTTTTACTATTACTTCATCTATGTCTTTTTTTATACTATTCATTGTCAAAATTACTGGTTCTGGGCAAGATAATCCTCTTGCATCTATTTCTTTTTTTGCCATTTTATTCCTCCCCTGAATGTTTAGTAATTACAAATGCTATTATTAATGTTATACACAATATAATTATTGTAGCTATTTTTCCATTAGGTGTTGCTCCTTCTGCACTTGAAGCCAAGCCAAAATTATGAGCTATAGCTGCTCCTATTATAATTCCAAAAACTGTAACAGCTGCATCTCCATCTCCTTCTGCAGATAAAACAGTTTGTCTAATAGGACACCCTCCTAACATTACTGCAATAAGACCTACTATTGTCATTCCCAAGAAATTCCATAATCCCATAGTATGAGCTACAGGTTGATTTTCAAATCCTATATGTGCATGTCCTTCTCCTAAAGCATTTAAAATTAAATTTCCAATTATAGCTGCAACAAATATTCCTATTACACCCCAAAGGTAGTGCATATCTTTTATTAAAAATAAATCTCTAAATGCTCCACCAGTGCATATTCTAGTTCTCTGTAATATTATTCCTACTACTAATCCACCAACTAAAGATATTATTATAGGTGCATGCATTGACCCTGGACCTTCTTTAGAGAAGAATATAAAAGCTGGTTTTACTAATAAAAATATTAATAACATTACTGCTAAAGCTGGCATTATTAAACCAACTATCTTTGATTCCTTTACAGACTTTCCTAATGAGTAACCCTTTTTTAAGAATAAAATTCCTATTAAAATACCAAAAACAAAACCTAATAATCCAACTACTGCATTTAAATCTCCTGCTGCTATTCTAAATATCATTCTTAAAGGACAACCTAAAAATACTAGTGCTCCTATTGACATGAATATACCTAAAACAAATCTTATAAGAGGATTCGACCCTCCTCTACCTTTAAAATCTTTAAATAATATTGAAGATAAAAATGCTCCAAATATAATTCCTATTATTTCAGGTCTTATATATTGAACAACTCCTGCCCTATGTAAACCTAATGCACCTGCTATATCTCTCCAAAAACAAGCTATACATATTCCCATATTTCCTGGATTTCCAAAGTAAAGTAATAGTATTCCAACAATTCCAATTATAAATCCGCCTACAAAAATCTTAATATTTTCTTTTTTCATAATTCCTCCTCCTTATATATTTATATTTCATCGGAATTGTATTATAAATTTTTTTTATTATCAAATTATTAAATATTGTTTATATTTTAACATTTTTCGTTTTAATTATTGAATTTTTTATAAAGAATCTACCATTATTTCTTTCTATTTTAGTCTTTACTATTTCCCATTAAAAAAATAGTAAAGAACAATATTAAATTCTTTACTATTTCAAAATATTTTTATTGTATTTTACTTTGTCCTTCAATTTTTAAAACTCTATCTAAGATTCCATCTTTAATGCAATAAACCTTACCAGCTAAATTTGGTATTACACATGCATGGTTAGGAATAATATTTATTTTATCACCTATTTTAAATGATATTGGTTTATTAGATTTTAAAAATCCATGTTCTTCATTTAACTTATGGATTATTATTGAAGGATCTTCCTTTATATATCCATATCCTTCTCTAAATCCTACTAAATCGCTACTCAAAGTTTTTGTTCCAGCATCTATAATAGCAGTATTTTCATCTGGTCTTGATACTACTGTAGCAAGTATTGTAAGAGCACATTTTTTTTCATCAATTAAATTTGTTGTTAATTGAGCGCAATCATTAAATATATAATTTCCAGCTCTAGCCTCTGTTATACCTTTTAATTCTTCTGGAAATCTTATTGAGAAAGAACTTCCTCCACTAAGTATATCCATTTTAAGTCCAATTTCTTCTAAAGATTTTACAGAACTTATTATATCTTCTGATTCCCTTTTACTTCGTTTTCTCATTTCCTCTATATCTTTTAGACCGTAAATATCACCGCCATAATATAAAATTCCTTGAATATCTATTCCTTTTAATCCCTTTACTTTTTTTCCAAACTCAGTTAACTTACTTCCTAAAGGCAATCCTCCTCTTGAAATTCCTCCATCTACTTCTATTAATACTGGAATCTTCATATTTATTTTCAAACCAAGATTTGAAAGTCCATTTGCTCCTTCTATGGAATTTATAATAGTTCTTAAGGTAATTCCTTCCCTCTTAAGCAATTTTCCATATATTTGTAATTTTTCTTCTCCTATTAATGGAAAAGCCAATAATATATCTTTTATTCCACCATCTGCCATAACTTCAGCCTCTCCTAAGGTAGCTACGGTAATTCCTTTTGCACCTAATTTTTGTTGAAGTTGAGCTAAATAAACAGATTTGTGAACTTTAATATGAGGTCTATGAGCAATTCCTTGTACTTTTAAATTATTAGCTACCTCTTCTATGTTTTTTTCAACTTGATTCATATTTATATGAACTGCTGGTGTATTCATTTCTGACATATTATTACTCCTTAATTAATTAATTTATCTACTATAACTTTTATCTTCATCTGTTTCTCTGATTTCATTCAAATATTTATACAATGTATATTTAGACATTTTTAAATAGTCACAAGCTATATCTCCCGATTTAGAAATTAGAAAAAAACCTTTTTTATCTAAAAATGTTAAAATTTTAATTTTATCTTCTTTTGACATATCATCTACTGGTTTGTTTAATAATAATTTTGCTTCATTTATAAAATGATCTATTAAATCTCCTACACTATTTGCAAATATCTCTTCTATTTCTTTCTCTGGAGTATACATGGTAATATTCTCTATAGATTTGCCTAAATTCATATAATCAGATATATCTGTATTCAAGCAAAGAGATCCTATTACTTCGTTATTTTCATTCCTAAAAAAATATGTTGAAGAACGCAATACTTTTCCGTCTTTTGTCTTTGTAAAATAACAGTAACTATCTCCTGTATTTTCATTAGTATTTTTTCTAATAGCTTCTAATCCTAAATTTGTTCCACCATCTCCTACTTTTCTACCTGTAATATATCCATTTTCTATTGCTACAACTGAGTTATCATAATCATGATAAACATGATCATGTAATATTACCTCTGTATTAGATCCAAATTGAGAAGCTATCATTTTAACTAATCTCTTTAAATTTTCTATATCGTCCATTACACTTTTCATTTATTTCCCCTTTATACTATTAAAATTACTACTACTAGTATATTATTATTAACAGAAATTTAAAAGCGTATAATATATACGCTTTTTTATAATACTTCTGGATTTCTAGTATCCATTACTATTTTCATTTTTTCTTCATGAGTTAATACTTTATTTTTAGTGCCTAATGATACTATCACAATTAAAATTAACGAAATTATTGTCGCTGGAATTGAAGGTCCTTTAAAAGTATTTAATATGAAATTATTAACAGCTGGTATCAATAGAAAAGATATTCCAAAACCAGTTCCTCCAATAACAGCAGCTAATCCTCCTTGCCATGTGGCTTTTTTCCATAAAGCTCCAACAAACATAGCAACTGAAACTCCAGGTATAATTGATCCTATTACATTTGTTATATAACTCATAACATCTTTCGCAAATAATGTTGCAATAAATGCAAGTGCTAAGGTTCCTATTGTTGCAATTCTACTCCACAATGTCATTTTCTTTTCCGATATATGTTTTCCTCCTGTTGCTATTGGATAAACATCTGTTAAAAGTATATTTACAGCCGCTATAGCATCTGAATCTCCTGAAGATAACGTAGCTGATAAACCTGAAATCATAAATATTAATCCTAACATAGGTCCCAATACAGAAGTTGCAATATAAGTAAATGAGAAATCTGGATTATTCAATACCTCTGCTGCATTGTTTTTTGTAGCTATTACAAAGGCTGCCATACCTATTAAAGCTGGTAAAAATGAAAATATAAACAATGCAATTCCTGACATTTTTAATGCTTTTCCTGCAGACTTATCATCTTTAGATGTGTAAATTCTCAAACGATATGTAGGTGTTCCACCCATAGGTATCGCTATTGAAAATATTAAATTTATCAGACCCATTAATCCTAGTGTTTTAATCCCATAAAAGCTTAAATTTCCAACATTTCCCGTAGATGTAATAACTTCTTGAATATTACTCCACCCTCCAGCTTTTGATAGCGCTGTAAATGTAATTGCAACAAATCCAAAACATATTATTATGAACTGTATAAAGTCTGTCCAAACTACTGCTAAATAACCTCCTATTAATATATATATACTAAAACCTAAAACCATTATTAATTTGGCATAAACCATATCTATTCCTGTAATAAATGATAAATATGTAGCCCCACCATTCATATGATTGCCTAGCCATATTATTTCTATAACAAACATCATGATAGCCATTACTACTCTCATTTGTTGACTTCCGTTGTAATGATACATAGCTTCTTCAGTCATTGTATTGAAACCTTTAGAACGTAATTTAACTTTTTTAGTAAACCATACCAATACAAATATACCAATAGCTGCTCCTAAACCATAAGCTGCTCCTGCCCAACCACTCTTAAAACCATTTGCTGTTGCCCCTATTGACGACCCTGTTCCTATTAATGTAGCTCCCATAGTTCCAAATATTAGGAATATTGGTAAATTACCACCACCATTTAAATAGTTAGACCCTGAGGCTTTTCCTCTAGATGTATACCAGCCAATAAAAATCATTAACGCTGTGTATATTACAAATCCTATCAAAAAAAATGTAGCATATTTTGTCCCTTCCATTTTAAACCTCCTAAATTTAATAAATAAGCTTACAAAATATTTTTTTGTTTATATTCTAAATTACCAAAAAATATTTTTGTGTAATTTAATTGACTTAATTCTATAACGTTATCATTAATTTTGTCAAGTCCGTTGTTTTTTTGTATAATCTAGTTATTTTAATACTTTATTGTATTTTTATTGTTTTTTTGTTATTATTAATTTATGCAAAATATTTTTTTGGTAGTTTACTAATTTTTTTTTAGTATATTTTTTTTGGTAAGGAGTGAAAATTATGATCCAACTTTTAATAAAAAATGGTTTTATAATAGATGGTACTAATTCTAAAGGATATATCGCTGATATTGCTGTAAACGATGGCAAAATAGTACAAATAGATAAATCTATTAATATAGAGGCTGTAACAACTATTGATGCAAATAATAAGATTGTTTCTCCAGGTTTCATAGATGCTCATAGGCATAGTGATGCATTTGCATTTAAAGATAATTATGGTGAAATACAAATCAGACAAGGAATTACTACTACAATAAATGGTAATTGTGGATTAAGTGTTGTTCCATGTCCAAATAAGTGGAAAGATGAAATTTACAGTTATCTAAGTCCTATAATAGGCTCTGTTCCTAAAGATATAAATTTTGAAACATTTTCAGAATACTTGGATGAATTGGAAAAACTAAATTTGCCTATAAACTTTGGAATGCATGTAGGAAACGGGACTCTAAGAATGGCAGTTAATGGTTTTAATAAAGGGGAATTAACTGATGAACAGTATGGTAATTTACATATTTTTCTAAATGATGCCATTAATTCTGGAGCTTTTGGAGTGTCTATGGGAATAGTATATATGCCTGAAAACATGTATGATTTTAATGGAATTATAAAGGCACTAGAGCCTATAAGAAATAAAAATATTCCATTAGTTACTCACATTAGAGGCGAAGGAGATTTACTAGTTACTTCTTTAAAAGAAGTAATTTCTATAGCTAAAGAATTAAATGTTCCTTTGCATATAAGCCACTACAAATGTGTTGGTCCTCATAACTGGGGACATCTTTTAAATAAAGCTACTGAAGTTATTAACGAAGCTCAAAATGAAGGTATGAAAATTACTGCTGATATTTATCCTTGGACTGCAGGTTCTACTCAATTGGTACAATTACTACCTCCTGAATTTTTAGAAGGAGGACATGAAAAAACTATAGAAAGGCTCAAGAATCCTATAAAAAGAGCTACGTGTAAAAATATTTTAGAAAATAAACAAGAATATTTTGAAAATTTACTTTATTCTGTTGGTTGGCACTCAATTATGATTACAACTGTCCAGACAGAAAAAAATCAACAATTTATTGGAAAGAAAGTTAGTGAAATAGCTGAAGAACTCGGAAAAGATCCTTATGATGTGGCATTTGATTTACTAATAGAAGAAGATTTAAATATATCAATGGTTAATTTTATAGTATGTGAAGAAGATATTGAAACTATTTTAAAATATCCTTTTACTTCTATAATATCTGATTCTATATATCCTGATGGAGGTCTTCCTCATCCACGTCAAATTGGAACTCACGCAAAAGTCTTACAAGAATATGTAAAAGAAAAAAATATTTTAAATTTAGAAGAGGCTATTTATAAAATGACTTATTTCCCAGCTAAAATTTTCGGTATTGAAAATAAGGGAAGAATAAAAGAAGGCTATGATGCTGATTTGTTAATATTTGATTTAGATAACATTGAAAATCATGCAAATTATATTAATCCTACTATCTCCCCAACAGGTTTTGACTATGTTTTTCTATCTGGAGAATTGACAAATAAATCTGATACATTTATCAACACTGGACTTGGCAAAGTTTTAAGACATAAATTGTAAAATTTGAATCATATCTTCTAAAGATATTTTTAACTCAAAAATAATTACTATTCTTATATTAGTAAGTTTAGAAAATATAATTTGCCAACATTTAATATACTTTTTAATAAAAAATAATATGATAGGAGAAAAAAATATGAATGTTTATGAAAATTTAAAAAAATTAGGTTATTCGTTGCCTAAGGCGCCTGCTAAAGGAGGACTTTATGCCCCTATTAAAGAGTTTGGAAATAATTTAGCTTATGTTTCTGGCTGTGGTCCACAATGTGTAAATAAAGATGTTTTAACTGGTAAAATTGGAGGAGAATTAACTGAAATACAAGGCAAAGAAGCTGCTGAAAGATGTATATTAAATGTATTATCTGTTATTGATGATAAAATAGGAGATTTGAATAAAATTAAATCATTTGTTAAGTTACTTGTTTTTGTTTCAAGTGAAGATAATTTTTTCAATCAACCTCAAGTAGCAGATACAGCTTCTAAGTTATTAAAAGATATTTTTGGAGAAGAAATAGGAATTTCTTCAAGATCTGCTATAGGAGTTAATGTTCTTCCTGGAAATATTCCTGTAGAAATTGAAGCTTTAATAGAATTAATTTAGAAAATATATTAGTTTATAATATAAATTTAATTATATTCTTACTTTGCCTTTTATTTTGTATTTGAATTAAATAATTTAGGTGTTTTATCCTTTATATTTATATTTATATTTATAAGTTTTTCTTGTAGTATAAATTATTATAAACTTTATATTTTTCGCAAAAAGATAATCACATAAATTTATATATTATGATATAATTATATACTAATATAAGCCCACGCTGCTTAGCTTGGGCTTTTATTGTACAAAAATTTAATTTAAAGGATTGTTTATATGAGTTTTTTTAAAAAAAGAATTTTAGAAGCAAAATATATATTAAAAAATGACCCTGCTTGTAAAAATTTATTTGAAGCTATGTTTTTATATCCTTCTATAAAAGCAATAATGTCTCACCATAGAGCTAAATATTTTTATAAAAAAGGTTATACTACTTTAGCTAGGTGGATATCTCAAAGAGCTAGGCATAAAACAGGTATAGAAATTCATCCTGGTGCTACTATTGGAGAAAATGTTTTTATAGACCACGGTGCTGGCGTTGTTATTGGAGAAACAGCTATTGTCGGTGATAGAGTCACTATTTACCACGGTGTTACCCTTGGTGGAACTGGCAAAGTTAAAAATAGAAAAAGACACCCTACTATAGAACATGATGTAATTATAGGAACTGGAGCTACTATCCTTGGTGATGTTATTATTGGAAGCCATTGTAAAATAGGTGCTGGAGCTTTAGTTCTACATGATATTCCTGCAGATACAACTGCTGTTGGAATGCCTGTAAGAATTATTGAGCATGGTCCAGATTATGTATTTGAAGAAGATTAACCATAAGTTATCCACAAATAATTGTGTATAACTTTACTTAATTATAAAAAAGAAGAAACTAAGCATTAGTTTCTTCCATTTCATTTCTAAATTTTTCTATTATCTTTTTTTCCATTCTTGATACTGTCATTTGGCTAATATTTAATTCCTTAGCTATTGAAACTTGAGTTTTCTTTTCAAAATATCTATCTATTAAAATTTTCTTTTCTAGCTCATTTAAATTTTTCATTACACCATCAATAAAATCTCTCATTTCAATTTTAGCAAAATCTTCATCTTCTTGACCAATTAAATCTTGAAGATTTACTTCTCTATCTTCATTTTGTGAATCCAACGAAACATCTAAAGATTGTGGAGCATATACTCTACTTCCCTCCAATGCTTCTATTACTTCTTCTTCTGTAATATTTAAATATTCTGCAATATCTTGAATTGTTGGAGATTTTTGCAAAAGTTGACTAAGGTGAGTCTTTGCATTATTAACTTTTTTAGATAGTTCTTGTATTCTTCTAGGAACTCTTATTACCCAACCTTTATCTCTAAAGTATTTTTTTATTTCACCCACTATTGTCGGAGTAGCATAACTAGAAAATTCAAAACCTTTTGATATATCATACCTTTCTATTGCTAATATCAATCCAATACTGGCTACTTGAAATAGATCATCGTATTCTATCCCTTTGTTTACATATTTTTTTGCCAAGATTTCCGCAATATACAAGTTCTTTTCTATTAATATGTCTCTTGTTTTTTTATCTCTATTTTTAGAATATTCCTCAAACAACTTTTTTATTTCTTTTTGTTCTGCTTGTTTGCTATCATTATTCATTTTAATTTACCTTTAAACTCTTTGAAAGATATATTTTATTTTCTTCAAATAAAACTTCATCCATTAAAGATTCTAGTATCATTTTTGCAAATTCGTCGGAACTATTATCTACTATTTCTTTATCTCTTATATTTTCATTTATAACATTAATTTCTATTTTATTATCACTTAAAATAAATTCAACCTCTGTTGTCTTAGATAGATTTAATTGATAGTTCATAGCTTCACTAACAGAAACTTTTATATCTTCAATTTCCTCTACGTTAAAATTTATTCTGCTAGCTATAAAAGATGAATTTAATCTTACTAATGAAATATTTTCTGAAATATTTTCTATTGTTAATTTATATATTTTGGACATTCTCTACTCCATTATATTAAATACTTTATCTAACTCTGTTATTTCAAATATTTTTTTAACATTAGATTTCATATTTATTATAGTAATTTTATTATTTTCTTCTTTTACTTTATTGTATATACTAATTAAGCTTCCTAACCCTGTTGAATCTATAAATTCTAATTTATTAGCATCTATTACTATATTCTTAGGAGTAGTTAAACTCTTAAGAACCTCAGTTTTAAAATCTTCACTTGAATATGCATCTAAATCTCCTGTTAGATTTACAATTAAATCTTCTTGATCTTCAGAAATTTTATAGTTTAACTTCATTAGCTCCTCCTATTTTTTATCTTCTATGTTTTCCACATCTTCCACATATTTTGTAACCGCTACTATTTGGTCATCATCATTTTTAACATCTTTGATCTTAACGCCCATAGTATCTCTTCCTTTAGTTGATATATCTCTAACATTAAGTCTTATTATATCACTCTTAGCTGACATTAATATTATTTCATCTTCCATAGATACTAATTTTGCAGATATTAAATTTCCTGTTCTCTTAGAGATTTTATAAGTTTTTACACCTTTACCACCTCTATTTTGAACTTTGTAATTTTTTATAGTAGTTTTCTTTCCATATCCATTTTCTGAAACAACTAGTAAATAATCATTATCTTCGATAATATCCATAGCTACAACACTATCATTAGGTGCTAAGCTTATACCTTTAACACCTTGTGCAGATCTTCCTATTGGTCTTATTGCATTTATTTTAAATCTAATAGACAACCCATTTTGTGTAACTATCATTGCTTGATCATCTTTTATAATTGAACGAACAGATATTAATTCGTCATCTTCTTTTAGTGTCAAAGCTATTAATCCAGATTTTCTTAAATTTTTAAATAAATCTAATCTAACTTTTTTAACAAGACCTTCTTTTGTAGCCATAAACAAGTAAGTATTCTCATCAAATGATTTAAATGGTATTGCAGCCTGTACTTTCTCATTTTTAGATATTTGTAGTAAGTTTATAATTGCATGACCTCTAGCTTGTCTTTTTCCTTCTGGTATTTCATATGCTTTTAGACTGTAAACTCTACCTTTATTTGTAAAGAATAATATTGTGCTGTGTGTTGATGTTATAAATAGTGTTTCAACAAAATCATCTTCTTTTGTTGTTAATCCCATTACTCCTTTTCCACCTCTATTTTGTACTTTGTAGGAGTCTGCTGGAATTCTTTTTACATAACCTTGTTTAGTTAGAGTTATCAATACATCTTCTTCTTCTATTAATTCTTCTATATCAATATCATTAAATGAAGGCTTTATTTCACTTCTTCTCTTATCACCAAATTTTTCTTTTATTTCTATTAATTCTGTTTTTATAATATTTAATAATAGCTCTTCATTTGATAAAATTTCTTTTAATCTAGCAATTTCTTTAATTAATTCTTCATATTCTTCTTGTAGTTTTTCTCTTTCAAGACCTTGAAGTCTTCTAAGTCTCATATCTAAAATTGCTTGTGCTTGAATTTCTGAAAAAGCAAATTTTTCCATTAGTTTTTCTAATGCATCTGAATATGAAGTTCTTATAATGTGAATAATTTCGTCTATATTGTCTATTGCCTTTAATAATCCTTCAACTATATGAGCTCTAGCTTCTGCTTTATCTAACTCAAATTTAGTTCTTCTAGTTACAACTTCTTCTTGATGCTCTACATAAAATGATATTAATTCTTTTAAATTAAGTACTTTTGGAACACCTTTTACAAGAGCTAAATTTATGATACCAAAAGTCACTTGCATTTGTGTATGTTTATATAAGTTATTTAAAACTATTTGAGCATTAGCATCTCTTTTTAGTTCTATTACAATTTTTAAACCTTTTCTTCCAGATTCATCTCTTAAATCTGATATTCCTTCAATTCTTTTTTCTTTTACAAGTTCAGCTATTTTTATGATTAAATTAGATTTATTTACTTGATATGGTATTTCTGTTACAACTATTCTCTCTCTATTTTTATGTTCTTCTATTTCTGCAACAGCTCTTATTATAACTTTACCTCGACCAGTATTATAGGCATTTCTTATTCCTTCTTTTCCCATAATATGAGCACCTGTAGGAAAATCTGGCCCTTTTATAATTCCATTTAATTCTTCAATCGTTATATCTCTATTGTCTATATATTCAACTATTCCATCTATTACTTCACTTAAGTTGTGAGGTGCCATATTTGTTGCCATACCTACAGCAATCCCCGCAGAACCATTTACTAGTAAATTTGGAAATCTGGCTGGGAGTACAACTGGTTCTTTTTCTCTACCATCATAGTTATCTTGAAAATCAACTGTATTTTTATTAATATCTCTTAGCATTTCTAAACATAGTTTAGCCATTCTAAGCTCTGTGTATCTTGGTGCAGCTGCTCCATCTCCATCAATAGAACCAAAGTTACCTTGACCTTGTACAAGAGGGTATCTCATATTGAAATCTTGTGCAAGTCTTACAGTTGCATCATAAATGGCTGAATCTCCATGAGGATGGTACTTACCCATTACCTCCCCTACAAGTCTTGCTGATTTACTAAAGGATTTATCTGGAAATAAGCCTTGTTCTTGCATACCAAATATTATTCTTCTATGGACAGGCTTCAATCCGTCTCTTACATCTGGTAAAGCACGAGAAACTATAACGCTCATGGAGTAATCCAGATATGATTTTCTCATTTCATTATTTATATCAACATCTATTATATTGTCATGTTTTTGTATTATATCTGACATTCTTTCCTCCTAAGCATCTATATTTTCTGCATATATTGCATTTTCTTCTATGAATTCACGTCTTGGTTCTACTTTATCACCCATTAATGTCGTAAATGTTTCATCTAAAGTTAACATTTCTTCTTGATCTAAAGTTACTTTTAAGAAAACTCTATTTTCAGGATCCATAGTTGTTGTCCAAAGCTGGTCGGCATTCATCTCTCCAAGACCTTTATATCTTTGAACTTTTAAATTACTTCCTCTACCAAGTTCATCTAATGAATTATTCAATTCTTCTTCACTATAACAATATCTAATTACCTTTACTCCTCTTAATATTCCATATAGTGGAGGTTGAGCAATGTAAATATGTCCTTTTTCTATTAATTCTCTCATAAATCTAAAGAAAAACGTCAATAATAATGTTCTAATATGAGCACCGTCAACATCGGCATCTGTCATTATTACTATTTTTCCATATCTTAAATTATCTAGTGAAAATTCGCTTCCAATTCCTGTACCAAAAGCTGTTATCATATTTTTTATTTCATCTGAACTAAGAGCTCTATCAAGTCTAGCTTTTTCTACATTAAGTATTTTTCCTCTAAGTGGTAGTATAGCCTGAAATTGACTATCTCTTCCGCCTTTTGCTGATCCACCAGCAGAATCCCCTTCGACTATAAATATTTCATTATTTTCTATATTTGTATCTATACAATCAGATAATTTTCCTGGTAGTGGAGTATTATCTAAAATTGATCTTTTTCTAGTTAAATCTCTTGCTTTTCTAGCAGCTTCTCTAGCTCTCGCTGAACTCTGAGCTTTTTCTATTATTATCTTAGCTACTTTAGGATTTTCTTCTAAAAAAGTTGATAATCCTTCATATAGTTTTGACTCAACTACTCCCCTACTTTCACTATTACCTAATTTTGCTTTTGTCTGTCCCTCAAATTGTGGCTCTGAAAGTTTTATAGATACTATAGCTGTAAGTCCTTCTCTAGCATCTTCACCTTGTAAGTTGTTATCTTTTTCTTTTATCAAATTAAATTTTCTACCATAATCATTTATAGATCTTGTAAGTGCAGTTCTAAATCCTACTAAATGTGTTCCACCTTCTGGAGTATGAATATTATTTGCAAAAGTTAATACATTTTCAGAATAACTATCAGTATACTGTAATGCAATTTCTACATAACTTTTATCTTTTTCTCCTTCAATATATATAACTTCTGAATGTAGTGGATTTTTATTTCTGTTTAAATATTCAACAAAGGATTTTATTCCACCTTCATAATGAAATTCTACTTTAGTTTCATCTCTCCTGTCTTCTAAAGTTATTCTTACTCCTTTGTTTAAAAATGCCATTTCTCTAAATCTTGTTATTAAAATTTCTTTTTCAAATTCTACAGTTTCAAAAATTTCAGAATCTGGTTTAAATCTTATTTCTGTACCAGTTTCACTTACCTTTTTACCTTTTTTTATTTCTGTTACAACTTTTCCTCTTGAGAATTCTTGTGTAAATTCATAACCATCTCTATGGACTGTTGCTATTAAAGATTCTGAAAGAGCATTTACAACTGAAACCCCTACTCCGTGAAGTCCTCCTGAAACTTTATATGCATCATTGTTAAATTTACCACCTGCATGAAGAATTGTTAATACTGTCTCTAATGTAGATTTTCCAGTCTGAGGGTGTCTTTCTACAGGTATTCCCGAACCATTATCTCTTACTGAAACTGTTCCATCTTCATATATAATTATCTCTATAGTATCCGCAACTCCAGCTAATGCCTCATCTATACTATTATCTACTACTTCATATACTAAATGATGTAGCCCCTTACTGCTCGTTGATCCTATATACATACCTGGTCTAAGTCTTACTGGCTCTAAGCCTTCCAATACTCTTATATCACTAGCAGTATAATGTCTATCTTGACTCATCTATTCTTTTCCTTTCATTTATCACTTAATAATTCTTATATTTTTATCTTTTAACATAAAAATTCTAAAATCTAATTCTTTTATGTCATCTATAAAATCAAAATTTGTAGATGTAATAATCGATTGATAATCATTTATAACATTTAACAAATATTTTATTCTACTTGTATCTAATTCTGAAAAAACATCATCTAAAAGTATTATTGGCTTTGTTTCTTTTAATTTTTCGTAAATTTTTATTTGAGCCAATTTTAAACTTATGGTTAAAGTTCTCTGCTGGCCTTGCGAAGCAAAAACTCTGCTATTTCTTCCATCAATATTTATTACAATATCATCTCTATGACATCCTATTGTAGTAAATCCCATTTCTTTGTCTTTTTCTATATTTTTCATAGTTTCTAAGTAAAGATTTTTTTCTAAGTCTTCACCGTATTTTTTTAATATAGTATTATCGTATTCAATAGAAATATTTTCTTTTCTTTCAGTTATTTCAGAATGTATAATTTTGCTTAACTTGTTCAATGATGTAGCATATTTATTTCTCATTTTTATTACAATGATGCCTTCAGTCACCAACTGTTTTGTTACAGCTTTTAATTGTTCATTGAAATATTTTTTATTTTTTCCATATTTTAATAAATAATTTCTTTGATCTAATATATTATTATATTTTACAAGGACTTTATTATATGAAGGTATAAGTCCTGTAATTACTTCATCTATAAAATTTCTTCTATAAGACTTACTATCTTTTATTATTTTTATATCTTCAGGAGTAAATGTAACAATATCAAAAAAGGTTCTTAACTCTTTCATCGTGTCTATTAAATCTTCGTTAATTCTAATTTGCTTTTTCTTATCTCTAGATAATTTAACTTCTATTATTTCAGAAACTTCATCTGATTCAATATCAACTCTAATATAAGAATTTTCTTTATCAAATTTTATTAAATCAACTTCTTTAGATGGTCTAAAACTTTTTCCCTTGGCACTAAAATACACAGCCTCTAAAATATTAGTCTTACCTTGTGCATTATCTCCAACTATAATATTTGTTTTTTTATCAAATTGTATATTCAAATTATCAAAATTTCTAAAATTTAGAAGATAAGAATTCTTTATAATCAATTTGTACTCCTATTCAATAAAGAATTTTTGCCCTTCGTATTCAATAAAATCTCCAGGTCTTAATTTTTTACCTCTTTTTATTTCAACTTCTCCATTAACTTTAATTTCTCCATTTTGAATTAATTCTTTTGCTATTCCTCCTGAAGAAACTATATTTGCTAATTTTAATAATTGTTCTAATTTTATAAAATCTGTTGTTATTTTTATATTATTCATTATTCTCTTCCTAGTCTTACTGGTAACACTAAGTAAGTATAATCTATATCTTCATCTACTGGATGTATTATACAAGGATTAAGTGAACCTGTTAACAGTATTTCGCAATTTTCACTATCTATTACTTTTAAACCATCTAACAAATATTTTGCATTAAAAGCAATATCTATATCTTCTCCTTCTTTCATACAAGCTATATTTTCATTTACATTTCCATATTCAGAATTCGAAGTAATATTTAAGTTATTATTTTTTACACTTATTTTTATTAAATTAGCTTTTTCTTCCCTAGCTAAAAGAGAAGCTCTTTCTAGTGAGTCCTGAAAATCTTTTTTATTTACTTCAACTTTTGTACTATATTCATCAGAAATAATATCTTTATAATTTATAAACTTTCCATCCAAAAGTCTTGAATATACTAAAGTGTCATCTAAGTCAAATACTATATTGTTTGATATAAAGTCTATTTCAATACTTTGATCATCTTCTAATATTTTTTGTAATTCAACTAAAGCTCTTGAAGGTATTATCTCTTTAACATCTTCTTTACACTCAATATTAAATTTTCTCAAAGATATACGAAAACCATCTAGTGCAACAAAATTTAGTTCATTATTGGCTAATTCTACCAATACACCTGTAAGTGCAGGTCTAGTTTCATCTTGTGAAGATGCAAAAACTGTTTGTTTTATTGCGTTTTTAAGAATATTTGTTTCTAATTTTATATTTTTATCTCCATCCCTCTTTGGTAATGGAGGATAATCTGAATAATCTTGCCCAATTAAGTTAAATTCTGAGTTCATACATTTTATTTGTATATTATCTCCTACAACATTCACTTTTATAGGAGCATCAGGTAATTTTCTAACAATATTCCCTATCATTGAAGAATTTATTACTATTTGTCCTTCTTCTTCCACTAAACAATTTACCTTTGTTTCTATACTTAATTCTAAATCTGTAGAAGTTAGTATAAGGCAATTATCCTTAGTAGTAAATAATATTCCTTCTAGTATTTGTATAGTAGTTCTAGATGAAATAGCTTTTTGAGCAATACTTATATGTTTGAGTAATTCTTTTTGACTAATTTCAAATTTCATTATAAATCTCCTTAAATAAATTATAATAAAAAATAGTAGTAGTTATAGTAGGGGGTGTGTATAATGTGGATAACCACTATAACTTCCTAGATATTCACTTTTGAGCTATTGATAAACAAGTTGATAGAATATTAATAAAACATTGAGTTATCAACATTATCAACAAAAATATTAAAAATTTAAATTAAATAAAATAATCCACAACTTATCCACATATATATCAACATATTTTTGTGGATTATTCATTTTTAATAATCTTAACTATATTATCTATTTCTATTTTAAAATTATCATCATTCTTTAAATCATTATTTATTTTTTCAACTCCATGCATTATAGTGCTATGGTCTCGATTAAAAGATTCAGCTATTTTTAATAATGACAGATCTGTTAATTGTCTAGACAAGTACATTGCAATTTGTCTAGGATATGCAATTTGTTTAGATCTATTTTTAGAACAAAGATCTTCAACTGTAAGATCATAACTATTTGCAATTATTTCTTTAATTAAATCTAAAGTAATAGGTCTCATTTCGTTTTCAGCGATAACTTTTTTTAAAGCTATTTTGGCTTTTTCTAGAGGAATATTAGGCTCATTTAAAAGTTTTGAATATGCAATAACAGTCATTAAAGCACCTTCTAACTCTCTAATATTAGATTTTATGTTCATAGCTATATATTCTAGTATATCCATTGAAACAACAGCATTTTCAACATTTAATTTAGCTTGTAAAATAGCTACTCTAGTTTCATAATCTGGCATTTGAATATCTGCCATAAGCCCCCATTCAAATCTTGAAACCAATCTTTCCTCTAAAGTTTCAATTTCTTTAGGAGGTCTATCAGAAGATATGATAATTTGCTTATTTTGAGAGTATAAGTCGTTAAATGTATGGAAAAATTCTAACTGAGTACCAACTTTTCCAGCTATGAATTGTATGTCATCTATTAATAAAACATCTATATTTCTGTATTTATTTCTAAACTGGCTATTTTTTTTAGTACTTTTATCTCCTATTGAAGAGATTAGTTCATTAGTAAATTTTTCGCTACTTAAATAAGCTACTTTAGCATCTGGATTGTTATCTATAATTTCGTGAGCACAAGCCTGCATTAGGTGAGTTTTTCCAAGTCCAGGACCACCATATAGAAAAAGTGGATTATAAGCAGAAGCAGGATTTTTAGCTACTGCTAAAGCTGCAGATAGAGCAAATTCATTAGATTTACCCTTAACAAAAGAATCAAAAGTATATTTTGGATTTAACATTTGTTCAGCTTTTATTCTTTCCACATCTCTTTTTTCAGAATCCTTATCTTCTACTACCTCTGAAAAATATCTTTGACCACCAGGTTTAGTTTTCACCTGATATTGTTTGTACTCAATATCTGTAGGAAGAATTATTTTTAATTTGTAATCTTTTTTTAAAATAAAGCTAAGTATTTCTTCTAGGTCTGCTAGGTACTTGCTTTCTATCATCTTTTTTGTAAATCCATTAGGAGCTGAAACGATAAATTCTGAAGTAGTTAAATTTATTGGAGTTAGTGGTTGTATCCAAGTGTTAAATGTTACATCAGACATATTAACTTCTAAAACGGATAATAATTCAGACCAAGTCATATTTAAATCCATAAAAACCTCCGAGTTATAAACAAGTAATCCACAAAATAAAATTAATAATACCTGTAAATTACAATATATGGAAAAGTAATCCACAAAATGAGCAACTTATCCACAAATAATGTGGATTACTTAAATTAAGGCTAAAAAAATAGAGAATTGAAGCATTTTAGTAATGGTTATTCTCTAAAATTAAATATTATCCACAACTTATCCACAACTTGTGAATAATAAATTTATATTTTTATATTTTCAACACTAGTATTATAACAAATATCTATTCTTAATTCAAATAGATAAATTAGAAAAACATTGAAAAATCAATATTCGTTGATAAATTAAATCACAAGAAAATTAAAAAAATTTAAAATAAAAACAAATTGTGGAAAAGTTATTATAATATTTAAATTGCAATATTTCTTGACAGTTTGCTTAAGCATTTATATAATTTAACTTAGTGTTTTATGTTTTTAAATTGAGATGTCTTTAAGGAGGTGCAATTAATAATGAAAAGAACTTATCAACCAAATAGAAGAAAAAGAAGCAAAGATCATGGTTTTAAAAAAAGAATGTCTACAAAAGCGGGTAGAGCTGTACTAAAGAGAAGAAGAAGTAAAGGTAGAAAAGTAATTTCAGCATAGACCACTACTTAGTGGTCTTTTAAATTTATGGAAAAAGAAAAAAGATTAAGAAGTAATAGAGATTTTAGAAAAGTTTATAAAAAAGGTAAAGGGTATTTTAATAAACACTTTACAATTATAATTAGAAAAAACAAATTACAAGGATCTCGTGTTGGTTTCTCTATTACAAAAAAACATGGAAATGCCGTAGAAAGAAACAAATTAAAAAGAAGATTAAAAGAAATAGTAAGACATAATTTCAATTTAATTAAAGAAGGATACGATATAGTAGTTATCCCTAAACAAAACACTAAAAATTTAAGTTATCAAGAGTTGGAAAAATCTGCGACACATCTACTAAAGATTTCTTTTAAGAGGTGATAGTATGAAAAAAATAGCTATTTTTCTAATTAAATTTTATCAAAAAAATATATCTCCATATTGGGGTTCAGGATGTTGTAAATATTATCCAACTTGCTCACAGTATTCACTACAAGCATATAGTAAGTATGGATTTTTTAAAGGAACAGTCTTGACGGTATGGAGAATTTTGCGATGTAATCCTTTTAGTAAAGGCGGCTATGATCCATTAAAATAACATTTAGGAGAACAGAATGAATTTTTTAAGTCCATTTATTGGAAAAGTTTTAGAATATATTTATACTTTTATTTCTAAAATAGGTACAGAACCTAAAAATATATCTTATTTTGCCATTTCTATATTAGTTTTAACATTAATATACAAATTATTAATGTTACCTGTAACATTGTCTAATGCAAAGATGCAAAAAGTAAATGCTAAATTACAGCCAGAAATGGAAAAATTAAAGAAAAAATACAAACATGACCCACAACTTTATCAACAAAAAGTTATGGAATTACAAAGAGAAATGGGATTTAATCCACTGGCATCTTGTTTACCACTTATAATACAAATGCTTATAATTATTTCATTATTCCCAGTAATGAAAGATCCTATGAAGTATATGGATATATCTAAGGATATTGCTAGAAACTTTTTCTGGATAAAAGATATAGCAGGCAAAGATCCAACGGTATATACTTTACCTATAATATTAGCTGTTACACAATTTTTATATACAAAGGTTACAATGGCTAAGCCACAGAAAAAAGATGGAGAAAAAGACCCTATGCAGTCTATGAACTTCACTATGCAATATGCAATGCCGATAATGATGTTTTTCTTTGCAAAGACTTATCAAGCAGGATTGGCTTTATATTGGACATTTGGGAATATAGTTGAGATGAGCATTAGATTAATATTAGATAAATCTAAAAGAGAAGAAGAGATTGCGGAAAAACAAATAAAGAAGAAAAAAGAAGAGATTGAAGTTAAAAAGACTAGCAAAAATTCTGGTAATAAAAAGAAAGGAGCCTAAATGAAATCAACAGTAAAAATTGCAAAAACGGTTGAGCAAGCAGTATCTGCTGCGTTAAAAGAACTTAATTGTTCTAGAGAAGAAGCAATTGTTGAAATTTTAGAAAAACCAAAAAGTGGTTTATTTGGTTTAATAGGTTCTAAAGATGCCGTAGTAAAAGTATCTTGTGAAGAGAATATTGAAGAACTACTAAACGATGTAGTTGATACTAAAATAGAAGAAAAAGAAGAAATTCTTGATGATATAGAAGAAACTGACAAAGATAAAGTAATAGTTGAAGAAATAATAGAAAAAGAAGAAACAGAAAATTTGACTAAAAAAGAATCTGTGTCTAAAGAAGAGATAGAATTAAAAACTAAACAGTTTTTAAATAATATAGTTACTAAAATGGGAATAGAAGTAAATATTGAAACTTTTCATGAAGATAATTTCATAAAGTTCAATATAATCCCAGTGAACCAAGATGATATAGGTATTATCATTGGTAAAAGGGGAGAAACTTTAGATGCTATTCAATATATAATAAATTTAGTTGCCAATAGAAATTCTGAAGAGTATTTAAGAATTTCTGTTGATTCTAATGGATATAGAGAAAAAAGAATAAAATCATTGGAATCTTTAGCTAAAAAAATGGCTGGAAAGGCAAAAAAATATAATAGAAACATGAAACTAGAACCTATGAATCCATATGAAAGAAGAATAATACATTCTGCTTTACAAGGAATTTCAGGAATTACAACTGCTAGTGAAGGTGATGAACCTTATAGAAGAGTTATAATAAAAGTTAAAAGAAAGAATAAATAAAGTCTGCTAAAGCAGGCTTTTTTATTTTTAGGTATGTTATAATCATAGGGAAATATTGAGGAGGAAAACATGGAACATACCATAGCAGCTATTTCTACAGCTACTGGAGAAGCTGGAATAGGAATTGTAAGATTAAGTGGAAAAGATAGTATAGAAATTGGTAAGAAAATATTTAGACCAATGAATAACTTAAAAATAGATGAAATAGAAAATAAGAAAATGAAGTATGGTCATATATATGATGGGGAAACTTTAATAGATGAGGTTTTAATTGTATTTATGAAAGGACCAAATACTTACACAAGAGAAGATATAGTAGAAATTTACACACATGGTGGAGTAATTTCTGTGAAAAAAGTTTTAAATACAGCCTTAAAAAATGGAGCTACTTTAGCTGAAAATGGAGAATTCACTAAAAGGGCATTTTTAAATGGAAGATTAGATTTAAGCCAAGCAGAAGCTGTTATTGACATGATAAAAGCAAAAACAGACAAAGCTTATGAAGTTTCAATTAGTCAATTAGAAGGTTCATTAAAAAATGAAATAAAAAAATATAGGGATGGTTTGTTAAATTTACTTGCTCATGTTGAATATTCAATTAACTTTACAGAAGATGGACAAGAAGAACTAGATAATTCAGTCATTATAAAAGACGGAGAAGAAATTTTAAAAAGCTTAAAAAAATTATATAATTCATCTAACAAAGGTAAAATTATAAGAGATGGAATAAATACAACTATTATTGGTAAACCTAATGTTGGAAAGTCCTCCCTACTTAATAAACTTGCTAAGGTAAATAAAGCTATTGTTACAGATATTCCAGGAACCACAAGAGATGTTATTGAAGAATATATAGATATAGACGGAATAGCTTTGAAGATAAATGATACAGCAGGTATTAGAGACACTGAGGATGTAGTTGAAAAAATAGGTGTAGATAAGTCTTTGGACTTTGCACAAACAGCAGACTTGATAATTGCTATATTCGATTTATCTAAAGAATTAGACGAAGAAGATAAAACAGTGCTAGACTTGTTAAAAGATAGAAAATCAATAGTGCTTTTAAATAAAAGTGATTTAGAAAATAAATTAGATTTAAATAGTCTAAAAATAGATGAAAATATACCAGTAATTGAAATTTCAATTAAAAACAATATTGGAATAGAAACGTTGGAAAATACTATTTCAGAAATGTTTGTAAAAGGAGACATAGTATCTAGTAATGAAACATTGGTTACTAATATAAGACACCAAAATATTTTAGAAAGAGCAATAGAGCATTTGGAGTATTCTGTTAACGACATGAAAACGGGAATACCAATAGATTGTTTAGAAGTTGATTTAAGAGACGCTTGGGAAATTTTAGGAGAAATAACAGGCGAAACTATAGAAGATGATGTTTTAGATAAAATATTTAAAGATTTTTGCATAGGAAAATAAGGAGCAAAATGGAAGTTAGAAAATATAATGAAGAATCAGTAGATGTAATAGTTATAGGAGCAGGTCATGCAGGTTGTGAAGCGGCACTTGCTACTAGTAGAATGGGATTAAAGACAGTTATTTTAACAATGTGTTTAGATTCTGTCGCAGATCTTCCTTGTAATCCAAATATTGGCGGAACAGGAAAAGGACATTTAGTAAGAGAAATAGATGCTTTAGGCGGAGAAATGGCGTTAATTATAGATAAGTCATTTATTCAATCTAGAATGTTGAATACTTCAAAAGGCCCAGCAGTTCATTCTCTAAGAGTTCAAGCAGATAAGAAAAAATACCATACTGAAATGAAAAAGGTATTAGAAGACCAAGAAAACTTAGACTTAGTGGAAGCTGAAGTCGTAAAAATTAATGTTGAAGAAAACAAAATTAAAAGTATAGAGACAATGGCAGGAGCAGTTTATGAAACAAAAGCTGTTATTATAGCTACAGGAACATATTTAAAAGGTTTAGTTATGATGGGAGAACTGCAGTATGAGTCAGGTCCTCACGGTTTGAAAGCTGCAACTGAATTATCCAAGTCCTTAAATGACTTAGGAATTGAATTAAGAAGATTTAAAACAGGTACTCCTGCTAGAATCCACAGAGATAGCGTAGATTTTTCAAAGATGGAAATACAAAAAGGTGATGAAGAAATAGTTCCTTTTTCATTTATGAATTTTGGAAAAGATTTTGATATAGAACAAGAAAATTGCTATTTGACATATACTAATTTAGAAACAAAAAAAATAATAGAAGAAAATTTAAACAGAAGTCCAATGTATGCAGGAATAGTTAAAGGTGTTGGACCAAGGTATTGTCCATCTATTGAAGATAAGATTGTTAGGTTTAATGAAAGAGACACTCATCAAGTATTTTTGGAACCAGAAGGTTTGGATACTAAAGAAATGTATGTACAAGGAGTAAGTTCAACTCTTCCAGAAGAAATTCAAAAGAAAATGTATAAAACTATTGAAGGAATGGAAAATGTTAAATTTATGAGATCTGCATATGGTATAGAATATGATTGTATAGATTCTACTATTTTAAAGAGAACATTGGAACACAATGAAATAGAAGGTCTATATTTTGCAGGTCAAATAAATGGGTCATCTGGTTATGAGGAAGCAGCTAGTCAAGGCTTAATTGCTGGAATTAATGCAGCACTTACTATAAAGGGAGAAGAAGAACCTTTTATTTTAGACAGATCTGATGCTTATATTGGAGTATTAATAGATGATTTAGTAACTAAAGGAACGAATGAACCTTATAGAATGATGACTTCTCGTGCTGAGTACAGACTTACTCTTAGACAAGATAATGCTGATTTAAGACTTACAGAAAAGGGATATAAAGTAGGACTTGTAACTGAAGAGAGAATGAACAAAACAAAAGAAAAAAAAGAAAGCATTTACAAGGAATTAGAAAGACTTAAAAAAATACAAGTTACCCCTACTGAAGAGACTAATAATAAATTAGTAGAACTTGGTTCTGGACCTATTAAACATGCTACAAATGTATATGATTTAATTAAAAGACCAGAGCTTAGTTATGATTCAATGGTAGTTTTTGATGGCGAAAGACTAGAACTTTTAAGAGAAGTTAGAATGCAAGTAGAAACTCATATTAAATATGAAGGTTACATTGCAAAACAACAACATCAAATAGAACAATTTAAAAAATTAGAAAAAAGAAAGATAGATTTTATAGAAGATTATTCAAACATAAAAGGTCTTTCTAATGAAGCTGTTCAAAAACTAAATCAAATAAAACCTGATTCACTAGGTCAAGCTAGCAGAATAAGTGGAGTTAGTCCAGCTGATATAAATGTTATATTAATTTATTTAGAAACTAGAAAAAGGAAATTAAATGAATAAACTTGAAAAATTATTAAGAGAAAATGAATTTGAAATAGATAGTCTTAGTCTTCAAAATTTTGAAGACTATAGAGCTTTATTAGTTGAAACAAATAAGAGTTTAAATTTAACATCTATAACCGAAGAAACAGAAGTTAATTATAAGCATTTTCTAGACTCTATCTTGCCATTGAAGTTTTTTGATATTCCTAAGAATTCAACAATGATAGATATTGGAACAGGAGCAGGACTGCCAGGGCTTCCTATAAAATTTGTAAGAGATGATATAAAGGTTACGCTAATGGATTCTTTAAACAAAAGGATTAAATTTTTAGATACTGTTATTGGAGAGTTAAATTTATCTAATATAGAAGCTATTCACGGTAGAGCAGAGGAAATGGGAAGAAATTTAAATTATAGAGAACAATATGATTTTGCAATTTCAAGAGCTGTTTCAAGATTGAATACATTATTAGAGTATACTCTACCATTTGTAAAAGTGGGAGGATATTTTATTTCTATGAAAGGTCCTTCTGGTAGAGAAGAATATGAAGAGGCAAAGAGTGCCATAGAAATTTTAGGCGGAAAGTTAGAAAAAATTATAGATTATAAACTAGACTATGAAGACTCTGAGAGAAGTCTTTTAATAATAAAGAAAATAAAGAATACAAATAAAAAATATCCAAGGGCTGGAGGAAAGCCAAAAAGTAAACCATTATAGACAATAAGGAGGTGGGAGTATGAGTTATGTAATATATTTTTTTACCATATGTTTGTCTAATATTGTAGGTGCTATTTCAGGAATGGGAGGAGGTGTAATAATTAAGCCAGTTTTGGATGCATTAAAAATACATCCATTAGTTACAATATCTTTTTATTCGAGTATTGCTGTCTTTACAATGTCTATAAGCTCTACTTTAAAACAAGTAAAGTCAGGTAAAAAGATAGATGTGAGAATAGCATCTTTTTTATCAATAGGTTCAATATTAGGTGGGATATTAGGAGATAATCTTTTTTTATATTTAATAAAAATTTTTAATGAAGAGAAAGTACAGTTAATTCAAATATTTATAATGATAGTTTCGTTAATAATGATACTAGTATATATGAAGTTAGACATAAAAAGTTTAAACTTAGAGAGTAAATTTACATATTTTATATTAGGGATGTTTCTAGGTGCTTACTCTACTCTACTTGGTATAGGAGGAGGTCCAATAAATGTTGCTTGTTTAGCATTTATATTAGGATTTGATATTAAGAAAAGTGTACTATATTCTATTGTTGTAATATTTTTCTCACAGTTATCAAAAATAATAAAAATATTATTAGCAGGAAGTTTGTTAAACTATGATTTGAAATTTTTGATTGTAATTATACCAGCAGCAATAATTGGAGGATATTTAGGTGGATATTTAAACAATAAATTATCTGAAAAAAAAGTAGCTATGTTATATAATCTAGTTGTAATCTTTGTAATTTTTATTAACGTTTACAATGGTTATAAGATTTTAATGTGAGAGTAAAAAATGATAACAGTAAAAAACAATGAAATACCAGGAGATTTATCATTTCCATGGATAGACTATAGAATTTCAAAAGAATTAGAAAAAGACATAAAAGATATAGGAATAAAGAAAATATTTAAAAAAAATCAGTATTTTATCAGACAAGGAGAAAAAGCTTCAAGTATTTACTTGCTAGATAAAGGTGGAATAAAAATATCCACACTTAGTAAAGAAGGGGAAGAGAAGATTTTTTGGTTTACTTTTGATGGTAATATTATAAATGATGTACCATTTTTTCATCATCAGGTTACAAAAGCTAGCATAATAGCAATTGAAGATTGTATATGTTATGAGTTAGATAAAGAAAAAGTAGATTATTTATTGAAAAATAATATTGATTTTGTATACTATATTACCAATATGTTTTGTGAGAAAATAAGGATTTTGACAACAAGAATTATATCACTATCTTTTTTAAGCTCAGAACAGGCTGTGAGTCAACATTTATTTTTTATGGGAGTAAATTATGGAAAAGATGTCGATGGCAGAATAGTATGTTCTAAAAAGGTTAATCAAAGTGATATTGCATTAGTTACATCTCTACATAGAGTTACAGTCACTAAGATAATTAACAAGTTAATTTCTGAAAAGATAATTGAATATGATAAGGATAGGAATATTAACATATTAGAGTATATAAAACTAAAAGAAAAAGCATTTAATTTGTAAAGTGTAGCCTAGGCTACACTTTTTTTTGTTTTAAAATGATATTATCTTGAAAAGGGGGTAAGCAAATGGAAAAAGCAAGAAAACCTATTCCTATTTACCAAGCGGTAATACCATTTTTAGCAGTTATCATTTTAGGGTTACTATCTGTACTTAAATGGAAAATAGGAATGAATATACCTATAATTTTTGGTATTTTAGTTGCAGCAATAATTGGATTAATTAATGGAAAAAAATGGAATGAAATGCAAAAAGGTTTAGTAGATGGAGTCTCAAGAGCATTACCTGCTCTATTTATTATGATTATAATTGGAGCAATAATGGGGTCTTGGCTTCAAGGAGGAATTATATCAACACTTATTTACTATGGACTAAAAATAATTTCACCAGAATTTTTCATTCCCGCAGCATGTTTAGTTACAGCAATAGTAGCTGTATCAACAGGAACATCGTTTACATCTATAGCTACAGTAGGTCTGGCTCTTATGGTTACAGGCTTAGGAATGGGATTTTCAGCACCTGTATTGGCAGGAGCTATTATATCTGGAGCATATTTTGGAGATTGTTTATCACCATTATCAGATACACCAAACTTAGCTTCAGCAGTAACGGGAACTAATTTATTTGATTTAATAAGACATTTAGCAAAAACGCAGATACCAGCTTTATTAATATCTTTAATAGTATTTTTCTTTTTAGGAAGAAATGAAGCAGTAAATAATATGGCAGACTTAGAAACTATAAAAGGTATTACTAATGGTTTAAAAGATAGCTTTGTAATATCGCCATTTCTACTAATAGTACCTATGTTAACTATAGTATTTTCTATTAAGAAAGTACCAGCAATTCCTTCTTTAGTTTTTATAGCTATTTTAGGAGCATTGTGTGCACTATTTGTACAAAAGGCAGAAATAGGTTCAGTTCTTGGAACTATGACAAGTGGATTTGTTTCTGAAACAGGAAACGAAATGGTAGATAATTTACTTACAAGAGGTGGAATTAACTCCATGGGAGGAACTATTATACTTCTCACTTCTGCAGTAGGCTTAGGAGGAATACTAGAGGAAATCGGTGCTTTAGATGCAATATTAAACGTAATTTTAAAAGGTGTAAAATCAGATGGAAGTTTAGTATTAGTAACAGTTTTTAGTGGATTATTTGTTGCATTTGCAACAGGTGCACAGTTACTGGCTATAGTTATACCAGCGAGAATGTATCAATCAGCTTTTAAAGAGAGAAATTTATCAAATGTTAATCTTGGTAGAATATCACAATCTATAGGAGCAATAGCAATTAATATAGTACCTTGGTCAGTTCCTGCGTTGTTTGCAGAAAAAATATTAGGAGTACCAGCAATAGAATTTATCCCATATGTAATTTTTGCATTTGCAACAATAGTTGTTAACATAGTTTACGGATATACAGGATTTACAATGGAAAAAAAAAATAAGGAGTACATAAATGAAAGAAACTAGAGTAGTAATGTTAGGTACAGGAACTCCAAATCCAGTACCAGAGAGAATGGGACCATGTGTTGCAGTAGTTGTGGAAGACAATTCTTATTTAGTAGATTTTGGCGTAGGATTAGTAAGACAAGCAGAGATAGCTAATCAAATGGGAGTAACAGGTTTAAGAGCAGATAATTTAAAAAGAGGATTTTTAACTCATATGCACTCGGATCACACAATAGGTTTAGCAGATTTAATATATACTCCGTGGGTTTTAGAAAGAAAAGAACCGTTAAAAGTTTTTGGACCAAAAGGTTTTCCGGAAATGGTAGATAATCTTTTAGAAGCATATAAATTGGATATTGACGCTAGAATGAATGGTTGGGAGAAGGCAAATACTGAAGGAATAAAAGTAGAGGCTAAACAAGTTAAAGAAGGATTAATTTATGAAGACGAATTAGTAAAGGTAGAAGCTTTTAAAGTTATTCACCCACCTTTCGATGCATATGGATATAAGTTTACTACACCAGATAAAACAATAGTAATATCTGGAGATACAGTTCCATCCGATAATTTAATAGAATATGCAAAAGACTGTGATATTTTAGTACATGAAGTTTATTCGGCGCAAGGTGTAAAACAAAGAAACGAAAAATGGAACTATTATCATACACATGTTCATACATCAAGTATTGAACTTGGAGAATTAGCAAAAAAAGCAAAACCTAAAAAGTTAGTTTTATATCATCAATTATTCTTCAGAGTGCCAAATGAAGATGGTACTTTAATTACTGAGATGGATAGAGAAAGAGAAATGATAAAAGAGATACAACAAAATTATGATGGTGAAATAGTATCCGCAAGAGATTTAGACATTATATTCTAAATAAAAAGAAGTCTTTTAAGACTTCTTTTTATTATTAAGAGTTAATTATTAATATATTCTGTAAATGTTAATATATAGCCATTATTATCTTCTATAGCAAATTCTTTTGAACCATAAAAAGTAGTATGAACATCAACGAGAATGAGGTATTGTAATTTTAATTCTTCATAGAGAATTTTCAAATTATCTACTTGGATATATAAACTAATAGAAGGCTTGACTTTATCCATAGTTAAAGATGGATATTCTTTAATAAAATTAGATTTCTCTTGAATCATTAAAGAAAAATCATCCTTTGTCAAAATTGCAAACTGCAATCCACCACTATCATTTGGAACAGAGGTTACAACAGAAAAGCTTAAGATATTTTTATAGAAATCTATTGTTTCATTTACATTTTCGACCATTAAATTTGGTACCATACTTTTAAACATTTTACTCCCCTCCTTGTACTTAATAAGATATCAAAATAATTATAAAAGTTATTGGAAATATTAGTCATTTTGATATTTTTTAATAAGTTCAAAAGGAGTAATGCCAATATTATATTTAAAGTCATTAATAAAATGGGATTGATCATAATATTTAACTTGTTCTAAAATTTCGTTTGCGTTATATTTTTTAGCTATTAAAAGCTTAAGACATTTTTGAAATCGCAAAATAGAAAGTACAGATTTTGGAGTTAACCCATAATGTTGTATAAACTTTCGTTGACATTTACTCTGACTTATATTTAATAAATTGCAAAGTTCTTTTACAGAATCTGGAGGATTTTGACTTAAATTATTAATTAAATTGATATATTTAAAATCATCATTTTTATTAATTTTTGATTTTATAAATTTACAAAGATACTCTTTTGACTCATTAAAAGAAAGAGAAAAAAATAGTTCTATTTTAAAATCATTATATATTTCTGAAATAGATATAAATTTATCCATAACAAAACTAGGTGAAATTCCTGTTAATTTAAAAAAAACACCTGGATATAACCGAAGTCCCATAAATTTATTGGGAAGGTTTATAGTATAACTGAAATCTGTTTTACTCATTCCAGAGAAACCTACAATTTTATTCTCAAAATCTACAACTAAATCTATACATCCATCAGTTATAATAATATTTGTTATATTTGTTTTTTTATTTGAAAAAGGAAGCATTTGCCAATAGCATATGACAAAATTTGATAATTCACTAATTACTTCTTCTCTATAATTTATGTTATTTAAAAAATTGTTATCTAAAATATAAGGTATTTGAATCGGATAATACAAAAAAGTCCCTCCTATTATTAATAATAGTATATACGATAATTTAATCATAAACTCTTAATAAATTTTAAAATACAAATAGAAAAGAATCAAAAAATTTAGTCAAAAATTTTTTGATTCCAAAATAAAGATAAGTATCTTTTTCTATAAAGATTTTTTGTTAAATGTAAGAATAGATAATATTATATTAAAAATAATTAATAAAGATGTAATAATTATAGAGATAGTATAACTACTGGTTTTAACAGTACCTAGAAGTAGCTCTCCTGAATTCATAAGGTAGGTTGGAACATATTCTTTTAACATAGGTATTAAATTTAGTAAATAAGATACTATAAAGCCAAGTCCTACAAAAAGTATTACAGAAGAATTATTTTTCAAAAATGTTGACGAAAGTACAATTATTGATATAACCCATACTCCAAATAAATAAAAACAAAAATTGGCAAAGGCAAGGTTATTCATAATACTGTTATCCCAAAAATATTCTGAATAAGCAAAAGTGATTAAAAAACTTAGTAAAAAGCTTAACGTCCAGAGTGTTAATACTATAAAAAACTTAGAAATAATAACTTTCCAGCGCTTTAAACCCTTAGAGATTAATATTACAAGAGTTCCTTTTTGGTATTCTGTAGTAAAGATGCCACTAAACATAATTATAAAAATAATAAGAGCCATTTGTATGTTTTTAAAGAACTGAGTCCAAGCTGTTAAAGAGTTGACATCAATCTTTTCAATAATCATTCCACTTTCCGTAAGTTGATCTGATAGTAAATCCATCATCCAGGGAGTTAATTTTGCTATTGCAGGGCTCATAATACCAAATATAGAAAATATTATAATTAAAAGTAAAATCTTGCTATTTCGAAATTGTTCTAAAATTTCTTTTTTAGTAAAAGTGATTAATTGTATCATTTGCTAATAACCTCCAAAAACAAATCCTCTAAAGTAGGTTCTAATTTTTCTAAAGATTGAATAGAAATATTATTTTGGTATAACAGTTTCATTATTTCAAGCATTTCATTTTCATTCTTATTAGAAATTATTAGTTTAGTATTACTAATTTTATTTACATCTACATAAATTTGGGAGAATAATTTAGCCTCGTTGGAGTTCAAAAATTCTATTTCTATTTTTTCACCTTTTTTTATACTCTTTAATTCTTCTAATGTACCATTTAAAGCTATTTTTCCTTTGTTTAGGAAAACAATATGGTCTGATATACGTTCTACATCAGAAAGTACATGTGTAGAGAACAATACTGTGGTATGTTCTTTAACAGAATATAATATATCTAAAACATCTTTTCTTCCAATTGGGTCAAGAGCAGAAGTGGGTTCATCGCATACTAGTAATTTAGGAGAGTTTAAAAGAGCTTGTGCAATTCCTAGACGCTGTTTCATACCTCTAGAAAAACTTTTGATCTTCTTATTAATATTTTTAAGTCCTACAAGTTCTATTAGTTCATTAGATTTATTTATTATATCTTTATCATTCATTCCTGTGATTTTTCCACATAATTTCAAGTATTCTAATGAAGTCATAAAACCGTAAAATTCAGGAACATCTGGTAAATATCCTATATGCTTATTTGTTTTATTTTCACCGAAAACAACTTTTTCACCATCTACGAATATATCACCACTATCTATTTTCAATAGTCCTAAAATCATCTTCATAGTTGTTGTTTTCCCAGCTCCATTTTTGCCAATAAATCCAAAAATAGAATTTTCAGGAACTGAAAAACTCATATTATCTATAACTTTATTACTACCATAAGATTTAGAAATATTAGAAATTTTTAAAATATCCATTAATCATCCTCTTTTCCTAAAATCAAATACAGTATAGGTCCAATAAAATTCATTCCAACAATAACTATTATTAACCACAAAGTACGAGTTCCTATTTTATACTTTTCATGTGAAAGAATATGTTTTAATGCATATATTAATAGAACGAACTGTGCAATTACTAGTGGTATTAAAAATGGTAGTATTTCCTTTATATTCATTATTTAATCTCCTTTAATTTATTTTTTATTTTTTCAAATTCAGTATTACCTTCTAAAATTTCAAACTGAGGATTATCAAAAGATTTTTTTATATCATCTAGTACGGTGCTTTTATTTCTAGGGGCATTTTTTCCCATATCAAGCTCTTCTATCCACTCATCAATCCTAGTGAAGTAATCATCACCATGTAGTGAAAGGTTATCTATTACTATTAGATTAGATAAACAAGAAATATATTTATTAAGATGTTTGAGAGCACTATCTTCGTTTTCCAAAGATAAGTAATATAATGCTACTTGATATTCAAAAGCAGCTGTAACGTTAGGGTGAAGTTTTGTAAGATTAAAAGACTCTATTAAATTTTCTACACGATTAATGGTTTTTTCACAGATATTAACATCATTTACTTTTATAGATAGGTATCTTCCAGCATTTTCAACAATGGATAATATATTGATAAACATACTAATTTGTGTAAAACTCTCGGCCTTGTCTAAGTCATTTTCCATAATGTAAGCAAGAGTTAAAATGCTATCACTTTGTTTGGATAACCTAAGAGGTCGTAATTCATCTTCAAGTATATTGATAGTTTCTTTTATATTACCAAGTTGTAAATTAACCATTGCTTGAAGAATAATAGTATCGCTACAAAGACCAACATCGTTAGAATTTTCTTTTATATGTTCACAAAGCTCATTCACATAATTTAGTATTTCTTTTTGAGTGTTTATGTCTTTAGCGAGCAAATAGTGGTTTAACCATAAAGCACATATTTGAAAAATAAAAGGATAACAAGAATAATACTGCTTAGTATACCGTTCTATTTTTATTTGAACTTCTTCAAAAGGAAGTACAGAAAAATCTTTTGCAAACTCTTGGTATAGTTTTTGAATTTGTTTTTTTGATAATTGAGGGTTATACCCCATTAACGTATCGATAGAAATATCAAAAAACGTTGCAAGTTTTGGCAACAAAGTAATATCTGGATTACTTAATCCCGTTTCCCATTTTGAGACAGAAGCCTTTGTTACATTTAAAAAACTGGCTAATTCTTTTTGAGTAATATTTTTTTTATGTCTTAGATTGACAATATTATTTGAAATATTTAACATATTTACTCCCCCTATTAAAAGTATAAGTATAAATTTAGTATAATACAATGGAGTATATGTATATTTTAAGAAACTAAATCAACTAATAGGATACCAGAAATAGTAAAAGTCTATCTACATATTAAAAACCAGTAAATTGCAATTACAAGTTACTGGTTTTTTCAATAAGGTATTTCCAATATTTTTTAGGCATGAAGCTACTTTGTAGCTTTGGATTAGATCTTTCTTTAATAGAGATACTTTTATAAAATGTGTTCCATAAATTTTGATAATTAAGTTCTTCAGTAGAATATTCTATGGTTAGGTCTTCTACTGAAAAAAAATTCAATTTATAATTTTCATAAATGGCAGCATTATTTCTTTTTATATCATGAATAATAAAATTTTGATTTTTAAGTCTATCAACAAAGTGTTCAGATACTAGAGGAAGTATATTGTTTTCTGGTTCAAATGGAGCATATAAAAAGTTGTTTTGAACTTCAGAAAACCTTAAAAGTCCCTCAAATCTATGAACTTCAAATAAAACTCTTTTTTCTATCTTATTGAATAAGAAAATATTGTTATTGGGTAGATTTAAAACCTGATTTTTGTATTTTTTTGCAAGTATTATGACATTTAGTATTGTCATTTCTTTTCTACTATCATTAGATAAGAATACATTAAATATAGATTTCAACAATGATTTATTAAAATTGGAAGTTAAATAATTTAAAATTATATCAGATTTCTCTTCTTCATATTCAATAGACTTATATTTAGAAAATAAATTCATTTGAATATTGTCAATTTGAATATTTTCAAGGGATTTATAATTTTTATAGCCATAATAAATACAAGTTAATAAATTTTCAAAACTTCCATCGTAAAGGTATATCATCAGCTTAGATAACTTAATTGTTGAATATTACTTCTATCTGAAATAGACAACATTTCCCTTACTCTAGTATTATTCTCATTTTTTAATCCCCTATATTCTCCATTCACGGTTATAAAATATTTAGCTCTTTTTAAAACAACGCCTATTTTTTTCAAATTATCATAAGTTAAATTACTTAAATTCCTATAAGAAACTATTCTTTTTGCAGAGGTTGGACCTAGTCCAGGAATACGTAAAAGTTCATAATATGATGCTTTATTTATCTCAATGGGAAATAAATGAAAATTATTTAAGGCCCAATTTGCTTTTGGATCTAGATTCATATCAAAATTTGGGTTATTATCATTTAAAATTTCATACGACTTATAGTTATAAAATCTAAGAAGAAAATCAGCTTGGTATATTCTGTGTTCTCTTCGAAGTGGAGGTTCTTTAATAGTAGCTAAAAGTTTAGAAGAAGAGACTGGAACAAAAGCTGAATAGTAAACTCTCTTCATATTTAAAGAATTATACAAATTTTCAGATTTTTTAATTATTTCATAATCTGTCTCTTTTCCAGCTCCTATTATCATTTGTGTAGTCTGACCAGCATTTATAAAGTTGGGAGTATTTCTAAAAAATTTTTTATCGTCTGCAATTTCTATAATTTTATCTTTTATTATATTCATAGGTTTTAAGATATTTGAATATTTTTTTTGTGGAGCATATAATTTTAAACTTTTTTCTGAAGGAAGCTCTATATTTACACTTACTCTATCAATATATTTACCTAGCTCGTGAATTAACTCTTTAGAAGAGCCTGGAATTGCTTTCATATGTATGTATCCATTAAATTTTTCTATTTCTCTTAATTTTTTAGCTATTGAAATTAAAAGCTCCATAGTATAGTCTGGACTTTTATATATTCCAGAACTTAAAAACAAGCCTTCTATATAGTTTCTTTTATAAAAATTTATAGTTAGATTAACTATTTCATCAACTGAAAATATTTCTCTTTTTATATCATTAGTAAATCTATTTATACAATAATCACAGTCGTAGATGCAGTTATTTGTCATAAGTATTTTTAATAGTGATATGCACCTTCCATCATCACTCCAAGAATGACAAATTCCTGAAACGCTAGTATTTCCTAATCCATTAATATTATTTTTTCTATTGCTGCCACTTGAAGAACAAGAAACGTCATATTTTGCAGCATCTGTTAGAATTTTTAGTTTTTCAGCCAAATTTGTCATAATCATCACCTTTAAAAAATAATAACATAATTTAGCCAAAAACACAAACATATGTTCGGATAAATTATAAAAGGTAATCTTCTTGTTTTTATATAAAAAAGTCCTAGATTTAATCTAGGACTTAGGTATTAATTTTCTTTTAATTTGGTAGCTATTTCTTTTGCTAGTTTTCTTAATTGATTTTCTTCTTCTTTATGCATTGTACCACGAGATTCAACTATAGTTTCTAGTTTTTCAAATTTTCCTTCTTCCATAAAAGCTGTTAACTGTTTTACAGCTCCACCACTCCAACCATAAGAACCAAATACACCCATTATATGATTTTTCAATTTATTATATCTAAGTACATTTAAAAGATTATACATATTAGGATATACACTATTGTCATAAGTTGCAGAACCTAAAATCATACATTTATATTTCCAAATTTCATTTAAAATATAGGAAGCATGAGTTTTTGAAACATCAAAAACTTTAATGTTTTTAACTCCTTCTCTAGCTAAAAATGTAGCTAAATAATCTGCCATAGCTTCGGTATTCCCATACATTGAACCATATGTTATTACAACACCATCTTCTACTTCATGGTTAGCCCATTTCTTATAATCATCTATTATAGTTTGAGGATTTTCTCTCCAAACAAACCCATGAACAGGACAAATTATGTCAATATCTATTTTGCTTAATTTATCTAGTGCTTTAACTGCCATCATGGAGTATTTACCTACTATATTTGAGTAATATCTCCTTGTTTCAGATCTAAATATATTGTAGTCAGCTTGGTCATCGAATATAGCTCCATCTACTGTTCCGAATCCACCAAAGATGTCTTGAGAGAATAAAACTTTATCTGTTGGCTCATAACTAACCATAGACTCTGGCCAGTGTACCATTGGAGTCATTACAAAGTTTAATTTACGTTTACCTAAATCTAAAGTATCGCCATCTTTTACTTCAATAAATTTGTTGTCATCAGGTGTTATTTCCAAAAAGTCATAAAGCATAGTTTTTGTTTTTTTGTTACCAACAAATGTTAAGTCTGGGAAAAGTTCTAATATATCTCTTATACAACCAGAATGGTCAGGTTCCATGTGATGAATTACAAGGTAATCTAAGGTTCTGCCTTCTAAAACCTCGAGAACCTTTCCTATAAAACCATCAACTTTATTTATTCTTACAGTATCTAAAAGAGCGGTTTTTTCATCTCTTATTAAATAAGCGTTGTAAGAAACTCCCTCTGGAAGAGGCCACATATTTTCAAATAAAGGTGTTTGCCTGTCGTTTGCACCAATATAGTATAAATCATCTAAGATTTTTGCATATAAACAATTCATAAAATCCTCCTAAGTATTTTATTTTAATAATTTTCTAAGAAATTAATTTTCTTTCCATTTTTTGTATAACCTAAAATTCTATCAATATCTACATTTTGTGCAGACCTAAAAATATTCATATCAACATTTGTAAAACCGTCATTTTCAAGAGCTTTTATAAGGTCTTTTATTTTATGTCTCGTAGAACCTATCTTTTTAGCAGCTACCATACATGCGCAGTTTAATGGCATTAAACCAGTATAGTGCATCCATCTAATTATAAAGTCTTCTCTTATTAAATATAGTGGTCTGATTATTTCCATGTTATCAAAATTTTGAGCTTTTAATTTAGGCATCATAGTTTTGAAATTTCCAGCACATAGTATATTTAACATATTTGTTTCTATGACATCATCAAAATGGTGACCTAATGCAAGTTTGTTGCATCCAAGTTCTTGAGCTTTTGCATATAATGAGCCCCTTCTCATTCTAGCGCACATATAGCAAGGGTACTCACCAGCTATTTTATCAGCAACTTCAAAGATATCAGCATTATATATATTAACGGGAATATCTAAATAATTACAATTTTCTTCTAATAATTCCCTAACAGAGCTGTGATATCCTGGATCCATAGCAATAAATTCCAAATTGAAATTATTTTTACCATTTTTCTGTAATTCTTGAAAAAGTTTAGCTAATAACAAACTATCTTTTCCTCCAGAAATAGCTATGGCAATTTTATCACCATCTTGTATTAAATTGTATTCCTTTATAGCTTTAATAAATTTTGCCCACAAATTTTTTCTATATTTTTTTATTATAGATTTTTCTATACTTAATATATTTTTTTTTTCTTCCTCTGGAATTAATATGGGACAATTATTGCTTGCAATATTATTTGACAAAACATACCTCTAAATATTAAAAATCCTACATTTTTACTACAACATTATACCATACTAAATGACCTATTAATAGGACGGTAAACAAAAAGAAAGCCTTTATAAGGCTTTCTAAATCATATGGTTATAATTTTATTAAATATTTTATAATTACTATATATTATTCATTATCTTCTTTATCATTAGAAACTGAGATATTCTCTTCATTTTCTGTGTTATTAGAATTTATAGTATTTTCGGTAGTATTATTATCAGTTTTATCTTCTGTTGATAATTTAGTTTCAGTAGTACTATTAATTTTAGAACCTGTATTTAATAAAGGTTTTATTAAATAATTACCAACAGTAAAACCTATGCTAGAAAATAAGAATAAATACATACCTGAACCTGCAAGGTTAACTTTTGTTCCCATAAGATCTACATTTTTACTTAAAATAAATACAAAAATTCCAATAATAGCTAAAATACCTAAAACAATCCCTACAATATTATTATATTCACTATTTGTAACTATTTTATATACAGGAAAAATAAATAATACTAAAAACAAGAAGCCATTCTGTTGAAATCCTCCTACTGTACCAAAACCAAGTTCTACTCATGGGAAGAAAAGAGATAAAATTGATACAATAACAGATATTAAAACTATTTTTTCACCAAGATTAAATTTACTTATTATTTTTTTGAAATCTTTCATACTTTCAAACTCCCTCCAGCACCATATGATTTTTAATAATATATAAGTATATTTTAGCTTATTAAAGATACAAGTACAAATAATAAAAAAGTATTATAATAAAAACTATATACACGGATTAATTGATATTTATTATTAAAATGTGATTAATTTAAATAAAAAGCACTTATCTTTTTATTTATTAAAGATAGTGCTATAATTGCAATGATAATTTTTATTTATGATAAGGTTCGTTATTAATTATTTTAAATGTACGATAAATTTGTTCTAATAGTATTAACCTCATTAACTGATGAGGAAAAGTTAATTTAGAAAAAGATAATTTTAGATTAGATTTTTCTTTAATATTATCAGATAGTCCATGAGAAGATCCTATTATGAATGAAAAATCATTTGTACCAGATAGTTTTTCTTCTTCAAATACTTTTGAAAGCTGAATATTATCTAGTTGTTTACCTTTTATGTCTAAAGTAATAATGAAATCTTTGCTAGTTAGTTTTCCAAGTATATTCTTAGCTTCTTTATCCAATGCATATTGTATAGACTTGTTAGAATTATCTTTAGGAGAAATTTCGGGCAATTCTATTATATTAATATTTGAATACTTTGTTATTCTTTTAATATATTCATTTATACCTTCTTTTAAAAATTTTTCTTTAATATTTCCTATAGCTATTATATCTATATTCATTTATGGCTCCAATATTATTTGATTGCTTATATTGCTTCTATTTGCCAAAGATAAAAAGATATCTCTATTTGTGTCTAATCCTAAATTGGTAAGGTAGTTATTTACAGTATCATATGCCATTTGTTCAGTATTATTTTCTTGGCTTAAATGACCTAAAATTACATTTTCCTGATTTCCTGTAAGAACTTCACCTAAAGTAAAAGCACAATCTTCATTGGAAAGGTGCCCTTTTACAGATAATATACGTTTTTTTAAATTATAAGAATAACTACCATTTTTCAACATTTCAATATCGTGATTTGCTTCAATTAGATAAACATCTGATCCAGAAATTAAATTTTTCATTCGCTGGTTTATAATGCCTGTGTCAGTTAAAATAGATATTTTTTTATTATTTTTATTAATAATATAGCCACAGCTATTTGCACTATCATGATATGTGCTTATAGGATGTATATCTAAATCTCTTAATGTAAAATCTATATCATTTTTAAACACAATAATATTTTTTTCCTCTATTTTGCCTATCTTATTGAGCATAGCAAGCCAAGTTTCTTCATTTGCAAGTATTGGTATATTATATCTTCTACTTAATACTCCAGCACCTTTAATATGGTCTATATGTTCATGGGTAATCAAAATAGCATCTAAGGACTCAGGTAATACATTTGCTTTAAGTAATAAATTTTCTATTACTTTACCACTAAAGCCAGCGTCAACTAATATTTTTGTTTTATTACTTTCTATATATAAGGCATTGCCAGATGAACCACTGGCTAATGAACAAAATTTAAGACTCATAACACTCTCCATTTCACTAGTCTTTTATTATAACATAACTTTACTGAATCTTAACTAAATTAATCAGTTATTTAATTACATTTGGAAGTAATATATAATCTTAGGTATAAACAAAAAATGTTTCACGTGAAACACTTTTGTTTGTTTCACATGAAACATTAAAATAAAGGAGGCAGTATGTATAAATTTATAGAAAACATTGAAAGTTTAAATATTGATAAATCTGAATTTAATGAAATAGAGTATAGATTAGTAGAAAAATTGAGAAAAGAAAAGATAACATTAGCAACTGCTGAATCTATCACAGGAGGTTTGATAGCTAGTAAAATAGTAAATGTAGCAGGAGCTAGCGATATATATAGTGAAGGCTATATAACTTATAGTGATGAGGCAAAGAATAGAGTTTTAGGTATAGATAAGAATATAATAGAAGAGTTTTCTGCAGTAAGCAAAGAAGTATGTTGTGAAATGTTGAAAAATACAAAAAAAATTTCTAAATCAAATACTGTTATTGTTTCAACAGGATATGCAGGACCAGGAGAAAATGCAGGAGAAATTTTTATAGGTATAAATATATATGAAAGTTACTTTATAATAAAGCTAAAACTAAAAGGAGATAGAAATATTATTAGAGAAACAACAGCAAATATATCCTTATCATGTTTAAAGGAATTATTGAGCAAAACTAATAGTTAAAAAATAAACGAAAAAATGCATATAAAAAACACAGGAAAGTGTCAAATAATTAACATCAAATAGAACATTTTTATTTACTAATTTAACTCAATATAGTATAATGATATCATCATATGGAAATTAATGTTAAAAAATAGACGTTATTCCAAAAAATAAGAAGGAGGAGATATAAGATGAAGAGCAAAAAAATTAGTATTTTAGCAATAATGCTTGCTTTAATGCTGACTATTACTGCATGTGGAGGAAAAGGAACAGACTCAACAGGCAAAGATGGAAAAAAAGCTAACAAAACTACAGGAGAGCAAATTGTAAAAGTAAACAATAATAGTGAACCTGTATCATTGGATCCAGCACTAGGAGAAGGTACTCACCAATCATGGATATTACAACATACATTTGAAGGATTAATGGGTTATGATGAGAAGGGTGAAATCGTTCCTGCAGCAGCGGAAGATTTTCCTAAAATATCTGAAGATGGCTTAGTTTATACATTTAAACTTAAAGAAGGTTCTAAATGGTCTAATGGAGATCCATTAACAGCTAAAGATTTTGAATATTCTTGGAAAAGAGCGCTAGATCCTAAGTTAGCAGCTTATTATGCTTATCAATTCTACTACATAAAAGGTGGAAAAGCTTATAATGAAGGTAAAGGATCCGTTGAAGATGTTGGAGTAAAAGCAATTGACGATTTAACATTAGAGGTTACATTAGAGCATCCGACAACTTACTTTACTGAATTAACAGGATTTTATCCTTTCTATCCAGTAAACGAAAAAGTAGCATCAGGAAATGCTGACTGGGCAAATGGAAAAGACATTAATACTTACGTTTCAAATGGTCCTTTCAAAATGACAAAATGGGCTCATAACGATATAGTATCTGTTAGAAAAAATGAAAACTACAGAGATGCAGACAAAGTTAAAATCGATGGTATAGATTTTGACATTATGGAAGATAAAAATACAGAATGGCAAAACTATGATTCAGGTTTATATGATTTAATAGTTTCACCAACTCCAGATGTTATAAGTTCATTAAAAAGCGAAGGAAGTAAAGAACTTATTATAGGAGAAGATGTAGGTTTATACTATTATAATTTTAACAACAAGATAAAACCTTTTAACAATGTAAAAGTTAGAGAAGCTCTTTCAATGGCTATAGATAGAAAATCTATAGTTGACAATGTAGCACAAGGTGAACAAATTCCAGCAGAAGGATTTGTGCCTTTAGGATTAAAAGATGACAAAGGAAAAGAATATAGAGACGGAATGGATAATTTAATAGTTGAAGATGTTAAAGAAGCTAAAAAATTATTAGAAGAAGGTCTTAAAGAAGAAGGAATGACTGTAGCTGATTTTAACAAAGCTAAATTCTCTATACTTTACAATACAAATGAAGGTCATAAAAAAATAGCTGAAGCTATTCAAGGTATGTGGAAAGAAAATTTAGGAATAGACATAGCATTAAATAATAAAGAATTCCAAGTTAAATTAAATGATGAAAAAGAAGGAAATTTCAATGTGTCTAGAGCAGGTTGGATGGCAGATTTTGATGATCCTTTGACTTTCTTAGAACTATGGGAAACAAGTTCATCATTTAACGATGCAAAATATTCAAACAAAGAATATGATAGTCTTATTGCTTCTATAAAAACATCAGGAGATAAGGCAAAAAGAGTTGAAGATATGAGAGTAGCTGAAAAGATATTAGGAAAAGATTTACCAGTTATGCCTATATACTTCTATACTCAACCTCGTGTTCAAAAAACTAACCTTAAGGGAGTTTATAAAACACCATTAAATTACCCTACAATGACATATGCAGAATTTACTGAATAGTAAACCAGCATTTGTAATATAAAAAAAATGGGGAATATATATATTCCCCATTTTTTTTATTTCATAGTATAATATTTAGGTATGTAATTTTAAGAAGGGGATAATATGATAAAATTTGTTTTAAAAAGAATAGGTATGGGTGTAGCTACAATTTTTGTAGTAATAACCCTGACATTTTTTCTGATGCATCAAATTCCAGGGAATCCTTTTGCTAAAGAAGGTAAAATGCCACCTGAAATTTATGAAAATTTACAGGAAAAATATGGTCTAAATAAACCATTATCAGAGCAATATGTGGTATATTTAAAAAATCTTGCTCAAGGAGATTTTGGAGAGTCAATGGTTTCAAAAACAGAAACTGTTAATGAAATGATAGGAAGAGGATTACCAGTTTCTGGAAGATTGGGAATTCAAGCATTTGTCGTTGCAATGTTTTTTGGTGTAATACTTGGCTCTATAGCAGCTCTTTACCAAAACAAGTTTCCAGATTACATAATGATGATAATTGCATTAATAGGTATATCTGTACCGAGTTTTGTTATGGGTAGTGTATTCATTCAATTTATTGCTAAAAATTCGTCAATTTTTCCAACATCAGGCTGGGGTACATTTGCTGAAACGGTTTTACCTACAATAGCATTATCTTTAATGCCACTTGCTTCAACAGCTAGGCTTATGAGATCGTCTATGCTTGAAGTATTGGGACAAGATTATATTAAAACAGCAAAATCTAAAGGAATAAAGAAATTTGCAGTAATTATGAATCATGCTATTAGAAATGCAATACTTCCAATAGTTTCTCAAATGGGGACTACTTTATCAACTTTACTAACAGGTTCTTTCGTTATAGAGAAGTTATTTGGTATACCAGGAATAGGAAGCTTCTTTGTTACGTCTATATATAATAGGGACTACACATTAATAATGGGAACGACAGTTTTTTATGCAATATTACTGGTAGCAATGCTTGTAGTAGTTGATATTTTATATGTGGTTATTGATCCACGAATTAAATTAGCAGGAGGGGACAAATAATGGATAATAAAATATACCCTAGTGAACTGTTTGAACCTGCAATTAAAGACAGCAACAAAGACAGAATAAAGAGACCTACAATATCTTATTGGAAAGATGTTATAAGAAGATTTAGGAAAAACAAATTAGCTATGTTGGGCGTTATAATTTTAACAGTAATTTTGTTAATAGCAGTAATAGGACCAATTATAAGTAAATTTGATATGGAAAAAACCGTGTTAACTGGTAGGAATATAAGACCAGGCCAAAAGGGACATTTATTTGGAACAGACACTTTAGGTAGAGATTTGTTTACAAGAGTTTGTTTTGGAATAAAATATTCGCTTTTAATAGGTATTTTAGCCGCTGGATTTGATTTTATAATAGGTGTAGTTTACGGTGGAGTTGCTGGGATGGTAGGAGGAAAAGTAGATACAGTATTAATGCGTATTGCTGAAATTCTTTACTCTATTCCGTATTTATTAATTGTAATATTAATTTCAGTAACATTTGGTGGTAATGAAGGTGTTGGACTAGGTATTATTATAATAGCTATGTGTCTTACTGGTTGGATTCCTATGGCAATATTAGTAAGGGGACAGGTATTGCAGTTAAAGGAAAACGAGTATACATTAGCTTCAACTTCTATGGGAGCAGGATCTAGTTATATTTTGAAAAAGCATGTAATCCCAAATGCACTAGGACCAATAATAGTTAATGTAACATTAACTATACCGAGAGCAATATTCTCAGAAGCTACACTTAGTTTTATGGGACTTGGTGTTCAACAACCGAGTTTGGGAGTATTGGTAAGTGAAGGATTAGGTTTGATGGGAATTAATGTGTTCTATCAAATAGGTATTCCTGCAATTTTCATTTCACTGGTAATGTTTAGTTTTAATGTTATAGGTGATGGGCTAAGAGATGCTTTAGACCCTAGGTTAAGGAAGTAGGTAAGAAGATGGATAATATTTTAGAAGTAAAAGATTTAGCGGTATCTTTCCAAACTTTTTTTGGAGAAGTAGAAGCTGTTAGAAATATATCTTTTAATGTTGAGAGAGGAAAAACAATAGCAATAGTAGGAGAATCTGGATGTGGAAAATCTGTTACAGCTAATTCAATAATGCAGCTATTGCCAAAACCTCCAGCAGTATATAAAAATGGAGAAATCGTCTTTAATGGAGAAAATCTTTTAAATAAGTCAGAATCTGAAATGACTAAAATTAGAGGAAATAAAATATCTATGGTTTTTCAAGATCCTATGACATCTTTAAACCCTACAATGAAAGTTGGTAAGCAAATAGTTGAAGGTGTAAGAAAACATAGAAAAATTTCTAATTCAGAAGGAAAGAAATTGGCAATAGATATGTTAAAGTTGGTTTCTGTACCACAACCAGAAAAAAGGATAAACCAATATCCACATGAGTTTTCTGGTGGAATGAGACAGAGAGTTATGATAGCTATTGCAATGGCATCTAAACCAGAGCTATTGATAGCCGATGAACCAACAACAGCATTAGATGTTACAGTTCAAGCACAAATCTTAGATTTGATGAAAAAATTAAAAGATGAAATGAATACATCAATTATTATAATTACACACGATTTAGGTGTAGTAGCTGATATAGCAGATGAATTGGCAGTAATGTATGCAGGGCAAATAATAGAAAAGGGTAAATTAAATGAAATTTACTACAATACAAAGCACCCATATACTAAGAAACTTCTGGCTTCAGTTCCAAAAATAAATATGGATAGAAATGAAGAATTACATTCGATAGAAGGTTCGCCTCCAGATTTGTATATACCACCAAAAGGATGTTCATTCTATGATAGATGCGACAAAGCAATGAGAATATGTGAAGAGCATATGCCAGAATTTATAGATCATGGAAATGGACACTGTAGTGCTTGCTGGTTAAACCATCCTCAACGTGTAAGTAAAGGGGGGGTTGAATAATGAAAGAAAAACTAGTTGAAGTTAAAAATTTAAGTAAATATTTTAATGTTTCTGGCGGAAAACTAAAAGCAGTTGATAATATAAGCTTTGACATATATAAAGGAGAGACTTTTGGACTTGTAGGAGAGTCAGGTTGTGGAAAATCTACTGCTGGTAGAACAATGTTAAGACTTTATGAACCTACAACTGGAGAAGTTAATTTTGAGGGCAAGGATATTTGTAAGCTTTCATCTAAAGAAATGAAAGAAGTTAGAAAAAAAATGCAAATGATTTTCCAAGATCCTTATGCCTCTTTAGACCCTAGAATGACAGTAGAAGATATTGTTGGAGAGCCATTTGAAATATATGGATCTTTAAAAGGCGAGGAAAGATATAATAGAGTAATTGAACTCTTAGATATTGTAGGTCTAAGTGAGGAACACGCTCAAAGATTTCCACATGAGTTTTCGGGTGGACAAAGACAAAGGGTAGGTATAGCTAGAGCTTTAGCATTAAATCCAGAATTTATTATTTGTGATGAACCCATATCTGCACTAGATGTTTCCATACAAGCTCAAGTTGTAAATTTATTAAAAGAACTTCAAGAAGAGTTAGGACTTACTTTACTTTTTATAGCACATGATTTGTCAATGGTAAGGTATATATCAGATAGAGTTGGAGTTATGTATTTAGGAAATCTAGTAGAACTTACTGAAAGTGAAAAACTTTATGAAAAACCTCTACATCCTTATACAAAAGCATTGCTATCGGCTATTCCAGTAGCTGATCCAGACTTACAAAAATCTAGAAATAGAATAAAATTAGAAGGAGAAGTTCCGAGTCCAATCAATCCAAAACCAGGATGTAGATTTGTTGATAGATGTCAATATGCCACAGATATATGTAGAAATACAAATCCTGTATTAGAGGAAATAGAAGATGGACATTATGTTGCTTGCCTTAGAGTAAAAGAAATAAATAATTTATAAACTTATAAACAAACCTGTAATTTACAGGTTTGTTTTTTATATTAAATAATAAAAACTATAAAACTAATATTGTATTAAAAGTTGTTGTTAAAAATAGTTACAATTGCTATGATTATATAGAGGTATATTATGAATATTTTAATTATAGAAGATGACGAAATAACATTAAGGGAAACTAGAAAAAACTTAGAGAAATGGAATTATAATACTTTTGAGATTTCAGACTTTGGAAATATTGTTAAGGAAGTAAAAGAGATTAATCCTAATTTGATTTTATTAGATATTACCCTACCATATTTTGATGGGTTTTATTTTTGTGAGAAAATCAGAGAATTTACCAATGTCCCAATAATATTTGTGTCATCTAAAAATGAAAAGATGGATATGATTATGGCTATGAATTTAGGTGGAGATGACTACATAACAAAACCATTTGACATGGATTTACTTATTACAAAAATTAGAGCACTACTTAGAAGAACATATTCATTTAATGATGAGCTAGAAATTTTAAGCTTTAAAAATATAAACTTAGATATAAATAAAAGGGAATTAATATTTGAGAATAAATCAATAAACCTAACTCAAACAGAATTTATAATTTTAGAATTACTATTCCAAAAAATAGGCTCATATGTATCTAAGGATGAAATAATAACAAAATTATGGGATGAAGATGCTTTTGTAGACGATAATGTTATAGCAGTAAATATAAATAGAATTAGAAAGAAATTGAAAAGCAGTGGACTAGAGGATATTATTAAAACCAAGAAAGGTATAGGCTATGGCTTAGTAGAGGATTAAAATAGTGAATTTATCAAGAGAATTTTTAAAGACTAAAATTAGTGAAATTACTATTATATTGTCAATATTCTTGTTAAATGCTGTAATAATGTATTTAACAAATGTAAAATTCAAAGATTACTATTATGTAATAGCACTTTTCTTATTCTTTTATTGCATATATCTAGGATTTAGTTATTCAAATTATGTAAGAAAATATAAAGAGATTAAAAGCATTAACAGCAGTAATATAGATGAAATAAGAACAAAAAATCTTATAGAAAAAGAATACTTAGAAAAGATAAAAGAATTATATGATAAAAACGAGGAATTAAAAAATGAAAAAATAAAAGACTTTGAACAATTAGAAGAAGATTATTCAATATGGATACATCAAGCAAAAACACCAATAGCAGCTCTCTCATTAATAGTAGATAGTATAGAGTTAAAAGAAAAAGATGATATAAAACAAGAACTTTTTAAAATAAACCAATATACAGAGATGGCTTTGGCTAATATTAGATTACAAGATATTAATACAGATATAGAAATAAGAGAACATGATTTATATAATCTTGTAAGAAATACTGTAAAAAAATATGCATTATATTTTAACTATCAAGGTGATACTTTAGAGTTAAATAGATTTTGTAAAAAAATAGTAACTGATGAAAAATGGTTTAGTTATGTCTTAGATCAAATAATATCTAATGCTGTAAAATACACTAAAAATGGAAAGATTAAAATTTATACTACAAATGACTATTTAGTAATAGAAGACAGTGGTATAGGCATAAAGGAAGAAGATATTCCAAAATTATTTACAAGAGGATTTACAGGCTATACTGGTAGAGTAGATAAAAAAGCAACAGGCTTGGGACTGTATATGTCAAAAAAAATTCTATCAACATTAGGTTCTCATATTTATTTAGAATCAAGTAAAAATAAGGGAACTAAAGTTTATATAAAAATAACGGAGAACAGATAGTTCTCCTTTTTTATTACAAAATTGTTAGATTAGGTTCAATATTTGTTAGAGAGAACTAATATATTCCTATAAAAAAGGCTATATAATTAAGGTGGAGGTGCTAAATGAGCTTATTAACATTAAAAAATATATCAAGAATTTATTCATCAAAATTTTCATCAATAACAGTAGAGGCTATTAAAAGTATATCTTTTGACATAGAAAGAGGAGAGTTCGTAGCTATAATGGGAGAATCTGGTTCAGGAAAATCTACGCTTTTAAATATGATAGCAACACTTGATAGACCAACAACTGGAGAAATACTTATAACAAATAAAAACATATCCAATATTTCAGATTCAAGTATATCTAAATTCAGAAGAGAAAATATAGGATATATTTTTCAAGACTTTAATCTTTTGGATACTTTGACAGTTGAAGAAAATATTGAGCTTCCACTAGTTCTTTCAGATGTGAATATAAAAGAAATTAGTATTAGAAGCAAAAAAGTAATGAAAACTTTAGGGATTTTAGAATTAAGGGAGAAATATCCTTATCAAATATCTGGAGGAGAACAACAAAGGGTAGCCATAGCAAGAGCCATGATAATAAACCCTAAAATACTACTTGCAGACGAGCCGACAGGAGCACTTGACTCAAAGTCCTCATCTATGGTTTTAAACAGCCTAAAAGGGCTAAATGAGGCAGGACAAACGGTTATTATGGTAACACATAGCATAGTTGCAGCAAGTAAAGCAAACAGAGTACTTTTTATAAAAGATGGTATAATATTTAATCAATTATTTAGAGGAAGTAGGTCAAATGAGGAATTTTATGAATTAATTTCAGATACTTTAACAGTAATGAACGAAAAGGAAGAGCTAATATGAAATTAATATTTAAACTTGCCAAAGATAACTTAAAAAAAAATAAAGAAATTTACCTACCTTATGCAATATCTTTAACATTATCAGTAATTTTTTTCTTTGTAATAATAAATTTGTATTTTAATAAAGACTTAGATGTTGGTTATAAGTATGAAAATATAAAAGATGTATTGAGTTTTGTAGCTATAATTATTTTAGCTATCAGTTTGATATTTAACCTATATGCAAATAGTTTTTTAAACAAACAAAGAGCTAAAGATTATGGGATATATAAAGTTTTAGGACTTGAAAAAAAGCATATTAGGAAATTAATATTTTTTGAAAATTTTATATTGAATATTTCAAGTATTGTTGTAGGGCTTATATTCGCTTTAATTTTGGATAAGTTAAATTTCATGATTTTGGGAAAAGCACTTAATTTTGAAGAGACATTAAAATCTAAGATAGATATAAAAGCAATAGGATTAACATTAATAGCATTTTTATTAATAAGCTTTTTATCCTATATAGTTATTGGGTTTAAAAATATTAACAAGAACTCCCTAGAATTATTAAAAGGAAAAACTATAAAAAGAAGGAATCCAATAATAAATATAATATTTGGAATTTTGGGAATAATTTTAATTGCTGTAGGATATTTTATGGCAATGTCTGTTGGAGAAGAAAATGTAGAAGGTGCAAATACTTCTTTAAGGGCAGTAGTTTTTGTAATTGTAGGAACATATTTTTTATTTATAGGTTCAATTATTTTAATTGTAGATTTACTTAAAAAAAATAAAAAACTTTACAAAAAAAACAATAACTTTATAGCTATTTCGAATTTATCTTTTAGACTTAAAGAGAATGCTTTTGGACTTGCCACAATATGTATTTTGAGCTGTATGATAATAGTAACTTTATGTGCAAGTATTATTATGTATAAATCAACAGAAGGACTTGAAGAAGATTATGACATAAAATTTTTTACGAAAAACACAGAAGAATCTAAAAAAGTAAGCGAAAAATTTATCAGTATAGTAGAAGAAAATAATTTAAAGATAAAAGAAAAAAATGAATATGAATATATGCATACTGTTGGTAACTTTAAAAAAGAAAATATAAATATTTTAAAAAATGACAAAGGATATGAACCATATGTGTGTGCAATGAAAATAGGAGATTACAATAAATTATTTGGCTATGATAAAACAATTAATGAAAATGAGGTATTAATAAAGCTAAATAGTCTAGGTAATGAAAAGAATGCTATAAATAACATAGCAAAAAAAATATCTGTATTTGGAGAAGAATTTAATGTAAAGGAAATAATAGACGAGGCAGAAGATAATAGTAATTCTAGAGTAATTAGCAATGAATATACATTAATAATGCCTGAAAAACAATATGATAAATTGAAAGATACTTATGCTTACGAACTAAAAGAAATAGAATTAAATGGGGAGCTTATATATAAATACGAAGATAAAGAAGGAAAATTGCAAGATGAAAGTCCTATAGGGGGAGCAGAGATAAATATAGAATTTTTTCTAGACGGAGATAGGGGAGAAATTCACAATTTTTTTATAAATAATTTCCATGATGAAGAAGACTGGACAAAAATAGGATTTAAGGATATAAGCTTTGGTTTAAGTGATAAATATTGGTCAGAAGATACAGTAGGAGTATTCATTTTTGTAATCATAGGTGTATATTTAATAATAATATTTTTTATAAACTTTTTACTTGTAATATATTACAAGCAATTAGTAGAAGGTTATGAAGATGCTGAGCAATTCAAAAAACTTAGAAAAGTAGGGTTATCGGAAAAAGAAATAAAAAACACAGTAAACAAACAAGTTACTATATTTTTCTTTTTGCCAATGGTAATAGCAATAATTCATTTTATAGTGGCTACTAATATTATAAATGAATTTAGTCAGGGATTAACAACACGAAAAACTACACAAACTATAGAGTTAATAACAATATTAATTTATATAATAATATATTTTATTGCGTATTTACTGACTTCTAAAAAATACCAGTCTATAATTATATCCAGAAATGAAAATAAATATTAAAAAAAGAGCCTATTGGCTCTTTTTTATATTATAGTTATAAAATTTCCATATTCATACATAAATAAATCATAAAGCAGTATACAATCTTCATTGGCAAATTCACAATTTTCCTCAATTATTAAAGGTTTAATAGAATAAGAAAAATTACCATCAGAAGAAGCAATCTTCAATTTGATATCCTCTTTAGCACTAGTATAAAGAGGGTTAGTCATTTTTATTTCTTTAATGTCTTCTTCAGAAATAACCAAATCACCTATATAGATATTATGATCTACTTTAAATTCAGTTTCGATATATTTATTTTTAATAGCAAAAACGACCGCTAGTATTATTAAAATTATAGCAATTGCAAGATAACTAAAAAGTGCTATTATAAAAAATGTTTTGGCAAACTTGTATAGTAAAAACAATATAACTACTGCAATAACAGTTATAATTAAAAAACTAATTAAGGTGATATCTAAAAATTTGCTTCTTGGTTTTACTAAAAGCTTTATAGATTCTTCACTATAATATTTTCCATTGTTAAACATAGAGTCATAGAAAGACTTGTTTTTTAACTTATCTTTTAATTCTTTAAAACTCTCTTCATCAAAATTATATAATTTTACTAATACTATAGGATCTCTTGAATCATAAGGTATTAATTGTAAGTAATATTTTTCTCTAGTTTTCGAACCTAAACCTTTAATTTTATCTATAGATGTGTAAAATTTGAAGTTTTCATATTTTTCATTAAAAATAATTTTTCTGTTTCTTTTGACCATTAGAGTTTCGTCTTCAAATTTAAAACTATAATATTTTCTAACTTTAAAACTATAATAAAGTATAAAATAAACTATTACAGGAATAATACACAAACCAATTAAATAGAAAATATCTGGTAGTTCATATATGTTAGCTTTTTTTATTAAGAAAAATACAAAACCAAAAAATAAAGCAGTTATTATAATGAAACTATGGTATATTCTTGTATAAATTAAGTATTTGTCAGAATTAACAGAGTTATTTTTATACCTCTTTTTAAGCGATAAGTTAAATAACTGAGAAATTAAATTTATAGTTGAAAAAACTATAACTATCATAGCCATTACACTAAAAGTATTAAATCCCATTAAGTGAGAAAAATCTCTGTAAGGGAATAATTCACCTTTACTGTCAAAATTTAAGAAAAAGCTCTTGTTTTTATAGGTGTTATTCAATTCTAATTCAGCAAATTGAGAAGTATCTTTAGAGTCTTTTAATTCAACAACATATTTTTTATTAGTATCAAGTCTAGCAGGACTTCCATTTATATTTTCACCATCAATGGAAGTTATTTTTAAACCTCTAGAATAAAAGTCAGCATATTTGATAGCTTTGCTATCTAGTTTAAAAGATTCCTTTATATTAATATTAAACAATAAAAAGATAGCTAAACCTAAAATTAATATTGGAGAAATAATTTTATATCTTTTATTTTTCACTTTGTACCTCCATCTTCATACTTAATATTATACATAAATTAAATCAATAAACATATATGTTAAGAGAAATTTCTAGCACAAACAATAAAAAAACGATTTCCCTAAAAATATAACAATTATTTTGATTAAAAGATAGAACTAGATTTTTTAAATAACAAATACTATTATGAATTGATGAAAGTAAGTAAATAGTTTATAATAGGAATGAATAAAATATAAAGGGGAAAAGATATGAGTTACAAATTAATTTCTAAGCCTTTGGACAGCTATCAAATCCAAATGGTAAACGATATCATTGACAAAAATGGTAGTACAAAAAAAGATATATTAAATACGCTAATAGAGCTTCAAGATTCATTAGATGAAAAATATATCGGGGAAGAAGTAGCGACAATAGTATCTAATAAAATAGGTATTCCTTTAGTAGATCTATATGACATACTTACTTTTTACGACATGCTTAGTGTAGAGCCTAGAGCAAAGTATAAGGTAGAAGTTTGTACTTGTGCATCATGCTATTTAAATGAGAGTGATACATTAATAGACATGGTTGAGAAAAATTTAGGTGTTAAACTTGGGGAGCATACAGAAGATTGGTTGTTTGAGTTTGAAAAATGTTCATGTGTGGGGGCATGTGACATAGGACCAGTTATCAAAATTGGAAATGATATTTATGGAAACTTAGATGAAAAAGTAGTAGAGAGTATTTTTGCTGATTTAAGAGCTAAAAAAGATTTATAGGGGGATAGAATGAGTAAGACAATTAAATTAATTACAGGTACAGTTGATAAGTCATATAAGCATTCTGTTGAGGATTATAAATCAAATAGAGGCTTCAATGCACTACATAGAGCTATAAATATGGATAAAGAAGATATTATTCAAGAAGTTATAGACTCAAAATTACTTGGTAGGGGCGGAGCGGCGTTTCCTACAGGTTTAAAATGGAAGTATTTAAACAATATAGAAGGAGAACCTAAATATATCGTTTGTAATGCTGATGAAGGTGAACCTGGAACATTTAAAGACAGACTATTTATGAAAAGAGATCCTTTAATAGTAATAGAAGGAATGCTTATAGCAGGATATGTTTTTAATTCAAAAGAAGGTTATATATACATAAGAGGAGAATATAGGGGATTATTTGAAGGATTTAAACTTGCACTTAAAAATGCAAAACAAGCAGGTTATTTAGGTAAAAATATACTTGGGATAGAAGAGTTTGATTTTGATATAAAAATAATATCAGGAGCAGGAGCTTATGTTTGTGGAGAGAATTCAACGTTATTAAATTCTATAGAAGGCCAAGCTGGAAGACCAAGGGTTAAACCACCAAGACTTGCTGAAGTAGGACTATTTGGCCAACCGACATTGGTAAATAATGTTGAGACTTTTGCAAATATCCCAATTATTTTAGATAGAGGACCAGAATATTACAGATCTGTAGGAACTGAAGAAAGTGGTGGTTCACTTATTATTTGTATGTCAGGACACGCTAAAAACAAACATTACGCTGAAATTCCAGTTGGAACAAATTTAAAAGATATTATATATGATGAGGAATTAGCAGGAGGAACTTCAACAGGAAGACCAGTAAAATTTGTTCATATTGGTGGACAGTCAGGCCCACTAGCTTTCCCAGAACAATTTGATATTTCGTTTGATCATATAACATTGAAAAAAGAAGGACTTGCAATAGGAACAGGAGCAATAGTTATAGCTGATGATTCTGTTTGCTTGGTTGACTACTTAAAGAAAGTATTTGAGTTTTTTATTCATGAATCTTGTGGTAAATGTAATCCATGTAGAGAGGGAAACCAACAAATGTATGCTATTTTGGACAAGTTTAGCAAGGGAGAAGGTTCAGAAAAAGATTTAGAAATACTTAAAAACTTAGCCTATGCAATGGAGCAAGCATCTTTCTGTGGCTTAGGTCAAGCAGCACCAACTGCTTTAATGTCAGCACTAAAACATAGAGAAGAAGAATTTTTAGCTCATATAGACAAAAATTGTAGTAAATGTTTCAAATAGGGGGAGCAAGATGAGTAACGAAAGTATAAAAAATGTAACAGTTAAAATAGATGAGATAGATGTTACAGTACCTTCAGGGACAACTATACTAGAAGCAGCTAAGCAAGTTGGAGTTCATATTCCAACACTTTGCAATCATCCAGATTTAGTTGCAAAATCTACTTGTAGAATATGTGTAGTAGAAGATACTGGTAGCAGAAGATTAAAAACAGCGTGTAACCAACCGGTAGATGGTTGTAAGGAAATTTTTACAAACAGTAAGAGAGTAAGAGAAGTTAGAAAGACAATACTTCAATTAATTCTTGCAAATCATCCACAAGATTGTTTAAACTGCGTTAGAAATCAAAAATGTGAATTACAAGAATTGACTCAACAAGAAAATATTTTAGACAATCCATTTGCGAGAATATATGAACCAGTACCAATAAAAGATGATAATCCATCATTAGTTAGGGATAACAGCAAATGTATAAAATGTGGTAGATGTGTTCAAGCATGTGATGAAATACAGGCAAGTAAAGCAATAGGTTTTAGTAATAGAAGTAATAACTATACTATAGGACAAGCGTTTGATAAGGCAACAGATGAATCAACTTGTGTACTTTGTGGAAAATGTATAACGGTCTGTCCAGTTGGAGCATTAAGGGAAAAAGATGATACAGATAAAGTGTGGGATGCGTTAAACGATAGCGAAAAATTTGTAGTATTTCAGACAGCGCCTTCAGTTAGAGTAGGACTAGGAGATGAATTTGGATATAAGTCTGGAGATATAGTTACAGGTCAAATGGTAGCAGGAATAAGAAGACTAGGAGCAGATAAAGTTATAGATACAAACTTTAGTGCAGACTTAACAATAATGGAAGAAGGAACAGAGTTTTTGGGAAGGCTTACAAATTCAGGTACTTTACCAATGATAACTTCTTGTAGTCCTGGTTGGATAAATTTTGTTGAAAAAAATTATCCAGACCTATTAGACCATCTTTCAACTTGTAAATCTCCTCAACAAATGTTTGGAGCAGTTACAAAAACATATTATGCAGAAAAATTAGGAGTAGACCCTAAGGATATGTTTGTTGTTTCTGTAATGCCTTGTATAGCTAAGAAATATGAGAGTCAAAGACCAGAAATGAATGATTCTGGTTATAGAGATATAGACGTTGTACTTACTACTAGAGAATTAGCAAGAATGCTAAAAACAGGTGGACTTGATATAAGTGAACTTCAAGAAGAAGATTATGATTCAATAATTGGACATGGTACTGGAGCTGGAACAATATTTGGTACTTCAGGAGGAGTTATGGAAGCAGCACTTAGAACAGTATATGAAGTAGTAACTGGTGAAGAATTAGCTTCTGTTGACTTTGAAGGTATAAGAGGGCACCAAGGAATTAAAGAGGCAGAAGTTCAAGTAGGAGATACCTTAGTAAAAGTTGCAATTACAAATGGACTTGCAAATGCAAAAGTTATTTTAGATAAAATAAGAGCTGGAGAAGCAGACTATCACTTTATAGAAGTTATGGCATGCCCTGGCGGTTGTATTGGTGGAGGTGGACAACCTTACACTATAAAACACGATGCTAGAAAAGATAGAATGGAAGGATTATACAGAGATGACAGAGAACATAAACTTAGAAAATCTCATGAAAATCCAGAAATAAAAGAAATATATAAAGAGTTTTTGGTAGAACCAAATTCACATAAAGCTCATGAATTACTTCATACACATTATACAAGAAGAGCAACAAAAGCATAATAAAAGACACTGTAAAGGTGTCTTTTTTATTTATAACAATTAATATTTTAAATACTTAAATTAATATGGTAACATTTAAAGAAAGTATATAAAATTATTTATTAAATATTAGTTAAAATAAATATCAAGGAGAGATATAGTAATGGATAGATTAAAAAGACCGGTAAATTTAAGAGATTTAGGTGGATATATAGGGATTGAAGAGAAAAAAGTTAAAAAATTTACATTACTTCGTTCGGGAGAGGTTACAGAGTTAGATAAAAAAGATAAAGAAATATTAACAAAAGATTATAGATTAAAAACTATAGTGGATTTTAGAAGTGAAAAAGAAAAAGAAGAATCTCCAGATACTAAAATAGATGGAACAAGTTATTATCATATAGATATACTTAAAAATAACTTAGGAGATGTTACTTCTTTGGAAAACTTTAAGAAAAACTTAACTCCAGAAATAATTATAGAATTTATGGAGAACACATACAAAGATTTTATTACAGATGATGGAGCAATTTTAGGATATAGAGAATTTATAGATTTATTGTTAAAGCAAAAAGATGGTTCGTTGGTTTTTCACTGTTTTGCAGGCAAAGATAGAACAGGATTTGCAGCAGCAGTAATATTAACGATATTAGGAGTATCAAAAAAAGATATATTTAATGACTATCTTTTGACTAATATTATGAGAAGAGAAGAAAATAGTAGAATGCTAGCTAAATTAAAAGAGTATGGTTCTTCCAAAGCGGAGTTAGAGGCAATGGATATAGCTCTAAATGTAAGAAAAGAATATTTAGAAGCTTCTTTTGAGAAAGCTAACGAAGTGTATGGTTCACTAGATGGATATGTAAGAGAAGCGTTAAAAGTTGATAAAGAAGAGAGAAAATATTTAATAGAAAAATATATGAATTATGACTCGTAAGAGTCTTTTTTTATATAGAAAAAGGAAAGTTAACTTTATATAATGATATAAAAATAGTATACTTTAAATATGGAAAGTTAACTTTACATAGCAGGAGAGGAAACATGAAAAATCGATTAAAAGAACTTAGAAAAGAAAGAGGTATAAACCAAGAAGAATTAGCTAATATATTAGAAGTAACAAGGCAGACTATAGGCTCTTTAGAAAATGGTAGGTATGACCCGTCTATTAATTTGGCATTTAAAATAGCTAAATATTTTAATATGGCTATAGAAGATATATTTATTTATGAGGAGGAAGTTTAATGAAAAGCTTATTTGTTGATGAAAAAATCAAGACTGATGAAGATTATAAGAAACATTTGAAAGGTAAGATATTATTATTTTATGTGTTAATATTTTTGGGGTTAGGAGCAATATTAGTAAGTTTAATGGCAAAAAGCATATTTAATATTAGTTTAGAAACAGAAATCTTATGTTTTTATAATGGAATGGGTATAGGATTGATAATTCCTGGTATAATAGGGATAATAAAATTTAAGTCTTTATTAAAAAACAAAGATAAGTTAAGGGAAGATAGAATAAAATACACAGATGAAAGAAATCAAAAAATAAGTTTACAAGCTGGAAAAATATCTTTAATGGCATTAATAATAGCAATATACGGAATAATGGTAGTAGGAGGACTATTTAATAAAGAAATAATAAAATTAATGATGATTATTATTGGTGTATTTTTTATAACCTATGGTGTATCTTATAAAGTATTAGAGAAAAAACTATAGAAATTGCTATAGTTTTTTTAATATATTAATAGAAGTAGAGACTGCTCTTGGACAAACTTTGTCCTTTATTCCATTTTCAACAAGTTTTTCTCTGATTCCAGGGAGAGTAACATCTTCTCCAAGTAGTTCTTTGCATTCTTTTGAAGAATTTAAATAAAGAAACTCTTCATTGAATTCTTTCATTTTCTCTTTGACAATTTTTTTGTTACTACCATATTTAACTCCTAGTATTAAATAAGCAGCAGAAACTGCACCACAAATATTTGCTGAATTTAACCCTGCACCTAAAAGAGAACCCATATTAGTAAATAATTCTTTAGATATACCTATATCTTCTGCATAATAGTCTAGCACTACTTGAGCTCAATTAAAGCCACTAGACATTTTTTCTCTTACATAGTTATTATTTATATTAGACATAATATCTCCTCAACTTATTAAATGTAAGAATATTATATCAGATATTGAAAATTCAAGATTAAATATATTAATAAATTTGATGATATAATGTATGAAATCAACAAAAGCTGATTTAAAATTAGGAGGTGTTCATTATGATTAAAAATAGAGAATTTAATATAGAAAAAATGAAGTTAGGTAGTGTGGTAATAATAATATAAAAAGGAGAAATATTTGAACGAAGAAAGAATATTAAATGAAACTTTAAAAATACTTAATAAAGGTGAAGTTTTAAAAGCTTATGAATATATCTTAAATAACAAAGAAAAGATAAACGTTTTATCTAGTCAAGCCTACAATTTTTTATATTGTTTAGGATCTTTATCAGGTAAGAGAGAAGAAGCCTTAAAATTTTTTAAAAGAAGCAATATTTGAGAAAGAGTTTTGGTATAGACCAGAAGTTTTTGAAGATGAAGATTTAGATTTAATAAAAAATGAAGATATATTTAAAATCTGTAAAAAAATATCTACTAAAAGATACTTAAAAGAAAATAAAAATACAAAAATTATTTGCACATGGGAAAAGAAGACAAAAAATAAATTAATGATAGCTTTTCATGGGAATCAACAAAATATTAGCATAGCTAGAAGTAATTGGAAGTATATAGAAAATTATAATTATCAAGTTGAATATATCCAATCCAAAATTTTAGACTCTTATAATTTGTTTAGGTGGGAAGATGAAGAAAATACAGAAGTTCATAAAGTATTGAAAGAAATACCTTGGAATTTGTATGAAGAAAAAATATTATCTGGATTTTCTTCTGGATGCAATGAAATTTTCAAGTTATTATTAGAAAAATCTACTTTGGCAGATAAGATAATTTTAATTTCACCTTGGATACCAATAATAGATAGTAAATTAGATAATATTTTGAATATAATAAATGATAATAATATAAATGTTCAAATTATTTGTGGAAAAGAAGACAAAGATTGTTATCCTTTTGTGAAATTGATAAAAAGTAAAGTATATGGAAACAAAAATTTTGATATAAATATTATAGAGAGACTAAAACATGAATTTCCAGAAAACATAGAAAAGTTGGTGATAGTTTAATGAAGTTGGAAGATAAAATAAAGCTTTGGAAAAATGAAGAAAACCATGCTTTTAAAGGCTGGGATTTTTCACATATAAATGGTAGATGGGATAGTGAAAAACTAACATGGAATTATAAAAATATTGTAGAAAAATATTTAAAGGAAAAAGATAATTTATTAGATATGGGAACAGGAGGAGAATTTTTGCTTTCTTTAAATCATAATCCCAAAATAACTTCTGCTACTGAAGGATACATTCAAAATTTTTCAGTAGAAAAATGTTTAAATTAGCTTGTAAATATTGAAAAAGAAATAGAGGAAAAAGGATATTTTGATGGAAAAGAACATAGGTATATAGTAGTCGTAAAGAAAGGTTAAATATGAGAGTGGCATTTTTGGATAGAGATGGAACTATTAACAAAGATTATTCAGACGAAAAGTGGAGAGTAATCAAAGAGCCAGAAATTTTGGAAGGATCAATAGAAGGATTAAAATATTTAAAGAGGCAAGGTTTTGAATTTATTATAGTGACAAACCAATATATAATAGGAGATGGTTATATAACATTAGAAAGCTATAATAAATTTAATAATAAATTAATTGAAATTTTAAAAAATAATTCTATAGAAATTATTGATGTTTTTTATTGTCCTCATAGCAAAAGAGAAAAATGTAACTGCAATAAACCAAAACCTGGTCTAATACAACAAGCTTTAGAAAAATATAAAAGTATAGATATGAAGAATTCGATATTAATTGGGGACTCAAAATGTGATGAAGAACTGGCTAATCTTTTTAAATTAGATTTTTATGGATTAGGAGTAGATTGTGAAAATAGAATAGATAGCATAATTGAAATAAGTAAATATATAAAAGAACCTAGTTTATAGACTAGGTTCTTTTATTTTCCAATCATTATATTAAGTATTTCATCATCTGTATTTTTCATTCCAAGAGAAGCCATTCTACCTATGTTTTCAATAGTTTTTTCGATGCTTCCACCAACAATTCCATCTCCAGATTCAAAAACTATATTGTTTTTAGCCATATCAATAGCTAGAAATGCATTATCTAAAGCTATAGCTATTTTTGCAGCACAAGAAGGTTTTGCTCCATCACAGACTATTCCTCCAGAAGTAGCTAGCGTATTAACTAGAACTTTACCTATTTGCTCAGTATTAAGGCCCATTAAATAAGCTATTCCACATCCAGCACCCGCACCTGCACTAACCGCACCACAAAAGGCTGACAGTTTGCCAATAAATCTTTTTTGATGTATTCCTATTAAGTTTGAAACTATAAGAGCACGGTAAAGTTTGTCTTTACTAGCATTAATGTGTTTTGCATAAGTTATTACAGGAAGGGAAGTAGTTATACCTTGGTTTCCAGATCCTGAATTAATAACAACAGGTAGTCCACAACCACCCATTCTAGCATCAGATGCTGCTGTAGTAGCAGCTTTAATTTTAGATTTTAAATCTGAATCAAATGAATTTTCTGATATTACATGACCTATTCCAGCACCATATCTGCCAGATAAGCCCTCATCAGAAATACTAGAGTTGCAATTTATTTGTAGATCAAGTCTATCAGTTAGTTTTTTTCTTTCTTTTAAATTCACATTATTTGCAAATTCAATTATATTTTCAACACTTAGAAAAGATGTATCACATTCTTGCTCATTTGAACTTTCATCTGAAGAATTATCATAAATAAGTTCTCCATTTTTAGAAATTTTAGAAATATTACTGTGCCTATCTGATAATTCTACAGAAACTAAATTATCTTCAAAAAACAAGTCTGTCCTTACATAAAGCAAATTAGGGACTTGAGCTATTTCCAAAGTAAAAATTTTATTATTTATTAATTTTTTTGCTTCACAAATATCATTATCAGTAATATCTTCTAGAACTTTTAAGTTTTTATCAGCATTTCCTCCAACGATTCCAAGTGCGGCAGCAACCTCTATTCCTTTCAATCCATTTGAATTAGGTACTGTTACAGAATTAGCATTTTTGATAATATTCTTACTACAGTATAAAATAACTTTAGAGGGAATATTTCCAAGGATGGATTTTGCCTTTGCAGCACAAAGGGCAATAGCTATTGGTTCTGTACAACCTAGAGCTTGTTGTAAATCGTTTAACAAGATTTCTTCATATTTACAGTGTTTTGAATCTTCCATTTTTGGCTCCTTTAAAATAAAATATATAAATAAACATATAAACCTTACTGGTATTATTACTAATCATATCAGCAAAATGTGTATATGTCAATGGAGAGGTGTTATGAATAAATTATTAAGTTTAAGAGAGCAAGTTTATAGCAGTATAAAATTAGATGTAATTTCAGGAAAGTATAACTTAGAGGATATTTTGAATGAAAAAACTCTTATGAATCAATACAATATAAGCAAAGCTCCAGTTAGAGATGCATTAATTGAATTATGTAATGATGGAATTTTACAAAGTATTCCAAGGCTGGGATATAAAATAGTAAATTACACTAATGAATATTTAGATGGTATTTTAAAGTTTAGGTTAATGGTAGAACCCAAGTATTTGGAAGAATATTGGGATAGGTTGACAGAGGATGATATAAAGGAATTAGAAAAGCTACACGAAGAGCAAATGGAAAATGCCCATAAAGATGATCCTGTTACGTATTGGAAAACTAATCAAGACTTTCATTTGAAATTGGCTTCACTATATCATGATGAATATTTTTGTGAAATTTTAAAAAGTGCTTTAAATAGACAAATGTTAGTATTCTCACAGTTTTATTGGAGAAGTTGGGATAAACAAGTATTTAGCATATATACTCATCAGCATGATGAATTTATAGAATTTTTAAAAAATGGAGATAAGGAAGGAGCTATAAAGGATTTAATTAAAGATATAGATTCTTTTATGAAAAAATAATTATTAAAAGGGGAGTTATATGAACAGAATAAATTTAATCTGTCTTGGTGTTAAAGATTTAGCTAGATCGTTAGCATTTTATAAAAATATTGGATTTAATACTTACGAAAAAGATGATTCACCACCAATTGTATTTTTTGATAATCAAGGTAGTAAGTTAGAGTTATATCCAATAGAAGAATTAGCAAAAGATATTAATGAAAAAAATCCACCGAAATTAATTACAGGAGGATTTTACGGTATTACTTTGGCATGCAATATGAAATCAGAAGTAGAAGTAGATTTGTTAATAAAATTAGTAGAAAAACATGGTGGAATAATTACAAAAAGACCAGAAAAAGTTTTTTGGGGAGGATATAGTGGCTATTTTCAAGATCTTGATGGATATTATTGGGAAGTAGCATATAGTTCAGGTTGGAAATTTGATGAAAATGATATGTTAATAATTGAATAGAGCAAATAAAAAAGGCATGCTATAAATTTAGTATGCCTTTTATTTTAAATTTAATTATTTTGAAATCTAATGCCTTCAATATTTTTAAGCATTTTTTGAGCGATTTTTATTAAGGTTTCTTTTTTGTTTAAGTCATTACTTCCTATTACTTGTTTAACTAAAAAAATTAAAATAGTATTAATATTTTCGCTTGTATAGCCAATTTCAATCATATCTTTTCCATTAACAGCTAAATCTTTAATTTTGTGTGGACCATTGTATATTTTTTCATAAGATTCTAAAATAGTATCAAATTTGTCTAATCTATCTAAACACATTGGATTTTGAGCTAATGTATCAGCAATTTCTACTCTTATTAAATCTTCCATGTCTTCAAAAGTAAATTGTCTATCTACTACAAATTTATTCATATTTTTGAGGTTAGGAGAAAGAATAGTATCGTGATACTTTATTAATTTTAATATATGTTCTTTATCTTTTTTTGAAAATTTAAGTCTTTTTAAAATATTACTTGCAACTTCAACGGAAGATAAAGCATGATCATAAAAATGATCTTTTCCCTTAGTATTCGTTTTAACAACTGATTTGCCAATATCATGAAGTAACATAACGTACTTTAAATTCAAGTTATCAAAAACATTTATAGTAGCCATAAGACAGTGATCTCCAACGTTGTAAACATGGAAACGATTGTTTTGAGTAGTTTTAAACATCGAATCTATTTCTGGGAATAGGTGTTTGAAAATACTTGTATTATACAAGGTTCTTAAGGCAGGATAATTATTAGCCATAAGAATTTTATCGAGTTCCACTTTTATTCTTTCCATTGCGACATTTTTCAAAAGGTATGAATATTTTGCAATATTATATAATGTTTTATAATCTATTCTAAAATCAAGTTGAGCCGAAAAACGAATAGCTCTAAGTATTCTTAAAGCATCTTCATTAAATCTGTCTTTAGGACTACCAACAGTACGAATTATTTTCTTCTTTAAATCCAATTGACCATAAAAAGGATCTATTAATGTATTAGAAGAAATATCATAAGCCATGGCATTTATAGTAAGGTCTCTACGTTTCAAATCTTCATAAATATCATCAAAGAATATTATAGACTCAGGATGTCTGCTATCTTTATAATCTGACTCTTTTCTCATGGTTGTAATTTCTACAAAATGATCTTCAACTTCTACAGCAATAGTGCCAAATCTTCTACCTACATCTAAAGTTCTATAATTTTCAAAAACTGTTAATATTTCTTCAGGAGTAGCATTTGTTGTAATATCCCAGTCAGAAGGTATTTTCCCAAGCAAAGAATCCCTAATACATCCACCAACAGGGTAAGCTTTAAAATTAGATTTATTTAATTCTTGAACGACAATCTTTGCTAGTCTAGAAATTTTAATCATAATATTCTCCTAAATTAAATGTTACTTAATTTATATATACCTATTTATAATAATTTCAATAAATTTTATAAAATAAGTGACAGTAATAAATTTATAAAAGAATTTAAATCTAATGGACATAATCTTTTGCTTTATTTATAATTATACTAATTGAAAGAAAAGAGGTTAGTATGAATGATGTAAATGTTTTTTCTGAAATAGGAAAACTAAAAAAGGTTATTGTACACAGGCCTGGAGAAGAATTAAATAATTTAACACCTGATGTTATGGAAGAATTGTTATTTGACGAAATTCCATATCTAAAGATAGCACAAGAAGAACACGATTGTTTTGTAAAAGTGTTAAGAGATAATAATGTAGAAGTACTTTATTTAGAAGATTTAGTAACAGATGTAATAGCAGATAGAAAAATTAAAGAACAATTAATAGAAGAGTATATTTTAGAAAACACTATTGATATAGATAAAGAGAAAAAGATATTAAAGACTAAGCTTTTAGAAATTGAAGACAGCAAAAGTTTAGTTTTAAAAATGATGGAAGGAACGAGAAGAGTAGAGATAGATAACTATAGAAAAGAAAGTTTGTACGAAATGGTTTCAAGCTGGATGAAATTTACGGCATTACCAATGCCAAACTTGTATTTTACAAGGGATCCTTTTTCATTTGTGGGAAATTCAGTAAGTTTAAATAGAATGTGGAGCAAGACTAGAAATAGAGAGACTTTGTTTGGAAAATATATTTTTAAATATCATAGAGATTTTAAGGATATACAATTCTTATATAATAGAGATAATCAATATGCAATAGAAGGGGGAGATATTTTAGTTCTATCTAAAGAAATATTAGCAATAGGAATATCCCAAAGAACAAAAGCAAAAGCAGTAGAAGAATTTTGTAGAAATTTATTTGAAAAGCAACCTAATTTCAAGAAAGTTTTGGCGTTTGCTATTCCTAAAAAGAGAAAATTCATGCATTTAGATACTGTATTTACTATGGTAGACAAAGATTTGTTTACTATACACCCTTGTATAGAAGATCCTTTAGTTGTATATTCCATAGAAAAAAATGGAAACAAACTAAAAATAGAACAAGAAAATTGCACTTTAAAATATACATTGGAGAAAAACTTAGAAATAGAGAATATAAAATTAATACCTTGCGGTGGAGAAAGTAAGGTTGATTCTGAAAGAGAGCAATGGAATGACGGATCAAACACATTAGCTATAGCGCCAAGGGAAATAATAGTTTATGATAGAAATACAGTAACTAATAAGATACTGGAAGAAAATGGGACAAAGTTACATAAAATAAAATCGGGAGAGCTTTCTAGAGGCAGAGGTGGTCCTAGATGCATGTCTATGCCAATAATAAGAGAAGAAATTTAAGGAGGAATTTATGCCAGTTAATTTAAAAGGAAGAGATTTTTTAACTCTAAAAGATTTTACAACAGAAGAAATAGAGTATTTACTGAACTTATCAGAAGATTTAAAAAATAAAAAGAGAGCAGGAATAAAAGGAGATTTATTAGAAGGTAAAAATATAGTCCTTTTATTTGAGAAAACTTCAACTAGAACAAGATGTGCTTTTGAAGTTGCGTGTGTAGACGAAGGTGGTTACCCAACATTTTTAGGAATGGGAGATAGCCAGTTTGGGAAAAAAGAATCTGTAGAAGATACTGCAAAAGTCCTATCAAGATTTTACGATGGAATTGAATTTAGAGGATTTGACCATAAGACAGTTCAAGATTTAGCAAAATACTCTTGTGTACCTGTTTGGAATGGCTTAACAGACCTTTACCATCCTACACAAATACTAGCAGATTTTCTTACTATAAAAGAACATGTAAATAAGCCACTTAACAAAATTAAATTTGTTTATGTTGGAGATGCAAGAAATAACATGGGCAATTCTTTGATGATTGGTGCTTCTAAAATGGGAATGGAATTTGTAGCACTTGCTCCTAAAGAATTGTGGCCTTCTGAAGAGTTAGTAGAAGAAATGAGAGAAGTTTGTAAAGTTACAGGAGGTAAAATAACCTTAACTGATAATATAGATGATGTTGAAAAAGCGGATGTTATTTATACAGATGTTTGGGTTTCAATGGGAGAAGAGGATATGTTTGAAGAAAGAATTAATCAACTTAAAGCATATCAAGTTAATATGAAAATGATAGGAAAAACAAATAATGATGATGTAATATTTTTGCATTGTTTACCAAGCTTCCACGATTTAAACACAGTTGTAGCAAGAGAAGTAAAAGAAAAGTTTGGATTAGATGAAATGGAAGTTACAGATGAAGTGTTTAGAAGCAAGTACTCAAAAGTATTTGATGAAGCAGAGAATAGAATGCACACTATAAAAGCTATAATGGTTGCAACAATTGGAAAATAAAAGACAGGATAACCTGTCTTTTTTTATTTAGCATTTAAAAAATTAAAAATTATTTCTATAATACCAGAAAGTAATCCACCTATAACAAAAATTATCCATCCAGGGTGCCACAATTCCCTTGTGAAACCTAAGAATAGGTAAACTCCTGTAATAACAAGCCACAAAACTCCCATTATAGAATCAAGTAGTAGTTTATTTTTTCTGTAATTAGGGTTGCCAGTAGGGAGTCCATGTTCATCGACATCGTAGTATTGAGTTAAACCTTTGGACTTAAAATATTCAATATAAAATGATTTTTTAATTCCAGCTATTATAAAGAGAACAACTCCAACAGCAACAAAGGAAAAGAAAATCGCAGGAAGTAAGACTCCTTTAGTTATATGAGAGAATGCTCCAGTAACAGCCACTGCCATTATACAAAAACCTACTCCAGCAGCTATGAGTATAGGAAAAACTGAAGAAAACTTTATATATTCTGACACCATTTCTAAGTCTTCATTAGAGAGTTCTTCTTTTTTGTTTTCTAGCTTAAGTTCTGATAATAAATCTTCAAAAGAACCAAATTTAGAGATTATTATACCAATTGCTTCTTCGTTTGAAATATTATTATTTTTTAATTCATAATATTCATCTTCCATATGAGATAAGATATCATTTTTTAATCTTAAAGAATTTTCGTTTTTTTCATAAGGTAAAAAGATGTTTTCTACATAATTTTTTAAAACTTCCATTAAACTTCCTCCAAATATTTAACAAATAAATTTATTACGGTTTCTATTTCATTCCACTCTTCTAATTTTGACGATAAATAAATTTTTCCACTTTTGCTAATTTTATAATAAGTTCTTTTTCTTCCAAAAGTTTTATCGGATTCATATCCTAAAATATAACCATTTTTTTCAAGCCTAGAGAATGCTGAATAAAGAGTAGTTTCTTTTAAAGAATATTTAGTATTAGAAATTTCAGTTATTTTTTTAGAAATTTCGTATCCATAAGAATCACCTTTATTTATAATGGAGAGAATAAGTAAGTCATTAAAACCGCGCATTACATCACTTGATATCATTTTTCCTCCAAGTACTATGTCTGTCGTAGTAATAATATAGCATTTTTACTACGACAGGTCAAGTAAAATTTATTTAAAATCAATTATGTATAAAATAAAAAAACATAGCTAATATTAGCTATGTTTTAAATTACCCAATTGCCATTTTCAAATATTTTAATTTCTTCACCAGTTGAAGTTATACCAGTAATAGATAAATCACTTGATCCAACCATGAAGTCCTCATGTATTAAAGCATCGTTAACACCATTTGATAATAACTCTTCTTCTGTCATTTCTGTACCACCTTTTAAGCAAGTAGGATAGGCTTTACCAAAAGCAAAATGACAAGATGCATTTTCGTCAAATAAAGTATTATAAAATAATATATTTGAATTAGAAATAGGACTATCGTAAGGTACAAGTGCTACTTCTCCAAGATATTTTCCATTTTCGTCAACTGCAAACATATCGTCTAAATATTGTTTTCCAACTTTAGCATCATATTCTACAACCTTACCATCTTTAAAAGTAAATTCCATTTCATCTATTATGTTTCCACCGTAATTTAAAGGTTTTGTAGAGAATAACTTGCCGTTAACAGCATCTTTTTTAGGAAGAGTAAAAACTTCTTCAGTTGGCATATTAGCAATAAAGATTGTACCATTTACATTTTTACTACCAGCAGATAACCAAACATGTCCTTCAGGTAATTCAACTACTAAATCTGTACCTTTAGAATTTTTGTAGTGCAATTTTGTAAAACTTTTTTCATTTAAAAATTCAGCGTGTTTGTCCATTTCAGAAACATGGTTATTCCATTCTTCAATAGGATTTTCAACATCTACTCTAGTAGTATAAAAAATTGCTTCCCAAAGTTTTTCAACAGCTTCTTCTTCTGATATATTTGGGAAAACTCTTTTTGCCCAACCTGTTGTAGGAACTGAAACCACACACCAAGAGTTAATATCATTCATTGTGTATTTCATATTATCTTTATTAGCTATAGAAGCAACTTTATTTGCAGTAGCTATTTTTTTAGGGTCAGCATTTTTTAAAAGTTCAGGGTCTGTAGCATGTACAGAAATAAGAGCTGCCCCTTTTTCATAATAATACTTACTTTTATCTACTGCCCATTTAGGATACTCTTCAAAAATCTCCATTGGAGCATTTTCATATTTTAGCAAAGTTAATTCGTCATCAGACCAGTTAAGAATTACTTCACTAGCTCCTTTTTCATATGATTTTCTAGCTAGGGTTCTAGCAAAGTCAGCTCTTTCTATAGGACAACTTATAACTACTGGCTGATTTTTTTGTACATTGATACCTTTAGTAACTACTAAATCTGCAAACTTTAATAAATTGTTATCGAAATTTTTCATAATTCACCTCAAAAAGATTATAACATTAAATATAATAAAAATTTAATGTTTGATAATTAGAAAATTAAAGTAGATAAATTAGTATAGCAAACATCAAATGATAAAATTATATCCTTTTACTTTTTGTAAACAATATATCTATTATGATATACTATAATAAATTTATAAACTAAATAATTAACTAGTAGGGGTGTAGTTATGAAAATAGAAATATGTGTAGGTTCGGCATGTACTATGATGAGCGCAATGAATATATTAGATTATTTTGAAGATTGGGCAGAAGAAATAGGAAAAAAAGCAATTGAAGAAGAAATTGATCTAGAGGAAATAGAAGTAACTCCAGTAAAATGCAGAAGAGACTGTAGTGGAAACTACGATGCGTCGCCAGTTGTTTACATAAATGATAAAGTAATAGAAAATGCTAATAAAGATAAAATAATGGAGGAGATCTTTAAAGTATTTGATTTTAAAGGTTTAATGTAGATAAAGATGAAAGAAACTTATTTTGATATAAACAATATAAGGCTTAAAGTATTTTCGGAAATTGCAAAAATAGCTTATGAAGAAACTCCTTTAGAAGGTTTAGGAAAATCAGTATATAGGATATTACCTGGAGAAGTAGCTAACTATAGAGATAGTATTTTTTTAGAAAGGGCTATAGTTAGTGAAAGATTAAGGCTTGGACTAGGCTTAAAATTAAGGAAAGCATCTGACTTAGAAGCAATAACAAAAGGTGTTGAAGATATAGATGTGGACCATAGGATTTTTGAGGAGCCACTTGTTAATGTAATTCCTTTTGCATGTGAGTCATGTCCAACAAAAAGTTATGTGGTTACAAATAATTGTAGAAAATGTTTAGCACATCCATGTTCACATGTTTGTCCTAAAAATGCTATAACTATTGAGAAAACTCAAGCAGTAATAGACCAAGAAAAGTGTATTAAATGTGGAAAATGTAAGGAAGCATGTCCATATAGCGCAATAATAATGTATGATAGACCGTGTGCTTCTGTTTGTGGTGTAAAAGCAATAGAATCAGATTACTTAGGAAGAGCTAGCATAAACCAAGACAAATGTGTTGCTTGTGGAAGATGTATGACAGAATGTCCATTTGGAGCAATTGCAGATAAATCACAAATTTATCAATTGATAAAAGCTATAAAATCTGGAAAAAAAGTATATGCAGAAATTGCACCATCATTTATAGGACAATTTGGTGCATTAGCATCTCCAATACAAATAAAAGAGGGAATCAAACAGTTAGGATTTAAAGACGTTACAGAAGTAGGACTTGGTGCAGATTTTACAACTTTAGAAGAAGCCTTAGAATTTGTAGAAAGGGTTCCAGAAGAAATTAGTTTTATGGGAACAAGTTGCTGCCATTCTTGGTATTTAATGGTAAAGAAAAACTTCCCAGAACTTTCAGAGCAAATTTCAGATTCATCCACTCCAATGACTTATACAGGTAGGTATTTAAAAGAACTAGATCCAGAAGGATTAGTAGTGTTTATAGGACCTTGTACTTCAAAAAAACTAGAAGGATTAGATCCTAAAGTTAAAAAATATGTTGACTTTGTTATTACGTTTGAAGAGTTATTAGGTATGTTTGTAGGAAAAGGAATAGAACTTTCAGAAATAGAAGTAGATGGAGATTTGTCTGATGCATCATCTTCAGGAAGAGGTTATGCAATAGCTGGAGGAGTTGCACAAGCAGTTAAAGATACAATATTAGAAATAAATCCTGACAAAAAAGTTGATATAGTTAATGCACAGACTTTAGATGAATGTATAAAGATGCTAAAAGTGGCAAAAGCTGGTAAACACAAAGATTGTTTATTAGAAGGAATGGCTTGTCCAAATGGATGTGTAGGAGGAGCTGGAACAATAGCGTCGCCTCAAAGGGTTAAGAGAGAATTGGCAAAGTTTATGAAAGACTCAAAATCTAAATTGCCTTTTGAGAATGAGAAGCTAGAATTTAAAAATAAAGATATTGAAAGTAAGAGAGAATCTTAAAATGGATAAAGAAAATAAAATATATAAATTAGGATTTATAGGCTGTGGAAATATGGGAAAAGCTATGTTGTCTGGAGCTTTAGAAAATGGTTATGTAAAAAGAGATGAAGTAATAATATACACCCAAAATAAGGAGAATTTGAATAAATTAGAAACAGAATTTGGAATTGTTAAAGCTAATAATAACAAGGAAGTAGCTAAAAGTGCAAATATAATTATTCTAGGAGTTAAGCCTAACATTTATAAAGAAATTATTGAAGAAATTAAGAATGAAGTAGATGTAGATACAATAATTACGTCTATCACTCCTAGTTTTAAAATAGAAGAATTACAAAGTTTTTTTGAAAAAGATGTAAAAATAGCAAGAGCTATGCCAAATACTCCAGCAATGGTAGGTGCAGGAATTTCAGGACTTTGTTTTTCTGGCAATTTAAATAAAGAAGAAATAGAAAAAGTATATGAATTTTTCAAAAGCTTTGGTGAAGTTGTAGTTGTAAAAGAAGAATTAATGAAAGCAGTTGTATCAGTAAGTGGATCAGGACCAGCGTATATATATTTACTCATAGAAGCTATGGCAGATGCAGGAGTTGCAGAGGGACTTTCAAGAAAAGATGCCTATATTTTTGTAGCTAAAACTGTAGAAGGAGCAGCAAAAATGGTATTACAAACAGGAAAACATCCAGGAGAATTAAAAGATGATGTATGTTCACCAGCAGGAACAACAATAGCAGGAGTAAATGAACTTGAAAAAAATGGTTTTAGGGGTACTATTATTAAAGGAATAGAGAAAACAGCTGAAAAATTTGAAGATATGAATAAAATTTAACAAACAGAGTACTTGCAAAAGTACTCTGTTTTAAATTATAAAAAGAGGAAATAAGTATACTAAATAGATAAATAATTAATATATATTTTAAATGTGACATATAAATATTGATTAATCATTATATCCATGGTATCTTTTATTTGTTAAATATAAAAATATAGTGAAGTTTTATTTTATAATTACACAAATAAAAAATATTTATAAAATTGAAGAACAAAGGGGGTGACAGAATGAAAAGAAAATCAAAAAGTATAATTTATATATTGTTTATAATTTTATTGTGCGTAGGATTTAATAAAACTTCTTTTGCAGAAAATGAAAAAATTTGGATTTATAATAATGAATTTACAGAAACAATATCTATAGATAAAGAGAAGAATTTCAAAGTAGATATTGATTTATCAAATGGTTTTATAGATGAAGAAATAATAATTAAATTACCAGAGGAAATAAAGTATATACCTAATAAAAACAATGAACAATTTATAGAAACAGAAGACAATACGAATAATATTAGAGTAGTTAGGAAAAATAGTGATATTGAATTGATAACCTTGGAATTAGAGGTAACATCAATAGGTGAATATAATATATTAGCTGAGTCAACAAATGAACAACGAAAAATACCTTCGTTAAAAATTTCTGTTAAAGCTGAAGCGGAAGATGAAGATAATAGATTGCTAAATTATAGTATTCTAAGATCAAATTTAAGAGCGACAGCTCCTCCAACATCAGATTTTAATGTTTTAGATTACTTTGTAGTTCCTAACTTAGGTTCCGCAACTAATGCTGCATATCCTGACAATACTTACAAAAATATGGTTACTTTAACAAATGATGAAAAAGAGAAATTTGGAGTAATGTGGGGAAAGCCAGTTATTAGTCTGGAAGAAGATTTTGAAATAGAGGGACATGTATATTTATATAGTGAAAATGATTCTCAACATCCAGCAGACGGACTTACTTTTACAATACATGGTGACCCTAAACAGCATAAGGCATATGGTACTAAGGGATGGGGACTAGGTGTTTATGGTTATACAGACTCAGGGAGTCCAGCATATGGACCAACGCCATTAATTTCTAATGCATTAACATTTGAAATGGACTCTTATTGGAACAGCTCTTATTCTGAGAGAGAGTTGCCAATTGGAGGTAATGGAACTCAAGAAGGCGGAGATTACCCAGGACATATTGCAGTAGTAGAAACTAATTTACATGCAAAAAAACCTATATCAATTCTAGCAAGAGGATATGGTGAGATTTTACATCAAAAAGCTCAGGTGGCTAATGTATTAGATCCTTTAGCCAGAGATAGTTGGAGAAAGTTTGAATTTCAATGGATTGCAGCTACTAAAACAGCTGTATATAAATTAGAAGGATTTAATGAGATTCATTATACCATTGAAGATTTAAATAAAACATTTGGTGGGAGTGATGTAATCTTTGGATTTACGGCATCCACAGGAGATAAAAGAGCATACCATAAAGTAGCATTTACTAAATTACCAGGTGCTCCTGTTAATATTTATTATAAAGATATTAATACAAAGGAAGATATAGAACCGTATTTAGAAAAAATAGGAGACATTAATGAACCATGGACAAGTGAAAAAAAAGATATAGAAGGTTATAAATTTGTTGAAGTAGAAGGAGAGACAGAAGGGGTTTTCACAAGTAAAGAGCAAATTGTAACTTATTATTATACAAAAGTAAGTGAGATAGACATATTAAAAAAAGATATGGAAAATAACTTGTTAAAAGGTGCTAAATTTAATCTATCAGGAAATGAATATAATGTAACGTTGCCATTAGACGGAGAACCAATAGATACTTTTGTATTTAAAGATTTACTTCCAGGGGAATATATTTTAACAGAAGTAGAAGAGCCAGATGGTTATAGAAAAATAGAAAATTCAATTTCAATTGTTATATCTAGTAACGGAGATATAACAGTAAACAATAGTGAAGAAAACATAACAATAACTGAAAATATAAAGCATAAGCTTAGTTTAGATATAAAAAACGAAAAAAAAATGGAGCCGTTTTCATTTTATAAAATAGATGAAAAAGGAAATTCAATGGAAGGAGTAGAGTTTACGTTATACGAATGTTTGAATCAAGATAGTAGTCACACCCATTTAGAGTTTAAAGGAGAAGCTGTTACAGGATGCTGGCAAAAAAAATTAGATACAATTAGTGAAAGTGATGGATTAGTATCTTTTGGAAATTTAAAAGATGGAAAATATTTATTAGTAGAGACAAGCACTTTAAATGGTTATGAACTACCTACAGGTTATTGGGAAATTAATATTGATTCTTCTAAGGAAAATATAGAAGAACGTATTAAAATAATAGCAAGAGGTTCAAAACTTCCACCTGCATTTAAAATCAATCATGAAACTAATGAACTAAGTTTACCAAATTATCCAGTTATTATTTTACCAAAATCTGGAAACTTAGAACTGATAATAACTACAATATTAGGTATAGTTACTATAGGTAGTGGATTTTTATACTTTATAGCAAGTGAGAAACAGAAAAAACAAATAAAAAATTATAAAAAATAAGGAGAATATCATGAAAAAAAGAATATTTAAGATTAGTCCGATAATCCTAACGATAATGTTATTGTTTGGATCGCTGTTATCTTTTAGAGTAGACTCAAAAGCTGACTCTTTACCACCAGAAAAAGGTAATTTATATATTCACAAATATTATTTAGAGGATTTAGATTTGGCAGGAGAACCTAATAAAGGGGAAGAATTAGACAAATCCAAAATTCCTAGTTCAGCAATACCTTTACCAGGAATAACTTTTAAACTTTACAAAGTATCGCCAGATGCAAATGGAGATTATCCTAGAGGAAAGAATATTGTATTAAATGGAGAAACTTCAATAACGGATGAAGGAAAAACTTATAATATAACTCCAGCAGGTTCAATAACAAGTGGAAATGATGGAATAGCATTATCTGGTGAACTGGATAGAGGGGTTTATTTGGTTGTGGAACAAAAGTCAGCTACAATTTCAATTCAAGGAAAAGATGTAGATGTAAATCCAGTGGATCCTTTTGTAGTTAGTGTTCCAATGACTAATCCAACAGGAACAGGATGGATGGAAAATGTTCATGTTTATCCTAAGAACGAAGGATTAGTAACAGAAAAAATAGTAGAAACAACTTTATCTAATAATATTGGAGACACTGTTTCATATAGAATAAATGCTAAGGTTCCAAATGGAATATATGATGAAGATGCTACAATTGATGGGAAAATCAAGTATTCTATTAAAGATACATTAGACGAAGCATTAACGTTAAATACAAATTCTATAAAGGTTTATTTAACAGATTCAGAAAAAGCAGATGTAACCAATGGAAATTTATTAATTAAAGATACAGATTATACTGTTAGTGAAAACTTCATAGTAGACTTCACTAGAGCAGGACGTAATAAATTATCAAATAGTAAATATTTAGCAGTTACTTTTGATACAGTTATAAATAATAAAATTCTTGACAAAGAAGTAACTAGAGTTGGAAACAAAGCGACTACTAATTTTACTAACAAAAATGGGGATGAGTTTGAGAAAGAAACTCCAACTGTAAATGTACACACTTCAACAATTAAGATAAAGAAAATTTCATCTAGAGATAGTGGTCAACTATTAGATGGTGTAGAATTTAAGATTGCAAGTAGTGAAGACAATGCTAAGAACAGCAAGTTTTTAAGAAAAGATAGTAATGGTAACATACTAGATGTAGGTGATGTTGGATATGATACAGCAACAGATTGGGTAGAAACTACAACAGCAAATGGAATTGCAAAGTTTGCTGGTATTAAAGGGTATACTTCTACAGTTACAGATGGTGTAGAATCTGACATAAAATATTTAAGTTATTGGTTGGTAGAAACTAAGGCAAAAGAAGGATTTAACTTGCTTGATACTCCAGTCAAAGCTACATTTGACGAAAGTAGTTCTACTGGAGAAGGAGCAACATATACCATAGAATCCACTATTAAAAACAGTCCTAAAGGATTATTACCAAGGACAGGTAGTAATATAGCTATAATACTTACTGTTTTAGGTATTGTATTTTTAGGATTTGGAGTTATAGTACAAATTTTTTCTAAAAAGAAACACAATGTTAAATAGATATTAGATATAGTAAAATAGAGGTTGAGCTATTAGTGGATCAATCTCTATTTTACTTAAGGAGTTCATTATGAGGCGTATATTACTTACATTATCATTTATAATACTTGGGCTTGGGTTAATAGCATATCCTCAAATTAGTAAACACATATACGATAAGAATATGGACAGTGAAATATTAAGCTATGAAAAAGAAGTTACTAATGCTGAAAAAAAGAAAATAGAAGAAGAATGGGAAAAAGCCATTATCTATAATCAAAACTTAAAAGGAAACCCAGTAAGAGATCCATTTATAGAAGGAAGTGGAAGAGCATTACCTGAAAATTATCTAAATGTTTTAAATTTCCCAAATAATTCAATGGGATATATAGAGATACCAAAGATAAATATTAAATTACCTATTTATCATGGTACTAGTGAGGAAACATTACAAAAAGGCATAGGACATATGGAAGGTACTACTTTACCTATTGGAGGGAAAGAAAATCACAGTGTATTGACTGGACACTCAGGGCTGGCTCATTCTAAGATGTTTACAGATTTAACGGAATTGAAATATGGGGATTTGTTTTTTATAAAAGTATTAGATGAAACATTTGCATATAAAGTAGATCAAATAAAAACTGTTTTACCTGATAATCTAAAATATATTGAATTAGAAAAAGAAGATTTTGTAACATTAATAACTTGTACACCATATGGGGTAAATTCTCATAGACTACTAGTTAGAGGAGTACGTACTGAATATAACCAAAAAGAGAAAGATAGTATTAAGTCTTACAATAATGAATCTGAAGCTGATAGAAAATTAAAAAAAGTTATTATTATAACTAGTATTATAATGACTATCTTAATTATTATTGCATTAATACTAAAAAGATTTAAATATAATAAGCTGAAATAGAGATAAGAATCTTTAATAATTTTAAATAAATTAAGAAATGACTATGTAATAATTAATAGTAAAAAAGCAGGTGTTACCTGCTTTTTTTTGATTTTATTATAGCTAAACAAATAATACTTACAAGTATAGTAGTCACTATTATCTCAAAAGGTGCATTAGTTGCGGCTATTCCAATTAAAACAGTAGCAGCACTTACTCCTTCTTTCAAGTTACTTATTTTGTCAGCGAAAAATATGTATGCTATGCCAAGTACTCCGACAGTATTTACAATAGCTCCAACAGCCCCGCAAATAGATAGGGAGATTAGATTTTTTATTTTAGTATCCTTAAGAAATTTATATAAATATCCTGAAACAATACCTATTAAAATTCTAGGTAATACTGATACTAACGGATTATGAAACATAAATGAAAGCAATGTAGGAGCAGTTAGATTTTGAAACAAAGAAAATAGTCCAAAAACAAGACCTACAAATCCACCAACTAAAGGACCTCCAATTATAGCTCCAATTATAGTAGGAATAGGAAGAGTGGTTACTTTTACAATTCCAAGAGGTATATATCCAAGAGGTGTTAAACCGAGTAATATGGTAAGGCCTGAAAGTAATCCAATTATAGACATTTTCTGTGTTGTAAGTTTTTTCATAATTAATCCTTCCTCATTAAAATAAATGTAGATTTTTTGTAGTATTCTAATTATACCAATAAATTTATCTTTATGATATAATATTTTCTGGAATACAAGGAAATAATAACATTTGGAGGAAGATTTGGAAAAAATTGTAGTAAGTAATAGTGGGCAATTAAAAGGCTCAGTTTATATAGATGGTGCAAAAAATGCAGCGCTACCAATTATAGCTGCTTCTTTACTAGGAACAGAACCTATAATATTAAATAATGTTCCAAAGTTAAGTGATATAGAAGTAATATTAGAAGTGTTACAGTCTTTAGGTGCAAAAATAGAACATTTAGATAAGAATTCTGTAAAAATAGATTCTTCAAATTTAAATGGATATGAGGCTCCAAGAGATCTTATGAATAGAATGAGAGCATCTTTTTTAGTTATGGGACCACTACTAGCTAGATTTGGCAAGACTATGACATATTTACCAGGAGGATGTGCTATAGGAAAGAGACCTATAGACTTACATTTAAAAGGATTTAAAGCTTTAGGTGCAGAAATCCATGAAGGTATAGACAAAGTTGAAGCTATATCTAAAGATGGATTAAAGGGAGATATTATTTATATAGACTTTCCGTCAGTAGGAGCTACTCAAAATATAATTATGGCAGCTACACTTGCAGAAGGTGAAACTATAATTGAAAATGCAGCAAAAGAACCTGAAATAATAGATTTGGTTAACTTTTTAAACAAATTAGGAGCTAATATAAAAGGTGCTGGTACATCTGCTATTAGAATAAAAGGTGTAGAAAAACTATATGGTGGAGAACATACAATAATACCAGATAGAATTGAGGCAGCAACATTTATGATAGCTTCAGCAATCACTAATGGAGATATTGTTGTTGAAAATTGTATAGCAAATCACGTAATGCCAATAATAGCTAAGTTAAAAGAAGTTGGATGTAAGGTAATAATAAACGAAGATAAAGATGAGCTTAGAGTTATTGGAACAGATAAAATAGTTGGAACAGATATAAAGACTTTGCCTTATCCAGGATTTCCAACAGATGCTCAAGCCCAATTTATGGCACTGTTAACTATTGCAGATGGGCAATCTAAAGTAACAGAAACAGTTTTTGAAAATAGATTTATGCATGTAGATGAACTTTTAAGAATGGGAGCAATTATAGCAACAGATGCTAGAGAAGCCAGAATTGCTGGAGTTCCTAAATTAAAAGGAGCAGAAGTTAAGGCTACGGACTTAAGGGCTGGTGCAGCGTTAATATTAGCAGGATTAGTTGCAGAAGGAAAAACTTATATATCTGACATATACCATATTGACAGAGGGTATGACGATATTGTTGGAAAAATGAGAAGCTTAGGAGCTAAAATAGATAGAATAAATGACTAAATGGAAAACTAGCGTTTCCATTTTTTTGTTATATGGAGAATTATCATGGAAATAGAAGGAATAATAGAAAATATAATTTTTTCAAATGATGAAAATGGATATAAAGTTATGAAATTAGAAACAACAGATGGAGATATTACAGCTGTTGGGATATTACCTAATGTTGTGGTTGGAGATAGTTTGAAAATTGAAGGGGACTTTATATTTCATGACAAGTATGGAGAACAAATTAAAATTGAATCTTTTGAAATAATTACAGGTACTTCTATAATTTCCATTGAAAAATATTTGTCTTCAAGAGTTCTTCCACATATTGGTAAAAAAATGGCAAAAAGAATAGTGTCTAAATTTGGTACAGATACATTAGATATTTTAAAGCATAATCCAGCAAGATTAATGGAAGTTGAAGGAATAGGAAAGAAAAAATACGAAGATATTTATGAAGCATTAGAAGAGGAATTAAAGACACAAGATATTTTAATATTTCTTCAAGGTCTTGGAATATCAATAGGACAATCACAAAAAATTATAAAAGAGTATGGGGAAGAAACAATTGCTAAAGTAGAGAGTAACCCATATCAACTGATAAATGATATTTGGGGCATAGGATTTAAAACGGCAGATGAAATTGCATTTAAAAATAATATAGATAAAAATTCGCCATTTAGAATAAAGGCAGCTTTTAATTACTTTTTACAAAACGAAGCAAATCAAAACGGAAATTGTTATATGCCATATGAAGAATCGTTAAATAAGGTTTCAAATCTTCTAAATTTAGAAGCATCAATGGTTGAAGATTTAGTTACAGAAATGGTAATAGAAAATATTATTATAGTTGATGAAATAAATAATGAAAAAATAATTTATGAACCTTATTATTATAATAGTGAACTAAAAGTAGCAGGAATGTTTTCTAAGATTTTAGTTAATGATAAAATTGAAACAAATATAGATTGTGAAAAAGAGATAGAAAAATTAAAAAATAATGAGAAATTTGTATTTGCAGAAGAACAAATAAAAGCTATAGAGTCAGCCATTAATGAAAATATACTGGTAATTACAGGTGGACCAGGAACAGGAAAAACTACAATAGTAAAAAATATAGTAGATATTTACTTGCTAAATGGTTTAAAAGTTATACTTACAGCACCAACTGGTAGAGCTGCAAAAAGGTTAGAGCAAAGTTGTAATTATCCAGCAAAAACAATACATCGACTTTTAGGATACATGCCTGTAGATAGTGGTAGAGGGATGATTTTTGACCATAATGAAGATAATCCCTTGGATACAGATATCCTTATTATAGATGAATCTTCTATGATAGATTTAATACTCTTAGAAAATTTACTAAAGGGTATAGGAGAGGGAACAAAAATTATTTTTGTAGGCGATATTGATCAACTTCCTTCAGTAGGTGCAGGAAATATATTAAAAGATATTATTAAGTCGAAATTAGTAACAACTATAAAACTTAATAAAATTTTTAGACAAGGTGAAAATAGTAATATAGTTGTAAATGCCCATAAAATTAACAAGGGAGAATTTCCAATATTAAATGAAAAAGATAAAGATTTCTTTTTTATTAATGGAAATAATAATATTTTAACCCAAAAAACTCTAATAAATTTAGTAGCTAAAAGATTACCAGAATATTATGGATTTAAAAATTTAGAAGATATTCAAGTTCTAACTCCAATGAAAAAGGGAGAGATTGGAACAGTTGAACTAAATACAAAATTACAAGAAGTATTAAATCCGAAGACTCCCTTAGTAGAAGAAATAAAATATGGAGATAAGTTATTTAGGGAAAATGACAAGGTAATGCAAATTAAAAATAACTATAACAAGGAATTTAAAAGCCAAAATGGACAAGATGGTTTAGGAGTTTTTAATGGAGATTTTGGGATTATAAAAAAAATAGATAATTATGATAATAAAGTAGAAGTATTATTTGATAACGAAAGAATAGTTGGATATACAGTAAAAGAATTAGAAGAATTGTCATTATCATATGCTATTACAATTCATAAATCTCAAGGAAGTGAATTTCCTGTAGTAGTTATTCCTTTAGGAGCTGGACCTTATATGTTAATGACAAGAAATTTAATATATACAGCTATAACCAGAGCTAAAAATTTGGTTGTTTTAGTTGGAGAAGTTAAATATTTAAAAAATATGATAAATAATACACATATAGCAAAAAGAAACTCTACGTTAGCTAGTAGAATAAGAGAGTATTATAATTTATATAAAGGTGTAATAGATGGGGATTAATATAAATGATTTATTATTCTTATCAGATGGATATTGTTATTGTTGTAAAGAAGAACTATATAATAAAAAATATTTTTGTAGAACTTGTTTAGGACTTTTTGAATATGTAGATACTGTCAAAAGTATAGGAGAATACAAGTGTTACTCTCCATATTTATATACAGGAAGGATTTCTGAATTAATACAAGAATTTAAGTTTAATAATTCAGTTTATTTGTATAAAGCATTTGGTGAACTCTTAGTAAATTATATAATAAATAAAGATATGAAATTTGACTCGTTGATTTCGGTACCTTTAACTAAGAAAAAGTTATCTAAAAGAGGATACAATCAATCTCAATTATTGGCAGAGTATATAGGGGATAGATTAGGGATAGAAATTTTAAATAATATATTAATAAAAAACAAAAACACTAAAGATCAACATTTACTGAAAGTATCAGATAGAGCAAAAAATCTTAAGAATTCTTTTAGAGTAGTAAATGGAGATAAATTAAGGAACAAAAATATTCTTTTGATTGACGATATTATAACATCAGGCTATACAATAAAAACAATTTTAGATGTATTAGATAAATTTGAACCAGAAAGTATTAAAGCACTTACAATAGCTAGTTCAAAAATAGAAAGCAAATATAAATTTGATTTTAAGAATATTTAAAGATAACTATCATAGAATAAAACTGTAATAACAAATAAGTTGTTTTAGGAGGGAATTTTATGAATGATGATAGAAAAAATTACAATGAAGATTCAAATGAAAATGAATTTTTAAAAGATAATATATATAATTCTGAAGAAGAAATTGAAGATATAGATAACGAAAATACAACATTAAATGATTTTTCGAAAAATCGAGAAATATATAATCCAAGAGGAACTGAAGACGAAGGACAAGTGTTAATTAATTCTGGAACTACTAAAAATTATAGAAAAAATTACAACGAAAACTATGATGATATAAGATATGTAGTTAAAGAAGAGATGAAGAAATCAAAACCAAAGAACTTATGGTTTAAATTTGTAGCTGTTGCATTGCTGTTCTCATTAATAGGCTCAGGAATTACTGGACTTATAATGGGAAAAATGATGGATAGCAGATCTTCATCAGGATTAAATACTGGAAAAACTTCAGGGCAAGTTATAAATGTTAAAGAAGATAGTAATGTAGAAAATGCTGTTGCGGCAAAAGCGATACCTTCAGTAGTTGGAATAACAACTTCAACAGCACAGACAATACCTTATTTAAATCAACAAGCTTATGCAGAAGGCGTAGGTAGTGGTGTCATAATAACAGATGATGGCTATATTTTAACAAATTCTCATGTTGTTAGTGATGGAGAAGCTGAAGTAATCAATGTGGTTTTTTCAAATGGTGAGAAAATAGCAGCAGAGTTAGTATGGCAAGACTCCAGTTTAGATTTAGCGGTAGTAAAAGTAGACAAAAACGGCTTAACACCTATAGAAATAGGAAACTCTGACGAAGTAGCTGTTGGAGATAAAGCAATAGCAATAGGTAATCCTCTAGGATTAGATTTGCAATCTACATTAACTTCAGGTGTTATTTCAGGATTAAATAGAACAATAACTTTAGAGAATAATACTTCTATGGATGGATTAATGCAGACAGATGCATCAATTAATGGTGGTAATAGCGGTGGTGCATTGTTAAACTCTAAAGGACAGTTAATAGGAATAAATACAGCTAAAGCTAGTAAGGGAGAAGGAATAGGATTTGCTATTCCAATAAATACAGCAAAATCTATAGTTGATAAAATAATAGAAACAGGGACTTTTGAAGCAGTTACTTTGGGAATTCAGGGAACAAACTTAGAAGTATATGAGAATTATTTAAATATAGATACTGGTGCAGAACAAGGGGCAGTTATAATGCAAGTAGATGAAAAATCTCCAGCTGGAAAAGCAGGACTAGAGCAAAATGATATAGTTATTAAAGTAGACGATAAAGATATAAAAGATATGAATAGTTTAAGATCTTCATTAATAGGATATTCATATGGAGATAAAGCTAAACTTACAATAATTAGAAATAAAAAAGAAGTTGAAATTGAAGTAACTTTTGAAAAATACAAAGCTGAAGAAAGTTCAAAAAATAATAAAGAAAATAAAAATAGCAAGGAAAACAATAATATAAATCCTTTTGGAGAAAATGAAGAAGAATATTTTAATCCATTTAGATAAAATTAAAAACAAAAAAGATGTAGATTAATCTACATCTTTTTTAATTGCCTAATTTCTCCAAATAAATCTTTATTTTCTTTTATTTGCTCACTATTTCCAACGGTAACCATAAAGTTTTCTTTCATTGCAAAATTTATACTATTTGCAAATTTTTTCAAGTCTTCTAAATTTGTAGATAAAGCTTCTTCTAAGTTTTGTCTGATATTTTCTGTAGTTTGTCCAGAAATATACATAGTTAAAGCAACTTTTCCTTTAGTTGGGTTTGTCATAGGAGGATCAAATTTTGATAAAGATCCTATTATAAATTGAGATAATTCATCCTTAGATAATTCTAAATTTTCTAAGAAAGAATTAGTATTATCGTATATATCAATAGTGTTTTTTATATTTGGATCTCTGTATGAATAAAATTGTACATTTCCAGATTGTGAAATTCCCATCCCAGTTCCATAAGCTCCACCTTGAGCTCTAATATTATTATAAAGGTAAGTATTTGATAAAATATTAGAAAGAACTTGGTAACTTCCATTGTATTTAAATCCATAATCTTTCAAATTACAAGATTTAATTACATAATTTACATTTGATGATGTCATAATTCCTTCATTTTTCTTATCTAAATCAAATACTAAATTATAACTTTCTAGTTTTTCAGTATATAATTTTGAAATATACTTGTTGCTTAACTCCATTAAATTTTCTTTTTCATCTTCATCAGTAGTAATATTAAAAATCATATTATTTTTATTAAAGATTTTTTTAGATAGAGATTTTAATTTATCTGTTACTTTGTCAAAATCATTCTCTAAGTTTTCTTCTAATTCAACGATAAAATCATAATATGAAATACCGTTTAACTTTTCATTAAACATACCTTGTTGAGAAAAATAACTTGAAGATTTTAAAATAGAATATTGATGTCCACTTTCCAATACATCACTTTCAAATTTTAATTTAATTATTTGAATAATTTCTTTTATTCTTTTTAAATTATCAAATTTACTATTTAAGGTAATTTCTTCAATTAAATTAAACATCTTTTCAGTTTTTTCTACAGTAGATTTACTACTAACCATTAATTTCTTAAAGTAATGATTGTCTTTTCTAAAGTCTACAATAGTTGATGCAGATACATTAAAACCACCAGTATCTAAATATATTCTAGTGTCTAAATCGGTATAAGCATATTTTTTAGTATCTACCATTCCAAGTAAATCACATAATAAAGAAACATAGTATATTTCATCTTCATTTATAAAATCTAAATCAAAAGCAAAATCAACATAATTTATTTTTCCTGTAAATAGAGGATGGAACAAAATTTTGTAATCATCTTTATTTTCTTCAATAGTAGGAATCTCTGTAACATTTGTATCAACATCAGATAATTTTAGCTGAGGGATAGTATCTTTTTCTTCCTGCGTATCTTCTCTATTTTGAAAGTCATTCAAAATATTATTTTCTTTTATTAAATTATTTAGATCTTCTTTGGATAAAGAGTTTTTATAATTTTGTAATTTTTCTGATATTTCTTTATCTTTTTGAGCATTAAGTCCTGGAGTTGCTTCTAAAGAAATAATTACTTTATGAGTATTATTTAATATTTTTTCTTTTATAAAATCTTCATAGTATGAAGTATTTATTTTATCTCTTAAATTTTTGAGAATATTTTCATATTTAAAAGACAAAGTTGGGTCTTCATCATATAACCAAGTATCTAACGAGTTAATGAAGTAGATAATTCCTTTAGTAGGAAAGTTCCCGTTTTCTCTTAAACTATATTCTATTTTATTTAGAGAGGCTTCTAACTGTTCTTTATTCACGCCTTTTTCAACTACATTAGCTAATTCGGTTTCAATAATATTTGCAAATTCGTCTATTTTTTCTTTAGAACTGTTAATTGCAGTAATTCCAAGTCCTAACTCTAACCCATCAGTTGATAAATCATCAATGTCTTCACCAATTTCTTTTTCTAAAAGTGCTAATTTTATTGGAGAACCATCATTTGAGAAAAGGACAGAACGAAGAATTTCATTTGTAGTAGCTTCAATTATGTCAGATTTTTTTCCTGATTTAACTCCATAAATTAAAATATCTTTATTTTCAGGATTTTCATCTGAAGATATAGAATATTTATTTTCTATTATCCTAACTTTATCAAAACCAGGTTGTAATTTAATAGAAGAATCCAAATCTATTTTTTCAAAGTTAGCTAAATATTCATCGTTTATAAATTTTAAATTTTCTTCTAAATCCATATTCCCATATAAAAATATATAAGAGTTTATTGGATGATAATAATTGTTATAAAAATCTAAAAAGTTATCATATGTTAAATTAGGGATACTATAAGGTTCTCCACCAGACTCATTTCCATAAATAGAATTAGGGAAAAGTCCTTTAGCAAAAGCATGGTACATAATAGTGTCAGGAGAAGAATAAGCTCCTTTCATTTCGTTATATACAACACCTTTATAAGTTATATCATCATCTTCATTATTTAACTCATAATGCCATCCTTCTTGAAGGAAAATTTCTTTCTTAGTTTTTACGGCAGGATAGAAAACTGCATCTAAATAAACATCCATAAGATTATGAAAATCTTTGTCATTTCTACTAGCGATAGGATAAATTGTCTTATCTGAAAAAGTCATAGCATTTAAGAAAGTTTGTAGTGAACTTTTAATAAGATCCATAAAAGGCTCTCTAGTTTTAAACTTTCTAGAACCATTTAAAACACAATGTTCAAGTATATGAGCAACTCCAGTAGAATTATTTGGAGGAGTTCTAAAGCCTATACCAAAAACCTTGTTATTATCATCATTTTGAAGAGCCATTAATTTTGCTCCTGATCTTGTGTGTTTAAAGATTTTAACATTAGAGTCAATATCCTTTATATATTCTTCTTTTATTAAATCAAATCCATGTAAATTCATATAATCTCCTTATTTTATATTTGTAATATTTTTTATTAATTTACTATATTTAAATCTTGTAACAGTACAATAATTATAATGTTTTAAAATTTCATTCACTTTATGTGAAGTAATAATAACATCACCATTTTCAAATTTTAAAACATTACTCTGAAAACTACCAGACTTAATAGTGGGAACTCTATAATAACCGCTACTTACAATAGTTTGTTTTGATGTTATATCTAAAATTAAAATAATGGTATAAGCGATGCAAACTATCAAAAAAATAGATAGTATTATTAAAAATAGTATCTTAGAAGAACTAGTGCTATTGTCTATTATGCTTCTAAGAGTACTAAAAGACAAAAGAGTTAGTATTACAGATGCAATTGTCATAGTTATAAGAATAATTACTAAATTTTTATACCCTATAATAATGTCTTTAGGTTTTTTTAGATTAATGTTATTTTCATTTATATATTTATGAAGAAAGTTAATAGCTTCATCAGTTGAAAAATTTTCAGTAATAACCAAATATTCTTTAGCAGCTTTTAAATTATTATTAGCTAAGTATTCTCTTAATATTGTGTCATCATAATTATAATTATTCATAATACCATTCCTTGATTATTATTCGTTAATATTAATTATAACATTGTTACCATTTAAAGTGATAATAGTTATAAATTTATTAAATGGGTATTAATAGACTTGAAGACAAAATAACTAAATTAGAGGTGAAAAATGAAATTAATATCGTGGAATGTTAATGGACTTAGGGCAGCTATAAAAAAAGGATTTATGGATTTTTTTAATGATATAGATGCAGATATAGTAAATTTACAAGAAATAAAGATAAAACCAGAACAGTGGGAATTTGAATTTCCAGGATATCACGTTTTTATAAATTCAGCAGTAAAGCCAGGGTATTCAGGAACGGCAACTTTAACAAAAACAGAGCCGTTGAATGTAACTTATGGAATAGGAATTGAGGAACATGATCAAGAAGGAAGAGTTATAACTTTAGAATATGATGATTTTTATTTAGTAAATTGTTATACACCTAATTCAAAACAAAAACTTGAAAGATTAGAATATAGAACAGAAGTTTGGGAGAATTTATTTAGAGAATATCTTTTAGAGTTAGATAAAATAAAGCCTGTGATACTTTGTGGAGATTTGAACGTGGCACATAAAGAAATAGACTTAAAAAATCCTAAAACAAATAGAAAAAATGCAGGTTTTACAGATGAAGAAAGACAAAAAATGACAGAACTTTTAGAAAGTGGATTTATAGACACATTTAGATACTTTTATCCAGACGAAGTTGACGAATACTCTTGGTGGAGTTACTTTAGACAATCTAGAGATAGGAATATAGGTTGGAGAATTGACTATTTCCTAGCTTCTGAAAAATTAAAGAATAATTTAGTAGATGCTAAAATTTTGCAAGAAGTAATGGGAAGTGACCACTGTCCAGTACAATTAGATATAAAGTTTTAAATTAAGAAATAATTTTATAAAACAAAAAAGCAAACTACTTAAGTAGTTTGCTTTTTTGTAATTATTACAAATTGTTCTGAATAATAGATGAAAGGATAGATCGTTATGTTATAATAAACATAGGTGATTTAATGAAAGATAATTTTGGTAGAGATATTAGTTATTTACGAATCTCTATTACAGATAAATGCAATTTAAGATGTAAATACTGTATGCCAGAAAAAGGTGTATCTTTAGTTGAGCATAAAGATGTTATGACAATAGAAGAATACATACAAGTGGCAAAGGTTTTTAAAAATTTGGGAATCTCTAAAATTAGAATTACAGGAGGAGAACCACTTGTAAAAAAAGGAGTGGTTGATTTAATTTCTGGATTTAAAAATATAGGAATTAAAGAAATAGCAATGACTACTAATGGTATTTTACTAGGAGATATGGCAAAAAATTTAAAAGAAGCTGGACTTACTAGAGTTAACATTAGTTTAGACAGTTTACAAGAAGATAAATATAGAGGAATAACTAGAGGTGGAGAGTTACAAAAAGTGTTAGATGGTATTGAATCTTGTAAAAAATATGGTATAACACCTGTAAAGTTAAATACTGTAGTTATGAAAGATGTAAATATAGATGAATTTAGGAATTTTGTTGATTTAACTAAAGAAGATGATATATCGGTAAGGTTTATTGAATTAATGCCTATAGGTGAAGCGGTTAGGTACAAAGATAGGTTTGTTTCTAACGATGAATTATTATCGTTGTATCCTGAATTAAAACCAATAGATTCAATGGATATTTCAAGTCCAGCAAAATACTATAAATTACCCAAAGCAAAAGGAAACGTAGGCTTTATAAATCCTATGTCATGTAAATTTTGTGGTACATGTAATAGAGTGAGACTTACAAGTAAAGGACAGTTACTAATGTGTCTTCATTCAAATATTCACATAGAATTACTAAAACCATTAAGAGAAGGTAAGGATATAGGAAAAATAATAAAAGATGCAATTTATAATAAACCTGAAGCACATCATTTGCTTGAAGGAGAATATAATTCAACAGATATGAATGAAATTGGAGGATAAATGGACTTAACACATTTTAATGAATCAGGTAGAGCTAAAATGGTAAATGTTGGAGAAAAAGAAGATACTAAAAGAGTAGCAACAGCAACATGTACAGTAATAATGAAAAAAGAAACACTAGATAGAATAAAAATTGGGCAAATAAAAAAGGGCGATGTTTTAGCAGTTGCACAAGTAGCAGGTATAATGGGAGCTAAAAACACATCACAGACTATTCCAATGTGCCATAATATATTTATAACTGGTGTAGATATAGAATTTGAACTTGGAGAAAATACTGTAGATATATTTGCAACAGTGAAAACTACAGGGAAAACTGGTGTAGAGATGGAGGCGTTAAACGCTTGTTCTACAACAGCATTAACGATATATGATATGTGTAAAGCAATAGACAGGGGAATGGAAGTGAGTAATTTGAGACTTTTGGAAAAAGAAGGTGGAAAGTCAGGACGTTTTGTAGCTGAAAATAAACAAGGAACAGTTATAGACGTAAATATAAGTGAAACCAAAGGAGTAATAAAAACTCCTATAGGAATAGGAACTTTAAAAGTAGATCACGGTCTTGTTGGAGATGCTCATGCAGGAGATTGGCACAGACAAATTAGTTTGTTGGCAGAAGAGAGCATAGAAAAAATGAAAGCTATGGGACTTCCAGATTTAAAGGATGGAGATTTTGCTGAAAATATAACAACTAGGGGATTAGTTTTACATGAAATTCCAGTAGGGACAGTTTTTACAATGGGGACAGCGGTGCTAGAAGTAACACAAATAGGTAAAAAATGTCATAAAGGTTGTGCAATAAAACAACAAGTTGGAAACTGTATAATGCCTACAGAAGGGATATTTGCAAAAGTTTTAAAAGATGGGGAAGTAAAAAAAGGCGACAAAATAAGATTAATAGAAATTTAAATGACTTAAACAATTGGCTTAAAGACATGGAATTTATTCTATGTCTTTTTATATTGAAATTTAAATTGTGCAAAATTACAAAAAAATTGAAAATGATTTATTTATTTTCCGATGATTAATTAAATAAATTTTTATATACTTCAATTGGGAGGTGGAGATAATGTCTAAAAAATATGATATGCAGACTACCGTAAATGATTTTGCAACAGAAAGGGTTCCTTTAGACCAAAGAAAAAGCATGATAAATGTAGCAATTATTGCATCAGGATTTTGTATTTCAATGTCTGGGTTATTTACAGGAGCAGCAATGGCAGAAAGTTTGAATATTAAAGAAGCATTTATATCAGCAATTGTGGGGAATTTAATATTGACAGTAATAGGAGGATTTGGAGGAATTATAGGAACGAGAGAAGGATTGACAAGTTCACGATTGGCAATGTTTAGTTTTGGGAAACAAGGATTTAAATTAGTATCGTTAGTTTTAGCACTAACAATGGGAGGATGGTTTTCAGTACAAGCAGGACTTTTTGGAAATACGATTAATGCTATGTTACCTAATGCAGGAATTATATCAAGACCAGCAATTGCAAGTTTTTGGGGAGCAATACTTATGATGCTAACAGCAATTGTGGGAATAAAGGGATTGAGTATACTAAGTAAGATAGCTGTACCAGCAATTGCAATATGTGCAACAATAGGTGTTTTTGCGGCAGTAAATTCAGTAGGAGGATGGAGCGAAATGTTAAAAGTATCTCCAAGTAAATCATTTGGAATATCTACAGGAATAGTGTTAGTTGTAGGTTCATTTGCAGCAGGAGCATCTGCTCAGGCAGATATTTCAAGATATTCTACGACATCAAAAGCATCACTATTAGCGACAACTATAGGATATATAATAGCCAATACATTTATTATTTTAGCAGGATATTTAACAACTTTGGCAACTGGAATAGGAGATTTGCCTAAGGCAATGATAATGCTGGGTTTAGGAGTACCAGCTTTGTTAGTTTTAGTTTTAGCTCAGTGGACAACAAATGATAACAATTTATATACATCTTCACTAGGATTGGCTAATATTATTCCAGTGAATAGATCATACATAGCAATAGCAATAGGTGTTATAGGAGCTATACTTGGAGCTGTAGGAGTAGCAAATAATTTTACAAATTGGCTTGAATTATTAGGTATAGGAATTCCTCCTATGGCAGGGGTTATAATATGTGATTACTATTTTATCAACAGTATGAACTATAGTGATAAAAAACTTTCTGAATTGAAGAATTGGAATTGGAAAGCAATAGTAGCTTGGATACTAGGGATAGTTGTAGGTTTTGGAGTAAAACTTGGGATAGCATCATTGAATTCACTTGCTACAGCATTAATATCATATTTTATTTTAATGAAAATAAAAGGTGAAAAACAAGTAGAAAAGGAGGAAGAAAATGGCAAAAAAAATGGGAATGGAATTGACAAAAACAGTTTATAAGTTATTAAAAGATATGGCAAAAGTTAAGCCAGGGGAAAGTGTTTTGGTAACACAGGATTCTATTGGCGACGTTTCAGTTGGTGAAGAAATAGTAAAAGTTGCAGATGCTCTGGGTTGTAAAGCTATGCTTGCATGGCATTCAACACCTAAAGGATATGGTGCTCTTACAATGGATTATTTACCAGATCCATTAAAGGCATGTGTAATTGAAACAGATGTTTGGATAGAACTTAATGATCAATGGTTATTATATTCACCAATATGGGATAAAGCTGTAACGAATGGAAGAACTAGGCAGATAATGTTAGGAGGACTGGGAATAGAAAGAATTTATAGAAATATTGGAGCTGTAGATATAAAAATTCAAGAAGAATTTCAAACACTTCTAACAAATCTAACTAAAGAAGCAAAGAATATGAGAATTACTAATGAAGCTGGTACTGACATATCTTTTGAAAATGATCCAAGTAGACCAATTAATAGTGAAATAGATTATTCAAAACCAGGAGCACATTTTCTACTTGGACAAATTGGATGGGCACCTAAAGAAGAAACTATAAATGGGAAAATAGTTGTTGATGGAGCGCTTAGTGGAGGAGGAGATTTAGACTTAGGCGTATTATCGGAATCTATTACCTATATAGTTGAAAAAGGAAGAATAGTAGAATTTAAAGGTGGCAAATTAGCTAAAAAAGTAAAAGAATATTTTGAATCTTTAGATGATCCAAATATGTATTTGGCAGCACATGTATGCTACGGATGTAGTCCAAATGCTAAACTTGAAGGATGTACTACAGAAGATGAGAGAGTTTGGGGCAGTACTGAATGGGGATTTGGACACCAAGGACCTAATTATACAGGAGGAGAACCAAGAATTGCTAAAAGCCATGTAGATGGGATAAGTTTGGAGTGTAGTGTTTGGTTAGATGATGTGCAAATATTAGATAAAGGTAAATTTATTCACACAGAATTAAAAGAACTAGCAAAAAAATTAGGAAAATAAAATGAAAGAATTAATAATAGGTGCAGATTATTTTCCGCCATACCAATATATTGATAAAGATGGAGAAGTAAAAGGTAGTGACTATGAATTTGTAAAATCTATTTTTGATAAATTAGATTATAATATAAAGTTTATTATTGACGATTGGTCTATAATTGAAAAAAAATTTATTAATGGAGAGATAGATGTAGCATTCCAAGTTCAAAAAACTAAAGAAAGAGAAAAAATAGCATTTTTTTCCAAAAAATTTAGAGATGCTAAAACAGGAATAGTCACTAATAACGAAATATTATACAAAACTATAAAAAAGATAGAAGATATTTTTAACTTGGAATATTTTCTAGGAATAATAGAAGGATATAAATATGGAGATGTGATTGATAAAATAGATAAAAATTACAAAAAATATTATAGCGATAGCGATGAACTATTAAAATATTTGAACTCTGCAGAAGCTAGGTTAGCTGTATTTGATATAGGAGTATTAAATAATATTAAAGATAATATTGATAGAGATATATTTGTAATAGATGGACTAACATTTAAAAGAGAATTATTTGTAATGTTTAAAGAAGAAGAAGTTAGAGATGAATTTAATAAGTTAATAGACAAGTAAAAAAATATAAAATTCCACTAATTTGATTAGTGGAATTTTATATTTGAAAATTAAGGAAAGTGTATAATTAATTGTAATAATAGCTTAGTATTTAAAATAGCTGATAAAATATTAGTACGACATGGAGGTGTATTGTGAAAATATCTGATATATTTGATTTTGAATGTTTAGAAAATGCAAAAATTATAGCAGGTTATGAAGGTATAAACAAAGAGATAACGAGTATAAGTGTTTTAGAAGTATCGAATGAAAAAATAAAAAACTGGGTTTTGGAAGGACAGCTATATATAACATCGTTTTATGCAATATCGACTAATGTAGAAATGCAAAAAACTGTTATCAAATCGCTCGTTGAAAAAAAGTCATCGGGGCTAATACTATGTCATTTTAATATAGTTATGAGAATCTTAGATTCTGAAATAATCAAGCTATGTAACGAGTTAAAATTCCCTTTAATTATAGCTGATAGCAATGTTAGTTATATTGAAATGATGGAACCAATAATAAAAAAATTAGATATATCAAAGAAGTTTCCTAATAGTATGGAAAAAGTTATTTCTACTTTTGCAGATGCTGTTGGACAATTTAATGATTATTCAACTATATTTAACTATATTGAAATAGCTTTGAATTATATATTTATTGTTGTAGATAATAATAATGAAATAATATATCCTAAAAAAGAAAAGCATATTGAAAATATAGTTGATAAATTTGATTTGATAGTTAAATCTAACTATGAAAAAGAATATAAATTAAATATAGAAGGAGAGGTTTGGCAGAGAAATTATATACTTTCAAATAATAAAATTTATGGAGCAATTATAGGAAAATGTAATTTGGAAGAAGAATTTTTAATGATTAAATTGCTATCTAAATTATCTTCTATAGTTTTAGAAAAAAAATTAAAATATCAAGATCTGAGAAGAGTTCAGTATAAAACTTATATTAGTGATTTGTTAACATGGAATTTTAGAAGTAGACAAAATGCTATAAATAGAGGGGAAAATATAGGATGGAATATAGAAAATACTAACAAATTTATAATTATAAATATTAATGAATTTCAAAATAATCATAAAAAATATATACGTGATATTGAAAAAATAATAGACGAAATAATAATGCCTAAAATAATGGCTAAATTTAGTAAAAATATTTATTTTAAGAATATATATTTTTACAATGATATGATAATATGTTTAGTTTCCAAAGAATTAAATGAAAATAAAAGTATATTATTTGAATTTTTAGAAAATATAAAGAGAATTTTTGAAAATAATTCTAGATTGGATATTTCAATAGGAATAAGTGATATTTTTTATAACATAGAGGATATTCCTAAGAGTTATAAAGAGGCAACACTATCATATAAAATAGCTAGAAAATTTAATGTTCCAGAAAAATACATAATGTATGAGGACATAGAAAGTTATGAAAAGTTAATGAAAAACAAATTTTCTAAAAATAAAATAGAAAAAGCGTTAAGTAAATTAGATGATAATTTACAAGAAGAATATTATTCTACTTTAGAAGCTTTAGTAATGAATGATTTAAATATAGATAAAGCATCAAAGCAGTTATATTTACATAGGAATACAGTTTTATATAGAAAAAATAAAATAATAGAATTAATGGAATATGATATATTCAAGATGCCATATTTATTTAGCACAATGTGCTTTGTATTGGAAAATATTGTAAAAAAAGAAATAATGGTAAATTAAGAAATATTAATAATTAATTTTTACAAAAATAAATAGTTATTTGATATATCTTTTTTATTGGCAAGAGCAAGATTATTGTTATTTTACAGGTATTAAACTATAATTATATTGTAAATCTAAAACTATTTTTAGTTAAATTTGATATTTAAATATTAAGATATTTTAATATAGATAAGAAAGTATAGTAGGAGGAAAACATGGCAATAGTAGACGTCGTTAAATATAATGGAGGTCCAGATATTTTTGCTTGGAAATATCCTAGTGAAGAATTGGGAACATGGACTCAATTAATAGTAAATGAATCACAAGAAGCAATATTATTTAAAGGTGGAAAGGCACTAGACATTTTCCAGAGCGGAAGGCACACTCTTGAAACAAAGAACATTCCATTTTTAAATAAAATAATTAATCTACCATTTGGAGGTCGCTCACCATTTACAGCTGAAGTATGGTTTATTAATAAAGCATTTAATTTAGATATAAAATGGGGAACCCCTTCACCAATTCAAATACAAGATCCTAAGTATGGTATTTTTGCACCAGTACGCTCACATGGAGCATTCGGGATACAGATAGAAGATTCTAAAAAGTTTATTGTCAAATTAGTAGGAACAGTTTCCGTTTTTGATAAAAATAGCATTACAAAATATTTTAAAAGTTTATACATAACTAAGGTTAAGGACTCAATATCAGAATATTTAGTAAAGAATAAAATTAGTATCTTAGAGATAAATGCTTATATAGATGAATTATCATCTTATATGAAAGAAAGAATAGAACCTATAATGTCAGATTACGGAGTTTCATTAGTTAATTTTTATGTAAATGACATTAGTGTGCCAGAAGAGGATCCTGCAATTAAAAAGTTGAAGGATGCATTAGCAAGGAAAGCAGAGATGGATATTATAGGTTATAATTATCAACAAGAGAGATCATTTGACACTCTAGAAGGAGCTGCTAAAAATACAGGTTCTACAGCAGCACCTTTAATGGGAGCAGGACTTGGACTAGGTATGGGACTAGGTATGGGAAGAACTGTTGGAGATGAGTTTGGAGGAATATCTCAAGAAATAACTACTTCTGGTAATTCGACTGCAACAAAAAAATGTTCTAATTGTCATGCTACAATGCCAAGTACACAGAAGTTTTGTGGAGTTTGCGGATTTGATACTAGCAAAGATAGTGCAGTGGAAGAGACAATATTAAATCCTATTTGTTCAAAATGTAATGCTAAAATATCAAGCAAGGATAAATTTTGCCCAGAGTGTGGAAACAAATTAAACTTATGTCCAAAATGTGGTACAGATATAATAGAAGGAAGTAGTTCTTGTTCAAAATGCGGTTATGAAATACCTAAAAAATGCCCAAATTGTGCTAGTGAAATACCATCTAATGTTAAGTTTTGCCCAGAATGTGGAACTTCATTGGTAAAGCATTGTGACAATTGTAATGCCGTAATAGATGAAACCGATAAATTTTGTCCTGAATGTGGAAATAAATTAGGAGGAAATTAATATGAATAGCAGAGTAAAAGTACTATCAATATCAGGAATTTTAATAATGTTATTAACAATAACATTAGGATTTTTAAATATTGAAGAGTGGAATAATACAAATATAGTATCATTTATATTTATATTATTAGCTGAGATAATCTTCTTTGGAGGATTTATTTTGGTAGAAAAAACATATAATGATTTTTCAAAGACTTTCTATAGAGGAATAACTTTTTCTGTAATTACTTTATATACACTAGCAACTATAATTACATCATTAGTATTCATAATATTTACAGAGAAAGCATTTAGAAGTTTATTGACTATACAATTAATTATATTAGCAATTTTTTTAATAGCTTTTATAACTGTATATTCTATATCAAAAAAATTAAAAGATTCAGATGAAAAAATATTAGGTTCAACTTCTAGGATAGAAAACTATATAAATAGATTAAATTTATTAAAGAGTCAAGACTCAAGCAAACCATATTCTCTAAGAATTAAGAAGTTAGCGGAGGATTTGAGATTTACAGACATATCTACAACAGTATTAGCTGATGACGATATAGAATTAGTGATATCGAAATTAGAGGAAGAATTAAACAAAGATGAGGATTTGTCAGAAAAAGAAATAGAATTACTATGTAGTAAAATATCAAATCTTATAGAAAGAAGAAAATTGGAGGTACACTCTCTTAAAAGGGGAGGAATTTAACGATGAATCAATTGGAGAATAGAGTTAGTGCCAATAGAGCATTTTCTAATATCCAATTAATTATAGGAATTTTTTTAATAATTTCTTCTTTATATAAAATTGCAGATAATAGTTATATTAGAAGTAGTATAATGAATATTATGTTTGTTCTAGGATTATTGACAATGATTTTTAGTGTTAAAAGGAAGAAAATATGTAATATGTCTTTAAAATATACAGGACTTTTAGGTGAAAGTGGAAAATATAATATAACAGATTTAGCACTAGTAGTAGGAATAACAGAAGATAAGGTTAGAGAAGAAATACAGAAGCTTATAAATAAGGGATATCTACAAAATGGGTATTTAGAATCATCAACTAACTCACTAGTATTACCTGAAAGAAAATATTCTGCAGCTGATAGAACAGACTTACAAAAAAGTACAATCATTTGTAATTCCTGTGGAGGAGAAAACGAAATACCTAAAGGTAAGGTTGTAGAATGTGAGTATTGTGGTTCACGAATTAAAGATTAAAATTAACAGATACTTATTTAAGGAAGAATAAAATATGAAAATTAATATTGATAAAATTCAAAAAGCTAAAAAGAATAGTGCATTAAAATTTTGGATAGGTGGGTTTTTTATACTCTCAAGTGGTTCCGTTTTGATAGATTATATAAATGAAAATAAGGGAATAGGAGAGATTGTAATAGGAACTATTATGTTTTTATCTTTAATTACTGTTACTATAAATGGAATAAAGCAAGGTCTATTAGTTCGAAAAACTAAAAATTATTCAGCTATAATAGAAAATTATAAAAGTTATGGTGAAGTAAATACAAATGAATTAGCGGAATTAACAAAATCATCAGAAGAAAATGTGGTAAAAAATATTCAAGAAATGATAAAAAGGCAATATATATACGGTGCATATATCGATTTTAATAATAAAAAAATAGTATTTTCAAATAAAGATTTAGAAAAAACTAAAAATATTAATAATGAATTTGAAGTAGTTACATGCCCCAATTGTGGTGGCAATAATAACGTTCTAAAAGGAAGCACAGTGGAATGCGAATATTGTGGCTCCGTTATAAAAAATTAAGGGTGAAGAATGTGAATCAATGTAAAGTAAATTATATTTCAGCACTAATTTTAGGAATTCTACAATTAATATCAGCAATTTTTTTTGCTATAATGGTAATAACTGGATTAAGTGAAATTTTCACCTCGCAGTTGGATGGTTTTGAATTAATGTTAATTATTGCATTATCTGTTGGGGGTATATCTTGTCTAATATCAGCTACTGATAAATTTAAATTAGCAAGTTTATATAAAGAATATGTTAGAATTTTAGAAATATCTAAAGATGGATCAATAACTAGAATAAGTAACATAACAAAAACTAAAGAGATAGTTGTAATATGTAATTTGCAAAAAATGATAAAAAAACGGTATTTTACAGGAGCAGAAATAAATGTAGATACAAAAAGGATAATATTTAACCATACAAGTGTATATTCTGACCTTTCTTCTAATATACATAAAAATAAAAAAGTTAGGAAAGAAGAAAATAAGGTAATTATTTGCCAAAAGTGTGGGGGAGAAAATTTATTAGATACTTTGGAATGTGAATACTGTGGTTCTAAGATAAATGGAGGATAAATAGAGAATGAATAATAGACAAGGGAATAATAGCATTGTTTTTAATCCTTTATATGATAGAAAGGGAGAGAATATAGCTCTAATAATAATTTTATTATTTGTATTTTATCCTGTAGGTGTCGCTTTAATGCTTTCTAAATTACACAAAGAAAGATATAACTTTATTGAGAATGCTAAAAGTACAACTATAATAGGTTGGATATTGACTGGAATGGGGATTTTCCTTTTTTTAATTTCATTACTTGGATCTACAGTAGATTCTAATTTATATGAAGATGAATTAGCTAGTGCATTGGTTGGCATTTTAATTATAATTGCACCACTTATAATCCCTGGAATTATAATGATAAGAGAAGGAAAAAAATATAAGAAAATTGGCGAAAAATTTAATTCATATTTGTATATACTGGAAAAAAATACAGATGGAAATATAGACGAGATAGCAAATTCTATGAATTTAGATTATGAAGTAGTTGTTGATGATTTGGAATCATTAATTAGAGCAGGGGCTTTAATTAGGTGTTATGTAGACAGAAAACAAAGAAAGATAAAATTTATGGACAATTATAACACACTTAAAAATAATACAAAAAAAGAAGAGAAAAATCAGACCTGTAAAAATTGTGGTGGAAGTAATCCTGCAGGTGCTACAGAGTGCGAATATTGTGGAAGTGAATTACAATAGATTAGAACATCGTTTTATACGGTGTTTTTTTAGTAAGGAAAAGCAAAAATATAAATTTTAATGAGTTTTGATATACTTATAGTAGTAATAAATAAATTTTATAGAGGGATAATATGTATTCAAAAATAATGACATGTGTTTTGGAAGGATTAAACGGCTATGCAATTGAAGTTGAAGCTGATATAGCTAGGGGATTACAATCATTTAATATAGTTGGACTTCCAGATATTTCAATAAAAGAATCTAAAGAACGTGTAAGAGCAGCTATTAACAATTCAGGATATATGTTTCCAATAGGGCGCATTACAATAAATTTAGCTCCAGCAAATTTAAAAAAAGAAGGATCACAATTAGATATTTCTATTGCAGTAGCTATTTTAACGGCCTTTGGAGTAATTTATAATATTCCTAAAAAAGAGATAGCTTTTATAGGGGAACTTTCTCTAGATGGAAGAATTATGAATGTACAAGGTGCATTGCCTATGGTAATTTCATTAAAAGAACTGGGTTTTAAAAAAGTTATAGTACCAGATGAAAACAAAGAGGAATGTTCACTAGTAAAGGGAATAGATATTATTCCGATAAGGAGTCTTAAAGATTTAGTAGATTATTTAAATGGAGATATTAAAATAGAAAATTATAATGAAGATATAATTTTTAAAGATGGTTCTACAGAAAATTATGAAATAGATTTTGATGAAATAAAAGGACAAGAAAAATTAAAAAGAGCTATGGAAATTGCTGCTGCAGGTGAGCATAATATTATTATGATAGGACCTCCAGGAGCAGGCAAAACAATGGCAGCTATGAGACTTCCAACAATATTACCACCATTGAACTTTGAAGAGGCTATAGAATCTACAAAAATATATTCAGTAAGTGGTAATTTAAAAGAGAGTAAACTAATAAATAAACGACCTTTTAGAGCACCACATCATAGTAGCTCATCGGTTTCAATAATTGGTGGAGGGAGAATTCCTATGCCAGGAGAAGTATCTTTAGCACATAATGGGGCGCTATTTTTAGACGAATTACCAGAGTTTAACAAAAACACAATAGAAGTTTTAAGGCAACCTTTAGAAGAAAAGGAAATTACTATTTCTAGAGCAAATGCAACTCTTACTTATCCAGCTAATTTTCTTTTTATAGCAGGTATGAATCCTTGTCCGTGTGGTTATTATGGCGATGAGACAAAGGAATGTACTTGTAGTATTACTCAAATTAATAAGTATTTATCAAAAGTTAGCAGACCAATTTTAGATAGAATAGACATACATATTGAAGTGGAGCCAGTAAAATTAAACGAATTAACTTCTAGAAATAAATCTGAAAGTTCAAAAAATATAAGAGAAAGAGTTATTAAAGCAAGAAATATACAAAAGGTAAGATTTAAAAAAGAAAAAATCAAAACTAATGGGCAGATGAATAATAAGTTAATTAAAAAATATGTAGTACTAGATGATGAATTAAAAAATATACTTGAAATAGCTTACGAAAAATATAAATTTTCAGCAAGAACAGTAAATAAAATACTAAAGCTTACTAGAACTATTGCAGATTTAGAAGATAAAGAGAATATTGAAGCTAAACATTTACTAGAATCTATAAGATATAGGACAGTAGATACAAAGTATTGGGGGTAATAAATTATAAATAGATAATTTGGTGGATATTACTATAAATAATTTAATTACTAGGGGGATTAAATGTTTAAAAAATTATTTAGTAAATTTAAAAAAAATAAAATTGGTAAAATTAGAGCTATTCAATCTGGCAAAGTAATAAATATATCAGAAATTTCAGATGTAATGTTTGCTGAAAAAATATTAGGGGATGGGGTTGCGTTAATACCCAAGAGTAATGATATTTATAGTCCAGTTTCAGGTAAAATAGATGTAATTGCAAACACATTACATGCATATGGTATAAAAACCAATGATGGATTAGATGTGCTTGTACATGTCGGTTTAGAGACAATAGAGCTAAAAGGAAAAGGGTTCAAACCTAAAGTAAAAGTAGGTGATAGAGTAAAAGTAGGGGATTTACTATTAACAGTAGACATTGACTTACTAAAGGATGAGGGGTATGAAATAATAACACCTGTTATAATAACAAATATGGATGATATAGAAGAAATAAAAACTTATACAGGAGAGGCTACAGAAAAAGAGACTGTAATTATAAAATATATAAAAAAATAAAGGAAGATATTATGAATATAGTTATACTTGATGGATACTTAGTAAATCCAGGAGATTTAAGCTGGGGAAAGATTAGTGAATTAGGAAATTTAAAAGTTTATGATATAACACCAAAAGAGCTAGTAGCTGAAAGAGTAAAAAATGCAGATATTATTTTATTAAATAATTCTATAGTTGCAAAAGAAGCTATAGAAAAAGCAAATAACTTAAAATACATATCAATGTTAGCAACAGGATATGATAATGTTGATGTAGAGGAATGTAAAAAAAGAAGAATAAAAATATCCAATATACCATCATATGGAACAGATACAGTTGCTCAATTTACATTTGCTTTGTTACTTGAAGTTTGTAATAATGTAAAAATACATAGTGATGCTGTATTTTCAGGAGACTATACCTATAGTGATAAGTATGGACTTCCACTAAAAAAACAGTATGAACTTTCGGGAAAGACTATAGGAATAATAGGATATGGAAATATAGGTAAAAAAGTTGGTGAAATTGCCAAAGCTTTTGGAATGAAAGTACTAGCTTACAGAGGAGAAAATAAAGGGAAAATATATGATGAAGAAGTATCATTAGAATATTTATTAGAAAATTCAGATGTAATATCGTTACATGCTAAGTTAACAGAAGAAAATGCAGAAATTATAAACACAAAAACTATATCTAAGATGAAAAATGGAGTAATAATTATAAACGTTGCAAGAGGTGGACTTATAGTGGAAGAAGATTTAAAAGAGGCTTTGAATTCTGGGAAAATTCTAGGGGCTGGAATAGATGTAATTACAACAGAGCCAATACAAAAAGATAATATATTATTAAAAGCTAATAATTTAATTATAACTCCCCATATTGCATGGACAACAAGAGAAGCTAGACAAAGAATTATAGATATAGCAGCAGATAATATAAGAGGATATATAAACGGAAAATATATAAATACAATAAATTAAAAGTAACTTTAAAAGGATATATCTGATAGTATATCCTTGTTTTTATGGAAAAAAGCAACAAAATTAATGAAAAATGCAACTAATAGCAGTTTTATTGCAAGAAGGAAAGAAATACTTTAATATTGAAAATATCAAAAGAAATTAAAAGCAAGGAGGAACTATTTGAAGATTAGATTTAGTGTTAAAGATGGTTTAGAGCTATAAGAATATATAGTTTTAACTCATCAAAACAAAAAGGATGAATGGAAAAGTATAAAGAATATACTAGAAAATTCAATACAAACAATAAATGTAATAGATGCAAAAAACTATAGTAGTGTTGTCTTGAAATTAAATGATATTATGGTAATTCAGTCAGAAGATAGGAGATGCAATATAGTAACTAGGACTGGAGAAATGTTTTGCTAAATATGCGGTTAAAGAAATTTGAAGAAACTTTTATAGATAAAAATATTATTCGAATTAACAACAGTGTATTTATAAATATTAATTATATAAAAAGTTTTCAATCTTTGAAAAATGCAAGAATAGAAGTAGTTTTAGAAGGTGGTATAAAGTATTTTGTAAGTAGATATTATATTAAAAATTTTAGGGAGAGATTATTATGATAAAAGATTTAAAAAACTTGTTTTTTCAAGTATTTACAGGCACAGTTATATGGTTTAGTTTTTTTATTGACAATATTTTCAGAAAGATTGAATATACAGAATATAAATATAGTTTATGTATGGAATATTATAGGTGTAGCAATTATATCAACTTTAATATTCGGGGTTATATATAATGCATTATGGTATTATTTAACATTAAAACCTATATGGAATATTTTAATAGCTTCAATATTTAATACATTAGGTGGATTTGCTATGATATGGTTAATATCAAAAGATATGTTCTATTTTATAAAAAATTGGTCAATAGAAGTATTTATATTAACATTAGTTTTACACACAATTGCATTTTATTTTTATGCTAAATATAAAAATAAAAAGGAAGCAGTAATATTGAGTAAAGCAATCAATAAAGTTAATAAATAAAAGACGCAAAATGCGTCTTTTATTTATTCTTAATGTATGTATTTTCTTGATTAATATTTTTATCTCTGTAGTATAAATCTTTTCGTGGGTTATATCCTAAATTATCCCAAAATCTATTTCCAATTTCATTTTTACAAAAAGCGACAAGAGCTATTCCATTAATATTTTTTTCTTTTAGGATTTTTTCAATATGGAGAACCATCTTTTTACCTATTCCCCTACCTTTTATTTTCTCTGAAATTGCAACGTGATACAAATAAGCTCTTTTTCCATCAAAACCACATAAAATAGTTCCTTCAACATGTCCATCTTCTTCATAAACAATTGAAAGTTCAGGATTATATTCAATAAAAAATTTTATTCCTTCATAAGTATCATCAATATTTCTTAGTCCCATACCAGTAGTGTTTTTCCAAAGATTTACAGCTTCATAATAATCGTTTATATTCATAGCTCTAATAAAACCCATATAATCACCTCGATAAAAAGTACATTAATTATACCATAGAAATATTGATTATATTCAAAGCTTGTGATATATTTATTGAGCAAAGTGTTTCTTGGCACCCACTTTAAAAATCAAGATGTGATAGGAATCTGTCTCGTCTTTTGACGAGACTTTTTTTATTGTGCAGTCATAAATATAATAATTAAATTTAATGACTGTAAAGATTTATTAAGGATGTCATAACACAATTCTATATTAGGAAGGTGTTTTATGAGTAAAAAATTTAATTCAAGGTTCATAGTTAGACAAGGTGTTGTAGCTGCTTTATATGCAGTTTTAACAATGATGCCACTACTCTCTAATTTATCTTATGGACCATTACAATTCAGAGTCTCAGAGGTTTTGACATTGTTGGCATTTTTTAATGGAGAGTATGTTTGGGGACTTACAATAGGATGTTTTATTGCAAATATGTTAAGTCCATATGGTGCAATTGATGTAATTATAGGAACTTTAGCTTCTTTTATAGCGGCGTTTCTAATGAGTAAGTGCAAAAATATTTGGTCAGCTAGTGTAATGCCAGCTATAGCAAATATTTTAGTAGGAATTCAATTGTATGTTATATCTGCATCAAAAGAAGGTTTTTTTATAGTTACTGGACAAATTATGTTGTCAGAAATATTAGTTGTTACAATTCTAGGAGTTGCAATATTTAAGGCCTTAATTAAGAATAAATCTATAGTTAAGTACTTAGATCTAAATAATAGAAATATGGTTTATTAATTAGATAAGTTTTTTTGGGGTAAGAAAAGTTTGTAGGGATAAAATCTACAAACTTTTTTTATTGGAGAGTATTATGAAAAAATTAGTGATTGGTATAGTAGGTGGAGTATATAGAGGAAGTTTTGCCAACATATTGTATACAAAAGAAACTTATATTAAAACTATAACTAGAAATGGACAAATTCCAGTTATGTTGCCTATAACAAAAGATAAAAAAGCAGTTGAAGCACTTATTAAAAAAGTAGATGGACTAATTTTCCCAGGAGGAGTTAATATTTATCCTTTTCATTATGGAGAAAATCCAAAAACAGAGATACTAAATTTTGATTTAGAGAGAGATAACTCTGAATTTTTGTATTTAGAAATGGCCTTAAATTATAAAAAACCTGTGCTTGGAGTCTCAAGAGGCTGTCAAATTATAAATGTGTATATGGGAGGTTCATTAATACAAGATATAAAAAATGAAAGACAAAAAGATATATATCATATAGGAACAAGTCAGAAGTTAGAAACAAGTCATTATATAAATTTAATAGACGACACAAATATAAAGAAAGCTTTCAATGTAAATAGAGCTATTGTAACCTCATGCCATAGTCAGTCTATTAAAGACTTAGGTAAAGATTTAAGAATATCAGCTAAAGCAGATGATGGAGTAATAGAGGCCGTAGAGTATTTAGGAGATAGTTATTTAATAGGAGTTCAATTTAATTTAGATAGAATGGAAAATGAAGAAAGCAGTTCATTATTTAATCAATTTATAGGAAAGTGTAGGTAAAATAAATGGATAAATTTATAGGAATACCTTGCTGGCTTGAAAATAGAGAAGGATTTATAAGTCATGAAATAAATAATAATTTTTCAAAAATGATATTAGAATCAGGTGGAATTCCAATAGTTATACCACAAATATACGATGAAAATTTATTAGATGAATATATTAACATGATAGAAGGACTAATACTTGTAGGAGGTTCAGATATATCACCTTATCTATACAATGAGGGACCTAATAGGTATTTGGAAAGCACAAGTCCAGTACGAGATGAGGTAGAGTTTTATTTACTAAAAAAAGCTATTGGAAAAAAGATACCAGTATTTGGTGTATGTAGAGGAATGCAATTAATTAATATATTTTTTGGAGGAACTTTATACCAAGATATGTATTCTCAGTGTGAAGATGTATTTAATCATAGCGATAGGGAAAAAAAGGGAATAATTTACTACCATAAAATTAATATTAATGAAGGAAGTAGATTACATAGTATTTATGGATCGGATATTGTAGTTAATACATTCCATCACCAATCTGTTAAAAAAATAGCAAAAAACTTTAAAATTACGGCAAAATCAGATGATGGTATAATAGAAGCTATAGAATATGAAAAGGATCAGTTTATAATGGGAATTCAATTTCATCCAGAATTTCCTGAACATAATGGTGATTTTTATAAAATATTCGAATATTTTATATCACATATTTAAAGGAGGATACAATGAGTTACAAAGAAAAATTAGAAATTGGAAATCAAAATACTAAAAATGTATTTAGTAAATGCCCTGAAGTTGGAGAAAGTTTTTCAAAACTACACGGAAGTACTATAAGAGATGGAGTAGTTTCAGCAAAAAATAGAGAGCTAATAGCATTGGGTATAGCAATAGCTATAAGATGTGAAGGTTGCATAGTTGCTCATGTTGCAGCAGCTAAAAAAGCGGGAGTAACATTAGAAGAAATTTATGAAACTATAGAAGTAGCTATTTTAATGGGCGGAGGTCCATCTGTTGCATATGGTGGAATTGCAGCGGCTTGTGCAGAAGAGTTTTATAACTAAAAATATAGTTATAATTAACTAATACTGTATATATAATATTTTGTTAGAATGTGAAATGTTTAATTATTATTAATTGATAATTATAAATTAGTCAATAAGATAATTACATTTTAAAACTGAATATGTAAAAAATAGATACTTAATATTATGGAGTATCTATTTTTATGGGAAAAAATTGCAATTAATTTTTTGAATATTTTAAATATATATATTCTGAAAATCCTTTTTGTTTGGCAAATTTCACTTTTTCACGGCTATATTCTTGAAATCCATGTTTTTTATACAATGAAATAGCACTTGAATTTACATTTGTAACATTTAAAGTTAGTGTTTTGTACTTATACTTTTTAATAACATATTCAATGAGTTTACTTGCTAAACCTTGTCTTTGATATTTTTTAGATACACCAAGAATATCAATATAGGCACTATCTGAATCCAAAGGAATTGTTTTTTCAAAGTCATTACTTAAAGCTATTCCAAACATATATCCCCTGAAAAAACCAAAGTGTTTTTGAAAATCTTTAAGAGGAATATTAAAAGCTCTTTTATCGTCTGTAACAAGAGCAATAAAAGCTACAACTTCATTATCAATAGTAGCAACAAGATAGTTTTGTAGTAACAACCCATTTTTAATAGCTTGTGATATTTTTCTTTGGTCAGTAGATATTGAACTCCAGTCTTTGAAAAAAGAGTAGGCAAAAACTATTGCTACAGCTTATCTATCTTGTTTAGTTGCGTTTCTAATTATGCATTCTGACATTGTATTTCCTCCAAAATAGTAATTTATTAATAATAAATAACTGTTAACTAATTTTTAATAATGAGCATATACGTTAAAAAAGACGCTTTCAAAATGAGCGTCTATTTTTTAATTAATTTTATTTAATGCCTGCTCAATATCTGAAATAATATCATTTATATTTTCAAGTCCTACTGAAAAACGTACAAGCCCAGCGTCAATACCAGCAGCAACAAGTTGTTCGTCAGTAAGCTGTCTGTGTGTTTCACTAGCTGGATGAAGAACACAAGTTCTAATGTCTGCAACATGAACTTCGTTTGAAGCTAATTCCAGAGAATCCATGAATTTTATAGCATTATCTCTACCACCTTTTATAATTATAGAAATTACACCACTAGATCCTTTTAAATATTTTTTAGCCAATTCATAGCTTACATCTTTTTCTAATCCTGGATATGTAACGGATTCTATTTTATCAGATTTTTCAAAATATTTAGCAACTTCTAGTGCATTTTCACAGTATTGTTTCATTCTAACAGCGAGAGTTTCTAATCCTAAATTTAATAAAAATGCAGAATGTGCTGCGGGATAAACTCCAAAATCTCTCATTAATTGCATTCTAGCTTTTATAATATAGGCTGCTTTTCCATAAGTTTCTGTATATGAAATACCATGATAAGATTCATCTGGTTCAACAAATTCTGGAAACTTTCCATTAGTCCAATCAAAATTACCACTATCTACAATAACTCCACCAACTTGCACAGCATGTCCATCCATGTACTTAGTAGTTGAGTGAATTATTATATCTGCCCCATATTCAAATGGTTTACACAAGATAGGAGTTGCAAAAGTATTGTCAACTATCAGAGGAACATTATTTTTATGTGCTATATTTGAAAGTTTTTCAAAGTCTAAAACCTTAAGAGCTGGATTAGCAATAGTTTCACCAAAAACAGCTTTAGTGTTTGTTTTAAAAGCTTTTTGAATCTCTTCTTCAGAAGCATTAGCATCTACATAGATACATTCAATACCTAGTTTTTTTAAAGTATAAGAAAATAAATTTACAGTTCCACCATAGATTTCTGTAGTACTTATAAAACTATCTCCTGAATTACAAATATTTAAGATTGCTAATAAAGTTGCAGCTTGTCCAGAAGTTGTACACATAGCTCCAACTCCACCTTCAAGTTCTGCAATTTTATTTTCAACGGCCATAACTGTTGGATTTGCAAAACGTGAATAAATTAATGATTTTGTTGGTTCATCAAAAACAGAAGCAACTTCTTCCGTAGAATCGTAAACATAAGTTGTGCTTTGAACTATAGGAACAACTCTAGGCTCAGAATTTTTAGGGCTATACCCTGAATGTAGGCATTTTGTTTCATCTCTCATAAAAAACCTCCTTTAATTATAAATTGCATATATTGTAACATATTAGTTAGATATAAGGTAACATTATTTACATATAACTTGATATAAAGATAAACTATAATGAATTGAATTTTTCAACGTCATTAAATAAAGTATCATAAAACTTTTTGCCTATTTCTGATAGAACAACATCTTTATGCATAATAATTCCAATTTGAATTTTTTCATCATAATTAATTGGAACTGAAATAATATCTTCCCCATGTAAATATTTTGGAAATATGCCAGATGAAAAAGTATAGGCTTTCAGTCCTATAATAAAATTAACAACAGCCGCCCTATCACTAACGTGAATACTCTTTTTTACAGGGATGGAACTAAGTATTTCTTCTGAAAAATAAAAAGAATTATGTTGTCCTTGATTAAAAGATATTCTAGGATAATCTTCTAAATCTTCTAGGTCAATTATACTTTTTTTTGCCAAAGGGTGATCTTTGGATAAGAACACGTGGGGTTTAGCGCAAAAAAGTTCATTAAAAATAAGATTGTTCTCAGAAAGCATTTTTCTTATAACAGCTTCATTGTAATTAGAAAGGTATATTATACCAATCTCACTATACATTGTTTTGACATCTTCTATTACTTCATATGTTGTAGTTTCATTTAATGTAAAATCATATTCACCTGAGTCATATTCTTTTACTAATTCGACAAAGGCATTTGCTACAAAAAGATAATGTTGTGAAGAAGCACAAAATCTATGTTTTGTATTAGGACCAGTTATGTATTTAGTTTCTAAAAGTTCTGCCTGTGTAAGAACTTGCTGAGCATAACCTAAAAATTCAGCACCTTTATTAGATAGAACTACTCCTCTATTATTTCTAATGAAAATTGCAAATTGTAATTCTTTTTCAAGTTCCTTAATAGCGTTGGAAAGACTTGGTTGTGATATAAAAAGTTCTTTAGCAGCTTCATTGATAGATCCTTTTTCAGCAACTTTAACTATATATTTTAATTGTTGTAAAGTCATAAATACACCTCATATTTTATACTAATAAAAGAATATCATATAAATGAGTAAATATGTAATAGGAGTTAAATTATACTAAAGAATGATATGATACAATAAATTAGAAAATATTAAAATATTAGGTAAAGACATTAGGAGTAAGGTATGGATATAGAAATAAGAGAGTGTAAAGTAGAAGATGTAGAGAGTATTTACAATTTAAATAAAAATAGTTTAGATTGTGACTTTAACAAGGATATAATAAAAGAAAATCTAGAAAAAATAATAGAAAACAAAAATTATAAAATTTTAGTGGCAACATATTATAGGGAAGTAGTAGGGTATATTCAAGCACATGACTATACTAGCTTATACCAAGAATCATTAACAGATATTATTGGACTAGCAGTAGATAAAAGGTACCAAGGGAAATGTATAGGAAAAAGACTTGTACAAAGCATAGAAGAATGGGCAATAGAAGAAGGCTCAAAAGGATTAAGGTTAGTTACAAGAATTGACAGAGAAAGTGCACACGAATTTTATAAAAAGAAAGGCTTTGAAGAGATAAAATTGCAAAAAAATTTTAAAAAATATTTTTAGGAGAAATATATGGAAAATATAAGAGAATGTAAAATTGAAGATGCAGTTGCAATACACTCAATTAATAAAAACGAAATGAATTATGATTTTTCAATAGAAGAAACTAAAATAAATATAAAAAATTTATTAAAGAGTAAAAATGAGAAAATTTTTGTTTATGAAATAAACGAAAAAGTAGTAGGTTATGTTCATGCTAATAATTATCAATGCACATATGCACCAGCAATGAAAAATATAATGGGCATAGCAGTAGATTCTAATTATAAGAGATTAAGAATTTGTAAAAAATTATTATAAGCAGTAGAAAATTGGGCAATAGAAGATAAAGTATTTATAATAAGACTTGTATCGGGCTATTCTAGAAAAGAGGCTCATGAATTTTATAATAAATGTGGTTATGCAGAAGGTAAGAAACAATTAAATTTTAAGAAAAAATTATAGTAAAATACATGATAGAGGATATACACGAGAAGATTATTTAAGGACAAGATTATTTATAATTTTGAATATGGAATGAGAGAAAATTATAGGATAGATTCGGGAGATACAATAATAGTTGAAACATGTGATTGCTTTCATGAGCAGATTGATAGCGAAGAACAAATACTTATGGAAATAGATATGAATATAATTAATCCTGCTACAGGTTAGATTTATGTAAATGGTGCAGTTAATTATTTAGGTAAAAAGATTCCCTTGAATCCTATGATAGGGTCATTGGAGTTGCGCCTAAAAAAGAAGATGGAGAGTGGGGAACGCATACTCCTTGGAAACACGGAGGGAATATGGATTCTAAAATTATAACTAAAGGAGCTAACCTTTACTTTAACGTAAATCAAAAAGGTGCGATGCTAGCACTAGTTGATTTACACGCTGTTATGGGAGATGGGAAACTTTGCTTTACAGGGGTGGAAATTTCTGGAGAAGTTGAACTAAGGGTATCTGTAATAAAAGCTATAAGAGAAATTAAATGACCTATTGTAGAACTTAAAGATAGAATAGAAATAATATCTTCAGGTGAAACATTGGGAAATGCAATAATAGAAGCTTTAAAAACAGCAGTTGATTATATACAAAAAGTTTTAAATGTATCTTGGGCAGAAACTTATTTAATGGCAAGTCAAGTTATGGATTTAAATATTTCACAAATTGTCAATCCAATGAAAACGGTGAGAGCATCAATCCCTAAGTATATATGTAACATAGATTAAATATTAAAATAAAAAATAACAGCTTTATAGCTGTTATTTTTTATTTTTCGCTTCTTCTTTTTCTTTCGCTTCTTTTTCTTTTTCCAATTTTATAACATCTTTATAATCATCACCTAAAATAAAATCATTAAAAAACTTAGAGTTTTTTCCAACTTCTTCATTTAGAAAATCATATCCATATTTTTCAGACAAAGTTTCTTTATCTGAAAATAAATTTACACCTAAGCCCAGTTGATTTCCTTCAATATTAGCACCGATGCTGGCTAAAATAGTAGGATACATATCAAAAGATGTCATTGTTCTATTTTTGCTGTTTTTAGGCTCAGTTGAAGGATTTATAAATACATTATAAACACTTCTCTCGTGTCCATCTATCATATTATCTTCATAAAAATCTGTTTGCATGCCTAGATGATCACCTAAGACCACTATAGTGGTATCTTTATAAAAATCTTGCTCTTTTACCCAATTTATATATTCATTAATTTGTGTAGAATTATAAGAATATACATTTTCATATTGTGTATTAAATTTCTTAGGTGCTTCTTCTTCGAGATATCCATTTTCAAAGTGGGTATTAGCTGTTTCTATTACTAGATTAAAAGGTTTATCATCTTTAGCGAGTTCTAAAGTTTCTTCTTTAGTCCATTTAAATAAATCAGTGTCATCAAAACCCCACCAAACCTTGTCTTCAGATTTCATGTATCCATTATCTACAGCATAGTTAAAGTCAAAAATATCATAATTACCATGAGAAAGGAAATATTTATCTTTATTTCCAGCCTTTGAATCTGAGCCCATACATACTTTAAGATTGTACCCATTTTCTTTTAGTATATCTCCAAGAGCATAAGTTCCAGATAGGAAATTATCGGAAGTATAAGTATTTGCCATGCTAACTTTCATGTTTATTCCAGATGTAATAGCCACTATACCAGATACTGTCCAAGTAGAACCGTTGGTATGATAAAAACCACCTATTTTTTTATTATTTGAAAAATTTGTATTTGATAAAGCTAATTCTTCAAGTTCAGGCATTACTGAATATTCCCAACCTCCACCTAACTCTTTATCAATTAGTGAATTTTCCATAGATTCAGCAAAAATAACTATTAAGTTTTTCTTTTTCTCAGGAAAAGTAATATTAACTTTCCTACCGTCAATGTAGTTTTCTTCAATAAAATCTGAAGATGCAAGAGAGTTTTTTATAAAAAGGTCTACTCTAAGAGAAAATGTAAATATCAGTAAAGTTAAAGTGAAAAAAGCTAAAGTAAATTTAACTTGGTGATTTTCAAAAAATCTATTTTTAACAAATAAAATGATTCCAACAAACACGATAAGTGGAAGTATAGCTTTTTTTATAGCAGTAATAAAAACATCTGAAGATGAATTTTCTCCACCATTGAAAGCATAAAATAGTATTTCTTCTATTGTCTGGTCTCTAAAAGTAAATTTTATATATAAACTAGCTACTATTATTAAACAAAATATAATTACAAGTAAATTTGTTATTCTCTTTTTATTAATTGTAATCACACTCCTTTTTATCATTATTTTTCTTAGATAACCCTTTAAGGTGTATATATCCAAGAGATACTATAAATAATGCTCCTATAACATCTACTATAATATCTTTCATTGTATCCATTAAAGCATTATGTCCTGTTAAAATAGTACCATTAGCAGTCATGAATTTTTGCATGTTAGTTCCTAAAATGTAATCTGCTAAATATTCATATATTTCCCAAATTGCTCCACAAGTAACTGCAAAACAAAAAGCGAAAAGCGAAACAAAAAATGGACTAAGTTGTGTACCTTTAATTTGATTGCTATTAAAGAATTGAACTAGAATAAATCCTAAAGAACCCAACATTGTAGCACTAAAAGCGTGCAGTATAGTATCCCAGTGAGGGATTTTATAGTAGAAGTCTTTAACTTCTCCCAAATAAATAGCACAAAACAGAAAAATGAAGTACATTATTTCCATTGTATCAGGAATATCTAATCCAAATTTTCTTTCAAATTGAGATGGAAGAAAGATAACAATCATCCCTACAATACATTGTAAAATTCTTAAGACATAATCGCTTTTAACCATTTCATATTCTTTATTAGGTATACTAGCAGGTGAATTTATAAAATTATAAATTGAAAAAATTGCTGATATTGCTAGTAAAGCAAAAACTATTTTAAAAATTCTAGTTTTTCTTTTAGCAGTTAATTTTTTCTTGAAATTTTCATCTTTAATAATTTTCATATATGCTCCTTATATTAACTACAATATTATATCATAGAATTAGGGGTTTTAGCCTTAATCATAGATAGAGTAATAAGATTTACAATAAAAAATAAATCAAATAAGGGTGTATAATTATATTTAAGACAGTAGCTATGATAAATGTAAAAAAGTAAGAAACACTACTTTTAAAATATGTAGTATAATATAAAATATTATGGAAAAGATGTTAGGAGAAATTTTATGAGATATAAAGAATTTGACAGACGGGTAAAAAATCATTTGTCAAAATACAAAAAAGATATTTTGAGAATTGAAGAAAGTGGATATCATAATGGAAAATTAGAAGATTATATACTTCCAGATAGCATAGAGAAGAACTTTATAGGAAATAGTTATTCAATTTATAAAGAGAAATATGATAAAAATAGAACTCATCTTTATTCAAATCATTTATGCTCTTCACAAGTTATGAATATAAACTTTTTTATTCCTTTAATAGAAGAAATAGATTTATTAAATAAAATTATAAAACACATTTTAAATTTAGATGATAAATTAGGAAAAATAAAAAAATATGAATTTGACTATAAGCCAGGATTAGATGAAAAAAAAGAGATAGACTTATATTTAGAATATGAAGATGGAAAAAAAGTATATATCCAAACAAAGTATGTAGAAAGTAATTTTGGAGAATTTTTAGACAATAATAAGTCTAAAGAATGGGAGGAAAAATATTCTGAATTATTAAGTGAGAGTTTATATTTAAAAGATATTAAGAAAGATGAATTTTACAAAAATTATGAGCTAAATAGAAATATTGGTTTAGTTAGAAGTGATAATGAATATTCGGTATTTATCTATCCTTATGAAAATGAAAGCTTAAGAAATATAGTTGAAGATATAGATATGAAAAATATAAAGGGAATAGATTGGAATAGTATAGTATATTATGTTCTAAAACTTGTTAATGATAGTGAGCTAGAAGATTACTACAGAGAATTTTCAAGAAAATACTTAAATTATTAAAAAGGATCTTTGAAGATCTTTTTTTTGATTTTATTGGGTAGAATAATAGTATTGATATAAAATAGGAGGGTTTTATGAAAGTAGGCTTAATTATAAATCCAGTTGCTGGAATTGGTGGTTCCGTTGGATTAAAGGGAAGTGATGGAGAAAAGGTTCAAAAACTTGCTTTAGAAAAGGGAGGAACTTATCAATCTAACAATAAAACCAAAATTGCGTTAAATGAAATAGTTAGTTTGAAGGAAAAGATAACATTTTATACTGGCTTTGGAGAAATGGGAGAAAATCTTCTTAAAGAGCTAGGATTTAATTATGAAGTATTAGGAGAAGAGAAAGATAAAACAAATTTCGAAGATACTGAAAAATTAGCAAAATCTATGAAAGATTTAAACATAGATTTGCTTGTATTCGCAGGAGGAGATGGTACAGCTAGAAATATATATAATGCAATAGAGATTTCTATTCCAGTAGTAGGAATCCCAGCAGGAGTTAAAATACATTCGGCAGTTTATGCAAATAATCCTAAAGATGCAGGTTTAGCAATAAAAGAGTATATTGAAAATCCAGATAGAGTAGATGTAGTAAATTCAGAAGTTATGGATATAGATGAAGAAAAATTCAGAAAAAATATAGTTGAGGCTAAATTATATGGATATTTAAAAGTACCTCGTATTCAACATTTAATGCAACAATCAAAATCTTCTTCAAATTCTGATTCAACAGATATAGATGGCATGGCAGATGAAGTAGAAGAAAGAATGGAGAAAGAAAATGAAGATGTTTGCTATGTTTTTGGAACGGGTGGAACGACTTTTTCTATTTTGGAAAAGCTGGGGTATGAAGGTAGCCTACTAGGCGTAGATATACTTTATAAGAACGAATTGGTTATAAATGATGGGACAGAAAAAGAAATTTATAATTTTATAAAAGATAAGAAAACTATTTTGATAGTAACAGTAATTGGTGGACAAGGTCATGTTTTTGGTAGAGGAAATCAACAATTAAGTCCTAGAGTTATTAAAGAAATAGGTAAAGATAATATATGGATAGTTTCTTCACAAGACAAAATATACACTTTGCCAGATGGATATTTAAGAGTAGATACTTCAGATGTTGAATTAGATGAAGAATTATCAGGTTATTACAAAATAATAATAGGCTATAAAAGAACGATAATGGCACAAGTTAAGGCATAAAGACTACTAAAAAGTAGTCTTTTTTATTTGTAAAAAATAATATAAAAAAAGAGTTGACAATTAAAAAAATAAATTGTACTATGTACTAAGACAACAGAACACTAAGAAGGAGATATAAATGGAAAAAGTATTGGAAATAAAAAACATAGATAAGAGTTATGGAAAACATTTAGTAATAAAAAATGTGAATTTAACTGTAAATAAAGGAGATATATACGGTTTAATAGGTAAGAATGGATCTGGAAAGACAACATTATTCAAAATAATAATGGGACTTTCTAAGCAAAGCAAAGGTAGTGTTAATATTTTAGGAAGTAAAGATAATGCTTCTTTAGAAAAAGCTAGAAAAAACATAGGGTTTTTTATTGGAAGTAACTTTTTTCCATATTTAACTGCTAGAGAAAATATCAATTATTACAGAAAGATAAAAGGAATAAAAGATAAAAGTGAAATAGATAGAGTTTTAAAAATTGTCGAATTAGACAAAGTAAATAAAAAATTTAAAGACTTTTCTATGGGTATGAAGCAAAGACTAGGAATAGCCAATGCTATTTTAGGAAATCCTAAAATAGTTATATTGGATGAACCCATAAATGGGTTAGACCCTCAAGGAATAGTAGATATTAGAAATACCTTACATTATCTGCAAGAAGAATATGGTACAACTTTAATGGTATCATCTCATATTCTTTCAGAGCTAGAATTAGTTGCAAATAAATTTGGATTTATTAATAAAGGAACTTTAGTTAGGGAGTTAAGCAGGGAAGAACTTAGAAATGAAGCAAAATCATTTGTAAGTTTAAGGGTAGATGATTCAAAATCTGCAATAAATATTCTTGAGAATATGTTAAATATTGATGGATTAAGGATAGAGTCTAATTTAATAAAATTACCTTCTGAGTATGCAAAGACAACAGATGTTATTAATGAAAAATTAGTAAAAAATAATATAAGAGTTTATGAAATTCTAGTAGAGGAATTAACTTTAGAAAATTATTATTTCAATTTGATAGGAGAAGGAAAAAATGTTTAATTATTTAAAAGCAGAAATTTATAGAATATTTAAGAAGAGAAGTTTTTATATATTAATGATACTTGCGGCTGTAAGTTATATAGCTATTAATTTTATTATGAATAATGATGGATATAATGCTGAAACATTGATGATGACAACTGGGGTGTTAGTACAGCTAGGAACAATAATATTAGGTATATTTATATTTACGACTGTTTATAACGATGATTTTAACAGCAAATCTATGCAAGCTATAATAGGGTACGGTATAAAGAGAAATAAATTAGTTATATTTAAAATTATAACTACAGCGATAATGTCAGTTATAGTGTTTACATTATTGAGTATAATATTTTTTGTGAATTTAAAGTTATTAAATATGTCATTAAGTAGCGATAACTTAAGAGCAATAGCCTCTCTTGTAACAAGCAATATAGTGAAGATATTGGTAATTTCTGCTATAGCTGGAATATTTTCTTTTTTCTATCAAAAGGCAGTTCCAGGAACTATAGTATTTGTACTAGCTATATCACAAGTTTTAGATATGTTTCTAAGTACAATATTAGGACTTAATTCTGTAATTTCTTTAATAGGAGATAGAAGAGAACTAGTATTAGGAAGTGTTTTATCAAATTTTGAAGAAATTATTTACACAGGAAATATAGAAATTATTCCGATAGCTGCTATAATAATATATTTTTTAGGAGCAATATTAATTACGATGTTTACATTTAAAAATAGAGAACTAGAATTTTAGGAGGAAAATATGAAGAAATTAATGGGGTTTTTAATAGGAATAATACTTATTGGCTTAATAGGGCTTGGAGTATATAAAGGGAAAGAATACTATAATGATAGATATGTTGGAGAAACATATTATATAGTAGTACCAGAAAATCAGTCACTAGAATTAGAAAAACAATACGCAGATAATGGTGAAGAATTAGGACTTGGCAAAGAATATAAATTAATAGGATATAATAAAAAAGGAGAGAGTAAAGAGTTAGAATTTACTGTAAGAACAGATAATCCTAAAGATTTATTTAAAAGAGGAACTTATTTAGCAGTTGAGAGTAGTAATCAAATTGTATTAGGTGAAAAATCTATAGATAAATCTGAAATACCAGATAATGTATTAAAATTAATAGAAGAAAATAAATAAAAAAGGATAGTTTTAACTATCCTTTTTTATTTAGATAAAAGAGGTATAATTTAAAGGAGGTGAAATATGAGAAAAATAATAAAGTTACCAATTTTATTTATAATAGCCATTATTAGTATTACTAGTTGTAACAATAAAGAATATACTAAATATGATAATACTTTTTATGATGCATTTGATACTATTATAGTATTTACAGCCTATACTAAAACAGATGAAGAATTTAACAAATACTATGATATAGTTAAAAATGAATTTGAAAGATTACATAAATTATATAATCAATATGATAGTTTTAAAGGTATTAATAATATAAAAACTATTAATGAGAATGCAGGAATAAAGGCAATAAAAGTAGATAAAGATATTATAAATTTACTAAAATTTTCTAAAGATATGTCAGAAAAATATTCTAACAAGACAAATATAGCTTTTGGTTCTGTTTTGGAAATTTGGCATGAATATAGAACAGAAGGTTTAAATAAGCCTGAAAATGCAAAGTTACCAAATATGGAAGATCTTAAAAAAGCTTCAGAATATATAGATTTATCTAAGGTAATAATAGATGAGAAAAACAGTACAGTATTTTTAAAAGATAAAAACATGGCTCTAGACATAGGAGCAACATCAAAGGGTTATGCCTCTCAATTAGTAATAGATAAAGTAAAAGAAGAAGGATGTATCTCTGCAATATTAAATGCAGGGGGAAATATTTTATCTGTCGGAAAACCTGAAGAAAAAGGAAAATATAAGTGGAGTATAGGTATACAAAATCCTAATAGCGAGATGGGTGATACAGGGACATCAAATACTGACATAGTATATGCAAATGATATTTCTGTTGTAACAAGTGGAGATTATCAAAGATATTATGAGGTAGAGGGAAAAAGGTATAATCATATAATAGACCCTAGTACATTAATGCCAGCTGATAAATTTAAATCAGTTACAGTACTTTCAAAAGATAGTGGAGTTGCAGACTTTTTTTCAACAACATTATTTATGTTATCGTTAGAAGAAGGAAAAGAATTACTAGAAAAAGTAGAAGATGTAGAAGCTATTTGGATAGATAAAAATAATAAAATTACGACAACAAATGGAATGAAACAATATTTAAAAAGCAAAGGTGCAAAAGCTATTAGTGATTAAAAAGAGAGAAACCTATATACATGGGGTATGTATATAGGTTTTTTATTTTAATGAATTTATGAAACGTTTTGAGTTTATTTATAAGAAATCTTCTTCCTTTAAGATTTCAGTTGCTTTTTCTACATTTGCTTCGCTAATCATAACTATAGGTCCTGTACATCCCATGCCACTTTCAGCGTAAATATTATTTTTCCAAAGAGCGATAACAGCATCTTCTAAATCTAAGATATCAACTCCAGGGATTGAGCCTGTTACAACTTCTTTAGGAGGTGCTTTAACATCTGTAGTATCTTCTACAGGACGCTTAGCATTGATTGCTTCTATTACTTTGTCAAAGCAGTAAGAATTTACTTCTTTGTATTCTTCTTCTCGTATTTTATTAATATTTCCAACTAATAAATCATAAGCATATTTTATAGCATTTGCAATAACTGGAGCTCCAGATGCTCTAGATATAATTAGTATGTTTCTATGGTATCCCTCTCCGATACCAGGACCATATCCATACCCTAGAGATTCATAACTTCCACCAGTAGTAAATGCTGAAAACATCTTCATTAAGATATTGCCAGTAAGTGAATCTGTAACACATACATCAGGAACTCCTTGTAGAACATCGTTACCTCTAAGTACTGCGCCACCATCACTTCTTGCTGATTCTGTATATTCGAAATTATATCCATTAGCTCTTAAATTATTTAAAGCTTTTTCGACTTGTTTAGCGCCATCTACGTTTAAAATACCAACAGTTGGATTTTCTATTCCTAAAGATTTAGCAACAGTAATACCAGCAATAGTATTTCGAACCATACTCTCTACTCTGTTTGTAGAGCTTGTACCAGTAGTGGTAGCAAGAAGCATTTCTTTTCCAACTCCAGGAGTTATAACTCTACCAACGGTAGAAACTCCAACAGGGAAATTATAATGCATAGTTATACAAGCATCTATATATTTAGAATCTAATAATTCTTCCATTTTACTATGAGCTTCTTCTTCATTTGAAACTTCAACTAGTTCAAATTCTGTTTCAATTTTTGGACCAATTAATACTATGTCATAGTTTAAAGATTTTGCTAAATTAGCGGCTTGAAGAGTGTTTTCTATTCCATGTTCACTACCTAATAATGTAAGACCTATTTTAGGTTTTTTCATAAAAGATCCACTTTCAATACCATTAGCTATTTCTAATAATACGTCTGCAATAATATTTTTTGACATATTATCACCTCTATTCTTTTAGCATATTTGCTGCTAGTTCTCTTAAAGATTCACCAATTATTTTCTTGATTTCTTCTTTAGATGCTCCTTGTTCAGCTTCTTCTTCACCAGGATTTCTTTCACATATAAAAGAAACACCATCAAAAAGATTAGTCATTCTACCTAAGAATAAACTTCCTTTACCTACAACCATAGCTCTAGTTTTATCTCCAGTAGAAAGATCATCAATCATGAATCCAACATAAGGAACTCCTGAAGGAATATGGCCTTGAGTAGGTGCCCAACCAGGTAACCCTTTTTCATCAATTAAAGTTTTTAATTCACTTCTTTCAATATCACCACGTTTTACAGCTAAAGCAGCTATCATTTTAAAGTTAGCTTCAGGTACATTTCCAGCACCAGCTGGCATTGTGATGTCTGGATTTTGCATTTCAACTGAATAAGTATCTACATCAGTAATTTTTAAATTAGCTCTATCTAATCCAGCAGTAATAAGAGAAGTCATTACAGCTTGAGGTGAAGAACCAGTACCAACACTGTGCTTACCTGTTAAATCAGTTCTAAAAATAGGACTTATTCCATCATTTTCAGAAACTAATACTGCAAATGCTCCTAGAACATCTTCTAGAACAGGATAACCTTTTTTGACATGGTCTTTAGCATTCATTCCAAGTTTAGCAGTAGCTCCACCAGCAACAACTAAAACATTTTTATAAACGCCAGCTTTAACTAAAGCAGCAGCTTCGATTAAAGAATGAGTAGGAGCAGCACAGAAACCTCTAGTATCAGAACCAGAAGCATTGGTTAAACCTGCAACTTCAGCAATAGCTTTAGCAAAGTTACCACCACCTCTTTGGTTAATATCTCCACAAGCTTCTTCTGAACACTCAATTACATAATCTATATCGTCTTTATTAATTGAAGAATTTCTCAATAAACTAATGGCAGCTAACACTCCAGAAGCTTTAACAACAAGATTTTCAAAAATTGTATGAGCATTTAAGTTAACATCGACGTCATGAGCAGCTTTTACTATACCAACAAGCTTTCCATCATGGTACAATCCCTCTGCTTTATGTTCATCTAATAGATGTTTGTCTGATTCTAAATCAGAAGGTTTTATTTTATCTAAATCTTCCTTAAATTCAGGATAGTTTTTTTCGATTTTAGGTTTTACTTCATTAATGAATTCTTCAGTTAGTTCAACTAATTCAAAAGAATCACAAATTTTCATTATAGCAATAAACTCGTCTTGAGGAGTTATTTCACCAAATTTACCAGTTCTTTCACCTTTGTATTCTTTATTATACCAAGGCATTTCATAATTATTTAATTCTTCTGGTCTTAAGTTTCCAATGTAAACTTGGTTAGGTAAATAGTTTACAACTTCTTCATAAGATCTAATATGGTTCCCAACTTCTTTTAAAAATTCAGAATCTGGATTTACGATTCTTTCTGTTGAACAAGTTGAACCGTTTTGTACAATCATGTCTGGAGTATGAACTAATACATAACCAGCGTTTTTAACAACAGGGAAAGACATAAATTACCTCCATTTTATTATGGATTCTGCTAATAGCAGAATCCATAATTTAAATTTTTAGTTATCAAATACAGTTTGATCTTGGATTTTAGTTTCTAAAGCACTTAAAGCTTTTTCAACTAATTTTCTTCTTAAAGCTTTTTCCTCAACAGGATCCAAAGCTGGATTTCCTAATGGATGAGGGATAGCTATTGTAGGTACGATTCTATTTGCTCCTACAGTTAATGAGATAGGAACTACAGTACACATATGAACTACTGTAATACCAGTTTTTTCAATTTCTTTAACCATTGTTGCACCGCAACGTGTACAAGTGCCTCACGTTGAAGTTAAGATAACTGCATCCACACCAGCAGCAACTAATTTTTCGCCTATTTCATGAGCGAATTTCTTAGCACTTGCTACAGCAGTACCATTACCAACAGTACTATAGAAGTAATCGTATAATTTACCGATTTTACCTTCTTTTTCTAAATCTCTTAAAACGTCAACAGGGATTACTCTGTCAGCATCTTCATTGGCATAAACCGGGTCATGACCACCATGAGCAGTTTCAAAAGTTTCTTCTGTTAAGTCATCAATTCCAGCTATTGAATATTCGCCATATTTTGAAGCTGAAGAAGATTCTATTCTGTCAGGGTTTACTTTAGGAACTATACCACCAGAAGTAACAATTGCAATAGTAGCTGTAGATAAATCATCTATAGCAAAAGCTGGAGGAACTCTGTCAAATGTTGGCATAGGATATTCTGTTTCAAAGTCTTCACCTTTGATTTTTTTAACAAGCATATCAACTGCTCTTTCAGAACCACGCTTTTCATTAAAGTAGTTTACTCTAATTCCTCTTTGAATATAATTTTCTTCTTTAGGTCCAAGAATTTCTTCGCCGTTCGCTAATTTAATACCTAAAGATGCCATTTTAGGAAGAGCTTTTCTCATTCCTGCGGCAGAGTTAGCAGTTTCTATTATATACAAATCTTTCTTAAACATATCTGCACCAGGATTTTCAGTGTACATTCCTGTTACAACAGGTATATTTAATTCTTCTTGAACTAATTTTGCGATAGTTCCAGCAGCAACACCATAACGTCCTGCGTTAAATGCTGGACCTGATATAAATAAATCAGGGTTAAAACCTTTAATCATTTCAAGAACTTCTTTACTTGCTGAATCTAAATTTTCGTTAAAATAACTATCTCCACAAACAATAGTAGCTACTACTTCAAAGTCTTCTCCTAGTTTAGCTTCTAATTGTTTACTTATTGGAGGTAACTCTTCAGCAATAAAAGGCTTAGTATCGGCTTTTTCTTCTCCTCCAATTCCAGCAAAGAATTGGTTTATATAATGCACGACTTTTTTATTCGCCATATATATCCTCCTATTTATAATATTTAATATAGATGTTAAAAGATTATCCTCTTATGTCAGCCATTTCTTCAGCTATTTCATCAACATCTAATACCATTTCCATCATGCCTATTTGTTCGTCATAAACAGCTGGATCAAATAATTCTTTCATTTCATTTTCAACAACATGATAAGCACCTAAGCCTAATTCAACACCAGCTAAAGGACCAGCGAATGTAGGATCTCCAGTAGTAACTGTTTCGGCTGCAAGACCTGCAGCTTCTGCTTCTGCCGCACCTAGTAAAACCACAAGATTTTCTGCTCCATATTTATCAGCAGCATCTTTAACTCTTTTTTGGTTTTCTAAGTCCATAGCACCAGCACTAGTTCAGACAAAACATTCAGTTGATGAGAAAACTACCTCTGTATTAGGAACTGTTTTTACACATTCTTCTATTGCAGGAGCAGGTATTCCATCACGGTCGCCTATTATGATTATTTTTTTATTTTCTAATAAACTCATGATATCCTCCTAAAATTTTAATTTTTAATTTGTATTATTAATAAGTTTTTGCAGTTAAATAATTAAATCCAGTTTCGTTAGTCGCACCAGTTATAGCTTGAATTTCTACTTCTATAGTTCCATCTGCTCTTAAAGAACCTTTAGCTCCACCAGCTATAGTATCAACTACTTCAATATGACCAATTATTCTATCTAATTTTGGTAATTCAACTACTTGGTTTGCATTACCACCAGTAACAACTGCATTAGCTTTCGGATCAGCATCTGCTAATGATTGAGATGCACCATCTCTACCAGCGTACTCATCAGTTACAATTACTGTTTTAACACCTTTTTCTTCGATTTTTTTACAGTTCATTATTAAGTCTGTATCTGGATTACCAAAACCTTCTTGAGATACAATAACAGCATCTGCACCAATGTATTCAACTAACTTTGAAGTCCAGTTTGAAGATCTTTCTTTGTCCATTAAATATACGTTTTCGTTAGTTATTATTACACCTAAGAAGTTGTAATCTACACCATGTCTTGCATATAAATCTTCAATAACACCATTATTCAAATGAACATAAGTTGGGTTTTTATCACATGCAGATACACAGTTACCACTAACAATAGCTCCATCCATTATTTCAGTAGGGTAAAGTATAGTAGGAACTATTTGCTTAGCATCTACACCATATACATAAGTATCATGTAGTAAACCTTGAGTTTGCAACATATATACATAAGCTACCTTAGGTAAACTAGGATATTCAGTAATTTGTTGTAGTAATGGTTTAGTTTCGTAAGTGCTAGTTTCATCAGGAGTTAAATCTTTTGCAAGTTCTCCAATATAAGTAGCTGCTTTAAAACCAATCATTCTAACAGCTTTTTCATGATCATGTTGTTTTAATCCATCAATAGGTTCACAGATAACAACTAAGTTGTTTAGTTTTGAGAAAGGAGTATATTTAGCACCTTCACCAACCATGTCTATGATTCCTTCTTGGAAACCTACGATTTTACCAGTAGTAACAACTGCCATTCCTTTTAATGCATAAGTTGTACCTTCACCAACAGTATCTACTTTATTTAAGATACCAGGGAATATTTGTCCATTTCCATCAACCTTTACTCTAGGTTCTATTACATCTTTTACAGGAGTAATTCTAACGCTTTCACCTGGTCTAGCAATATCAAAATCTATAGATTTAATATGCTCGTCTCCACCGACAGCCTCTAGTAATTCTTCCTTACTAATATAAAGAACGCCATTTTCGATTTTTGATGAATCAGCAAATTGTATGTCTTTAATAAAAATTTTGCCTAATTCTAATCGCATTCTACACCTCCAGCTTAATTAATTGTTTATATATAAAATACTTTTGTATTTTACTTTCTTAATTATAATGTTGTACTATCATTGCTTCTATATTTTCAATAGTAGCATCGTCTTTAGTTATTTCAGCAACAATTTCTCCATCTTTGTACATAAGCATAGTTGGTAAGCCTAAAACTTTTTGCTTAATAGCTAATCTTCTAGCTTTTGTAGTATCTAAAGAACAAAATTTAATTTTGTCACCATATTTTTCAGCTAGTTTGTGAACATCTGGCATTAAAGCTTTACACGGCTCACAACCTTCACTCCAAAAGTCTACAAAAACATAACCTTGTGCGTTTAACACTTCATCATCAAAAGTTTTTTTATCTAGTTCTAACATATTAATTCCTCCTATTCAAAATGTTCGTCTATATATTTTTCAGCAGTTACTGCAGCAATTGCACCATCTGCAGCAGCTGTTACAACCTGACGTAAAGTTTTTACTCTAACATCTCCTGCGGCATAAACTCCTTCGATATTAGTTCTCATTTCGGTATCAGTAACAATATACCCATTTTCTAAGTTTATCTTTCCTTCAAATAATGAAGTTTGAGGGATTAGACCAACAAATATGAAAACTCCCATTGTTCCATCATCTTCGTCAGCAACATATTCTGAAGTTTCACCAGTAACAGTATCTTTTAAAAGTACTGATTCTAGGATTCCATCACCTTTAATTTCAATTATTTCTTTATTTAACCAAAATTCTATTTTGTCATTAGCTTGAGCTTTTTCTACAATTGACTTAGCTGCTTTAAAAGTATCTTTTCTATGAACTAAATATACTTTTCTAGCAAATTTAGTTAAATACATAGCTTCTTCTAAGGCACTATCTCCACCACCAACAACTATTACCTCAAAATCTTCAAAGAAATCAGCGTCACAAGTAGCACAGTATGAAACACCTTTACCAGTAAATTCTTTTTCACCAGTACAACCTAATTTTCTTGGAGAAGCACCTGTTGCTAAAATAACCGCTTTAGCTTTGTAAGTTTCATCATCACAAATTACTTCTTTGATTTTTGAATCTAAATTGATATCTTTAACATTTGCTTTTTTTATTTCTGCACCGAAATGTTCAACTTGGTCTGCAAATCTTTTTGTTAGAGAAGGACCAGTAGCATTTTCCACAGAACCAGGATAGTTTTCTACTTCACTAGTAACAACTATTTGACCACCTTTTTTTTCTTTTTCTAAAACTAAAGTTTTCATTTTAGCTCTAGCACCATATAATCCTGCTGCAAGACCAGCTGGACCAGCACCGATAATTACTAAATCATAAATATTGTCCATTAATACCTCCATAATAAATAAGTTAAAATATTATCATATTTACTTAAAAAAATATTTATTAAATACGCTCAAGAGCGTTATCAATCAAATCTTTATCAATTACTTTAAAATCTTCTAAAATATCTTCTGTCCACTTAAAGTTTTTGTTCATTTCATAGAATTTTTCTGCTGTTAATATAGATTCTTCAATTAACCTTATTGAATCAAAGGGGATGCCTTCTGATTTTTTTAATACTAAAGTACGATATACAGTTTCATAAGGCTTAACACTACCATATAAAGGATGCGTTAAAAGTTCGTAGTTTTTATGTATATAGTCTCTACCTTCTTTTAGAATACCTAGATAGTCTGTGTCAATGTAATTTACTTCGTAATTAGTATATGATATAAATTTGGGATTGTTTGTGATTATCATCATATAGAACACCTCCTTAAACAAAAACGACAGAAGAATCTGCCTGATTCCTCTGTCGTTATCTCCAGATAATAGTCCAGTATTAGTACTTGTACCTGAGAATTTCATTTACAACTTGGCAAGAAGTAAACTTGTCCCTTCGGTTTCATTAATGAATCTCCCAATACCTTCAACCCATATTAAGTTGAATTAAGTATATCATTTGATTGACAAATAGTCAACAAAAAAATCTACAAAAGAAAGGAAAACGCGTCAAAAAATAAACTTTAAAAATTTTATAAATATTGAAAAATCAGTAAAAAAGATACAAAATAATTTACAAGAAAACGATACCTATAAAAAAGAAATTAATATATACTCTCTATTAGTATATAATATATGTATATAGCTTTTAGGAGGAAATTATGGAAAAAAGAGACTTACTTAGAAATTTACCAGCAGTAGAAGAAGTATTGAAACAGGTAAATATCAAAGATGACAGTTATACAAAAAGTATGAAAACAGAAGCTGTGAGAGAATCATTGGATTATTTTAGAAATATGATATTAGATTCTTCAGATGGAAATCTAGAAAAAATAAAAATAGACAATGATGAAATAACAATAAAAGTAAGAGAGATATTGGAGAAAAAGTATTCATTGTCATTAGAGAAAGTTATAAATGGAACAGGAACTATATTACATACAAATTTAGGACGTTCTCTTTTGAGTGAGAGTATAAAAGATGAAGTATGGAAAATAGCATCGGGATATTCTAACTTAGAATATGATTTAGAAAAGGGTAAAAGAGGTTCTAGATATATACATGTAACTAAAATGATAAAATTACTTTTTAACGTTGAAGATGTTTTAGTGGTAAATAATAATGCAGCTGCCGTTCTTTTAGTATTAAGTACTTTTGCGAAGAACAAAGAAGCTATAGTTTCAAGAGGAGAGCTTGTAGAAGTTGGAGGGGCATTTAGAATACCAAGTGTAATGTCAATGAGTGGGGCAAAGCTAGTAGAGGTTGGTTCTACGAATAAAACTAGAATTGAAGATTACGAGGAAGCAATAACGGAAGAAACTAAATTATTGATGAAAGTGCATACTAGTAATTATAAATTAATAGGATTTACAGAAAATGTTCCTAATAATGAGCTTAATGTATTAGGGAAAAAATATAATATACCTGTAGTAGAAGATTTGGGAAGTGGAGTTTATTTTGACTTAGAAAAATTTGGACTAAAACATGAGCCTACTATTGCTGAGTCTATAAAATCTGGAATAGATATAATAACATTTAGTGGAGATAAACTTTTGGGTGGACCTCAAGCGGGAATAATAGTTGGTAAAAAAGAGTATATCGATGAAATGAAAAAAAATCAGCTACTAAGAGCCTTAAGAGTTGATAAAATAACTTTAGCAGCCTTGGAAGCGACGTTAAAATTATATTTTGACGAAGAAAAAGCTAAAGACAATATACCTACAATTAGAATGTTATCATATTCAATAGAAGAACTTGAAACTAGGATTAAGATATTATTAAATAAAATATCAAATAAGAACTTAGATATAGAAATATCTATTGAAAATGAGTTTTCAACAATTGGTGGAGGTTCTATGCCAGGAGAAGTAATCCCATCAAAAGTTTTGGTTATTTCTACAAATAAACTTTCGGTATCTAAATTAGAAGAAAAATTAAGACTTTCTAAAAGTCATATTATTGGAAGAATAAAAGAAGATAGATATATGTTAGATATTAGAACAATTCAAGATGATGAATTTGATATTATAGCAAATGAATTAGAGAGCTTATTTAAGTAGTTTGGAGGATAAATGAAGAATATAATAGTTGGAACGGCGGGACATATTGATCATGGAAAAACAACGCTGGTAAAAGCATTAACAGGAAGGGAAACAGACACTTTATCTGAAGAAAAGCAAAGAGGAATATCAATTAATTTAGGATTTACTTACTTGGATTTGCCAAATGGAAATAGAATAGGAATAGTTGATGTTCCAGGCCATGAAAAGTTTGTGAAAAATATGATGGCAGGAGCAACAGGAATAGACCTAGTATTATTTATAATTGCTGCAGACGAAGGAGTAATGCCCCAGTCTAAAGAGCATTTGGATATACTAACATACTTAAATATAAAAAAGGGAATAATAGTTTTAACAAAATGTGATTTAGTAGAAGATGATTATTTAGAACTTGTAGAAGACGAGTTAAAGGATTTTACAAAAGGTACATTTCTCGAAGGATCAGAAATTGTAAAAGTAGATTCTATTTCCAAAAGAGGAATAGATGAATTAATAAACTTACTGGAAAAAGAAAGTGAAATAATAGAAGAAAAAGAAAGTGATGTTCCAGAAAGAATGCATATAGACAGGGCTTTTCCAGTAAAGGGGATAGGAACCGTTATAACTGGGACTTTAATGGAAGGGAAAGTTACTAGAGGTGATGAACTTTTTATTTATCCGGTAGAAGAGAAAGTTAAAGTTAGAAGTGTTCAAGTTCACGGTGAAGATGTTGAAACAGCTTATGCTGGACAAAGAACAGCAATTAATATATCTACTTTGAAAAAAAATACAATATCAAGGGGAGATATAATAGCTAAGGAAGGTTCGGTTGTAACAACCAGTATAATAGATGCAAAAGTAATGGTTTCTAAAAATAGAGATTTTTCAATAAAGCACTGGACTAGGATTAGGTTAGCTTTGGGAACACGAGAAATATTGTGTAGAGCAGTACCTTTGGAGAGTGAAGAGATACTTCCAGGAGATGAAGGTTTTGTACAATTTAGGCTTGAAGAGCCTTTAGTTTGTAGAAATAGAGATAGATTTGTGTTACGGTCATATTCGCCTGTTGAAACGATAGGAGGGGGAATAATAATAGATCCTCTTTCTAAAAAAAGACATGTAGATGATGAATTAATAGAAAAACTAAGAATAAAAGAGTCTGGTGACTTAGATAAAATAATATTACAGTTTACAGAAACAGAAGATAATCTTGTGGAATTAAAAGATATAATTTCCTATACAGGAGAAAGTGAAGTAGAAGTAAATAAAGAAATAACTAAATTAATTTCAGAAAGCTTAATATTAAATATAGATAAAAAATATTTGAATGAAAAAATATTGGGTAAAATAAAAGCGAATATAAAAGAAGTTTTAGAGAAACATCACAAGGATAATCCTTTATCTTTAGGGTTTACTAAGGATGAATTAAAGACAAAAATAAATTATGATGTAAGTTTAAAAGAAATGGAAATAATTTTAGATATTTTAATTAGTAGAGATATTTTAAGAAAAAATAACGATAGCTACAGTCTAAAAGAATTTAATATTGGACTTAGCAAAAAACAAGAGAAAATGAGAAAGGATATTATAGGAGAACTGAAAAATAATTCTTTTGACAAAATAGAAACTATTAAATCTTTTGCAGGAAAAGACAAAGAAAAAGAACAAATATTAAAATATATGATAAATAAAGATATTGTAATATTTGGAGATAATAATATTCTTTTAAAAGAAGACTATGATAAAGCTGTAAAACTAGTAAAAGATTATATAGAAAAAAATGGCAATATAACTATTTCTGAGTATAGGGATTTATTAAATTCTAGTAGGAAGAATACTCTATTACTAATGGATCATTTTGATAGCATAAAATTAACTAAAAGGGTAGATGATAGCAGAATACTAGTTTAGCGATATGTATTTATAAATATAATTGAAAATATAAATAATTAATGGTACTATAAAAAAGTACTTGGGGATGAATGAGTGCTGGTGTGCTCTCTGGTCTTCAACACCAGTATGAGGGGTTAGGAGCCTCTTGGGTGGGTTCGATTCCCACGCATTCCCGCCATAAACATAGGTGAAGTTAAGCAGTATAAAATTTTTTCAGGTATTTTCTAATATAAATATAATTAATGGTAGATTGGAGAAAGGAGGACAAGGTTTTCCTAAAAAACGAATAAAAGATGTAAAATTCAACGTTTAAATAGGAAAAAAATGAATCATAGTATATTTATATGGAAATGTGGGTTAAATTAGTATTGCATGACTAGCTATAAAATCAAAAATACAAATTCAACTAGATGAATTTTCAGATAGAAAACGTTATTTTAGTTGTAATTATGTATGAAGGGAGACTATTATGGATTATTTAGCAAAAATGATAGAATCAATTAATAAAGTATTAGTTGATAATGTATTAATGTATGTTTTACCATTAGTAGGAATATTTTTTACATTATATTTAGGGTTTCCACAAATAAGAAGATTTCCAGCAGCAATTAAACAAACATTTGGTGGTTTATTTGACAAGGAAGAAAATGCTAGAAAAAAAGCAGCAGGTGAAATTTCATCTTTTCAAGCTTTAGCTGTAGCTATAGCGGCACAAGTAGGAACGGGTAATGTTGCTGGTGTTGCAACTGCAATTATGGCAGGAGGACCAGGAGCTATATTTTGGATGTGGCTTTCAGCGTTTTTTGGAATGTCAACAATATTCGTAGAGGCTATTTTAGCTCAAAAGTATAGAACAAAAGATAAAGAAGGAAACTTAGTAGGAGGACCAGCGTATTATATAAGCCAAGGTTTTAAACACAAGGGTATAGGAAAATTTTTAGCTGGGTTCTTTGCAGTAGCAATAATTTTAGCATTAGGATTTATAGGTAATATGGTTCAGTCAAATTCTATATCAACTTCCATACATACTGCTTTTAATATTCCACTTTGGATAGTAGGAGTAGCTATAGCCATATTGGCAGGTTTGGTATTTATAGGAGGTATAAAGAGAATAGCATCATTTGCTGAAATGGTAGTTCCAGTAATGGCAATTATATATATTGCTTTAGCTGTGGCTATAATGGTGATATTTAGAAATGAAGTTGGAAGTGTATTTAAATTAATATTTACAGAAGCCTTTAGTTTTAAAGCAGTAGGCGGAGGGGCAGCAGGTATTATAATAAAAGAAGCTATGAGATATGGTGTTGCGAGAGGACTATTTTCAAATGAAGCTGGTATGGGTTCAACTCCTCAAGCTCATGCAACAGCTCATGTTAAGCATCCAGCAGAGCAAGGGTTAACAGCTATGGTTGGAGTAGTTGTAGATACTGGGTTAGTTTGTACAGCTACAGCATTAATTATATTAGTAACAGGAGCAGCTAACATTTCAGGATTAGATGGTGCATTAGTAACGCAAAAAGCTTTTGAATTAGCATTTGGAAAGACAGGTCAAATTTTATTAACAATATGTTTAACATTCTTTGCATTTACTACAGTAGTAGGATGGTATTATTTTGGAGAAACAAATGTAAAATATTTATTTGGTGAAAAAGGCTTATGGCCTTATAGAATATTGGTATTAGCATTTATAGTAATAGGCTCTGCGTTAAAAGTTACATTAGTATGGAATATGGCAGATATGTTCAATACTATAATGGTACTTCCTAACTTAATAGGTATAATGGTATTATTTAAGCAAGCGAAAGCAATTACAAAAGACTATGATAGATGTAGAAAACTTGGGAAAATTGAATACAATTATGAATATGAATAAAATTATAAAAAGGAGCAGGATTTAATACCTGTTCTTTTTTTGTGAAATTTTTTAATTAAATAGCTTAAATGATAATAATCACATACTACTTGTAAAAAAAAATGGTAACCTAAAAAAGATTTATCATAGATAAATAATAAACAATAAATTTTACAAGGAGATTATTATGAATATTATTGAAAATATTGTAAGTGTTATTAATAGTATAACTAGAGATAAGATACTACTTGCTATACTACCATTGACAGGAATATTTTTTACGTTATATCTGGGATTTCCACAAATTAGAAGATTACCATCAGCATTTAAACAAACATTTGGGGGATTATTTGACAAGGAAGAAAATAAGAGAAGAAAAGCAGCGGGAGAAGTTACATCATTTCAAGCGCTATCAGTAGCTGTAGCCGCACAAGTAGGAACAGGAAATATTGTAGGAGTTGCTACTGCCATAGTATTAGGTGGTCCAGGAGCGGTATTTTGGATGTGGATGGCAGCCTTTTTAGGCATGGGTACAATATTTGCAGAAGCTATTTTAGCACAAAAATATAGAGAAAGGGACTCTGAGGGAGAATTAATAGGAGGACCAGCTTATTACATAAAGAATGGTATAAAAAATAAAACATTAGGCAAAATACTAGCTACTACTTTTTCTGTATTAATTATAATAGCGTTGGGGTTAATAGGAAACATGGTACAAGCTAATTCTATTGCAGCAACAGTTGGATCATCAATAGCAGTAGATCCTATATGGGTTGGAATTATAGTAATGGTATTAGCAGGAATGGTATTTTTAGGAGGAATAGGTAGAATAGCATCTTTTGCAGAAAAAATTGTGCCAGTAATGGCGATTTTTTATATAAGTTTAGCAATTTATGCGATGTTTGCTTATAGTAGTGAGGTAGTTCCAGTATTAAAAACTATTTTCAGAGAGGCTTTTAGTACAGGTGCTTTAATAGGTGGTGGAGCAGGTATAGCAATACAAAAGGCTATGACATTTGGAGTTTCTAGAGGATTGTTTTCAAATGAAGCTGGAATGGGTTCAACTCCACATGCACATGCAACAGCAAAGGTGAACCATCCTTTAGAGCAAGGGTTAACAGCTATTATAGGGGTATTTATTAGTACATTTTTAATTTGTACAGCTACAGCAGTTGTGATACTGGTAACTGAAGCAAACTTTTTAGACAAGCCAGTTGCATTAATTACTCAGGAAGCATTCTATACAGTATTTGGAAATTTTGGAAAACATGCACTAACAATTTGTATTTCTTGTTTTTCGTTTACGACTATAGTCGGATGGTATTATTTCGGAGAGTCTAATATTAAATTTTTATTTGGAGAAAAATTATTAACACCATATAGATTAGTTGTTTTATCTTTTGTTTTTATTGGAGCAATAGCAAAGGTTGACTTAGTATGGGAACTTGCAGATATGTTTAACTCACTAATGGTTATTCCAAACTTAATAGCAATTGTAATGCTAGCAAAGCAAGTTAAAGGAATTACAAGAGATTATGATAGGTGTAAAAAACTTGGGAAAATCACTTATGATTATGAATATGACAAAGTAGTGATGAAGCCTGAAATAGATCTTGAAGTTGCAACAGATAAAATATAAAAAAACTGCCAAATGGCAGTTTTTTTAGTTAAATCATATTTTCAGGATTAACCCAATTATCGAATTCTTCTTCTGTTAAATACTCAAGCTCTAGTGCAGACTCTTTTAGTGTTAATCCTTTTAAATGAGCATTTCTAGCTATTTTTGAAGCTTTATCATAGCCTATATGTGTATTTAAAGCTGTTACTAACATAAGAGAATTGTTTAAGTTATCCTTTATTTTTTCTTTGTTAGCTTTAATTCCAATTAGGCAATTTTCTCTAAAAGATTTTATACCATCAGCTAAAAGTCTGACAGATTGTAAAAAGTTATATATAATTACAGGCATATAAACATTTAATTCAAAATTACCTTGAGAAGCTCCAAATGAGATAGTAACATCATTTCCAAAAACTTGAGCAACAATCATAGTTAAGGCTTCTGCTTGTGTAGGATTTACCTTTCCAGGCATAATAGAACTTCCAGGTTCATTTTCAGGTATGGATATTTCTCCAAGACCACTTCTAGGACCAGAAGCTAACCATCTAACATCATTAGCAATTTTTAACAAATCGGCAGCTAATGCTTTTAATGCTCCATGACAGAACACTAACTCGTCTTTACTAGTTAAAGAGTGAAATTTATTTTCGGCTGTAGTAAATTCTATACCAGTTAAATTTGAAATTTCTTCAGCAACTATAACATCAAAACCTTCAGAACAATTTATTCCAGTTCCAACAGCAGTTCCTCCTAAAGCAAGTTCATGCATACCAAAAGAGCTATCTTTTATATTGTTTATAGATTTTTCAATCATAGAAGACCAACCGCTAATTTCTTGACCAAGAGTAAGAGGTGTTGCATCCTGTAAATGAGTTCTTCCTATTTTTATAATATCTCTATTTTCAATTGAAAGATTGTATAGAACGTCCAATGTTTTTTCGAGTTCTGGAATTAGATAATTTTCAACAGCAACTGTGGCAGAGATATGCATAGCGGTAGGGAAAGTATCGTTTGAACTTTGAGATTTGTTAACATCATCATTTGGATGAAGTAATTTTTCATTAATGATTTCATTACCACGATTGGAAATAACTTCGTTCATATTCATATTGCTTTGAGTTCCACTACCAGTTTGCCAAACAACTAAGGGAAAGTTGCCATCAAGCTTACCTTCTAAAATTTCATTGGTAACTTTATCAATAATATCTTTTTTTTCATCTGTTAAAATGCCAAGTTTATTATTTGTAATAGCACAAGCTTTTTTTAAAATAGCAAAAGCATCTGTTATTTCCAAAGGCATTTTTTCAACACCTATTTTGAAATTTTGGTAACTTCTTTGTGTTTGAGCTCCCCAGTATTTTTCAGAAGGGACTTTTAACTCACCCATACTGTCTTTTTCAATTCTATAATCCACTATCAATCACATCCTTAAAATAATTAAAGTATTAAATAGTTAACTTTAATTATAATATAACATAAGTTAAGAAAGTAATGATTTTAAATATAAAAAGATAGATAAATTTTTATTATATATATTGAAAACAAAAAGCGGTATGAATTATCATACCGCTTTTAATTATTCTAATCTTAAAAGTAATTGACCAGCTTCTACCATCTCACTATCTTTAACAACTATGGATTCAACAGTACCATCAACAGGAGAAACTATATTAGTTTCCATTTTCATAGCTTCTACTACCATTAAAGGGTCACCAGCTTTAATTTTATCCCCAACATTAACTAAAACTTTTAGTATAGTTCCAGGAATACTAGAACCAATTTCGAGTTCGTTGTCAGGATCAGCAAGTTGTAAGTAAGTATTATCTGCAGTTTTCTTACTATCTTTGTCAAATATTTTTATTTCTCTTCTATTACCGTTTATTTCGAAAGCTAAAGTTACATAACCTTCATCATCTGTTTCGCTCATTTCAACAAGTTTGATTATTAATGTCTTACCTTCTTCTATTTCAACTTCTCTAGTTTGTCCTAGGTTGATTCCATGGAAGAACACATGGCTACTAACATGAGATAAATCTCCACTTAGCTTTAAATTATCTAAATAATCTTCGAAAACTTTAGGATACAATGCATATGCTAATAAATCTTCTTCAGTTGCAGTGATACCATATTTTTCATCTAAATATTTTTTGTTGGCATCAAAATCTTCATCAGGTAAAAGTTCACCAGCTCTTACAGTAATAGGTTCTTCACCTTTTAATACAATTTTTTGTATATCTTCAGGGAAACCTCCTAAAGGTTGACCCATCATACCCTTAAAATAAGTTACTACAGAATCTGGATAATCTAAGAATTTACCTTTTTCCACAATATTTTCAGGAGTTAAATCATTTTGAACCATAAAGATTGCAAAATCTCCTACCATTTTAGAAGAAGGAGTAACCTTTACAATATCTCCAACCATATCATTTACAGATTTGTACATATCCTTAACTTCTTTAAATCTATGTCCTAAACCAAAGCTATCAACCTGAGGTTTGAAGTTTGAATATTGTCCTCCAGGAATTTCATACTTGTATATTTCAGTAGAACCAGATTTTAAATCAGATTCAAAATTAGCATATACAGGTCTTACAGCTTCCCAATACTTAGAAATCAATTCTGCATTGTCTAAGTTTACACCAGTACTTCTACGAGTATTTTCTAAAGCAGCTACAACAGAATTTAGAGCTGGCTGGCTAGTTAAACCTCCCATAGAATTAAATGCTGTATCTACTATATCAGCTCCAGCTTCAGCGGCCATTAATACAGTAGCAACTCCGTTTCCAGTAGTATCATGAGTATGAAGATGGATAGGTACAGAAACTTCATTTTTAAGAGCTTTAATTAACTTGGCACTTGCATATGGCTTTAATAAACCAGACATATCTTTTATAGCGATTATATGACTACCAATTTTTTCTAATTCTTTAGCCATATCAACGTAATATTGTAAAGTGTATTTATCTCTAGTTTCGTCTAATATATCTCCAGTGTAGCACATAGTACCTTCTAAGATTTTATCATTTTCTAAAACTTGATCCATAGCATAACGCATACCTTCAATCCAGTTTAGAGAATCAAAAACCCTGAATATATCTATACCATTTTCAGCAGATTTCTTTACGAATCTTTTAACTACGTTATCTGGATAGTTTTTATATCCTACAGTGTTATTTCCTCGTAGCAACATTTGGAATAATATATTAGGTATTCTCTTACGTAATTCTTTAAGTCTAATCCAAGGATCTTCTTGCAAAAATCTATATGCAACGTCAAATGTTGCACCTCCCCACATTTCAAGAGAGAATAAGTCACTCATATAGTTGCTAACAGCAGGAGCTACCCTTAACATATCTGTAGTTCTAACCCTTGTAGCGAGTAGTGACTGGTGTGCATCTCTAAATGTAGTATCTGTTAACAAAGTTTTTTGCTGACCTTTAACCCAGTTGATTAAGCCATTCACACCCTTTAAATCAAAAATTTGTTTAGTGCCAGACTCAAAACTTGAATTATTTAAGTCATCAAAGTTTATGGGTATATCAAATTCAGTATTTATTCTGCTTTTGTTATTTACAACATTTTCACCGATAAAATTTAATACTTTTAATTCTCTATCGTTTCTTGGTTTAACATCAAATAATTGAGGATTATTTTCTATAAAACCAGTATTACAAGTACCTTGTTGGAATTGTTCAGAGTTTAGAACATTAACCAAGAAAGGAATATTAGTTTTAACACCACTTATTTTTAATTCTTTTAAAGCTCTTTTCGATTTGTTTATTGTATCTTTAAAAGTTCTTGATTTAGAAGTTATTTTTACAAGTAAACTATCATAGAAAGGAGTAACAACTGAACCGACATAAGCATTACCAACATCAAGTCTAACTCCAAAACCAGAACCAGAACGATAAACATCTATTTTTCCTGTATCTGGAGCAAAGTCGTTAGCAGGGTCTTCAGTCGTAACTCTACATTGAATAGAATAGCCATTAACTTTTATATCATCTTGAGAACGGATACCAATTTCATCGCTATCTAAGCTATGACCTTCAGCAATTAAAATTTGAGATTGAACAATATCTATTCCAGTAACTAATTCAGTTACAGTATGCTCAACTTGTACTCTAGGATTAACTTCTATAAAGTAATGATTTAAGTCAGCATCTACCAAAAACTCTACAGTACCAGCATTATAATAATCTACACTTTTTGCTATTTTTAAAGCATCTTCACATATTTTTTCTCTTAAGTCTGTAGGTAATGAAAATGCAGGAGTATATTCGATTATTTTTTGGTGACGTCTTTGAATAGAACAATCTCTTTCAAATAAGTGAACAATATTTCCGTGTTTATCTCCAAGTATTTGAACTTCTATATGTTTAGGCTTTTTTAAATACTTTTCTATAAACATATCATCTATACCAAAAGCTTTTTTAGCCTCGGATTGAGCATTTCTAAAAGCGGGAATTAAATCTTCTTCTTTTTCAACTATCCTCATCCCTCTACCACCACCGCCAGCAGCAGCCTTAATCATAACAGGATATCCAGCTTCTTTTGCAAAGTCTAGAGCATCTTGTTTAGTTCTAATAGGCTTATCAACACCTGGGATAGTAGGAACTTCAGCTTTTTTTGCTACTATTTTAGATTTTATTTTATCCCCTAAACTATCCAATACGTTATAGCTAGGACCTATAAAAGTGATTCCATTTTCTTCACATCTTCTTGCAAATTCTTTATTTTCTGATAAAAATCCATATCCTGGATGTATAGCATCTACCCCTTTGTTTTTAGCTAGGGAAATGATTTCATTCATATCCAAATAAGCTTCTAAAGGAGTTTTACCAAATCCTACCTCGTAAGACTCATCTGCTTTAGTTCTAAAAAGAGCAGTATTGTCTTCTTCAGAATAAATGGCTACAGATCTAATTCCTAGTTCTGAACAAGCTCTAAATATTCTTACAGCTATCTCGCCTCTATTTGCGACTAATATTTTTTTAAACTTTTTTGCCATTCGTATCTCCCCATTCATAAATATAATTAATTCCAACTATTATATCACAGTAAAGTAAATAAGTACAACAACAATATAGCTACAGAATATACAAATAATATTGTATCTTTATTGTAACCTATAAAAATAGTTTGATTGTTATAATTCATTATATCAGGATAACATTGATATATAAATTTTAATGTTGAAAAAAACAAAGGAAGAGGAAGGTTAAAATATGAAGAAAAGTTTTAAAGGCTTATTATTATTAATTATTATTATATTTACAGGTTGTAGTAGTAAAACAGAAAAATTGAAATTGATTAGTAATGATATAGAAGCTAATGAAGAAAATTATACTGCAAAAATAACTGCTACAGGGGATATTATGTATCATCCTTGGACATTTAGAGATGTTAAAGATTCAGATGGAAATTATGATTTTTCACATTTTTATCAAGAAATGCAAGATGAAATAATAAAATCTGATTTAATGATAGGAAATTTTGAAACAACTTCAACACCTAGTAGGAAAATGAGTGGATTTCCAATGTTTAATACACCAGAAAAAGCAATAGAAGATTTAAAAAAATCGGGTTTTGATATTCTAACGACAGCTAATAATCATTGTATAGATTCAGGAAAAGTAGGAATAGAAGATACTATAGATGCTTTTGATAAAAACGGAATAAAACATACCGGAACTTGGAAAAAAGGAGAAAATAAAAAATATTTAATAGAGGAAGTAAATAATATAAAAATAGGATTTTTAGCATATACAGAAAGCTTTAATGGGGTGGAAGGAAATTTAAAGCAAGATGAAAAAAGTATGATAAGTCCCTTAAACGAGGAAGAAATAAAAAAAGATATAGAAACTTTAAAAGATAAAAAAGCGGACTTTATTGTTATTTTCCCACATTGGGGTGTGGAATATTCTACTAAACCTAACGATTTTCAAAAAGAGTTGGGGCATAAAATGCTAGATTGGGGAGCAGATGTTATTTTAGGTAGTCATCCTCATGTTATACAACCAATTGAAAAAGTAGAAAAAGATGGGAAAGAAAAATATATTATATACTCAATGGGAAATTCAATATCTGGCCAAAGAGAAAGATATTCTAAAAATTCTAATACAGAAGCAGGAGTATTTGTTAACTTAAATATAGAAAAGAAATCTTCAGAAAATGAAGCTGTAATAAAAAATATAGAAATTAGTCCAACTTGGGTTAAAGAAGAGAAAAATGAAGGTAAGAAAATACTTGAAGTTGTTCCAATGAATGAATATTTAGAAAGTGGAAAGCTTAGAAGTACAGTATCATCAGATAATCTCAATAGAATATTAAATATCAGGAAAAATTCAATAGATATATTAGAATCTATGGGGTATGAAACTGGACTATAAAGGCTGAGTACAGCCTTTTTTTATTGCAAGTAACGAATTTAAAAAAATTGTAGCATTTATTAAGAAAAAATTAATAAAGATACTATATAATTAAAGGGGAGGCTTAAAATGGAATTAGAATACTTAAAAAATAGAGGATATAAAGAATTTTATGAAGATAAATTAAAATATATAGAAAAGGCCATGGAAATAATATATGAAAAGATTAAATGTATGGGAGAAAAACATTTAGTTTTAGAAGATAGAAATCCAATAGAACATGTTAAATATAGAGTAAAACACCCAAAGAGCGTAAAAGAAAAATTAGAAAGACAAAAATTAGAAGTATCTTTAGAAAATTCATTAAATGAAATACAAGACGTTTGTGGATTTAGAATAGTATGTACTTTTATTAGCGATGTAAAATATATAATAAAAAAGATAGAAGAAATAGAAAATATTACAGTAGTTATAAAAAAAGATTACATAAATAAGCCTAAAAAAAATGGATATAGAAGTTATCATATTATATTGTCCTTACCTGTAGAAATAAATGGTGTAATAGAAAAAATATATGTAGAACTTCAAATAAGAACAATAGCTATGGATTGCTGGGCTAGCTTAGAGCATCAGCTAATGTATAAAAAAGATATAAGTAAGAGAGAATTATTTAAAGAAGAATTAAAAAAATGTGCAGATGAGATGGCAACAACAGACTTAAATTTAGAAACAATTATGACATTCATAGAAAGTGAAGGTATTTAAGTGAGACTTTTATATGCAGAAGATGAAATACAATTAGCTAGAGCCATATCTACAATATTAGAATATAACAATTATATAGTAGATAATGCTTATGATGGAGAAGAAGCATTAAACCTTGCGGTTAATAATAATTATGATGCTATAATACTAGATATAATGATGCCTAAAAAAGACGGAGTTGAAGTATTAAGGGAAATAAGGAGTAAAAATATATTGACACCAATAATTATGGTAACTGCAAAAGGGGAAAACTCAGATAAAATTGATGGTCTAGAATCTGGAGCAGATGATTACTTAGCAAAACCTTTTCAGACTAATGAACTTATAGCAAGATTAAAAGCACTAACAAGGAGAAATACAAACTACATAGATAATTATAAAATAGGAGATATAAATTATAATATCTCTGGAAATAAATTTGAAAAAGACAATAAAACATTAATACTAAATAGTGAAGAAGTAAAAATTATAAATAAATTTATATCTAATATGGATGCGACATTAAAATATGAACAAATATTAACGGTTTTAGACATGGATGAAAGTGAAAAAAATTTGTCTAAGATTAAATTATATATAGCATATATAAATAAAAAATTTGAAGAACTGGAGTCAGAGTATCGAATATTTGGAGATATAGAATTTGGAATAAAATTAGGGATAAAAAATGTATAGAAGATTAAGAAAAAACTTTATTTTAGTAACAACATTATCACTATTATTAGTTCTAGGATTAACTATGTTCATATTAAATATAGTTACTATGAACAGAACAAGAGAATTAGCAGATTTGAAAATCTCGGCGATATATAAGGCATATAGCAAAAAAAATGACTTTGACATAAAAGATCTTGAAAGTATTTTACAAAAATTAGATGAAGCAGAAATTACTAAAGATACACCATATAAAATTAGATATTTCTACGTAGTTTTTGATAAAAATAAGATTCTTACAGAAATAAATGTTGATAGAATAGCAGAAGAAAATGAAGCAAAGGCAAAAGAACTTTCTGAAAAAATAATAAATGAAAATAAAAGTAAGGGATATATTGAAAAATATCGTTATAATGTGGAATCTACAGAAAATGGAGAAATGGTTATATTCTTAGATACTGTTAGTGACTTACAAGCTCAAAAAGTGATTTTGGAATCTTCACTTATTATAGGAGCAACAATAAGTGGTCTTGTAATACTTATAGTCTCAATGTTATCTAAAAAAGTGATACAACCTTTTATAGATAATGAAGAGAAACAAAGACATTTTATAACAGATGCTGGACACGAATTAAAAACGCCGATATCTATAATTTCAGCAAATACAGAAATGGTTGAAATATTAAATGGAGAAAGTGAATGGACAGAAAGTACAAAGGTACAGTTAGTTAGAATGGAGAAACTTATAAAAAACTTCTTAGCACTTTCGAAATCTGATGAAACTAGCATTGAAACTCAAGAAGAAATAAATTTTTCAGAATTATTGAAAAATGTATGCAAAGATTTTAAAGGTAGGGCAGAAATTAAAGGAAAAACGATAAAAGCAGAAATACAAGGCGACATAAAAATAATGGCGGACTATGAGCAAATTCAACAAGTTATTAATATATTAATTGATAATGCAATAAAATATGCACAAGACGATAATGCTATATTTGTTAATTTAAATAAAATAAGAAAAACAGCATCTTTAAAAATAGGTAATAAAATAGAAAATTTTACAAAAGAAGATGAGAAAAAAATATTTAATAGATTTTATAGAACAGACGACTCTAGGTCTAGAGATACAGGAGGATTTGGATTGGGACTTTCAATAGCAGCGAAAATAATAGGTGCTCATGGTGGGAAAATTACAACAACATATAAAAATAGTTGGTTATTTTTCAATCTTGAATTTCCAATATTATAATAAATAATATTTAGAAAGGTGTTAATTTTGTCAGAAATAGATGTATTAAAAAAAGAAAATATACTAGAAAAATTTTTGGATAGTAGAGAAATAAAAGAAATATTACGAATTATAGATAACTTGGGGTTAAAAGAAGCTTGTCTATGTGCTGGAGCAATTAGAAATAACCTATGGAATATTATAGATGGAAAAGAGTTGGAATTTGATACAGATATAGATGTAATATTCTATGACAAGGAAATATCTTATGAAAAAACTTGTGAAATAGAAGATAGTTTAAAAGAAAATTATCCTAAATATAATTGGGAATTAAAGAACCAAGTATACATGCATATACATTCTAGTAGTGAAGCTTTTTTGAATGTAGAAGAAGCTATAAGTAAATTTCCTGAAACTTGTACAGCTGTGGGGATAATATTTGAAAAAGATAGTTATAAATGGATAGCTCCTTATGGACTAGAAGATATTTTTAATAAAATAGTAAGACCTACTCCTGAATTTAGAAAAAATAAAAGAAAAATGAATATCTATATTAATAGAGTAAAGAATAAAAAATGGGAGAAAAAGTGGAAAGATATAAAGGTATTTTATGAATAAAAACTAATATAAATAGAAGAGGTGACTATATTCATCTCTTTTTTATATTAGAAAATATATTACTTATGGTATTATTTTAGTTATAGGAGAAAATAATGATAATAATAAATAATATAAAATTAGGGATAGATGAAGATACAAGTGAATTAAAAGATAAAATAAAGAAAAAATTAAAAATAAAATATGATAATTTTTCATATGATGTATATAGAAGGTCAATAGATGCTAGAAAGAAAAATAACATACAATTTGTATATCAAATTTTAGTAGATATTGATTTATCTGAAAAGAGACTTTCTAAATTAAAAGATAATGATATTTCTCTATTTGAAGAAAAAACATTTAATATAATACCAACTAAAAAATTTAATAAAAGACCAATAGTTGTTGGACTTGGACCCTCTGGGCTTTTTTGTGGCTATATGCTTGCTAAATATGGATATAATCCAATTATTATAGAACGTGGAAAAGAAGTAGATGAAAGAGCGAAAGATATTGAGGGTTTTTGGGAAACTGGCAAGTTAAACTATGAATCAAATGTTCAATTTGGGGAAGGTGGTGCTGGAACTTTCTCTGATGGAAAATTAACATCAAGGTCTAATAATTTTAGAATTAGGGAAATTTTAAACATATTTGTGGAAAACGGTGCTCCAGAAGAAATTTTAATATTACAGAAACCACATATTGGAACAGATTTATTAAGAGATGTTGTGAAAAATATAAGAGAGAAGATAATTTCTTTTGGTGGTGAAGTGTATTTTGAAACAAAACTAGAGGAAATATTAATAAAAGATAGTAAAGTTACTGGAATAAAAACAAATAAAGGTAATTTTGAAACAGAAGATTTATTTTTGGCAATAGGACATAGTGCTAGGGATACTTTTGAAATGATACATTCTAAAAATATTAAAATCGAAAATAAACCATTTGCAGTAGGATTTAGAATAGAACATCCTCAAATTTTAATAAATAAGTCACAGTATGGAGAATCTTTTGCTTCTCCTAAGCTAGCTGCAGCAGAATATCAACTAACCTATAGAAGTGAAAGTGGAAGGGGAGTATATACTTTTTGTATGTGTCCAGGAGGAAGGGTAATTTCTGCAAGTTCATTTAAAGATGAACTTTGTGTAAATGGAATGAGTTATCATTCTAGAGATTTGGAGAATGCTAATAGTGCTATAATTGCAAATATTTCCGAAGAAGATTATGGAACAGAAATTCTTTCGGGAATGTATTTTCAACAAGATATTGAAAAAAGGGCTTACGAACTAGGTGGAGGAAAATATGTTGCTCCAGTACAAAGAGTAAAAGATTATATTGAAGATGTTGAAACTACAATTCTTGGAGAGGTTGTTCCAAGTTATAAGCCAAGTTACAAACTATCTAATTTAAATAGGATATATCCTAAAAATATTAATGATTCTATTAAAGAAGCCATAATAAATTTGGATAAAAAATTAAAAGGATTTTCACTAGATGATGCTATCCTAACTGGTGTGGAAACAAGGTCTTCATCTCCTATTAGAATATTAAGAGATAAAGAAAGTTATGAGTCAGTAAATATAAAAGGATTATATCCTATAGGAGAAGGTGCAGGATATGCAGGAGGTATAATGAGCTCGGCAGTAGATGGAATAATGTCGGTCGAAAGAGTAGTAGAAAATACAAAATCATCTGTATAGGAGAAAAAATGAAATATAAAATAATCGCTTGTGATATGGATGAAACTTTTTTAAATGATCAAAGTGAAATTCCAGACAATAACTTAAATATAGTTAAAATATTAGACGAGGAATATGGAATAAAATTTGTACCAGCTTCAGGGAGAGGTCATTATTCTTTACAAAACGAAATTAGATGGCTAGGATATGATAAGAAAGATAAAGAATATATTATTGGTTTAAATGGTGCTACTATAACAGAAGCAAATAGTGGAGAAATTTTATATTTTAAAGGCTTAGATTATAAGATAGCAAAAGAATTGTTTGAATTTGGGAAAAATGAGGATATTTGTATAGAAATTTATACAAGTGATAATTTATATGTTTATAATTTAAGTGAAGATGAAAAAGAATATATGCTTAAAAAAGATATTAAATGGATAGATATAGTGGAAGATAGTATAGATTTTTTGAAAAATGAAAATATAGCTAAAGTATTATTTCAAAAAACTGATATGGAATTTTTAAAAAATCTTAAAAAAAATATTATTGAAGTTATTAACCATGAAGTTAGTATTACTTATTCGTCTAATAGATATTTAGAATTTAATTCACCAAGAGTTAACAAAGGAGAAGGAATCAAAAATTTGTGCGAAATTTTGAATATTAACAAAGAAGAAGTAATAGCAATAGGTGATAATCATAATGATATAGATATGTTAAAAGTTGCAGGACTGTCAATTTCAGTATCAAATGCAGTTGATGAAGTGAAAGAAATGGTTGATTATATTGGAAAATACAATAATAATGATGGGATATTAGAAGAAGTTTTTAATAAATTTATTAAAGATAGATAATCTTCTAGTTTTAATATTATAAGATAAATGATATAATAATCTTTGAATTTTTAATAGCATATGGAGGATATAATGAAGAAATTTTTTATAACAATTGGAGTTTTAGTTTTAGCTCTTTCAATATTTGGGATATATGATACATCTCAAAAGAAAAAAGAGGCAGAAGCTATAGCTGCAAAAACAAGCAATATTATAGCAACTATAGAAAATATAGAAGAATCAGATGGAAAAAACAAAATAACTATAGTTGCAACTGACGAAAATGAAGACAAATTTAAAGGCAAAAAATATGTTTTTACAGAAGGTAAAGTAGAAAAGTTATCTGTTAATAATGAGAAGAATGAAGAAGCAAAATTAAAAGATTTAGAAAAAGGAAAGAAAATATACATTCAGCATATAGGAGATATTAAAGACGGCGATATTAATGAGTTTACAGGTGAAATAGTCATTACAATAATACCTGAAGAACAAATGTCTACAGAGCCTACTGGAGCTACTGAAGCTACAGAAACTGAACCTACAAAAGAAACAAAAGCGGAATAATAGTATATTAAAATCATCTACAGCAAATTGTAGATGATTTTTTAATGTAAATTTAGACAAACAAGAAAACCTTTTCAAAATTTAAAAAATAGTTTATAATAATTTTAATAGAAATAATAAATTGTTAAATAACTAAATAATTTATTATTAAATCTATAATATATAAGTTAGATTTATTGGAGGAGAATATGAACTATTTTAATTTTAACAATAAGGTAGCAGTAGTTTTTGGAGCATCTTCAGGTATAGGAAAGGCAGCAGCTTTAGGATATGGAGATTCAGGAGCAAGTGTTGCGGTGCTAGCGAGGAGAAAAGAAAAATTAGATACTCTTGTTAAAGAAATGAGAGATAGAGGATATACAGCAGAGGCATTTGAATGTGATGTAACGAGTGAAGAAAGTATAAAAAATGCAGCTAAGGAAATCGTTAAGAAATTTGGAAAGATAGATATTTTATTTAATAACGCAGGGATTGCTGTACCTGGTTCGGTTGAAAACTTGACAATTGAGCAATGGAATAATTCAATGAATACAAATGTAAGAGGAGCTTACATGACAATGAAGTATTTAGTTCCAGAAATGAAGAAAAATGGATATGGGAAAATTGTAAATACAGCTTCAGTAAATGCAGTTTTATTTGATAAAAATGATGAGCTAGTAAGACATGCTTACAATGTATCTAAATCAGCAATGGTAGGTTTAACTAAAGCAGTAGCTTCTACATATATGAAAGATGGGATTACAGTTAATTCAGTAGGTCCAGGCTTATTTGAAACAGAAATGACAGAAAATACTTTATTTAAACATGAAGGGTTTATGAATTCTTATAATGCAGTAAACCCAGCAGGACGTCCAGGTAAAATGGAAGAGTTGGTAGGAACAATTTTATATTTATCATCAGATGCTTCAAATTATGTAACAGGTCAATTAATATTGGTAGATGGTGGAATTACATTGGTATAAAACAGAGAGAATATCTCTGTTTTTAATGTATTAGGAAAATAATTTCATAATAAAATACATTGGAATAAAAAAGATAAGATAGAATACGAAAAAACATTTTCAAATAGTTAACTATTGTATATAATAGTATTAACAACGATAATATATTGTTAGATACCTATTAAAATAATTTATTATCATAATATAAGAAATAAACAATTAAGGGGGAGTTATGAATTATTTTGATTTTAAAAACAAAGTAGCAGTAGTTTTTGGTGCAACTTCTAGAATAGGAAGAGCAGCAGCGTTAGGATATGGCGATTGTGGTGCTAAAGTAGCTATTTTATCAGAAAATAAAGAAGATTTAAAAGAATTATTTAAAGAAATGGGAAATAAAGGATATACAGTAGCTATGTTTGAATGTGATGTCACTAGTGAAGATAGTATAAAAAATGCGGCAGAAGAAATAGTAGAGAGATTTGGAAGTTTAGATATACTATTTAATAATTCAGGAATTATACAACATGGATCTATTGAAGATTTAACAGAAGAAGAGTGGAATCAATCTATGAATATAAATGTTAGATCCGCATATATGACTATGAAATATTTAATCCCAGAAATGAAGAAGAATGGTTATGGAAAAATTGTAAATACATCTTCAGCAAATGCGGTAGTCTTTAATAAAAATGAAAACTTAGTAAGACATGCTTATAACGTTTCAAAAGCTGCAATGGTAGGGCTTACAAAAGCAGTTGGAGCAACATATATGAAAGATGGTATAACCGTTAATTCAGTTGGACTTGGTATTTTTGAAGGAGAACTAGGAGATGAAAAAGAATTAGTAGAAAATTATCTTTTAAATAATCCATCAGGCCGTTTAGGGAAAATGGAAGAATTAATAGGGACTATTATGTACTTATCATCAGATGCATCTAACTATATAACAGGACAATTTTTATTAGCTGATGGTGGAATGACATTAGTGTAAATCAATAAAAAGAGAGTAAATTATTTACTCTCTTTTGTTATGTCTTCAAATTTAAACATAATATTTTCTTCATTTTTATCATCACCATATATGTAATAAACTCTTCCTGGCTTTACATTATAAATGGCTTCTATTTTATCGGTAGTTACATTTTTTTTAATAACATGATTTTCTATATATTGAAAATTCAAATTAACAATATTTGTATATTCAAACAAATATCCCCTAGAATTTTTAGGAATAGCTTTGAAATTTAGGCAATCTTTTTTTTCTAAAGGAATTGGAATATATCCGTTAATAGATATTATGTTAATATATGGACTAACAAATAAGTAACAAAGATTATCTTTTTCTATTTTTTCTAATCTTTTTTTTTCAGCATTTCTTCTCTTGTATATAGAAGCAGTATATATAATAAGTCCTACTACAAAAATTATAGATAATATATTCATAAATGTATTATTCATAAGCACCTCTGATAATTGTTATTAACATATTATACCATACTTTAATTTTATACTTTTAAGCAAGGGTGAGAAAATACAAAAAAATTAGAGGGAATTCCCTCTAATTAATATAATATTTCTTTTCCTCCAAAATAGTCTAATTTTTTTATTCCTATTTTAGCAGATGCAACAGGATATACTATTTCAGTAGTTTGAGTATTAATTTCTACTAATGTAAACTTATTATTATTTAAAGCTTTATCAATTATTTCATCTATTTCAGAAATATCATTTATTTTATAAGCTTCAGTATTCGGGTAAGATTCTACTAATTTGCAAAAATCAGGGTTACAAGTAAATTCTATACCACTATATCTTTTATTACTGCTAAAATATTGAAGCTGTCGAACTAAATTCAATGATGAATTATTGAATAAAAATACCTTTATAGGTAAATTTTGTTCTAAAGCAGTAGCTATTTCGGCAAAATTCATTTGTAAAGATCCATCTCCGCATACATTTATAACTATTTCATCAGGATTTGCTTTAGCAACTCCTATAGAAGCTGGAAGTCCATACCCCATAGTACCAAGTCCACCTGAAGTAATGAATCTACCTGGCTTTGAAAAATTATAGAACTGAGCAGTAAACATTTGATGCTGTCCCACTTCTGTACAAACAAAAGCTTCTCCATTTGTTTTTTCAGAAAGTCTTTCTATAACTATTGGTGGATTAAGTACAGTATTGTCATAAGTCATAGGATATTTTTTATCCAATTTTCGTACATCATCTATCCATTCCGAAAAAATCAAATCGTCAATTATAGGATTAAATTCATCTAGAAAATTCTTTATATCAGAAACTACAGGATAATGGGTTTTTATGTTTTTTCCTAGTTCAGCAGGGTCTATATCTACATGAACAATTGTGGCTTTTGGAGCAAAGTTATCTGTAATCATCGTAGCTCTATCATCAAATCTAGCCCCTAAACTAATAATTAAATCACATTCGTTAATGGCGTAATTTGCAGCTGCTGTTCCGTGTAGTCCTAACATACCAAAATAGTTATCAATGTAATTGTTAATAGCTGCCTTACCCATTAAAGTAGTCAATATAGGAGCTTTGACTTTATGAAATAATTCTTCTAATTCGGAAAAACATTTAGAATAAACTGAACCACCACCAATTAGAAATACAGGTTTTTTAGATTTTTCTAATATATTTTTAATTCTTTCAACTTGCTTTATATTAGGTTCATAATTAGGACTATATCCCATTAAATTAGGCTTTGTAGGCTCTGTATATTCAAATTCAGACAATTGTATGTCTTTTGGAATATCAATTAATACAGGCCCTTTTCGTCCTGTGTTTGCAATATGAAATGCATTTTCAAAAATTTGAGGTATTTCTGAAGCGTCTTTTACCAAATAACTATGTTTAACGATAGGCAAAGTTATACCAGTTATATCAACTTCTTGAAAAGCATCAGTACCAACCATAGAAGTTGCAACCTGCCCAGTAATAGCGATTAATGGTACAGAATCCATAAAAGCAGTTGCAATACCAGTAACTAAATTTGTAGCTCCTGGACCTGAAGTTGCTAAACATACACCAACAGTGTTAGTTGAACGAGATTGACCACTGGCAGCGTGGGCAGCGGATTGTTCTTCTCTAACCAAAATATGCTCTATATCAGTATTCAGAAGTTCATCATAAAGTGGAATTACAGCACCACCAGGATAGCCATATATACATTTAACATTTTGTTTTTCTAAGGATTTTATAACAGCTTGTGCTCCAGTTATTTTCATCTTATGGATACCCCCTTACTTTTTTTAGCTCCTCTTGAAAGAGCAACCATACCAGTTCTAACTATTTCTCGGATGCCATAAGGTCGCAAAGCCTTTTCTAAGGCAGATATTTTACTTGTTGTTCCAGTAGCTTCAATTACAAAAGAACTAACATTCATATCAATAACTTTGGCTCTAAATATGTCAACAACTTGTAATATTTCAGTTCTAGTACTTTTGCTAACGCTTAATTTAATTAAAACTAGCTCTCTTTCTACGAATTCTTCATCTGTTAAATGAATGACTTTGATTACATCTATAAGCTTGTAGAGTTGTTTTTCTACCTGTTCAATAATTCGCTCATCACCATTAACTACAATTGTCATTCTGGAAATTCCAGGAACATCTGTTTCGCCAACAGCTAAACTTTCAATATTATAACCACGTCTAGAGAAAAGTCCAGAGACACGAGTAAGTACCCCAGATTTATTTTCAACTATAACAGAAATTGTATGTTCCATATTTACCCCCTCCTTTGAAGAATTATAAAAATATATTACTAAGAATAGTATTATATTAAAGTGCAAAAGTCAATTATTATATTAAAATTAATCTATGAAATTAATATTATTAATATAAAAATAACATGTAACCTAAGAAAAGTATATAAATCAGGGTATAAAAGAATTAAGAAACAAATTAGGAGGAAAAACCATGAAATACAATGTACTATTGGCTAAGTTTTCAGTAAGGAGTGAAGGGTATGAGGCGTTTATAACCTTGAGTAATAAAAGTGCTAGTGAAAAATACTTTATAAATCAAATGGTACTTGCTCTAAGAAAAGACAATAAATTAGAAATAGAAGATATATATGATTCAGGAAAAGATACAAATGATGATACTATCTTAGGTGGAATACTAGGAGGTATAGTTGGAATATTTAGTGGTCCTATAGGATTTTTGCTATGGGGAAGTTTAGGTGCATTAATAGGGAGTGCAAAGGACGCGTCCGATGAGACAGAAGATATGAGTTTATTAGAAAGAGTTTGCAAAATATTAGATAATGATGAGATAGCTATAATAGCATTAATAGAAGAAGATGAATTAACTGAAATAAATGAAATGTTAAATAAATATAATGCTGAAATAGTAAGATTTGATGCTAGTGAAGTTCAATACGAAGTAGAAAAAGCTAAAGAATTACAAGAAGAATTAGAGAAAGAAACTAAAAGGAAGATGAGAGAAGAAAGAAAGGGAGCTAGAAAAGAAAAACTTAAAGACATTAAAGAAAAAATCTCAGATGAATTTAAAAATCTTAAAAGCATAGTAAAATAAACTCCAGAATCTGGAGTTTATTTTTTTAGGATAGGTATATATTCTATTCCGTTTTTTTCCAAAAGTTCAATTGCATAATCATCTATTCTATATCCATTTAAGTAGTATATTTTTGAAATTCCTGCTTGAATTAATGCTTTGGTACAGTTTAGACACGGAAAATGAGTAACATAACATTTACAATCTTTAACTGAAATGCCTTCCTTTGCACAATACAATAATGCATTCATTTCAGCATGAATTGTAGCTATGCAATGTCCATCTCTCATTGTATGTCCTATTTCATCACAATGAGGATTTCCAGCAACAGAACCATTATATCCAGTAGAAACAATTCTATTATCTTTGTTGACTAGCACACAACCAACGTATGCTCTATCACAAGTTCCTCTATCAGCAACACTTTGAGCTAAATCTATAAAATATTCATCCCATGATTTTCTCATAAAATATACCTCCAAATTATAAAATAATTATATCATAAAGTGAAAGTTAATTTTTCATGTTTTTTCTATATCTTTTAAACTCAGGGATGTAAAATAATGCTGCAATAATCGCACAAATTGTAGCAGTACAAAGTATTATAAAAATAATATTTTTAGGCATAGAAGGAATTAATACTATCAAAGTCATTCCTATATAGTAAACAAAAGTAGAAACTTTTCCGAAAATTTTTGCACCTTCAATTTTAACGTTATTTTTCATAAGATAACTACCAATTATAATCATACCTAAATCTTTGAAAATCATGATAGCAAAGAAATACCAATATTGCCTTAATATATAAGCAAGTGTCAAAGATACAGCAGCTTGTGTCAATTTGTCTGCAGCAGGATCTAAAACTTTTCCAAAGTCTGTAATCCAGTTAAATTTTCTAGCTAAATATCCATCAATAAAATCTGTAAAACCTGAAAAAATAAGTATTAATCCAGCATTTAATGTATTTCCATTTATCATTTGAAAAACAAAAAAAGGTATTAATATAATTCTAAAAATAGATATTATATTGGGTATGTATTTCATTTTTCCTCCTAAGTAAAAGTTATAATATTCAACAATTACAAAATATAACATAAAGTATTTTATATTAATAACTACAAGAGCTAGTATACCATTAAATTATAAAAATATAGTAGTAAAAATTAATTGTTATTTATAAAAGTATATATTAATACATAAGAAGCATATTGTAGTACAATAATGTATATAGATGTAATTTCAAGGAGGAGAAATGAAACTACAGGTATTGGTGGACAATAACACATACATAGATCATTATTGCTATGGAGAGCCAGGAGCAAGTTTTTATATAGAAATAGATGATAAAAGAATACTATTTGATACAGGTTATTCAGACATATTTATTACAAATGCAGAGAAATTAAATGTAAATTTAAAAGAGATAACTAATATTGTACTATCTCATGGTCATGATGACCATACAGGAGGTCTAAAATACCTAGATAATTATATGGATATTTCTAATATAGAACTAATATCACATGTTGATACTTTCTATAATAAAAAGTCGGGTTCTGAAATTTGTGGAGCTCCTTTTAGTTTAGAAGAAATAGACGATAAGGTAAACTTCAAACCGACTAAAGAAGCATATAAAATATCAGAAAATTGCATATTTCTGGGAGAAATACCAGCATATAACGATTTTGAAAAAAGAAGAGTGTTGGGTAAGAAAAATGTAAATGGAGAATGGATAGATGATTATATGCTAGATGATTCAGCGATTTGTTGTAAAACAAATATTGGAATATTCATTATAACAGGGTGCTCACATAGTGGAATTTGCAATATTATAGAACATGCAAAAAAAGTTACAAAAGAGGATAAAGTAGCAGGAGTTATAGGAGGCTTTCATTTATTTGAATTAGATGAAAGAGGCAAGAAAACAATAGAATACTTTAGAAAAAACAAAATAGACTCAGTTTACCCAAGCCATTGTACATCACTCAAAATAAAAGCTGAAATATTAAAATATTTTGAATTTAATGAAGTAGGAGTAGGATTTGAAATAAAGTTATAAAATGAGGAGGAGATTATGAATAATACAATAAAATGTCAATTAAATCACAGAACAATTAGAGAATTTAAAGAAAAAGAAGTACCAAAGGATTTATTGGAGAAATTTGTAGAGGTGATTCAAAGAACAGCAAGTAGTACAGGAATGCAAACTTGCTCTGTAATAAGAGTAACAGATAAGGAAGTAAAAGATAAAATTTCAAAAGTTTGTGGACAAGAGTATGTGGCAAGAGCTCCAGAGTTGTTTATATTTATTGTAGATGCATATAGAAATAACAAAATAGCAGAAGAGATTTCTGGAAAAGAGTTTACTGAAAGCCATGATATGGATAGGTTTTTTCAAGGGTGGACAGATGCAGTACTAGCAGCACAAAATCTTACAAATGCAATAGAATCGGAAAAATTGGGAGCAGTTTATTTAGGTTCAATATTAAATGACACCAATGAAATAATAGACATTCTTAATCTTCCTAAACTAACATTTCCAGTTTTGGGAGTTGCTTTTGGATATCCAAATCAAGAACCTCAATTAAAGCCTAGAATGGACATGAATTTAAGATTATTTGAAAATGAATACAAAGCATTTGATAATTACAAAGAAGAAATAAAAGAATATGATGAAGAAATGCAAACATACTATGATTTGAGAGAAGCAAACAAAAGAGTAGATAGTTTTAGTAGGCAAGTAATAAGTAGACTAGAAAATACTTTGGAAAGTAGAGCAAAAATCTTAAATTCAGTAGTTAGACAAGGATTTGATTTAAAAACAGAGAAATAGAATAATGGAGTATATTATACAGTTTTTTAATAAAGGAAGGGTTATTTTATATGAAAAAAAGAATATTATTGATTTTATTATTTAGTTTAACAGGGTTGATAGTAGCATGTAAAAGTAATCAAAAAGGGAGTATTATTAAAAATAATGAAGAGTTATTACTAGCAGTTAGCATAGGAGATAAATGGGGTTATATAAATGAAGAAGGGGATTATGTTATAAATCCAAAGTACTTTAATGCTAAAAATTTCAACGAAAGTGGATTAGCAGTAGTTAGTATAAAAGAAAATGAAGAAATAAAATATGGATATATTAATTCTGAAGGAGAATACGTAATAGAACCACAATTTGATGATGCATATAATTTTGAAAATGAGTTAGCAGCTGTAGCCATAGGAGATAAATGGGGGTACATAAATAAAAAAGGAGAGATAGTAATAAATCCTCAATATGAATACGCAAGTGATTTTACAGAAATTGGTGTTGCAAGAGTATTATCTAATCAAAAGTATGGATATATTGATAAAAATGGGAAATATACAATAGAGCCACAATTTGACTATGCAGAAGATTTTAATCAAAGTGGATTAGCAGTAGCAGGGTATGAGGAGTATAATGACGATAATTATGAAAAACATCTAGGATACATAAATGATAAAGGAAAGTTTGTAATAAATCCTCAGTTTGAAGAAGCGCATAATTTTTCAAATAATGGGTTAGCATGGGTTATGATATATGAAGAAGATACCACAAAGTATGGATATGTAAATAAAAAGGGAGATTATATAATAACTCCAACTGAAAGATGGTCATCTTTTTTTGGAGAAAATGGATTAGCAGTATCTGATGATTTAGGAACTGATGAAGAAAATTATAGTAAGCAAGGGTATATAGATAAAACAGGTGATATGGTAATAAAACCACAATTCGATTATGCATTTAATTTTAGTAACGGTTTAGCAGTTGTAAACTTAGATAGTAAATGTGGATATATAGATGAAAAAGGTGAAATTATTATAGAACCTCAATTTGAAATGGCCGATAATTTTTCAGAAAGGGGTTTAGCAGCTGTATATATAGAAGATAAATGGGGCTATATAAATAGGAAAGGTGATATGGTAATAGAACCACAATTTACTTATGTTGATTTTGAAGCAGAAGATTTAAGATTCCAGTAGTATATGGCTTGTCATTGAATATAATATGTTGTTAAAAAACTAGATAGATAAGTAGGAGCTTATAGTGAAGAAATATGAATATAAATTTATAAGAGTAGAAAGAGATAAAGGGTTTAATATAAAACCAGGAGATACTTTTGAAAAATGTAAGGATATAATTATAAAAGAAGGAGAAAATGGCTGGAAATTAAATCAAGTGGTAGAAGTGTTTAATGAAAAGTCAGGGGTAAATTCTTACTTAGGCTATGAAATAATATTTGAAAGAGAAAGTTAACTTTCTCTTTTTTTATTTTAAAACTTTTCCCATATAGTATTCATCATAATATTTGTTGTTCATAAAGACGGAGTTTTTCTTAACACCTTCAACAATAAAACCTTTACTATCATAAAGATTTTTAGCAATGGTATTTTCACATATAACCGTTAATTCTAGTTTTGTAATTTTATTGTTTCTTGCCCAAAGTTCGAGTTCGTTAAATAAATTTGATCCTATTCCTAAACCTCTATAGTCCTTTAGAACACCTATAACAATATAACCAATATGTTTTATTTTATTTAACATATCTCTGTTTAAAGAGATATAGCTTACAATTTTTTCATTAATAGTTGCAAGTAAAATAAAATTAACATTATTTTTAACTTTTAAAATGTTATTTTTTATTAACTCCAAATTTTTAGGTCTTTCTTTTGGTTCAAAAAGAATATAATTTGTTTCAGTATCTAGTTTACTTAACCTATTCCAATAATTTTCATCGTCATTTTCTTCTATTAGCCAATAACATATTTTCATAAAAACCTCCTAGAGCATATATAAGTTCTTTTAGAATTATACACTATAGTTAATCTTAAGGTTATCTTAAGCTTAAATATAAATTATATTTAACTTGAAATTGTAATATGTAGTTAAAGGAAAGGAAAACAACTAGGAGGAGCAGTATGATAGAATGTAAAAAATTAGTAAAAAAGTACGGAGATAGAAATGTGGTTGATGGAATAACATTTAAGATAAATAATGGTGAAGTTTTTGCCATTTTAGGAAGCAACGGAGCTGGAAAAACCACAACTATAAAAATGATTTTAGGTCTTACTAAAAAAACTTCAGGAGATATTTTTTGGGAGAAAAAACAAAGAGTTGGATATTCTCCAGAAAGACCTAACTTTTATGGAATGTTGACAGGATTTGAACATCTAAAATATTATTGTGAGTTACAAAAAATACCTAGAAAAGATATAAAAACAGAAATTTTACGAGTTATGGATTTGATAGGGTTAGAAAATAATAAAACAAAGATAAAAGGATATTCAAAAGGCATGAGGCAGAGGTTGTCTATAGCACAGTCACTACTTGGTAATCCGGAAATTTTAATTTTAGATGAACCAACATCGGACTTAGATGTTATAGGAAGAAATGTAGTGATGGACTTAATAATAGATCTAAAAAGACGAGGGAAAACCATAATAATTAATTCACATATATTAAATGATATAGAAAGAACATGTGATAGAGGAATAATTATGGATAAAGGCAGTACTGTGTTCGAATGGGAAAAAGGAAAAACTAGTAAATCTTTAGATGAGATATTTATAGAAAGGGTTGGAAGATATGAGCATAGCTAAAATAATAGCAAGAAAGAATTTAAGTTCAAAAAATTTTATAATAGTAGGAATTTTAGCATTAATATTAAGTTTCTTATTTTATTCTCCAGAATCTATATTAATAAATGGAAAGCCAATTAATGGTTTTAAGGAAGTGTTTCCAATACTACTCTCAATAATTGTGTTTTTTGGTTGTATAATAGCAACATTTATTTCAGCAGGTTCAATACCGAGTGAATATGAAAGTTCGAGAAATCATTTAGTTTATATAAGAGGTATAAAACAGCCAGTATACCATCTTAACATGATGTTAGGAAATGTATTTTCATCCATAATGTATTACCTAATTATTTACATACCAGTAGTAATTGTTGCAATAAAATATAAGAGTGATGTAAATTTACTAAAATTGGTTGTATTATTTTTCATATCAGCTTTGGGAATAATATTTATTTCAGTTCTAAGCACAACTATCTCAAATATTGGCGGATTTGTTTTGGGGGTTATATTTGGAGTAATATTCACAATTTTGGGAAGTATGCATAATTTATTAGAAAGTTTAAGTAATATGACAGAAGGGATACTTTCTAAAGTAATAAATATTTTATTAAGTATTTCACCAAACATAGAAGATAGTTTAAATTTTGGAGAAAATTATTTATTTAATAATAAATTAGATTATAAAATAATAATTTATTTGGTAATTGCTATTATTATAGCCATTGTGGTACTACCATTATGTAAAAGGAAAAACGATTAAAAGGTATTAGTTATATAACTAATACCTTTTTTAGATAAAATATAGAATTTGTAATATCATTAATATAGTAAATACAAAACGAGGAAATAAAAAATGAAATACAAAATTTTAGTAGCAGATGATGAAATAGAGTTATTAGAAGTATTAGAACTTTATTTTAAAAGAGAAAGTTGGAAAATTATTAAGGCAAAAGATGGAAAAGAAGCTTTGGAAAAATTTAAAGAAGCAGACTTAATTGTTTTGGACATTATGATGCCAGAAGTTGATGGTATAAAAGTTCTACAAAAAATTAGAGAAGAAAGTCAAGTTCCAGTAATTATGTTAACTGCTAGAAGTCAAGATTACGACAAAATAATAGGGTTGGATTTAGGTGCTGATGATTATATAACAAAGCCATATAATCCTATGGAAGTAGTTGCTAGAGTAAGAGCACAACTTAGAAGAAATTATGAAATTTCAAATAAAAATGAAAAATTGGAATTAATAATTGGAGATTTAAAAATAAATAAAGGCACAGGAGAATTCTATTTTATAGATAAAGAAGTAGAACTAACTTTTACAGAGTTCAAAATAATAACTTTATTAATGGAAAATCCTAATAGAATTTTTACTAAAGAGCAGATATTTTCATATGTTTGGGAAGATGAATACATGAATGATGAAAATACTGTAATGGTTCATATTAGTAGACTACGAAATAAAATTGGAGACAGAAATAAAGAGATTATAAAAACAATAAAAGGATTAGGATATAAATTGGTAGATAAAAATGAATAAGAAAAAAACTTTATTTAAAGAATTACTTGGAAGTTTTATTAAATTTACACTATTATTAATTCTAGCATTTATAGTAATGACAGTTATATTGATATATGGTGGATTCATGAAAATGGGGTTGAATATAAATCATACGAGTGAATTTATAACCCAAGAAGGTGAATTTAACGAACGCTTTATCATAGACAGACTTAATGGCTGGATAGAAAAAATAGATAGCGATAATGAAGTTAGAGAAGTTGTAGGAAGTAAGAAGAATAGTAAAAGTAAGTATACAGAGAAAGAATTGGAAAAAATGTTGAGTTATTCTAATTCAGATAATAAGTATATGACAACTATGGAAGAAATAGATGGTGAAAGATATTTAATAGTAGTTGAAAAAGATAGAATTGACATTTCATATAATTTAAATCCTATAAAAAAATATTTTACAGAGATTGGTATAATTGTATTTTTAGGATTATATGTATTAATAATTTACTTAATGAGTAAAAACATCTCAACTAAAATAAAAGAACCTATTTATAAAATTTTGGATGGAATGGATAAAGTAAAGTCTGGTGAAAAAAACATACACATAGATTTTTATTCTAAAAATGAATTAAATGAATTAAAAGATAATTTTAACGAAATGATTTTAAAACTTGAAAGAGAAGAGAATAATAGGATACAGAAGGAAGAAGAAAAAAATAGATTATTACTAGATTTATCTCACGATATAAAAACTCCAATATCTACAATAAAATCATATTCAATAGCACTAAAAGATAATCTAGTAGATGAAAAAGATAAAAATGATTATTACGAAATTATAGATAAAAAATCATCTAGAATAAGTTATCTGGTAGATGAGATGAACAATCTTTTGAAGTTGGATAGCCATGAATATAAAATAAATTTAGAATATGTAAATTTTTCAGAAATAGTTAGAAAAGTGATATCTGAATATTATACAGATTTAGAAAATAAAGGTTTAGAAACTAATTTAGATATTCAAGAAAAAGATATTTATTTAAACATAGAACCTAATTTAATAAAAAGAGTATTAAATAATTTGATAGAAAATCAAATAAAATATAATAATGGAAAAATGTTTGAAATTTCACTCTATAAAGAAAATAGTAATGTATATTTTAAAATAAGAGATGACGGGGATATCATAGATATAGATTTACAGAAAAATTTATTTTATCCATTTACAAGAGGAGATAAAGCAAGAGTAAGTTCAGGGGGTCTAGGTTTAGGTTTGTCCATATCTAAAAAGATAATAGACAAGCATAATGGCGAAATATATTATACTGATGAAAATAATTTCAACAATTTTATTATAGTACTAAAAGATAATTTAAAATAATTGTAGTATAATTAGATATTAAAAGGAGGTTGGATATGAATCATTTAGGAACTGTTGAACTGGAAACTGAAAGGTTATTACTTAGGAGAATAACTAAAGAAGATGCTAAATATGCCTTTGAAAATTGGATGAGCGACGACGAAGTTACGAAATATTTACGCTGGGAAAATCATAAGTCAGTTGAAGAGTCTCTAGAAATAATAAGCTCATGGATTGAGGAATATAATAGTAATCAAGTGTACCATTGGACAATAGTATTAAAAGAGATTAATGAACCAATAGGAATGATTGGTGTTATAGAATTAGATAAAAAAACAGAAAAAGTTCACATAGGTTATGCATTGGGAAGAGCTTGGTGGAATAATGGAATTATGACTGAAGCTTTCCAAAGAATAATAAAATTTTTATTTGAAGAAGTAGAAGTTAATAGAATAGAATCTTTGCATGATCCTAATAATCCAGGTTCTGGAATAGTTATGAAAAAAAGTGGGTTAAAGTATGAAGGAACTTTGAAACAAGCAGATTGGAATAATTCTGGAATAGTTGATGCAGTATGTTATGGTTTAATATCAGAAGACTATTTTGAAGAATAAAAGATATAATAAATTAGAAGCCTCCAATAAATTAGGAGGCTTTTTTACTTAATATAAAGGTTTTTTATAGATAAATGATAACGTCATATATATTATAGGCTGATGAGCCATATAAATTAATAAACTATGCCTACCAATGAAGCAAATAGGATTTAAACTTTTCTTTTTCAAGGTAGGTTTTTTTGATAAAAAAATTCTTCCTATAAAAAATCCTGCAATAAACAAGAAAAACCAAGGTATAAGTGGGTAATAGTCTGATGAAACAAAATTATCACTAGGAAAGCCTAACCAAAAAAATGCTTTTGAATCATATAATGTTCTAGGCAGTATGTATTTATTTGTGAAAATATAAATATATCCATTTGCAATAAACTTAGTTGAAGCAAATAACAACAGTGAAACAATAAGCCCTAGGTAAGAATTTATATGCTTTAAAACACTATCAATTAAAAGTAATATTAACGTTGCAAAAGCAAAAAAATGAATAATTCCAAAAGCTATAAATTCATTTTTCATAAAGAAAAAAGTATAGGTTGATAAAATAGCAGAACAAATTATTAAATATAAAAATTTACGAGAATTTTTCTTTCCAAAATTATAAGCTATACCAGAGGTTATTATAAAAGTCATAGCAATTAAGTTTTGCCAAATACTACTGAAAGTAGATGGGAAGAAAGAAAAATTCTCATCAAAAATATATACTAAATCATAAAATAAATGATAAAGTATCATATTTACTATTGCAAATCCTCTAATAAAATCTATAATATTATATCTTTTTTTCATATATTTCCCTCTACATTATAGGTGCAAAAACTTTTAATACTGACATTATTAATTTTTTTATAAAACTTGTATTTTTAACTTTATGCAAGGTTTGCTGTTCAGATATTTTAATAGTTTCTAAAAAGTCTTTTTTTACATCATTAACTATTGAAGAGTTGTAAAACCAAACTGCATCTTCAAAATGAAGGTATAAACTTCTGAAATCAACATTAATAGTTCCTACAACTGCAATATTATCATCTGTTACTACATTCTTAGCATGCATAAACCCAGGAGTATATTCATATATTTTTACACCAGCAGAAAGTAATTGCTCATAGTAGCTTCTAGTAACATAGAAGACAGACTTCTTATCTGGAATATGAGGTGTTAAAATTCTAACATCTATACCACATTTAGCAGCGTTACAAAGAGACATTAATATCTCGTTTGAGAGTACTAAGTAAGGTGTAGTAATATAAATATAATCTTTAGCCTTATTTATTATATTAAGATATACAACTTCACCTGTGGGTTCTGAATCTAATGGAGTATCTGAAAAAGGTTGGATATAACCATTTTCTTTTCTATCTATCAATAAATGATCATCAACCTCAAGTAAATAATCTTCAAAAACCAAGTCGTCATCTGTAAGGGAATTCCACATAGCTAAAAACATTATAGTTAAACTCCAAACAGCTTGTCCATATAACTTTACAGCACTATCTTTCCAACGACCAAATTTTTCAATTTTATTAATGTACTCATCAGCTAAATTAGCCCCACCAGTATAACCGATAGTTCCGTCTATAACCACAATCTTTCTGTGATCTCTATTATTATGTTTTGGCATGACAATAAGTTTAATAGGGTTAAATACACAACATTTTATGCCTTTACTACGAAGAAAATTATCATATTTTCTGGGTAATTTTGACATGCAGCCAAAATCATCGTAAATCAAGCTAACATCTACTCCAGATTTAGCCTTTTCTTCTAAGATTTCAAGAATAGATTCCCACATGTATCCTTCTTCAATAATAAAAAATTCTAAGAAAATAAATTTCTTTGCATTTTTCAAATCTTTTAATAGTTCTTGGAAAAAATCTTCACCAGTAGGAAAATATGTAGGTTTTGTATTTTTATATACTGGAAAGTTGGCATATCTTTCTATATACCTACTTTGCATGTAAGAGTCTACATTTGAAATTTCATCTAATATATTTTCGTGTTTAGACATTAAATAATGAAAAGAAGATACAGTTGTTGCCATAGACATTCTTATATTTGCAACAAATCTATTTTGTGCAAAAAACAAGTATATAATTGATCCGAACACAGGAAATACAAAAATAGGTATTAACCAAGCTATTTTATATGCGGGATTTGTATCTTTGTTAATTATATGAATTGCTAGTATAATTCCTAGAATTAAGTTTAATACATAGAAAAGAAAAAACTTGTCCCTTAATATAACATACGCTTCATAAACCAGAGCTATTTGAAATAGGAAAATTAATCCTATAAAAAACATTCTACTAGTAATGAATTTAAAAAAATTTTTCATAATTTCTCCATTTACATGAATTTACTTTTTAGATTTGCCTTTAATATCAATTACTTGTATTTTAAAAGTTTTAGTTCTATTCATTGCGGTAGGATTAAATTTAAAGTCATCATTTTTATGGTAATGATTAACCAGCAGTTCTAAAGCTCTGAATTTTTCATCATAATTTGTGACTTCTTCAATTATTCCTTTGCCTATAATAGAATCATAGGTCATTGAACAGTAACCTTTTTCATAGACGATTAAAAGCTCATGATTACAGTCTACCTCAAAAGAAACTTTAGCGCCATCATAAATATATTGATATTTAGTACCTTTAATTGCTCCATGGAAATAAAAATATAAAGTATTATTCTTTATTTCACAGCCATAATTAACAGGCAATATATAAGGAAAGTCGTCATTAGCAAAAGCCAATATTAATGCGTCTCCTTGCTCAGCTATATTCAACATGTTTTTTAAACCTAGAACTTCTCTATCTGCTTTTCTCATAAAATCTCCTTTTTATAATATAATTATACTTGAGCTTTACCAATTATATCAAAAGTTTGTATTTGAAAAACTCTAGTTTTATTTAAAATAGCATCATTATAAGGTGCGTTACTTACTAAATATTGTGAAACAATTAAATCTAAAGCAGGTATAATTTCATCTTTGGTTTTTAATTCTTTAATAGTACCTTTACCAATAATAGATTTATATTTCATAGATAGTGAACATTTATTTTTATCATTAACAACTAATTCATGTTTACAATCTATCTCAAAAGAAATATTAGCTCCGTCATATAGATAATTATACTTATTGCCTTCCAGTGCACTATGGAAATATAAAAATAAAGTATTATCTTTTAATTCACAACCGTAGTTAAGAGGGAGTATGTAAGGGAATTCATCACCATTAAAAGCTAATAATAGCACATCTCCTTCTTTAGCGATATTGGAAAAGTTATCTACTCCTACTATCTCTCTATCTTTTCTTCGCATAATAAAACCTCCATGTAAATATTAATTGTACTATAAAAGAATTTTTTATAAAATGGTAATAAAAAACAAACTAAATAATTTTTTTGAAAAAGATAGTAAATATACTATTCACAAATTATTTAAGTTAGTATATAATAATTCCTTGAATGGAAGAGGAGATAGAAATGGAAAAAAAATATAGTGTAAAAATATTATTGAAAAATTTAGTGGATTGTTTAGATATTATTGAAGAATCTGTAATAATTGTAAAATCTAAAAATATAGACGAAATAAAAGAACAAGTTGAATTATATGTTGAAAGATTAAATGCAAACAGCAGAGATTCAAAAATATTTGAACTTATTTCAATATTAGATTATTTTGAAATAAAAGAAAATATACAAATAGATGATTCTTTTGTAGATGTTTATAGTAGATATTTAAATAAGGAAGAATTAGAAATATATGGAATATAAAAAAAGCTCGCATTTGCGAGCTTTTTATAATTTATCTATAAGTTGATCAACGTATTCTTCTTTAGTATTCCAACCAGTAGCTATTCTTATTTCTTTATGGTTGCTATCATATTGAGACATTATTTCAAAACTAAAATCTTTTGATAATTCATTTAGTTTTTTATCTTCAATTACAGCAAAAGTTAAATTAGTAGGCGAATTAACTGTTAATTTATATCCTTTTTCCACAAGAGCTTTTCTTATTTTTGTAGCTAAATAATTTGCGTTTTTAGCCAAGTTAAAATATAAATTATCTCTAAATAATTCAGAGAATTGCACGCCCATAAATCTTCCTTTAGCAAGTAGAGCGCCTCTTAATTTTAAATTGTATTGAAAATCAACTCTCAACTTAGGATTCACAACAACAAGAGCTTCTCCGTACATAGCTCCTAGTTTTGTACCTCCTATATAGAACATATCACAATGACTAGCTATAAACTCTAAGTCCACATCATTATTTTCAGCAGACAGAGCATAACCAAGTCTAGCTCCGTCAATATATAAAAGTAAATTTAAATCTTGACATAAATTATATAAATCTTCTAATTCTCTTTTTGTATAGATAGTTCCAAATTCAGTTGAATTTGAAATATAAACCATTTTTGGTTGAACATCATGAATTCTAGCCATTCCTTGAACATGATGGGCTTCTATCATTGCTTTTATATCAGATGGAATAAGTTTGCCATCATGATTTGGTAAAGTTAGTATTTTATAACCACTATTTTCAACGGCTCCACATTCATGAGTGTTTATGTGGCCAGTATCTGCAGAAATAACCGCTTGATAATGCATTAAAGCGGCAGATATAGCGGTGATATTTGTTTGAGTTCCACCTGAAATAAAATAAATATCCATATCTTGGTTATTACATAGGTCTTTAATTTGTTGCTTAGCAGCGTAAGAAAATTCGTCTAGACCATATACTCCGGTTTGCATATCATTAGTTTCTGATAATTTGCTTAAAACATTTGGATGAACACCATCTGCATAATCACAATTTAAATAAATCATACTTTACCTCTTTCTAGTTTATTCTACAATCATTCTTGCTAAAACATCTGGATTTCCACAACCAGTAGTTAAAACTACATCTTGGCTTTTTACATCTTTTTGTATATATTCTTTAGCTTCTTCAAAAGTCTTTAAATATATGGCATTTACACCATTTTTTCTAAGCTTTTCAACTAAATCTATTGAATGTATTGTAGGGTCAAAGTTTTCTCTTGCAGCATAAATTTCAGTTACTATTACTTCATCAGCATCATAGAAAGAATTTGCAAAATCATCTAACAAATGTTTAGTTCTACTATAAGTATGAGGTTGGAAAACACAAATTAATTTTTCTTTTTTATGCTCACCTAAAGCGGATAAAGTAGCTTGTATTTCTACAGGGTGATGACCATAATCAGTCATAATAATAGCATCATTGTAGTTACCAACAACCTCCATTCTTCTATGAAGGTTTTGATATGAATTTATATTTTCGGTTATAGTTTTTAAATCTATTCCTGATTCAAATGCGGCAATAATTGCAGCAGCAGAATTATAGATGTTATATCTACCTATTATATTTAATTCAAAGTGGTTGATTCCAAAATTATTTCTATTACTAACAATATCAAATCTTGGATGTCCAATTTCATCAAAAGAGATATTTGTCACATTGTAAACAGCTTTATCATTTTCTATACCAAAAGTTAAAGCATCTCCTTTGATATGGTCTAATAAAGGTAAGCAATTTTCGTCATCTATGTTTATTAGAGCTTTTGCATTTTCGTCTAAATTTTTCATATAACCAATAAAAGTGCTTACAATATGGTTAATATCTTTGTAAAAATCTAAATGATCTTCGTCAATGTTTAAAATTATTGCAAGTGAAGGATAATAATTTAAAATATTAGCTTTGAACTCGCAAGCTTCAGTTAAAAGGTAATCACTTACACCACAATGTACATTACCATCTATTTCGTCTAATTTACCACCAAGTAATATAGAAGGATCAACTTCAGAACTAACTAGTATTTTAGCTATCATACTTGTTGTAGTTGATTTACCATGAGAACCAGAAACACCTATAGAGTACTTGTAATTTCTCATTAATGCACCTAAGAATACACCTCTAGTAACACAAGGAGCACCAGTATTTTGAGCAGCGATAAGTTCTTCATTATCTGGTAAAATTGCATCTGTATATATAATTAAATCGGGATTATCTATATTTTCTTTTTTTTGTCCTACATAAATTTTTATTCCATAACTTCTCAGTTTATCTAATGTATCAGAATCATCTCTATCAGACCCAGAAACTTCAAAATTGTGGAATGCTAAAAGCTGTGCTATTCCACTCATACTTACTCCACCTATTCCTATAAAGTGGATTTTTTTTATATTTTTATCATTCAAATTAAAATTAAACATATATTCCTCCTGAACAAAGCTTATTATATCACGCGAATGAAATTACACAAAGTAAATGGTTAACAATTTGCTAATTTGGTATTTATAAAGTAAGCGAATATAGTATAATATTAATGTAATTCATGACAATGGAGGTCTAAAATGAATATATGTATTATACTTGCAGCAGGTGAAGGAACTAGAATGAAGTCTAAGAATTCAAAAGTTTTACATAAACTTATGAATAAACCTATGATTAATTATGTACTTGAGGCAAGTGATAGTGTAAATGTAAAAAAGAAAATAGTTATAGCTGGAAAGAATAAAAATGATTTAGAAAGCTTATTTAAAGATGAAGATATATTAATAAAAGAACAAAAAATTGGAAAAGAATACCCTTATGGAACGGGCTATGCTGTTAGTTTAGCACTAGCTGAAATAGAGGATAATGATAAAGTTTTAATATTAACAGGAGATACTCCTTTAATTAAAGGAGATACTTTAGAAAAATTCATGGATTATCATAATAAAAATGGAAATACAGCAACAGTTCTTACTGCTGAAATAGATGACCCAACTGGATATGGTAGAATAATAAAAGATAATAATGGAAATTTAATTGAAATAGTAGAACATAAAGACTGTACAGAAGAACAATTGCTTATAAAAGAATTTAATTCTGGATTTATGGCGATAAACGGAGATGCATTAAAAAATAGCATAAGTAAATTAGATCAAAATAATAATCAAGGAGAAATGTATCTAACAGACATATTTAGCATAATGAGAGAAGAAGGTAATAAAATATCTACTTTTCTAATAGATGATGTAGAAGAAGTTTACGGTATTAATTCAAAGTTACAATTATCAATAGCTCAAGAGGTACTAAGAAAAAGAATTAATGAAGCTCATATGGCAAATGGTGTTGTAATGGAAAATCCAGCTAATATTTTTGTAGAAGATTCTGTAATTATAGGGAAAGATACAGAAATAAGATCAGGGGTTAGATTAACAGGCAAGACTGTAATAGGTGAAGATTGTTTGATTTATGGTGATACTATAATTGATAATTCTATAATAGAAAACGAAGTAATAGTAAAATCTTCAGTTATAGAAAACAGTTTTGTAGGAGAAGGTACAGACATAGGACCTTTTGCACATCTAAGACCGAATTCGAAATTAGACAAAAAAGTTCATATTGGAAATTTTGTTGAAGTGAAAAATGCAAATATAGGAGAAAATACAAAAGCTGGACATTTAGCGTATATAGGGGATGCTGACTTAGGTAAAAATATAAATATAGGTTGTGGAGTTATATTTGTAAATTACGATGGTAAATTCAAACATAGAAGTATAGTTAAAGATGGAGGATTTATAGGAAGTAATGCAAATATAGTAGCGCCTGTAACTATAGAAGAAGAAGGATTTATAGCAGCGGGAGCAACTATTACAAAAGATGTTGGGAAAGGAGAACTTTCCATAGAAAGAAGTGAACAAAGAAATATACCAGGTTGGGTAGAAAGAAAAAAAGAAAGAGATAGTAGGAAAAATTAAGTTGAAACTAGTAGTAGGATTAGGTAATCCAGGAAAAAAATATGAAGGAAATAGACATAATGTTGGATTTATGGCTATTGATAAAATAGCTTATGATAATAATATAACTATTAATAAATCCAAATTTAATTCTGTTTATGGAGAAGGAAGAATAGGAAATGAAAAAGTTATTCTAATGAAACCCTTAACATATATGAATAATTCAGGAATAGCTGTAATGGAGTGCAAAAAGTATTATGATATTCTTGTAGAAGATATAATAGTTATTTGTGATGATATAGATATTCCATTTGGAACTATAAGAATAAAGAAAAAGGGCTCAGCAGGAACACACAATGGATTAAAATCAATAATTTATCATTTACGAGATGATAACTTTCCGCGGTTTAAAATTTCGGTAGGTAAAAAAATTCCACAAATGGATTTAGCAGATTTTGTGCTAAGCAATTTTTCAAATAATGAAAAAGAAATATTACAAGAAGAGATAGAAGATGTATCAAAAGCTGTTGAAATAAGTATAGAAAGTAGTATAGAAGAAGCCATGAACTTGTATAACGGAAGAAATCATAGCTTAACAAAATAATAATACCCCTAGCTCAGAGAAATCTGAGCTTCTTTAAGTTAATATTAAGAAAGGAGGAGTAATATGAACTATGTAACTGATCAGCTTAAGAATTTAAATTCATATAATGATTTATTAGAAGCAATAGACAATAAAGTAAAATCCATTTACATGCATGGATTAGTGAAAGAGAGTATAGGACATTTCATTTATTCACTATTTGAACACAAAAGAAAGAACATAGTAGTTATATTAGAGGATGAGTTATCTGTAAAAAATCTATATGAGAATATATCCTCCTTTGGTAAAGATATAGTAGAGATATATCCTAGTAGCGATATAAATTATTACAATATTTCTAGTTTAGAAAATAAAGATGAAGACACCAGGTTAAAAGTTATAAATAGATTAATGAATAAAGAAAAATTTATAACTGTAACAACTCCACTAGCTTTACAAAGAAAGATATCCTCAGTTAAAAATTTCAATAAATTAAGTTTGAAAATAAACATTGAAGATTTAATAAATTTAGAAGAAATTACTGAGAGATTAAGTTATTTACAATATGAGAGAGTAAATACTATAGAAAGTAAAGGACAATTTGCCATTAGAGGTGGAATACTAGATATATATCCAATACAAATGGATAATCCAGTGAGAATTGAATTATTTGATGATGAGATAGATTCAATGAGGTTATTTGATATTTCAAGCCAACGTTCAATAGAAAACATAGATAATTTTATAATACCACCATCAAAAGAGTTGATTCTAAATGATAAGCAGAGGAAAAAAATAATAGACGGACTTTGTAAAGATTTAGATAAGATAGAACATAGAACTATGTATGGGATAGATAAAGAAAAGTTATCTGAAAAATTTGTTGGTATTTTAGAACATATGGAGCAAGAACTTCACATATCAAATATGGACTTAATTACTCCTTATCTAAGGGATACAGATTATGGAAACTTGTTTGATTATATACCAGAAGATTCTTTAATATATGTTGAGGACTTAGCAAGAGTATATGACAGAAGTAGCGAGATGCAAAATCTCAAACTAGAAGAATTAACATATAAAATGGAAAAAGGTGAAGCTTTTGAAAGTCATGAAAATATTTTATTGCCTTTTTCTGATATTTTAATAGACATAAAAAAATTTATAGCTATAAACTCTACAGCATTAGTAAAGAAAACTAGGCTTTTAAATCCAGAAATAGATATAAAGATTGAATCTATGGAAGCTCCTAATTTTAATAGGAATATTACAGCATTAATAGAAACTATAGAACAAAACTTATATAATGGATATAAAATAGTTATATTCGCAGATTCAGAAGAAAAGGGTAACTCTTTAAAATTATTATTTGAGGCAGAAGGAATTACTCCTATAATAAGGGATAATTTTGAAGGGGAAATAAAGACAGGACAAGTTGTAATAGTAAGTAAATCACTTCTAAGGGGATTTGAATATCATAAATTAAAATATTTATTCCTAACTCATAAAGAAATTTATGGAAAAGAAAGAATAAAAAGTAAAAAGAGGAAAGCTAGGAAAAAAACCTCCCAAGATATTATAAACTATTCAGATTTAGTAGTAGATGATTTTGTTGTTCATGAAAATCATGGAGTTGGACAATATAAAGGTATAGAACAAATTGAAGTACAAGGTATAAAAAAAGATTATATAGTTATTCAATATAGAGGACAAGATAAGTTATTTATACCAACAGATCAAATGAATTTAGTTCAAAAATATATTGGTGGAGAAGTTGCAAAGCCTAAAATAAATAAATTAAGTGGAACAGAGTGGCAAAAAACTAAGTATAGAGCAAAAAAAGCTATAGAAGAAATAGCCGAAGATCTTGTAGAACTTTACGCAAAAAGGTTAGAAGTTAAAGGATATAAATTTTCAAAAGATACAGAATGGCAAAAAGAATTTGAAGACTCTTTTATATATGAAGAAACTCCTAGTCAACTAAGGAGCATAGATGAGATAAAACAAGATATGGAGTCTGAAAAACCAATGGATAGACTACTTTGTGGAGATGTTGGATATGGAAAAACAGAAGTAGCAATTAGAGCGGCATTTAAGGCAATTATGGATGGAAAACAAGTAGCTTTTTTAGTTCCAACAACAATTTTAGCTCAGCAACATTACAATACAATAGTAGAAAGATTTAAAGAATATCCTATAAAAGTAGAGATGCTATCTAGATTTAGAACTGCAAAAGAGCAAAATAAAATTTTAAAAGATACATCTAAAGGATTAATAGACATTGTTGTAGGAACCCATAAAATACTTTCCAATAAATTAGAATTTAAAGATTTAGGACTTTTAATAGTAGATGAAGAACAGAGGTTTGGAGTTAAACACAAAGAGACACTTAAAAAGCTAAGTGAAAATATAGATGTACTAACTTTATCAGCAACACCTATACCTAGAACACTTCAAATGGGACTTGTAGGAATAAGAGACATGTCACTATTAGAGGATCCTCCAGAAGAAAGATTTCCAATTAATACTTATGTAATAGAATATAATGAACAAATAATAAGAGATGCCATAGAAAAGGAAATATCTAGAGGTGGACAAATATACTTTGTATACAATAGAATCGAGGATATAGATGATAGAAGAGAGGAATTATTAAACTTAGTTCCAGATGCTAAAATTGCAATTGCCCATGGTAGAATGACGGAAAAAGAGTTAGAAAGTGTAATGTTAGATTTTACAGATGGAGAATATGACATACTATTGTGTACTACAATAATTGAAACAGGACTTGATATTGCCAATGTAAATACTATGATAGTATATGGTGCAGATAGAATGGGACTTTCACAATTGTATCAATTGAAAGGAAGAATAGGCAGAGGAGATAGAACATCTTTTGCATATTTTACTTATCAAGAAAATAAATCACTATCAGAAATATCAGAAAAAAGATTAATGGCAATAAAGGATTTTACAGAATTTGGTTCAGGTTTTAAAATAGCAATGAGAGACTTAGAACTAAGAGGTGCAGGAAATATACTTGGTGAAAGCCAAAGTGGATATATATCCTCTATAGGTTATGATTTATATGTTAAACTATTAGAAGAGACTCTTGGAGAAATTAAAGGAGAAACAAAAATCGTAAGAGAATCTGAGATAGAAATAGATATAAAGTTGGACGGATACATACCTTCAAGTTATATAGATGACTCAAATGAAAAAATAGATATGTATAAAAAAATTGCAACAATATCATCTGAAGAAGATTATGATGAAATAGTAGAAGAGTTAATTGATAGATTTGGAGATGTTCCTAAGATGGTTCAAAATATAATGGATATATCATTAATGAAGTCATATGCTGCTAAAGTTGGATTTTCTAGAATATATGAGAAGGCAAGCTTTATAAATTTAGTTTATAGTGAGAAAAAAGAAGTAAACTTCAAAGAACTAGAATATATGAGTGAAAACTATAAAGGTAAAATGAGTTTTGATTTATCAGATATACCTGTTATATCTGTTGAAATAAAGGAAAAGAATATAAAACCAATAATTGATTTATTAAAAGTTATAAATACTTTTAATAAATAGAATTGGTAAAATTAGGAGGAAATTTTGAAGAAAAAAATATTGAGAATACTGTCATTGGGAATTATACTTTCGTTTACTTTAACATCTTGTGGAAAACCAGATAATGTTATAGCCAAAGTAGGAAAAGAATATATTACAGCAGATGAAGTTAATGAAGGATACAAGCAGAATATGGCACAAAATGGTATGGAAGAATTTGATGAATCTACAGAAGAGGGGGAAAAATATGCAAGCGAAGTTAGAGCTAATGCCCTAGAAGGAATAATTTATCAAAAGATTTTAATTGCTTTGGCAGAAGAGAGGAACATAGAAGTAAAACAAGATGAAATAGATGAGGCTTATAATGTTTCTATAGAAAATGCTGGTGGTGAAGAGGAATTAAAAAAATACTTAGAAAATACTGGTAAAGACAGAGAAGAATTTGAAAAAGAAGCAAGGTCTGATTTGAAAAATAGGATATGTATAACAAAAGTATATGAAGATATAGAAAAAGAATTAAAACCATCTGATAAAGAAGTAGAAAAGGAATTAAAAAAAGAAATAGAAAAAAATAAAGAAAAATATCTTCCAGTTTATAATGCAGATCATATATTATATTCATTCCAAGATGAAACAGGTGGCATGATAGAGGATAGTGCAGTTAAAGCTAAAATAAAAGAAGAAGCACAAAAGGGATTAGATGAAATTAACTCAGGAAAGCTAGAATTCCAAGCTAAATTTGACCAAGTAAATTCAGAAGCTACCAAAACAGTAGGAGATACAGCGTTAATGGGGCAAGAGTTAAATTATTTTGTTTATGGAGATATGGTTGAACCATTTAGCAAGGCTGTTTCAGAAATGAAAGCAGGAGAAATAGGCAAAGAATTAGTAGAAACAGAGTATGGATACCATATTATTAGGTTAAATTCTAAAGCTGAGAATATCGATGAAATAGATAAAGATTATAAAAATGATATAAAAACTAAAATAGAATCAACAATTTTAGATGATAAAGTTTCAGATTTTATGGATAAAGCTATAAAAGACATTGGAGTTGAGTATATTGATTCAAAAGGTAATAAAATTGAGGATTCTGATGTTGACACAGAAACAAGTTCATCTAATGAAGGTTCAGCAATGCAAACAAAGGAATTTAAGAAGGCGTTAAAAGCTGTAGAATCTTTTGACTATAGTAAGATGGATAAGGAAAAGAATAAAAAAGACACTAAAAAAGAGACAGAAGCTAAAAAAGAAACAGAAGTTAATTCTTCTGAAACAAACAGCAAAGAAACTAATAATGCTGAATAATAGTTACTTTAAAAGATAAATTTGAAAAAGAATAAGAAATAATTAACAATATTTGAATAAAACCTTGAAACTTTGAGGTAAGTTAGATATAATCAATATCATGAATATTAGTAATATTCACTTAAACTTTAAATAAGGAGGAATTAATACAATGAATAAATCAGAATTACTTAGCAAAATCGCTGAAAAAAGTAACCTTACAAAAGTTGAATCAGAAAGAGCATTAAACGCTTTTATTGAAACAGTTACTGAAACATTAGCTTCAGGAGATAAGGTTCAATTAGTAGGATTTGGTACTTTTGAGTCAAGAGCTAGAAAAGCTAGAGAAGGAAGAAACCCAAGAAATCCAGAAGAAAAAATAAAAATACCTGCTTCAAATGCACCTGTATTCAAAGCTGGTAAATCATTAAAAGAAGCAGTTAATAAATAATTTTAAATAATTAATTAAAACAAGTCGAAAATTCGACTTGTTTTTTATTTAGTAATATAATTATTGTATAAAAAGGAGGTAATTATGGAGTATAGGATGAAGATAGATAAATATGTAAAAGACAGATTCAAAATATATAAAAAGGATTCAGAAGAAGTAGTATATTTAGGTGAAAAAACTGGAAATGTTGCTTCCTACTTTGATTCATTTATTGGAGAAACTTATTCAAAAGGTGCAGAATTCATTTTCTATAATGATAATAGAGAAAAGCAATTTACAATAGAGAGAAATTTTTATGATAAAGATAAAAATTATAAAATAATAGGTAAAGATAAACAAATAGGAGAAATTAATTCTAGAGTTAATGGAGATTATATAGAGATAGATATAAGCTATAATAATGAGAAGTTACATATATCTTTAAATAGAGAAGAATACAAACTTATAATACCAAGATTAGGTAAAATAGAGTCAAAGAAACAAGGATTTAGAAATTATGAGGAGTTGGAAATAATAGTCAAAAATGAAAGAGATAATTTACTTTTAATAGCGGTAGCAGTATATATATGGGATGTTTTTATGAAGAATAAGTTAGCATTCGTATTTAAAAAGTAGGTAAATTAAAATAGGACTAACTTTTAGTTAGTCCTATTTTAATATTTCAAAATTGTTTTTACTAAACTTAATAAAACCTTCTTTTTGAAGTTTTGAAAGCTCACGTGATAGTGAAGCACGATCAACTAGTAAAAAATCGGCCATTTCATTTCTGTTAAGTGGTACATTAAACTTATTGCTGTTATTTTTCTTTCTTTGTCCGTCTAGGTAAGTTAATATTTTTTCTCGTAAAGTCCTTCTAGAAACAGTACGAAGTCTTTCATTTAGATAAAGATTTTTCTTAGAAAGCAATTGTAATAGATTAAATATAAATTTCTTATTATAATCTTTTTTTAATACATCAAAATTTAACCAAATTACAGTTGAATTTTCTACTATAAAAGTAGAAGCTGGAGCTTTGGTGTTTTTTACTATAGCAACTGATTCACCCAAAATATCACCAGATTCTAAATTTGCAACAATACTCCTCTGACCAAAGTAGTCGTCTCTTATAACTTGTATTTTTCCATTTAGAATAATACCTATTTCATTCAATAAATCTCCCTCATAAAATATATATTGATTTTTAATATAGTTTTTTATACTGTAATTCATATATATTAATGTATCTCTTATTTCACTATCAGTCATATTATTGAAAAGAGGATTGGTTTTTAATTTTAAAATTACATTGTTCATTATTATCACCTAAATTAAGTATATTTTAGAATACTAAATAAGTAAAATTTTAATATTTAAATGGTAGAATATTTATTGTATGAATATAATAAATATGTTAAAATGACTTAGGCGAACAATTAGGAGGAAAAATGAAAAGATTAAAAAAATATAGTTTGTTAATAGTAGCGATGTTAGGTATCTTAATGATGACAGCATGCTCTAATGATAAAAAAGATGAAAAGAAAGATGAAACAAAACCAACAACAGAAGCAACAACAGAAGCAGCTTCTGAGTCTAAAACAGAGGAAATAACAGAAAGTGGAGAACTAGTTTATGAACTTAATAGTCCAGGAGTTTCTGGAAAAATAACTATAGAGCATGACGAAAATGGAGTAGCTAAAAAGAGTGTTTCAGAAACAGTAGTTAATTACAAAGAAGCTGGAAAAACAAAGGCTGATTTTGAATCTCAAATGAATACTCAAACTAAGACATATGAAGGAATGCAAGGTGCAGAACATAAAGTAGATTATACAGAAGAAGGTATAACAGAATCAGTTATATTAAACTATGAAGAAATGACAGGAGAAGTAAAAACTGCTTTATTTGGACCTATAATGGATGAAAATGGAAATATATTAGCGAATAAATTAGGTGAACAATTTGCTATAGTAGGATATGTGAAAAAATAATAATTAATAAAAGATATGGTATAATTATCATATCTTTTATTATAATAATAGAGAAATATATACTTAAATAAAAAGGGAGAAGAATATGAAAAAAATAAAAAAGATTAGTTTAATAATGGTTGTAATGATGAGTTTATTGCTTTTATCAGCTTGTGGAAATAAAACTGTAGTTTATGAAGGTGAAGAAATGGGATTTAAGACTAAAGTGACTATAGAGTATGATAAAGATAAAAATGTACAAAAGGTGGTAAGGGAAGCAAAAATAAATTTTAAAGAATTACCTGTATCTGAAGAAGAAATCGAACAATTGGCAAAGGAAAGTGAAGAAAATATTAAAGATGTAAAAGGTATAAATTTTAAGTATAATATTAAAGATTCTGAATCAACTATGACAGCAACATATAATATTAAAGATATGTCTAAAGAAGATAAGGAGACAAATCTTAGGGTAAAAGTAGACGATAAGGGAAATGTTAAATTAGATGAATTGGAATCAGCTCAGGAAGATGAAGGTTTGGAAAAAAAGGATAAATAAGAATATAATAAATAAAAGATATGATATTAAATATCATATCTTTTATTTATTAGTGAATATATTTTTATATATTAATTACGGAGAAAAATTTATGAAAATAAAAAAGATTAGTTTAATAATGACTTTAATGATGAGTATAATGTTTTTATCGTCTTGCTCAAAAACGGAAACAGTAATTTACGAATCAAATGAAGCTGGACAAAAAATTACGATAATCATAGAGTATGATAAAGATAAGAATATTAAGAAGACAGTATCAGAAATGGAATTAAATTTCGAAGAATATGGAACAGATAAAGAAACTATGGTTGAAGCCGATAAAAAACAGACTAAAGTGTATAAAAATATGGATGGTGCAGAATATGAGTCTAAAGTGACAGATAAAAAAATGACACAGAAAATAACAATAATTATAGATGATTTATCAGAAGAAATGAAAGAGAAGCAATTTAAAGATATGATGGATGATAAAGAGAATGTTAAATTGGATAAGTTTACACCAACTTTAGAAATGATAGGAATGGAAAAGAAAGAAAAGTAATATATTAGGTGTTAAAAATATGAAAAAATAAAAAAGACTAGTATTATTTTTGTAATTATTAACTTGCTATTTATATCTTCTTGTTCGAAAACTGAACAGCAGTTTTTTAATCTCAAGAAGGAGGTACTACAATAATAATTACAGCTCAATATGATAAAGAAGAAAATATTAAGAAAATAATATCTGAAGTAAAAGTAAACTTTAAAGATTTAGGAATTGACAAGGATACTGTAAAAGAGGAAGAAATAAGGCTAGAAGAAACATTTAAAAAAGATAAAAATGTTAATTATAAATCTAAAATTACAAATACTGACATGATATATTCATTGACATATGATTTAGATAAAATGTCAAAAGAAGATATAGAAGAAAATTTTGGAAACTGGTTAGATGATAGTGGCAATTGTAAGTTGGAAAATTTAGAAAAAGATATTCAATATTTTAAGAGAAAGAAATAAGTTTAACTTATTTCTTTTTTTGTTGCATATGCAACTGAAATTGTAGGATATATATATTAAAATTTAGTTACAGTAAAATTAATAGGGGGTACAAAATGTTTTGTTTTCAATGTGAACAAACAGCAAAAGGAGAAGGCTGTACAAAAGTTGGAGTTTGTGGAAAAACAGGAGAAACAGCTGATTTACAAGATGTATTAACAGGAGAATTAATAGCTTTAGCTAAAGTGGTTAAAGTAAACGATAATAGAGATGAAGAAACAGACAATGCAGTTATAGATGGACTTTTTGTGGCTATAACAAATGTAAATTTTGATGATGATTCAATAAAAAGATATATACAAAAAACCAAATCTATTAAAAATAATCATGGAAACGGTAAATTATTTTCGGCATATAATTTAAATAATATTTGGAACCATAAAAATGAGGATATTAGAAGCTTAAAATCTTTGTTGTTATTTGGTTTAAGAGGAACTGGTGCATATGCACACCATGCTAAGGCTTTAGGATATGTAAAAGATGAAATTAACGAATTTTTCTATGAAAGTCTAGTTGCTCTTGAAGAAGAAGATTCAGCAGATAAATTATTGGAACTTGTAATGAAATGTGGAAAAATAAATTTAGATACAATGGAATTACTAGATAAGGCAAATACTACAACTTATGGTACACCAGAACCAACAGAAGTTTCATTAAAAGTAGAAAAAGGACCTTTTATAGTAATTACAGGACATGATTTACATGATATGAAATTGCTATTAGAGCAAACAAAAGACAAAGGTATAAATATATATACTCATGGTGAAATGCTACCAGGACTTGCATATCCAGAACTTAAAAAATATTCTCATTTAAAAGGAAATTTTGGAACAGCTTGGCAAAATCAACAAGAAGAATTTAAAGATTTACCAGCACCAATTTTATTTACAACTAATTGTGTAATGCCTGTAAAAGACAGCTATAAAGATAGAGTATTTACAACTTCAGTTGTTGATTATCCAAACATGGTTCATATAGGAGAAGATAAAGATTTTACACCAGTAATAGAGAAAGCTTTAGAATTAGGTGGATTTGAAGAAGACAAGCAGTTTACAGGAATAAATGGTGGAACAAATGTAATGACAGGGTTTGGACATGGAACAATTTTATCTGTAGCTGATAAAGTAGTAGAGGCTGTAAAATCTGGAGAATTAAAACATTTCTTCTTAATAGGAGGATGTGATGGAGCCAGACCAGGAAGAAATTACTATACTCATTTAGCAGAAAATACACCAGAAGATTCAATTATATTAACTTTAGCTTGTGGTAAATTTAGAATAAATGATTTAGATTTAGGTACCGTAGCTGGACTTCCAAGAATACTTGATATGGGGCAATGTAATGATGCTTATGGTGCTATAAAAGTAGCAACTACTCTTGCTGATGCTTTTGGATGTTCAGTTAATGATTTGCCACTTTCAATAGTTTTATCTTGGTATGAACAAAAAGCAGTTTGTGTATTACTGACATTATTGTATTTAGGAATAAAGGATATATATTTAGGACCTACATTACCAGCGTTTATTTCACCAAATGTATTAGACATTTTAGTAGATAAATTTGGAATATCACCAACAAGTGAATACCAAAAAGATTTAGAAAAATTATTGGGATAAATAAAAAATATATAAAAGAAAGGGTTATTTGACCTTTTCTTTTTTTGTGTAAAATAAATAGTGATTAAAATGATAAAATATAAGTAAAGTCATAGAAAGGTATATTTTAAATTTATGGGTAGATGTAAATGGAAGAAATAAAAGAATCAACTAAAAAAATGTTTTTAAATGGAATAATGTGCAGTCAAGTTATGGTTATACTAGGGCTTAAAGCTAAGGAAATTAAAAATGAAGAGCTAGTAAGAGCGATGTATTCTTTTGGTGGAGGATTTTTTGCGGGAAGGACTTGTGGAACTTTAGTAGGTGGAGCGGCTTTAATATCTATGTTTTTAGAAGATACAGAAAATGGAAACGAAAAGGCAAAAGAGTTAATTAACGAGTACGTAAATTGGTTTGAAAAAGAAGGAAGTAGCATAAATTGCGTTGATATTAGAAAAGAAGATCAAATGGAAATGATAGAAGAATGTAGTGGATTAGTAGAAAAGAATTTTGAATATATAGTTAAATTATTAAATGATAATGGAGTAGATATTTACAGTGAGTAGATAAATTAATAAGAAGGTAATTATTTGTTAATATCAGACGATTACCTTTTTTTATGTTATACAGACTAACATTAAATGTTTTTTTAGTATGTAATATGTAATTATCATCATATTATGGAATTATAAAAAATTGATTAAGTTAAATTAATTTGATATACTTGGTACATTATTAGAAGAAAGGTTTTAAATATGAATGCTTTAGTAAGTTTAGAAACTAACAACTTATATAAATTGGTTAGAATGACAGGATGTACAAAAATGAACCAAGGGATAGGTGTGTTTAAAATTAAATTTAGCTAACTAAAGTAAGTGATTATTTTGCAAACAATTTATTATATAAATTAGTAAACTTAGGTGATTACTTGCCTAGGTTTTTTTATTGTTAAAAATTGTATTTGATTAATTTAACTTAGCAGTACATCTTAAAATAAGGAGAAAAAAGTGCTAGAAATATCATTAAATAATATAGAAAAAAATTATGGAATAAAAAATATATTAAAAAATTTAAATTTACAAATAAATAGAGGAGAGAAAATAGGTGTAGTAGGAAAAAATGGGTCTGGAAAAACTACATTATTTAAAATAATAGAAGGAACAGAATATGTTGATAAAGGAACTGTATTTATAAGTAAAAATAGCAATATAGGTTATTTAGAACAAATACCAAATTATCCTTCTGAAAAGACAACAATAGATATATTAAACTTAGCTTTTAAAAGAGAAAATATAATGCTAAGAGAGCTAAATATACTAGAAAAGGAAATAAGTGATTTAAAGGGAGTAAAATTAGAGAAAGCTTTAGAAAAATATGGAGAGCTTCAAGAAAAATATGAATTGATAGGTGGATATGAAATCCAAGAAAAATTTAGTAAAGTTACAGTTGGGCTAGGTATAAGCGAAAAAATGCTTAGCTCAAAATTTAATACTTTAAGTGGTGGAGAAAAAACTACAGTATTATTAGGGAAAATTCTTTTGGAAAGTCCAGATATTTTACTTTTAGATGAACCAACAAATCATTTAGATATGGAATCTATAGATTGGTTGGAGAAATTTATTAGAGATTACAAAGGAACTGTAATTTCAATATCTCATGATAGATATTTTTTAGATAAGGTTGCGACAAAAATAATAGAAGTATCTAATGGAAAGGCTAAAGAATTTCTTGGAAATTATTCTTATTATCTAAAAGAAAAAGAAAGGTTATTTGAAGAAGAATTAAGAAAATTTAAAGAACAAGAAAAAGAAATAAAGTCTATGGAAGAAGCTATAAAAAGGTTAAAAGACTGGGCTAATAGAGGAGATAACGAAAAATTTTTCAAAAGAGCTTTTAATATGGAAAAAAGATTAGAAAAAATAGAAAAGCTTGAGAAACCAACTACGGAAAGTAACATTAGCCTTAAATTTAATGTTAAAGATAGGGCAGGAAAAGAAGTTATAGATATTAAATCACTATCAAAAAAATTTGGAGAAAAAATATTATTTGAAAATATAGATTTAAATATAAAGTTTGGAGAAAAAGTTTGTATTATAGGAGGTAATGGAACTGGTAAAACTACAATATTAAAGCTAATTTTAGAAGAGTTAAATCCAGATGAGGGAAATATAAAAATAGGATCAAACGTAAAAATAGGATACTTAGAACAAAATGTTTTATTTAAAGATGAAAATAAAAGTATATTAGATACTTTTAGATATGATCATATAAGGTCAGAACAAGAGGCAAGAAGTATATTAGCTAAATTTTTATTTTATGGAGAAGATGTTTTTAAGAAAGTAAAAGACCTTTCAGGTGGAGAAAGAGCGAGGCTTAGACTATGTCAGTTAATGTATAAGAATGTAAATGTTTTAATTTTAGATGAACCAACAAATCATTTAGACATTATGAGCAGAGAGATGTTGGAAGATACACTATTAGAATTTAAAGGAACTCTTCTATTTGTATCTCATGATAGATACTTTATAAATAAACTTGCAAATACAATATACGAACTTTCAAAAATAGGACTTGAAAAATATATAGGGAACTATGATTATTATATAGGGAAAAAGTTAGAAAAAAATATAGAATTAGAAAATATAAAAGAAAAAAGTAAGTCTATAAAAATAGAAAAAGATAATAAATCAAAGAAAAAAGTAAATCCTATAAAATTGAAATTGCTTGAAGAAGAAATCAATGTTTTAGAAGAAAGAATTTCAATAATGGATAAAGAATTAGAAAAATATTCGTCAGATTTTGAAAAACTTAATAAAATTTTAGAGGAAAAAGAAAAATTAGAGAAGCGTTACGAAGAAATAATAGAAGAATGGTTAAATACAAATCAATAATAAATTTAACATTTACTAAGATAGTTTTATTACTTGAAATAGGGTAGTAATAAATTAAAGGAACTTTAAATATAATTTAGAACATATTAAAAAAGTTTAAGATACATTAATAATATTTTTAGTAAGTTGGAGTATAATAATATTAATTTAACATCTGTAAATTTTAAAATACAGTTATAAATATAAGAGAGGATAAAAGATTAAATGATAGAAGAAGAGGTTTTGTATGTAAATGAATATGAAAATAATGAAGAAGATATAGAAAAATTCATAGGTTGTATAACACTAAAGCAGAGGTTATTATCTTTAGGTATGGGGATACTTGCATTTGGTCTAGCAATATCAAAAATAATAGAAGATGACAAAGTATTTGCAACGGTTCTTCTTGTCATTGGTGTAATTGGGAGTTATATATTTTTTACGTTAAAGAATACAACATTAAAAGATGCATTGAAATCTATAAATTTAAATAAACATATGATACTAGAGTTTTATAAGGAACATTTTATTATAAAAGATGGTGAACGAGAATCTATCATTAAGTATAAAGATTTAGAACAAGTAGTTGAAAAAGAAGATTATTTTTATTTAATGGTAGATAAAAATAGGGGGATAATTATAAAAAAAGATTCTTTTAAAGATGATGATGAAAATGAATTTAGTAAATTTATAAATACAAAAGTTAAGTTTAATAAAAAACGTACTTCTGTGGGTGGATGAGGTGTTTAGATAAACAGTTGTTTAGACAAAAAAAGATATTGCAATATTGCAATATCTTTTTTATTTAAAATAATTTTTAATATCATTTTCTAATTTATTAGAAATAGCAGCATCCCCACCTAAGATATAAGCATTTATAGGATTTTTTTCTAAAATATAACTTTTTTGTTTATTTATATTACTACCATTTACTAGTAGTATAGGTGAAGATAATTTATTTGCAAGTACTGTACCAGCTAAAGCATCTGGATAATTGAGTCCAGATGCAAATACAACTGAAGAAATACTAGAGTAATAATCTTTAGCGATTCTTAAAGATGTACCATATCTATCAGCACCATATTTTTCTTGAACTTTTACGCCGTAATTTCTTATTTTGTTTTTTATATTTGAACTTACAGCAGCATCTCCGCCAATAACTATTACATTAGATGCCTTTTTTAATAAACTTTCAACTGAAGGATCTAATGATGTGCCATTAGTTAATAATAATGGATATCCTTTTTGTTGAGCAGCAGGAGCAGCACTAAGGGCGTCAGCAAAATCATTACCGTTAGCTAATATTATAGTTGACTTATTCTTCATATGAGAAGCCAAAATAGCAGATGTTTGGTATCTGTTAGTGCCTGAAATAGTAGTTAATTTCACTCCTTTTGAAGCGAATCTATTTTTCGTATAGGAAGTTACAGAATTTCCACCAACTAAGTAAGCTTCTTTAATTTTGTTATTACTAATAGCAGTATCTAATTCAACTGTAATAGAATTAGGCTTATTTATATATAATGTTGCATTTTTTTCAACAGCTAAAGTTGCAGCTATTAATGTATCAGGAAAACTAGTTCCAGACGAAATAACAGCAGTAGTTGAGCTATTTCCTATAATACTATTTATTTTTTTTGCAGTACCATATCTGTCAGCACCAAAATATCTAGTAACTGTTTTTTTTACGTTAGGATCTGTTGGAGTTACACCAGAAGGATATGAATAAAGTTCTTTCATCATTTTAACTATATCATGCCCATAAGTTTCACTAGGAGCCCAGTTTTTACCTAAGGATTCAACAGTTGTAACTTTTTTATCCATAAGGTATGGAAAATGTCGTGGATCAGTTGTAGTTCCGTTTTTTTTATAATCTAAAAGAGCTTTAGCACCATAGCTATTATTAGTAGCTATATAGTGTTCATATACGTCTTGTGAAAACTTAGGATACCCAGTATGCCCAGCGTATAAAGCTAAATGGTCAACTTGAGCTGTAATACCATCTTTCCAAGATTTGAATCTTTTATGTGCCTCGCCATCATAGTCACCACCGCCAGCACTGTTCTTCATACCACAAGGATTGTAGTAAGAAGCATCTAAAACACCACCAAATTTCATATAGCCTGTTTCTTTAGCGGATTGTGTGTAAACAACTGCTGGATCTATACCTCTTTCTACAGAAATATCGTAAAAAGTTTGAGCTAGGTTAATAAAAGTTTGATTTGCATTTTTACCTTTAGCCCATAATTTCATTTGAGCAACAGTTGTAGAGGGTTTTCCTACTATAGGTGTTTGACTTGTACTAGAAGCTGCAGATAAAGAATTAACTATAACTTCTTTATTTAAACTATTCTTAATTTCTTTTGCAAAAACAGTATTTGTAGAAGAAATTAAAAAAGAAAATAAAATTAGAATGCTAATTTTAGAAATATATTTTTTGTTCATAAAATCCTCCCCTTGGTAAAACTATATTATAAAATAAGAAGATATGCAAAAAAATATTTCAAATATATTGACAAAAAAACAAAAGTATTATAATATTAAATTATCAAATGAACACTTATTCATATAAGCAAAGGAGGATAATATGGTTGAGGAAAAAGAACTAGAGGATTACATAGATAAAGAGCCGTCATTGAAGGTAACCGATAATTTGCCTATGGATGAAGATATTTACGATTTAGCAGATTTTTATAAATTGTTTTCAGATTCTACAAGATTGAAAATATTAATAGCGTTAGGTGTAAATGAATTATGTGTTACCGACTTAGCGAAGGTTTTAAAAATGGGACAATCTGCAATTTCACATCAATTAAGAATATTAAAGCAAGGTAGATTGGTTAGAAACAGAAGAGAAGGAAAAGTAATATATTATCAATTAGATGATGATCACATTAAAGAAATAATAAGTAGTGGTTTAGAACATATAGAAGAGTAGGTGGAGCATGGAAGTTTACTTAAGAGGATTATGTTGTGCAAATTGTGCAGCGAAAATAGAAAGAGAAGTACAAAACTTAGACAATGTAAAAAAAGCTAGTTTGAATTTTGTTAACAAAACATTGAGGTTAGAATCTGAGAATGGAAAATATGAAGAAATTTTAGAAAATTCAAAAAAAATAGTAAATAGAATTGAACCAGATGTAGGATTTGAGGTATTATCTGACGATTTAGACTTAGATGAATTAGAAGAAGAAAAATCATCTAAGATTGAAGTTATAAAAATGGCTATATCTGCAATTTTATTAGTAGCCTCTATTTTTATAGAAAATAAAAATGAAACAATAGCTTTTGTATTAGGAATAATTTCGTATGTAATAGTTGGTTATGAAGTATTACTAACAGCAGTTAAGAATATTTTAAAAGGTGAAGTTTTTGACGAAAACTTCCTAATGTCAGTAGCGAGTATTGGAGCAATTATCATAGGGGAAGTAACAGAGGGTATAGCAGTAATGCTACTATATTCAGTAGGAGAGCATTTACAAGATTTAGCTGTTGACAACTCAACTAAGTCTATAAAGTCTTTAGTAAAGATGAAACCAACTTATGGAAATCTTGTTATTGGAAACTCTATAAAAAAAGTAAACCCCAAAATATTAAATGTTGGAGATATTATTAAAATACTACCAGGTGAAAAAGTTCCTGTTGATTCAGTAGTTATAAGTGGTAATTCAACTTTAGATACTTCATCTATAACAGGAGAATCTGTTCCAGTATATGTTGAAAGTGGGAAAGAAGTAATTTCGGGTTCAATAAACAATGAAGGAGTAATAGAAGCTAAAGTTGAAAAAAGTTTCAAGGATTCAACAGTAAGTCAAATACTAGAAATGGTTCAAAATGCGAGTAATAGAAAGTCTAAGACAGAAAACTTTATTACAGTATTTGCAAGATATTATACTCCATTAGTTGTATTTTTAGCAGTTATAATAGCTATTTTGCCTCCTTTAGCAACCGGACAAAGCTTTGATAAATGGATATATACAGCTTTAACATTTTTAGTTATTTCTTGTCCTTGTGCAATGGTTATTTCTATACCATTAACTTACTTTGCAGCTATAGGTGTAGGTTCTAAGCATGGAATATTAATCAAAGGTTCAAACTATGTAGAAACAATGTCACAAGTAGATACCATAATTTTTGATAAAACTGGAACTTTAACAAGAGGGGAATTTAAAGTTATAAATGTTATAGGGATAGATAACGATAAGGATTATGTTGTAGAAATTGCAAAAAAATTAGAAGAAAACTCAAATCATCCCATAGCAACGTCTATAAAGGAATACCACAAAAAAGAAGTACAAATAGACGCTAAAAACATATCAGAGGTTCCAGGTAGAGGTATAAAAGGAGAAATAGAAGGAGAATTAGTTCTATTAGGCAATAAAAAACTATTAGAAGAAAATAATATTGAGGTTATAGGTTTAGAGTCTCATGGAACTGTACTATATCTTTCTAAAGGCAAAAAACATATAGGAACTATCGAAATAAGTGATACTGTAAAAGATGATACAGTCAAATCTTTAAATAAATTAAAAAACTTAGGAATTAATAAACTTGTAATGTTAACGGGAGATAGAAAAGAATCATCAGAGCATTTGGCAAAAGAATTAAAAATAGATGAATATAAATCTGAATTGTTACCACAAGATAAAGTATTAGAATTTGAAAAAATAAAAAATAATTCTCAAGGAAAAGTTGCTTTTGTAGGAGATGGAACAAATGATGCTCCAGTATTAAGACTTTCAGATGTAGGTATATCAATGGGGGAATATGGTTCAGATGCTGCAATAGAATCTAGTGATGTAACTATAATGGGAGAAGAAATGTATAAAATACCATTATTTTACAAGATAGCAAAAGTTACAAAGAAAATAGCAATTCAAAATATAGTTTTTGCTTTGGGAGTGAAGATAGCAATAATGTTACTTGGAGTATTAGGGTATGCAAATATGTGGCTAGCTGTATTCGCAGATGTTGGTGTTGCATTACTTGCAGTACTGAATGCAATGAGAGTTATGTTAATAAAAGAATAAATAAAAAACCTGATTATTATCAGGTTTTTTTATTTCTATTTTTCTTTTTCAAATAATTTTTTTACAGTTTTGAAAAATCCCATTCTATTACCATAATTTAATGTTCCCATTCTATATATCTTTATAGAAATAAATGCAAAAATTATAGTAGTTGCTATTAATAGTACAACGGATAATATGGTTTCATATATAGGTACATTAGTCATATTATATCTTACAAAGAACGAAATAGGCGAAGTAAATGGTACGAGAGAAGCTATTTTAAGTTGGATACTGTCTGGTGTTTGCATAAACATTGCCGTTATAAAGAATCCTCCTATAAAAATAAATTGTAATGGCATTGTAGCATTTCCTACTTCCTCAACCTTGCTGACCAAGGCACCAAAAGCAGCATATAAGAAAAAGTATAGCAAGCAACCTAAAACAGTAAACAATAAAAATATAGCTAAAGAATCTAAGCCAATTCCATCAGTAACAAGTTTTATTAAATCGGCTGGATAAAAAGATTTATTAATTACAAATCCAACAACTCCAGCAGCTAAAATAGTAAATACTTGAATAAAGCTAATTAAAGTTGATGCCAAAACTTTTCCTATTATTAAATTTTTAGAACTAGTTGTAGTTATTAAAATTTCCATAGTTCTATCACTTTTTTCTCTGGCTACTAAAGTTGCAACAGAGTTTCCAAATAATAAAACTATCATGTAAACTACAAACATTCCAACATAGGCAAAAATAAAACCAGAACTAGCATTTTTACCTAGACTTATAGATTCAAATGAAATTTCTTGATTTGAAGCTTCGTCAACAATTTCTGGATTAATACCTTCTGAATTAAGCTTTTCATTACGCAAAATTTTAGATAAGTTTTCTTTTAAAATTAAATTATCTTGATTGTAAAGAGATGTGTTTTTTGTTATTTCTTTAAAACTAGCGGTAGAGATAAAAACATATCCAGAATTAACTTCATCATTTTCAATAGCATCTTTTAAAGAATTTTCGGAATCGTATTTTACAGGCTCTCCAAAATTAATTAATTCATTTATAGATTGTTCTTTTAAAGAGTTATTTTCTATAAAATAGCCTATTTTTGGTAATTTTTTAGAAGTTGTATCATCTTCTTTTCCAAAAACATCAAAGAATCTAGGTATAAAAGTAACAGCTAATATTATTAAAGCTAATAAAATAGTGGTGAATTTTATTGATTTTTGTGAAATTCTATTAAGAAATTCAAATTTAAAAACTGAAAATAGTCCTTTCATTAGTTACCTCCTTTATTGTCTTCAAAATTAAATTCTTTATCCAATTGTATAAAAATATCTTCTAAAGAAGGAGTATAACTAGTGAATAGCGATACTTCATAGTTATTGCTAATGATATTTTGTAAAAAATTCATAGGTTTTAAATCACTGGAAAGTTCAATAATAGAAGATCTATCGTCAGAAGTGATTTTTATATTTTCAATATTTTCTAGTTTATATTTTAATTCATCCGAGTTAATGTTTTTTAGATTCAATCTAATTTTATTATCACCTAATCTATTTTTTAATTGATTTAAATCACCAGTTTCAATAATTCTACCTGATTTAATGAAGGTAATATCATCACAAAATTCTTCAACATAACCCATTTGATGGCTAGAAAAAATTACAAGTTTGTTTTTAGCAATCAACTCTTTTATTAAATTTTTAAATATTTGTGAATTTACAGGATCTAGTCCACTAAATGGTTCGTCTAAAATAACAATATCAGGATCGTCAATTATAGCTTGAATTATTTGGATTTTTTGCTGATTACCTTTAGATAAAGTATCTAAATTTTTATTTTCATAATCAGAAAGTCCCATATACTCAATCCAATACTTAGCCGATTTTTTAGCACTTTTTGAAGACATGTTTTTCAACTCGCCAAAATAAGCTAGTTGATCTAAAATTTTTACTTTTCCATAAAGTCCCCTTTCTTCAGGAAGATAACCAATCTTATAGTTTTCCCTAATAAATTTGTTTCCATCAAGAGTGAAATTTCCAGAATCGGGGTTAAATACATTCATTAAAGTCCTAATGGTAGTAGTTTTTCCAGAACCATTTCTTCCAAGAAATCCCATAGCTCTTCCACTTTCAATTGAAAAACTTACGTCATGTAAAATATGTTTTCCAGAGAAAGATTTGTTGATATTAATTAATTCTAATTTCATATAATCTCCTTTATTTCTCTATGAATTATATAATACAGTAAAATGATATTATATACAAAACAAATTCTAATTATGTAAATTAGGATAAAAAGAAAAAATTTATTATAATAGTTAGGAGACTTTAAGGAGGTAGATAAAATGTCATATGAAACACAAATATGGATAGCGGGTTCAAATGGAAGAATAGGTAGTGAACTTATAAAAATATTAAATCCAGAAGATTACGAGATATTAGCAACAGATATTGATGAAGTTGATATAACAGATTCGAAAATAGTTAATTTATATGTAGATATGCATAGACCAGAAATTATTATAAATTGTGCAGGAATAACAGATTTAGATTATTGTGAAGAAAATTTAGAAGAGGCTTTTAGAGTAAATGCTATTGGTGCAAAAAATTTAGCGATAGCAGCTACTAGAATAAATGCCAAAATTATTCAACTATCTACAGACGATGTATTTAGTGGAGAAGGAAACAAACCATATAGGGAATATGATGAATTAGGAGCTAGAACTGTATATGGTAAATCAAAAGTATTGGCAGAAGAATATATAAGAGAATTTTCTCAAAATTACTTTATATTAAGAAGTTCTTGGCTATATGGTGGTGGAAATAAATATGTTGAAAATATAATTTCACAAGCCAAAGAAAATGGTGTGGTAAAAGTAGCGAATAAACAAATAGGAAGTCCAACGAGTTCAAAAGAATTAGCTAAATTTATACTAAGTATAATAGATTCTTACAATTATGGAACATATCATGTAGCTTGTATAGGACAATGTAGTAGGAAAGAATTTGCCCAAGAGATATTAGATATATTAAGTATAAAAGCAGAAGTTGAAGAAATAGAAGGTTTGTCTGGCTATTCAAATAGACCAGAATATTCTGCATTGGATAATTTTTTACTTAGAATTTCAAATATGTATATATTCCCAGATTGGAAAACTGCATTAAAAGAATATATAAAAGAGGTGGAAAAATAAATATGACAGAACAAAAAAAGAAAAAAATGGGACTGACGAGTAAAATCTTTATAGGTTTATTAGTTGGTGCTATATTAGGATCGATAATAAACTGGAAATTTAATACTGATTTTATACAAAAATATATTGTTGAAGGTGTACTGTTTATAGTAGGACAAGGATTTATTAGGGCAATGCAAATGCTTGTAGTACCATTAGTATTTGCATCTTTAGTAACAGGTAGTATGAGTATGGGGGATACTACAAAACTTGGTAAAATTGGGATAAAATCTATGGCGTTTTATTTAACAACGACATCACTTGCAATAGCAATAGCTTTAGGAGTATCCAATATAATAAATCCAGGAACAAATTTAAAATTAACACTACCAACAGCAGCTGCAAAAGAAGTTGTCGAAAAAACTAGTATGGTAGATACGATATTAAATATAATACCAACAAATCCTATTTCTTCTCTTGCCAATGGAGAAATGTTACAAATAATAGTTTTTGCACTAGTGATAGGAATTATTTTAGCTAAACTTGGAGAAAAGGCAAAAACTACAGCAAACTTTATGGTAGAACTTAACAATATAATGATGGAAATGACAATGATGGTAATGAAACTTGCGCCAATAGGTGTATTTGCCTTAATTACTAGAACATTCGCAGGACTTGGTCTAAGTGCTATGTTACCTATGTTTAAGTATATGTTTTCAGTAATAGCTGGTCTTGGAGCTCAACTATTTTTAGTGTATATGTTATTATTATTCGTTTTAGCAAAGGTGAATCCATTTAAATTTTTGAAGAAATTTTTTCCAGTTATGGGATTTGCATTTTCAACAGCAAGTTCAAACGCTACTATACCATTAAACATAAATAAATTAGCAGATATGGGAATATCCAAGAAGGTATCATCATTTACAATACCATTAGGTGCAACTATAAATATGGATGGAACTGCAATTATGCAAGGAGTTGCAGTCGTGTTCATATCGCAGGCCTATGGAATACCACTTACTTTAGCTGACTATGGAACTGTTATACTTGCAGCAACACTTGCATCTGTAGGAACTGCAGGAATACCATCTGTAGGGCTTGTAACATTAACCATGGTATTGAGTTCTGTAGGTTTACCAACAGAAGGAATAGCTTTAATTATGGGAATAGATAGAATATTAGACATGAGTAGAACAGCTATTAATATTACAGGAGATGCAGTTTGTAGTACTATAATAGCAAAACAAGAAAATATGGTAGATTTAAAAAAATATAATTCTTAATACAAAAAAACAGCTATTTTGAAGTAGCTGTTTTTATTAATTTTATTAAATTGTTTTTGAAATTTAAATTATCATTAGTTACCCTTTTTTTAAATTTACTACTATAAATATTATTTCTTCTATTAACTTTATTAATATGTCTTTCAAAAAGTAGTTGATCTATATTAAAATTATTTATTTCTTTACCATAAAAATTTAGGACATATGAATTCTTACTTAAAGCGATAGATGCAAGTCCCATATCATTAGTAATTAAAATATCATTTTTAGATAATTTGCTTAAAATATATAAATCAGCTGAATCATTTCCTTGTTCAATAGTAACTATGTCAACATTTTCTTCATTTATATTGAAAGTATGATTATAATCCTTAACTAGAATGACTTTAAGTTTATAGTTTTTTGAAATTGAAATTATTTCTTTAATAACAGGACAACTATCAGCATCTACATATACTATCATACTCTAGAATATTCTTTTAATGCATCTACTATGTATTCAAGGTGCATAGCTCTGGAAGCTTTTATCATTATTAGAGTATTTGGTACAATACATTTAGCTACACTTCTAATAAGTTCGTCTCTACTTGAGAAATGAAATGCATGATCTTGAGGAAAGTTATCTTTAGCAGAATCATAGATGTTGCTAGCTAAATCCCCAATGGTAAAAAGATAATCTATTTTATCGGGGTTTAAATTTTTCCCAACATTTTCATGTATTGAAATTTCGTTGTCACCAAGTTCTAGCATATCTCCTATAATAGTGATTTTTCTATCATAATCTTCTAAAGTGTATATTGTTTCTAGACATGAGTCTAAACTTTGAGGATTTGATTTATAGCTATCATTTAAAATATCAAAATCTTTTAATTGAATTAATTCATTTCTCATTCCAGTTAAATCAATAGACTTTAAACCTTTAGCTATTGTTGAATAATCAAGTCCAAAAAATTCTGCAATTATAATGGAAACAGCACCATTATAAATTTGATGATTTCCTAAAAGAGGTATAGTGTAGATGTGATCTTCTAAATTAAAAGTAACACCTGAACCATCATAACTCAAAGGTTCTATTATAAAATCATTATTTTCGTTTACACCATAAGTAAAAGTTCTTTCAGGCAACTCGAATTCTTTAGATATGTTTCTTAAATTAAGATCATCACCATTGTAGAAATATATTCCATTTTTAGGTAAACCTTCAAGTATTTCTAGTTTTGCTCTAGCTATATTTGCTCTGGTTTTTAAAGTTAATAAATGAGCATCTCCTATATTAGTGATTAATGCCATGTCAGGTTTAGCTAAATTAGTTAAAAAAGATATTTCCCCGAAATTTTCAGTTCCCATTTCAAGCACTGCTACTTCACAATCACTATCTAGAGATAATAGTGTCATAGGAAGACCTATTTCATTATTAAAATTTTTTTGAGTTTTTTGTACTTTGAATTTTTCTTTTAAAATACTTGCAAGAATATCTTTAGTTGTTGTTTTTCCATTAGAACCTGTTATAGCAATAATTTTACAGTCTAAAGAATTTCTGTAATTTTTTGCTAGAGTAATAAAGGCTTTATAAGTATCCTCAACTAAAATAACAGGTAAGTCATTACGAGGTAAAAATCTTTTTTTCTCCCATAGAATTGCAGAGGCACCATCTTCCAAAGCTTTAAAAGCATATTCATGACCATCAAAATTAGGTCCTATTAATGGTATAAATAAATTATTTTTCTCTATGGTTCTTGAGTCAGTAGATACTCCGCTTACAAAAATATTAGAATCCGATATATTAAATAGCTCTCCATCACATAAATGGGCTATTTCACTTAAACTTTTTTCAATCATATTTAAATTTCCTTAATTAATGTTTTCTTTTTATTATATTTATCAATAGCATAGTCAACTAATCTATCCAATAACTCAGGGAAAGATACATTATCTGTTACTTTCCATAACATAGTGGTCATAGAATGATTAGTCATACCAGGAGAGGTATTTATCTCGTTTACTAGCATTTCTCTATCTCTGTCTCTTAAGAAAATATCTACTCTAGCAAGCCCAGAACAGTTACAGGTAGTATATACTTTTTTAGCTAAATTTTGAACTTTTTCAGTTTCTCCTTCTTTTAATTCAAAAGGAACTATATGAACTGTATTGTCATCAAAATATTTACCTTCATAATTATAAAATTCTTGTTGAACTCTTGAAATTCCTGGTAGAGATGCTATAGGATTTTCGTTACCTATAACAGAAACTTGTAATTCGTCACCAACAATAGCTTCTTCAAGTAAAATTTTTGAATCATATTTGAAAGCTAAGTCGATAGCATCAAAAATATCTTCTTCATTTTTAACGCATGTAACACCTATAGAAGAACCTGCATTACATGGCTTTACATATATAGGAAGACCTAAATAACTTATAATATTTAAAATATTATTCTTGTCATTTATGTCATAATATTCTTTTAATAAAATTTTATATTTTGCTTGAGGAATATTATTTTCTTCAAATAGTTGATTGGTTATAGCCTTATCCATACAAAGAGCAGAAGATAAAACTCCATTTCCAACATAAGGTATATCCAAAATTTCAAGTAATCCCTGTAAAACTCCATCTTCACCATAAGTTCCATGTATTATAGGGAAAAATATATTATTATCAGAATCAACATAGTAGTTGGATAAGAAATTACTTAAAGATTTAGCAATACTTTCATTTTCTATAGGATGTATTACTAAATCTTTATAATTTTTTATTTTATTATCACATTTTCCAAAAGGAATCCAAGTTCCACTTTTAGTAACGTATACAGGGAAAACATTATATTTTTTTCTATCTAAGCTATTAATAACATTGGTAGCACTTAGAAGTGAAATTTCATGTTCAACACTAACACCACCATAAATTACATATATATTTTTAAGCATTTAACAATCTCCAATTCATGTTTAGAATATTTTAATAATACTATATCGTAAGGATATTTACAAATTAAGTATAAAGAATTGTATTGTAAAATTAAAATACAAAAATATTATTTTCTATATTTGTTTATTATATTTTTTAGTATTTCAAAAGATTCATTGGGGTTTAATGATTTTATATTAGGGAAAGCTTTAATAAATCTTCTATGAATAAAATTAATAGTAACCTTTCCTTTCTCTTTTTTATCTTTTAATTCAAACTTTATCTTTTCAGCTTTGCTTTCTATATCTTGAAGAATATTATCAGTAATTCTACTTCTAGCTAAACTAAGTTCATTTAAATTAAAAGTTTTATTGGCTAAATTTGTAATGTCAAAAACAGCAATAGATGTAAATATAATATCTGCAATAAAAAGTAATGAAGTCAACACAAATATAATAATAAATATATAGTAAGGAATATTAGAATATAATTTTTCAAAAAAGGGATGTACAAGTTCTACAAGAAAAACAGATAAAAATCCAAACATTAATAGATTTTTTAGGCATATTCTTCCTTTTATGTTTAATTTTTCTTTACTATAGTCCCATAATGATAGTTTAAAAACTTTTTCCAGAATAATACTCGTAATATATTCTAAAAAACCACATAATAGTGTACTAAGAAAAAATAAAATTAAAATTTTATTTTTGAAATCTGATAATGCAATTATTATTAATATTGCTGCGGCACCATATATAGGACAGTAAGGACCAATTAAAAACCCCCTGTTTACAACCTTTTTTTCATATAGTGAACAGTAAATACTTTCAACGATCCAACCTAAGATACTATACGTTATAAATAGTAAAAACAAAAAAGAAAAACCAGCCATTAAAATCTCCTCAACAGTATAGAAAGTGATTATTTTTTTATAACAATACAAAATTCAATTAAATAATATCAAAATCTATTATACTATATTATAGTAAGGTATTAATTAAAATTGCTTAATATTTTAGAAATTATATGAAAGAGTAGGAAAAATGAGAAATAAACAGATAAAAGTTACATATTTTAACAATGAAAAGTATGAAACTATAGAAATGTTAAATATTGACAATATAGAGGAAAGAAAATATTTTAATTGTTGGATAGACATAAAAGATAATTCTTTTAAAGATTATGCAAAAGATTTGGAAGACAAATTCAAGGTTCATCCTTTAGCAATTGAAGATATAGTAGATGGTTCAAAAAGAACAAAACTAGAAAGATTTGATAACTTTGAATTTATAATTTTGCATCCTATTAAACTTGAAGATTCGGTAAAAAAATTAATACATTATGATGATATTTATGTAATATTAAAGGATAAATTAATAATAACTCTTAGTAATAGCGAGGTAGATATATTTTATGATTTAATAAATAATTTGTATATTAATAAGGTAAATATAGATAATACAACAAATAAATTAAATTTTGCAATTATGGAAAAATTGGTAGATAATTACTATGATAATTTTGGAGTTTTGGAAGAAGAAGTTGATAAACTTGATATTCGACTTATTAAGGATTATAAATATGATATAATTGATGAACTATACCTTCTACGAAGAAATATGATTTATATGAATAAATATATTACACCTATTAAGAGCATTATAAAATATATTTATGAAGCAGGAGAAAATAACAGGAGAGAAGAAGGTAAGTACTATTATAGAGATTTAAATGATGATATCGAAACTATTACAGAAAATATAGAAGTTTATAAGGATTTAACAACTACTATAATAGATACCATAAATAATAGAGTGGGAGAAAAGACTAATCAAATAACAACAGTTCTAACTGTATGGTCTACGATATTTTTGCCTATTACATTTATAACAGGCGTATTTGGTATGAATTTTAAACATATGGATAGCCTAACATGGAAATATGCTTATCCAATATTTTGGTTAATATCGATAATTATAGTTTTAATTATGGTTTTGTTTTTTAGGAGAAAGAAATGGTTGTAAAGCTTGTGTTTATAATGTAAAGCATATATAATATTATGGGTTTTATTGGAGGGGGATTATGAATAAAGATTATGACATTATTATAGTTGGAGCAGGAGCTAGTGGGGTATTTGCTTCTTATGAATTTACGAAATTAAATATTGATGCAAAAATATTAATGATAGATTCAGGAAATCCTATTGAAAAGAGAATATGCCCTATAAAGACAGGGAAAGTACCAAATTGCATTAGTTGTGTGCCATGTAATATAATGAATGGATTTGGTGGTGCAGGTACATTATCGGATGGAAAATATAATATAACAAATAATTTTGGAGGGGATTTACACAATTTTGTTGGTAATGAAGAAGCTATAGAGTTAATGGAATATGTAGATTCTGTTTTATGCGACTTTGATGGACAAGAGTCTAAACTTTATTCAACAGCTTCAACTAACCTAAAAACTGTTGCTTTACAAAATAATTTACATTTATTAGATGCAAAAGTTAGACATTTTGGAACAGATAGAAACATAGAAATTCTTAAAAAAATGTGTAGTTATATAGAAGATAAAGTTGAGATGATTTGGAGAACAACAGTGGATACTGTTGAAAAGAAAGATGATATATTCACTATTACAACAGATAAAGGTGAAAGTTACACTTGTAAAGATTTAATTCTTTCAGCAGGAAGATCGGGTTCTAAGTGGATATCGAAAATATGTGAACAAGAAAATGTAAATTTACAAAGTAACAAGGTTGATATAGGAGTTAGAGTAGAGGTACCAGCAGAAGTATTTAAACATATTACAGATGAAGTATATGAAAGTAAGATAGTATATCAAACACAACAATACAATGATTTAGTGAGAACTTTTTGTATGAACCCTTATGGAGAAGTTGTAGCAGAAAATACTAATGGAATAATAACAGTTAATGGTCATGCATATGCAGACCCAGAACTTCAATCTGAAAATACTAACTTTGCACTTCTTGTATCAAATACTTTTACAGAGCCATTTAGAGATTCAAATGAATATGGAGAATCCATAGCTAAATTATCTAATATGCTTGGTGGAGGAGTTCTTTTACAAAGATTTGGAGATTTAATAAAAGGAAGAAGATCTAGCGAAAGAAGAATGAAAAAATGCTTTACTAGACCAACATTAAAAGCGACAGCTGGAGATTTATCTTTAGTAATTCCAAAAAGACAGTTAGACGATATTATTGAGATGATTTATGCTTTAGATAAAATTGCACCAGGAATGGCTAATGAAGATACATTACTTTATGGTGTAGAGGTTAAATTCTACAATTCTAGGGTAGAAGTAAGCGAGAATTTAGAAACTAGTGTAAAAGGAATGTATTGCGTAGGAGATGGCTCAGGTGTAACACATTCACTATCACAAGCCTCAGCAAGTGGTATTCATATAGCTAGAATTTTAAATAGGAAATACAAATAGATAGAGGTAAGATATAGAATGGTTACAAGTATTTTTGTAAGAAGGGAAGAAGAAAAAGTACAAATTGAAGCATTGAAGAAGTCCATTAGGATATATTTCGAGGGTGATGTAGACTATAACCAAAGATTGGATTTTATTGAATATGACATTTCAAAAGATGAAGATTTACTAAAAATATTGGAAGTTTTTGATAATAGATATTCAATAGACGAACTAAAAAATCTAAAAAAAGATATAATGATTACAGCTTTCAACAAAGATAGTAAAATAATATTTGTATATGACGGAAGAGGGAAATTTACTGATTCAAGAAAGAAAACATTAGAAAATTATCCTGAAAATATAAAACTTGGATATCCATTAGAATATTGGATAGAAAAATGTGGAGAAATAAAAGAAACTTCTACTGTAGAGCTTCCAACAGCTTTGAAAGATAGTTTAACAGATATTATTTGTGCTAAAAATGGATACACTGTTATAAGAATAATGGATGAAGAGTTTGACTGGCGTGAAGAAGGAGCTATGGAAAGACTTACAAAAATAATAGATAACTCTAAAAAAGGAACATTTGATTTACAATGAAATTGACACTTATAGTAGCTGCAGATAAAAATTTTGGGATTGGAATAAATGGAGATATGCTCTTTTATATAAGTGATGATTTAAATAGATTTAAGGAATTAACCACTAATAATATTATAATAATGGGGAGAGGAACTTTTGAAGCACTGCCTAATTCTAAGGAATTACCAGAAAGAATAAATATAATATTATCTAGCAAAAATATAGAAACAAGTACTGGAATAGTAGTAGATTCAATTGGAAATCTTCAAAGAAAACTTCAAGAAATAAATCCTAAAAATGAAAAAGAAGAATTTCTAATTGGTGGTGGTAATTTAATAAAAAATTTATGGTCAAGTATAGATAGAGCATTAATTACAATTGTTGATAAAGCATATACAAATGTGGACACATATATACCTAATATTTTTGAAGATAAAGACTTTGAAATAGTTAAAATATCTAAAGAAAGATATGATGAAAAAAATAGATTTTATTACAAATACTATGAGTTTAAAAGAATAAAAGATGTATCACTATGACTTTAGTGGTACATTTTTTATTGTTACAAAAAATCTAACTTCAGGGATATATTAAAATGCTATGATATAATATATTTCATAAGGGAGTGATATAATGTTTTGCCCAAATTGTGGAAAAAAGATACCAGAAAAATCTAAATTTTGTCCCATGTGTGGATTTAATATAAAAGAGTTCTTTGATAATTCGTTTAAAGATGAGCCCAAAGAAGAAATGGAAGATTTAGAATTTGAAGAAAAAATAAAAGAAAATAAATTAGAAGATTTATTTGTAGGAAATGATAATTACAAGAAAAATATAGGTGATTCTCCAGTAGAAAATATAAAAAACGAAGAAGTTGTTTATGATAAAGATGGTGTAAATTTTGAAGATATAAAATCTACCATAAAAAATAGTCAAGATATTGAAGAAATAGAAGATTTAGAATTTGAAGAAAAAATAAATTATTTTGAAGGAGAAAATAAAGATAATAATTATGATGACAAAAAAACTATAACTAGAAAAGAATATATAAAGAATATATCTCAATTTAAAAATAAGGTAATTTTAAAAATTAAGTCAAGTCAGAATATAATTCACGCTAAGATAAGGAAATTTCTTCAAGATTTAATTTTAGAAAAAAATAAATACAAAGACTACTTAATAATATTTACAGCATTAACTATTTTCATACCGTTGATTATTAGATTGAGTGCAAATTTTCAAGATGGAAAAATAGGAACAAATATTTTAAAATTTGCTTTTATATTATTAGTTACTATTGTGAATTTATTAGTTACAGCATTGGGACCATACCTGTCTTTAAAAATATTAAATTTTAATTATATAAAAAATTTAGATAAGAGTACAATAAAATCTGTTGTATTATTGTCTACTGTGATAATATCTGCTGTTAATTTAATTATATTTGTAATTTTTGGGCATATAGCAAGTATGGATATGATACTTTCAAATAAATTCACGATAAAAGGCGGAGTTGTAACATTTATTTCTATAATATTAAAAACTTATATTATAGAAACTATGATAATAGATAGAATAAAAGAGGAAAAGTACTCTAAGGTTACAATGTCTATACTATTAGGTGTTATATTAGCTGAAATAGCTTCATTTTTAATAGCTGCACCAATTATATCATTGTTACAAGGTGTAATGTAAAGGAGCGGATATGATTTATACTGTTACAATAAATCCTTCTATGGATTTGCTAGTAGAAGTAAATAATTTGGAAAAAAATAAAACAAATAGAATGAATAATGATTTAAGAGTTCCAGGAGGAAAGGCTATAAATGTTGCAAGAGTACTTAGAAGACTTGGAATGCCATCAGTTGCGACGGGGTTTATAGGGGGATACACAGGAGAATTTATAAAAGAATGGCTAGAGATGGAAGATATAAAAACATCTTTTATAGAGATTGATGACGAAACAAGAATAAATATAAAGCTGCTTAATCAGGGAATTATTATAAATGGTCGAGGACCAAATGTATCTATAAATGAAGTAACAGAATTTCTGTATTTCATGTCAAGAGTTGAGGAAGGCGATACTGTTATAATTACAGGCTCTTTGCCACCATCAGTAGATGATGAATTGATAGATAGACTTATCCATATATGTAAAGCAAATAAATCAGAATTTGTAATAGATGCAGAACCAGAAAAATTAAAAGAATTTTTAAAGTATAAACCATTATTAATAAAACCAAATATTTCGGATGTAGAAAAAATGTTTAAAGTAGAAATAAATTCACAAGATTTAATATTGAAATATGGGTTTAAGATAATAGAAATGGGAGCTAAACATGCCATAATATCTGTTGGAGAAAATGGAGCTTATCTATTTAGTGGTGAACATGCATTTAGAGGAGAAGGTATAGAAGGAACAGAGGTTAGAACCGAAGGTGTAAGAGATTCTATGATAGCTGGATTTATATCTACATATATAAGGACAGCAAATTTAGAAGAATCGTTTAAAGTTGCAATGGCAGCTGCTACAGCTACAGCATTTTCTAAAGATTTGGCCAAGAGAAATAAAATTGAAGAATTGTTTAATAAGGTAATGGTACAAAAGATATTCTAAGTGAGAGAAGATATTGTTATTTACAATAATCAATAATTTGTAGTATATTATACTTATGTTAAAAGAATATACTTTACGGAAGGTGTAATATGTTGAGTAATAATTTAAATAGAATGATTATTGCCATTGGCGCTATAGTATTGGCAATTATGATTGCTCTTGTATTGTCATTTGCCATTAATAAATCTACAGTTAGTAATTTGGAAAAAGAGGCAAATGAATATATGCAAGAAGAAGATTATAACTCTGCAAGCACAATTTATTCTAAATTAGTGTCAAAAACTGGAGAAAAAAAGTATAAGAAAAAACAAGAAGAAGTGGAATTAATTATTAAAGGTTCAAGACAATATGAATTAGGAATGTCAAAAATTGAAAAAAAAGAGTATATAAGTGCTATTAAATATTTCAAAAAAGTAGATGAGAAGGATAAGGTTTTTTATGAGAAGGCTCAAAAACAACTAGAAATTGTAGAAAATAAAATTTTATTAGAGGTAGAAGAGGCAATACAAGACGATAATACCTATTTAGCTTCTTCAATCTTGAACGATTATATAAGTATAGTTGAAAATAGTCAAAAGGCTCAAGAATTATTGGACTCTTTAAATGGAACGGCAGTTGAAGAAGATGATGATAAAGAAGAATATGATGAACTAGTATCTGAATTACCTGAAAATCCTAAAGATTGGGTAGGTAAAACTTTTGAGATAAAAACTGGAAAGGCAAATATTAGGGAAGAGGCTAAGCTAGATAGTGAAGTTATTACTACAATTGCAAAAGGCGGAACTATAGTGGTGGAAAAGATAAAATACGATGGTGATAGAATCTGGTGCTATGGAACTATTAAAAGTGCCAAAACAGGAGAAACTTTTAAGGCTTGGTTATCAAGTAAAAATTTATAAATAGGTTATTAGAGAATAATAGTATTACTATTATTCTTTTTTTATTAATTAATTTAACATAAATTTTACATATATAATCTTTTTATTTAACAAAGTTATAATACTATGTAAGTGAAATTAAAATACAGGAGGAAATTATGAAAAAAATTATAAAAAAATTAACAATTAGTTTGGGATTACTTACATTATTAACAGCTTGTGGAAGTTCAGAAAAAGAGATGACAGTTATTTCAAGAGAAGAAGGCTCTGGTACAAGATCAGCTTTTGTAGAATTGGTAGGAATAGTTGATAAGGATAAAAATGATATTACAACTAAAGAAGCAGTAATACAAAATAATACAGAAGCAGTAATGACGGCAATAGAAAAAGACGAAAATTCAATAGGATACATTTCTTTAGGTTCATTAGGGGATAAAGTTAAAGCTCTAAAAGTTGAAGGCGTGGAAGCTAATGGTGAGAATGTATCAAATGGTAGTTATAAGATTTCAAGACCATTCAATATAGTTACAGATGAAAAAGTTGAACCAGCTACACAAGATTTTATAAACTTTATATTAAGTACTGAAGGTCAAAAAATTGTAGAAGATTCAGGATATATAAAATCTGTAGAAGATGCTAAAGAATTTAAGTCAGATAATTCAGAAGGAAACATTGCTATTGCAGGTTCATCATCTGTTACACCAGTAATGGAAAAATTAGTTGAAGGATATAAAAAGGTCAATCCTAAGGTTAAAATTCAAGTTAACTTGTCAGATTCAACATCTGGAATACAATCTGTAAATGATGGTATAGCTCAAATAGGAATGGTTTCAAGAGAATTAAAAGATAGCGAAAAGGGCTTAAAAGATACAGTGATAGCACTAGATGGAATTGCCGTTATAGCCAATAAATCAAATGAAGCAAATGATTTAAAATTAGAAGACATTAAAAAAATATATTCAGGTGAAGTAACTAGTTGGGAAGAAATATCTAAATAGTAGGTGAGAATAATTGGAAACAGAAAAAAGTAAAAAAATATTTTACTTCAAAGAAAAATCTTTTAAAAGCATAGCTTTAATATCTACATTTGCATCTATAGCAGCAGTAATAGTTATATGCTTATTCATTTTTCTTAATGGAGTACCAGCAATAAAAGAAATTGGAGTAAAGGAGTTCCTTTTAGGAACTACCTGGTCTCCAACATCAAATCCTGCAAAATTTGGGATTTTACCAATGATACTATCTAGTGTATATGTAACACTAGGAGCTATAATAATAGGAGTGCCAATAGGAATATTTACAGCTGTATTTATGGCTAAATATTGTCCAAAGAAAATATATTCATTTTTATCAGCTGGAGTAAATTTAATGGCTGGAATACCATCTATTATTTATGGTTTTTTTGGGTTAATAGTAATAGTTCCAATAGTAGGTTCCGTTATAGGAAAAACAGGACTTACTATGTTATCGGCAATAATAATACTTGGAATAATGATACTTCCAACAATAATATCCCTTTCAGAAGCTGCAATAAGAGCGGTGCCAAAAAGTTTTTATGAAGGTGCAGTAGCTCTAGGAGCAACAAAAGAGAGGGCTATTTTTACTGTTGTTTTACCAGCGGCAAAGTCAGGGATAATTTCATCAGTAATACTTGGAATAGGAAGAGCAATAGGAGAAACTATGGCAGTTATACTTGTTGCTGGAGGACAAGCTAGACTTCCAAGAGGCTTATTTAGAGGTGTAAGAACTATGACTATGAACATAGTACTAGAAATGGGTTATGCCGCCGATTTACACAGAGAGGCACTAATTGCAACAGGAGCTGTGCTTTTTGTGTTTATATTGTTGATAAATATAGCTTTTGTAATAAGTAAAAGGAGAAAATCAAATGAAAACTAGTAGTAAAATTTTAAAAGGTTTGATATTTTTCTTTGCAGGACTAACATTTTTATCATTGTTTTTTATAATTTTTTTCATACTAATAAAGGGTGTTCCACATTTAGCGCCGTCTTTATTTAGCTTTAAATATACAAGTGAAAATTTATCTATGATGCCAGCAATTATAAATACACTAATAATGGTTTTATTGGCTTTACTAGCAGCGGTTCCATTAGGTATTTTAACTGCTATTTACTTGGTAGAATATGCAAATCAAAAAAGTAAAATAGTAAATATGGTTAGAATTACAGCAGATACTTTGTCAGGAATACCATCAATTGTATATGGACTTTTTGGTATGTTGTTTTTTGTAATTTACTTAAAATGGAATATGAGTATACTAGCTGGAGCAATGACAGTTTCTATAATGATACTCCCACTTATAATGAGAAGTACAGAGGAAGCATTGATTGCTATACCACAATCTTTGAGAGATGCAAGCTATGGTCTTGGTGCTGGAAAAGTTAGAACTATTTTAAAAATAGTTATTCCATCTGCAATGCCTGGTATTTTAGCAGGAGTTATTTTGGGGATTGGTAGAATTATTGGAGAAACGGCTGCTCTTATATATACTTCAGGAACAGTAGCCGAAGTTCCTTCGAAATTAATAGGAGAAGCAAGTGGTGGAAGAACTTTGGCATTGCATATGTATGCACTATCTAGTGAAGGTATAAATGTAGATCAAGCTTATGCAACTGGAGTTATACTACTTGTAGTAGTACTTATAATTAACTTTTTATCAACAAAGTTAGCTAAAAAATTGGGGAAGGATAATATAGATGAGTAAAATAGAAATAAAAAATTTTAACTCTTATTATGGAGAATTTCATGCCATAAAAGATATAAATATGAATATAGAAAAAAATGAAGTAACAGCCTTTATAGGGCCATCAGGTTGTGGTAAGTCCACATTACTAAAAAGTTTAAATAGAATGAATGATTTAGTTTTATCTTTTAAGAAAGATGGTAATATATACTTAGATGGAAAAGAGATTTTTGATGAAACAGATGTATATGATTTAAGGAAGAAAGTAGGTATGGTTTTTCAAAAACCAAATCCATTCCCAATGTCTATTTATGATAATATAGCTTATGGACCAAGGACTCATGGTATAAAAGACAAGAGGACTTTAGATGAAATAGTAGAGAAATCATTAAAGCAAGGTGCTATTTGGAATGAAGTTAAGGATAATTTAAAAAAATCGGCATTAGCTTTATCTGGGGGACAGCAACAAAGAATTTGCATAGCAAGAGCTATGGCTGTAGAGCCAGAGGTAATACTATTGGATGAACCAACTTCAGCATTAGATCCTATTTCGACAGCAAAGATAGAAGATTTACTAGAGATTATAAAAAAAGAATATACCATAGTTATGGTAACTCATAATATGCAACAAGCCACAAGAGTTTCAGATAAAACAGGGTTTTTTCTATTAGGGGAATTAGTAGAGTTTGATACTACAGAAAAGTTATTTTCATTTCCTACAGATAAAAGAACAGAAGATTATATAACAGGACGTTTTGGTTAGGAGGAAAAATGAGAAATAAATTTGATAAAGAATTAGATAAATTAAATGATGAACTTACAGAAATGGGAGAACTAGTATCTGATAAGATTGTTCAGTCTATAAGTGCATTTAAGCATAGAGATAAAGAAAAGGCAAAAGTTATTTTAGATAGTGATAATGAAGTTGATGAAATGGAAAAAACTATAGAAAAAAGAGCTTTAAAATTATTGCTACAACAACAACCCGTAGCAAGTGATTTGAGGCTAATATCTTCAGCTTTAAAAATGATAACAGATATGGAAAGAATAGGTGATCAGGCAGCTGATATAGCAGAAATAACAATGAGTATGCCAAAGTTCACTAAAGATGAAACATTTGACAAACTTATGAAGATGGCATCTTTATCAATAGAAATGGTTAAGGAAAGCATTAAGAGTTTCGTAACTGGAGATTTGTCATTAGTAGATAATATAAGTGAACATGATGACAAAGTAGATGAGTATTTTAACAATATTCGCGATAATATTGTGGAAGAACTAAGAAGTTCAGAGACTAATCCAGAATACGCAACAGATGTTTTAATGATAGCAAAATATTTAGAAAGAATAGGCGACCATGCCGAAAATATCTCTGAATGGGTTGAGTTTTCAATAACAGGTGAACATAAAGACAACTAGGTGTACTATGAAAAAAATATATATAGTAGAAGATGAAGACAATATAAGGGATTTAGTAGTTTATGCAGTAAATAATAGTGGATTTCAAGGTATTGGATTAACTAATTATGAGGAATTAAAAAAAGAAATATTAAAAGCGCATCCAGATTTAATATTATTGGATATTATGTTAGAAGATGAAGATGGATATGATATTTTAAATAAGTTAAAGGATAGTATTGAAACAAAAGAAATTCCAATTATTATGTTAACAGCAAAAACTGAAGAAATAGATAAAGTAAGAGGCTTAGACATGGGAGCGGATGACTATGTTACTAAGCCTTTTGGAGTAATGGAACTTATATCTAGAATAAAAGCTGTTTTGAGAAGAACTGTCAAAAAAAATGATATAGAAAAAAAAGAAATTTCTTTTAGAGATATAAAGGTAAATATAGATCAAAGAATAGTAACATTAGATAATAAAAAATTAGATTTAACTTATAAGGAATTTGAACTACTACTATATTTAATTGAAAATAAAAATATAGTCTTAACTAGACAAAAATTGACTGAGAAAATTTGGGGATTTGATTATGAAGGAGAGTCTAGAACAGTAGATGTTCACATTAGAACTTTAAGACAAAAATTAGAATATGCTAGTGATTATATAGTAACAGTTAGAAATGTCGGATATAAAATAGTGGGATAAATATGAAACAAAATAATAAAAAAATACTACAAAAATTAATAATAAATTATACTATAACTTTAATAATTGTATTTTCACCGATATTAATTATTGGTGGAGAAATAGTAGAGGAATTTGTGTATAAGTATATTTTTTTAATTTTGCTATGTGTATTAGTTTCATTTTTAATTAACTATTTAATATTGAGAAAGACAGATAAAAAAATAGATGTAGATGATATCACTAATATAATAATTTCTGAAGTTTTTAACGAAGATAATTTAAATATAGAATATGATACTAGAATAAAAAATATGCTTAAAAAATTAAAAGAAGAAAAAGAACTTAGCATATATTCAATGGAAAAATATAAAGAATCTGAAAAAATAAGGACAGAATTTACTGCAAATGTAACTCATGAATTAAAAACACCACTAACATCAATAATAGGATATGCAGAGTTATTAGAGATGGGCGTAGGAGATGAAGATGATGTAAAAAAATTCGCCAAAACTATAGGAGAAGATTCTAGAAAGCTTTTATTAATAATAGACGATATTATAACACTTTCACGTTATGATGACCCAACTTTAGTAAAGGTGGAATTTGAATATTTTAATATAGGAGAATTTGTAAGAGATTTAGTAAATAATATAGAAAATGTAGCCTCAACTAAAAATATAAGGATTTATAAAGACATAGAAGATGTATATGTATATGCAGATAAAAGTAAAATAAGAGATTTAGTAAACAACTTAATTTCAAATTCAATAAAGTACAACAAAGAAAATGGAATAGTTGGAATAAAATTATACTCAAAGAACAGAAATTGCATAATAGAAATAGAAGATACAGGAATAGGAATATCTGAGAGCGACAAAAATAGAATATTTGAAAGATTTTTTGTAGTAGATAAAGCAAGAGGGAAAAAATCAGGTACTGGACTAGGACTTGCTATAGTTAAGCATGTTGCATTAATACACAATGGAAAAATAGAGTTGGAAAGTAAAATGGGAATAGGTAGTAAGTTTACTTTTGAATTTCCAATAGAAAACTTTAAATAATTTAAGAAATAAAACAAGCATTATAAAAATTGTTTTATTTCTTTTTTGTTAAGAGTAATTTATAAAAAATATTATAGTATTTAGTAGATTCGTAGATATAATGTATTAATTGAAGAAGTCTCTTTATGATATAATAACTCATATATTTTAGAAAAGGTGATAATATGCGTTGCAAATACTGTGGCGAAGAAATAAAAGAAGAATATCTTTATTGCATATCTTGTGGAAAACCAACTAGTGATAGTATTAAAGAATATAAAAAAGAACAAGAAAATATAAAAAAACAAGAAACTAATTCAATTGAGTATTTTGAAATAGAACAACAAGAAGCGGAAAAAGAGCATAACTATGATTTTAGTGAATTTCTGTATGATAGTGATGAAGATTTAGAAGAAGAGGAAGAAGTAGATTTTAGTCCTAAATTTAATAAAGCAGAAGATACTATAAGTAATACAGACAGACATCAATTTGATATAGATGATGATTTAGATCAGACTAAAGAACGTAAATTTAGACGCTCGGATTTTAAAATATACGATGAGATTAGGAAGAATAAATCAAAAGAAAAACAAAAGAAAACTTCTCAAAGAAGAATGGAAACAGAAGGAAGAAAAGAGAAGAATTATAGACAAGAAGTATCATATGATGATTATATTAATGGAAATGATATAAAATTAGAAAAGATAAAGAAAAAAAGAAAAACTTGGAAGAAAATAAGAAATTTTTTATACAATATTATAGCAGCGATAGGAATATGGATTTTATATACAGAATTAAGGTATCCAGTTATTGAATTTGTAGCAAATAACATAACAGAAGAAATTTATACGTTAGATGCTAAATTTGTAGAGCTTGTAATATTAGTAATTTTAATATTTTTGTTTACACCATTTTTGGTATGTAAGGGAAATGCTAAAGTGCCATTATTCTTTTTTAGTATATTACTAAGTTGGACAATAATTGGATGGATTATTTTAATGGTTGTAGCTATAAGTAGTAATATAAAATTTAAAAGGATATACTAAGTTTACAAAAATATTTAGCTGTGATAAAATCAATTTATTCTATTGAAAAGAAATAGTAATTAATTGATATTTTTTAGAGAGAAAGTGTTTGGTGAAAACTTTTAAATTAGATTAATGAACCTATCTTGGAAGATGTATGAAAACATACAGGGTTGTGCCCTATAGCTTTAGAGATAATCTAATGATTAATTGAAGTGGTACCGCGTAGTCTTTCGCCTTCTGGTGATAGACTACTTTTTTTATGACCTAACCCAAAACTTGTTTTTATGGTAGGTCAAATGCAAAGATTTCCAAAGAACGTAAGTAATTTGTAGAAATTGACTGCATTTATTCACGATGCTTTATAAATGAATTAATAGAGTATTAAAATAAATTTAATTAAATTATAATAACAAAAGCATACAAGGAGGAAAATATTATGAAAATGTCGAAATATTATATGCCAACGTTAAGAGAAGACCCAGCAGATGCAGAAATAGCTAGTCATAAGTTACTATTAAGATCGGGAATGATTAGAAAATCAGCAGCAGGAATTTATTCTTACTTACCACTTGGATATAGAGTAGTAAGAAAAATTGAAAATATTGTAAGAGAAGAAATGGATAATTTTGGCGCTCAAGAGATTTTAATGTCTGCATTACAACCAAGAGAGATTTGGGAAGAGTCAGGAAGATGGGCAACATTTGGACCTGAGATGTTTAAATTAAAAGATAGAAATTCTAGAGAATTTTGTTTAGGTCCAACAGCAGAAGAGTATTTTACAACTTTACTAAAGGGAGAAATAAAAAGTTACAAACAACTGCCATTAAATATATACCAAATACAAACAAAGTATAGAGATGAAAAAAGACCGAGATTTGGTATAAATAGAGCTAGAGAATTTTTGATGAAAGATGCATATTCATTTGACACAAATGAAGAAACTATGAAAGATGCATACATGAATATGTGGAGAGCATATGAATCAGTTTTTGATAGGCTAAAATTAAACTACAAAATAGTAGCAGGTGATGCTGGAGCAATGGGAGGTAATAGCTCTCATGAATTTATAGCACTTTCTGATGTTGGAGAAGGAGTAATATTTTATAGTGAAGATAGTGACTTTGCAGCAACAGATGAAAAAGCTAAAGTTTACTATCCAATAGATGAAAGTAATATAGAAGAATTAAATATAGAAAAAGTTTTAACGCCTAACTGTAAAACTATAGAAGAAGTTTCAAACTATTTAAAAGTTGAAGCAAGCCATTGTGCTAAAGCCATTGATCTTAAAGTTGAAGGAAAGCCAGTTCTTGTAATAATTCCAGGAGATAGAGAATTAAATATGGCAAAACTTATAGGTTATTTAGGAGCACCAGAACATGAAGTAGAAATGATGAATGATGAAGAAATAATTTCAACGCTAAACTCAGCACCAGGTTTTACAGGACCTACATCAAATATACCAGAAGATGTTAGAGTGATTATAGATTCAAGAGTTACAAAGATGAAAAATGTTGTAATAGGTGCAAATGAAGAAAACACACATTATAAAAATGCAAATTACGGAAAAGATTTTACAGGTGAGATAGTAGAAGATATTTTAATGATAGAAGATGGCGACATTGATCCTAACACTGGCTCTATATTAAAATCAGCTAGAGGAATAGAAGTAGGAAATATATTCCAATTGGGAACTAAATATTCAGAAAGCTTAGATGCAAAATATTTAGACGAAAATGGAAAAGAACAATATTTTTACATGGGTTCATATGGAATAGGAGTAACTAGATCAGTAACAGCAGTAGTAGAACAAAATCATGATGAAAAAGGAATTATTTGGCCTTTAATTGTAGCTCCATATCATGTGATAGTTACAGTTGTTAATATTAAAGATGAAGCACAAATTGAGCTTGGGGAAAAATTATATGAAACTCTAAGACTTAAAGGGATAGAAGTATTATTAGATGATAGAAAAGAAAGAGCAGGGGTTAAATTTAACGATAGAGATTTAATAGGAATACCATTGAGAATTACTGTTGGAAAAGGTGCAATAGATAATATTGTAGAATATTCAACAAGAAAAGATATGGAAAACAGCAATATAAGTTCAGAAGAAGCTATAGAAAATGTACTGAATGCAGTTTCAGCAGAGTTGAAATGTTTAGATAGTTTCTATAGATAATAAATTGCTAAATATATATTTAATAAAAAACTAACAACTGTAGTATTTGAGGCAGTTGCTAGTTTTTTTATTTAGACTTTGAAATACAATAAACATAAAATATTGAATATAAAAACTAGATAAATAAAAACAAGTATGATAAAATCGTTATTTGGAAAGAAACATATCTATAAAAACGAATGTTAAATTTTTTTCAAAAATAACACTTAGGAGGAAGTAAATAGAAAACTTAAAACAAAAGATTTAGTAATTATTGCAATGATGAGTGGAGTTATAGGAGTGGTTTTTACATTTTTAGACAGTATGTATAATCCACTATCAAATTTATTGGGACCGATATTAATTTCATCAACTTTTGGTATTTATGCACTATCTGCAATTTTGCCAGGGGTATTGTTTAATAAACCAATGGTATCTTTAATAGGAGCAATTTTTGCTGCAGGAATTAATATTTTAACTGGTAATCCCTATGGTATACATATAATGGTAGCAGGAATTTGTCAAGGTTTAGGAATGGAAGTTGCTCTATACTTGAATAAGTACAAAAAGATTAATATTTGGACATATTTAATAGCTAGTATTTTGATAGTTTTATTTGTTACAACAAGAGATTATTTTGTTTTTTCTTTTGGTGCATTAACATTAAACATTAAAATAATTACAGTTATTATAAGATTTCTAAGTACATTTATATTAGGGATTATCTTTTCTAAATTAATAAGAGTAGCACTATCAAAAGTAGGATTGCTATCATATGGAAAATAAGGACAATAAATTTCTTATTGATGATTTATCTTTTAGATATGAAAACTCTGTGGAAAAAACTTTAAAGAACTTAAAAATTAGTTTAAAGAAGGGAGAAGTACATCTTTTATTAGGTGACTCTGGAAGTGGAAAATCTACATTCATAAATATACTTTCAGGAATAATACCAAACGATATATTGGGAGAAGTAGAAGGGGAGCTTATATATAAAAATGTAGATATATTAAAAAATGATATACAGAAAAGAGCAAAAGATATAGGCATAGTTTTTCAAAATCTTGATTCTTCATTTTGAACATATACAGTTGAAGATGAATTAGTATTTCCAATGGAGAATTTAGGAATAGAAAGAGATAAAATGGAAAAAAGGCTTAAAGAACTTTTAGATATGTTTAATATTAAGGAACTGAGAACTAGAGAATTAAATAAATTATCTGGGGGAGAAAAACAGAAAGTTGCCATGGCAAGTGCCATTGCCTTGAATCCAGAAATGATAATATTTGATGAACCAACAGCAAATATGGATCCACAATCAACAGTAGATACTTTTTCAATTGTAAATAAACTAAAAGAAGATTATAAAACAATTATTATTGTAGAACATAAAGTAGATGAAGTTTTACCGATTGTTGATTTTATTCATATTTTGTCAAATGATGGAAATTGTATTTTTTCAGGAACTAAAAAAGAAGGATTAAAATTTTTGATTAATACAGATAATAATCTACAAATAAATATGTCAGAAAGTATAAACTATTCAAAAGGATTAAAAGAAGAAGTTTTTTTATACAATAGAGAAGAAGTTCTAGAACATATTATTGAAAAATTACCATTAAATGGAAATAGTAATAATCTAAAAAATACAAACTGCAATACTAATCTTATTGTAGAAGCCAAAAACATAGGTTTTTCATATAATAAACATAAAATATTCAATAATTTGAATTTGGAAATAAGAGAAGGAGATAGTTTAGCTATTATTGGACATAACGGTGCAGGAAAGAGCACACTTTTTAATACTTTATTAGGACTAAATAAGAGATATGAAGGCAAAATCAATTTTTTAGGAAAAGACATAAAAAAGATTAAAAAAGGAAAATTTTGGGAGCGAGTTGGGATATCTTTTCAAAATCCTGAACTACAATTTATTACTTTAACAGTTTATGATGAAATAGGATTAGGATTAAAAAAAATACAATTATTCAAAAAAGGAAAAAGAGAAAATAATCTTAGAATATTTAGATATTTTTGATCTAACAGAGGTAAAGGATTTAAATCCTTTTTTAATTAGTCAAGGTGAAAAAAGAAGACTCTCTGTAGTTTCAGTATTAGTATCAGGTCAAAAACTATTATATTTAGATGAACCAACATATGGGCAAGATAAAAGAAATACTAATAAAATGATGTAGCAGATAAAAAAGCTTCAAGAACAAGGAATGACAATAGTCCTTTCAACACATGATATGGGACTTGTATGGGAATTTTGTAATAGAACAGTTGTACTAAAAGAAGGAGAAATTATATTTGATGGTACTCCAGAAGAATTATTTAGTAATGAATATATTATTTCTAAATCTAAATTAAATATACCTTATTGGTTTGAAATATCTAAAGATATTAGTAAAATACTAGAAAAAGAGATGATTGTTCGTAATAAGGAGGATGTATATGAACTTATTTCTTGATAAGTTAAACCCAACAACAAAGATTTGGATAATGATTATGTTATTTATACCAATAACATTTAGCTATGATCTAGTATTTACACCTATAAATTTTGTTTTACTAACCATAGTAATAATTTTACTAGAGAGAAATTTATCAGTACCTAACTTATTTTTTAGGTTAAAGGGAATAATCTTATCATCTATATTACTAGTTATTTTTCTGTTGATAACAAGAGGATTTGGAAAAGAAGGCGAGTATCAAATTTTTAATATTGGAATTTCTAAAATGGACATAGAACTTGTATTTTCATTAGGGTTTAGAATGATAACTTTTGCTTATATAACTTTAATATTTATTGTAACAACTGATTCTGTAGATTTAGTTTTGAGGTTAATCCATCAGTGGCACTTTCCATATAAGGTTATGCTATGCTTTTCTAGCGGCGTACAGATTTGTTCCAACATTTGGAGAGGAATTAGAAAAAATTAGAATAGCTCATGAATCAAGAGGACTTGGAAGTAGTAATAATGTTTTTCTAAATATTATATATACACCAAGATATCTTATACCACTTTGAGTTTCCGCGATGAGAAAAGAGAAAGAGTGGCAATAGCAATGGATACAAGAGCTTTTTCAAGTGGAAATAATAGAACATATTACAAGATAACAAGTTGGAAAAAAAGAGATACAATAGTATTATTAGTTAGCCTTATAGCTATTATAATTTTGCTATACATAACAATACATTTTGGATTGTTTAAATTTTCTTTATCAATGAATAAAAGGGGGATATAAATGCCATATATTTATAAGAAAAAAAATGTTGATAGTCCTGGAATACCTTATGATTTTAACTTAATTAAAGATTATAATGATATTGCAGAAGTGATTTTAGAATTAAAGAGAAAAATCATAGGTGTTAAAATTGTATATGATAAAGAATCCTATGACAGTTACAAAATTGATGAACCAGAAAGAAAGCAATCTTACTGTCAAATTATAAGAGATGCTGGTAATGGAAGTATAAAAAAATCTAAGTTAGAACATCATATGTGTGATGGAGGAACTACTGCTTTAGCATTAGAACCTAGTAATGCACATATAGAAAATGGCACAGAATACTTTTCTTATAATCTTTATGCTACAGCACCTTCAGCAAAACGCATGAGAAAAAGTATAAAAAGTTTACATGACGATATGGGAACTACTTATGGTGTAGTTACTGGTCCATTAACAGAATTTAAGGATATAGTGCCTGATGTTGTTATGATAATAGATAGACCATATGTAATTATGAGATTAACTCAAGGCTATGTTTACCACAAGGGTATTAAGCCAGAAATAGATTATGGAGCTATGCAAGCAATTTGCTCTGAATTAACAGTAACACCTTATTTAACAGGTTCAATGAATATATCTGCACTTTGTCCTAGTACAAGAATGCTATCTTCTTGGGAAGAAGACGATATGGGATTGAGCTTACCTTATGAAGAATTTACAAATACTATCTATGGGGTTATTGCAACATCAAAGGCTACAGATTCTGTACCTAAGAGAAGAAAAATCATTGAAAATTTAAAAAAAATTAATATAGAGTCATCAGAATTAAAGTATTTGGAATCATACCTATAGAAAATGAATGAAATAATAAGTCAGATAAATAATAGGAAATCGGTAAGAAAATATTTAGAAAAAAATATATCAGATAATATAAAGCGTGTGATTTTGGAATCTGCTATTCAAGCACCATCAGCAGGAAATCAACAAATATATACTATTATAGATGTTGAAAATAAAAAGATTAAAGAAAAATTGTCTGTTCTTTGTGATAATCAACCATTTATAAAAGAGGCTGCTATGGTTCTTGTATTTTGTTCAGACTATAAGAAATGGTACGATTTATACAAACATGGTAAATGCGATCCAAGAAGCTTAGGAGTAGGAGATTTTTTATTATCGGTTTCAGACACAGTAATAGCAGCTCAAAACACAGTAGTTGCAGCAGAGAGTTTTGGAATAGGATCTTGTTACATTGGAGATATTTTAGAAAATTATGAAGATGTAAAAGAGCTTTTAAATATACCTAGGCATGTAGTACCAGTAACGATGATAGTTTATGGATATCCAACTGAAAATCAAAAAAATAGAAGTAAGCCAAAAAGACCTAGCTTAGACTTAATAGTTCATAAAGATAAGTATAATGAATTGAAAAATGAAAAACTAGAAGAACTAGTAAAACATAATTTAAAGACAGTTGGGTTTGAAAAATGGATAAAAGCATTTTGTAAAAGAAAATATAATTCTGAATTTTCAAAAGAAATGAATAGATCTGTAGAAAAATATTTGGGAGAATTTTATGATAAATCATATTGATATTAGAGTTATTGATTTAGAGAAAACTAAGAAGTTTTATAGTAGTATTTTAAAACCTTTGGGATATAAAATAAAATTTGAAAATGAATATATTGTTAGTTTTTCAGATAATATTAGTAGTGCTCCAGGTGGAGATATTTATTTTAGTATTGGCAAACCTACTAAATATCATTTTGCATTTCAGGCAAGGAATCATAAGCAAGTAAAAGAATTTTATGAAATAGGTATGAAAATGGGGGCAAAAGATGATGGAGAACCAGGGTATAGACCTTATTACCATGAAAACTATTATGCTTGCTATTTGATAGATTTAGAAGGATATCCAATAGAATGTGTATGTCATAACTAAAGAAGATAGTATTTCAATAAAAATTAAAAACAAGGTTACTATTTCGGTGCGACGTAGGAAAATAAAGAAAAATACAGTAAAATTAATGTTTTCATTTTGGAAGGGAATAATAGAAGGGACTAAGAACTAAATATTTAAACAAAGGGGATGTAAAATACCAATATCCTTTTTGTTATTGATTATGCCATGGACTTGTTATGAAATCTATGGTGTTGTTTATATTTACATGAGATTTTTTAATATACAACAAATTAACTTGACAAAACTATATAATAAAATATAATATGTATACAAATAATAAGTATACATATTATATTCTCGGGAGGATTTTAATGGATATTCAACAGTCTTTAGGTTATCTTTTAAATACGTGTGCAAGATGTATAAAAAGAAAACTTGATATTGAAATTAAACATTATAATATCACTACATCACAATGGGCAGTCTTAAAGCTATTATTTAAAGAAAATAGATTATCACAAGCTGAAATAGCTGAAAAAACAAACATGGATAGAGCCACTTGTGGAACTATTATTGACAAGTTAATATCAAAAGAATTAGTACAAAAGGAACTATGTGAAAATGACCGTAGAAGTTACATTGTAAAAATATTACCAGGTACATTTGAAATTATTAATGAAGTATCTATACTAGCAGAAGATGTTAATCAAGTTGCATTAGATGGGTTGTCAGATTCTGATATTGATAATCTTCATAATTATTTAATTACAATTATAAATAATTTGGACAGAAAGGATATGTAAAATGAAAATAACAATGGTAGTTATGTTAATTGTTGGCTTAGTAGAAGTTGGAGCAAATTCATTCTTTATTATTAGATTGATGAGCGGTAAAGGTTTGAGGGCAGCCAAGAAGTTTCATGGTGATTTTCCAGCATTTGCTAGTGACAAAGCGTGGATAAATAAAATTTTGGTATCTATTGTTTTGGGATTTCTTGCACTTCTTGCAGCATTTACAATTTATAAAAACTATTCTACTAAAATCATATTTTCGGGACTATTTGCTGGGGGTATGTTAGTTTTGTGTATTGTGCAAGCGGTGTTATATGGAAAAAAACACTTACCCGCGAGAATTAGCATATTGATAGGTGTAGTCCTAATCGCGTTGGTTGCTTTTCGTCTTTAGGAAGAAATCCTTAACTAACATTTATGACTATTAAGCAATCTAATAGTAGTAAAAATAGAGCTAAAGATCATGGAATATGATAATATATATCTAATTATCATGAAAATTACTACGCTTGTTATTTGATAGACTTATATGGTTATCTTTATAGAATATGTTTGCCATAAGAAATAAAAAAACCACTCGTAAGAGAGGTTTTTTTATTTTAATTTTGTCTTACTGTAATTGTAAGGGATACTTGTTACAATAACGACATCTTCTATTTTTTCTAAAATCAACCAGTCATCCATATTATTTTGATGATTAAAATCTAATGGAGATATATTTTCAACGTTATTAAAACCTACTAAACAAAGATATTTTTTATGCCATCTTTTTTTCTTTGTATCGGACAGATTAAGTCTGGATTGGTTTTCTTCTATTATTTCATTAATCTCTATATCTGAAAGTTTTACATAATTTTGTATGCTATCTACAATTGTTTTTGCAGTTATTTTTTAGAACCCTTTTCCATAAAGTATAGTATTTCTTTTTCAAAAACTCTACTGTGGAAATTTTTTTAGCTACAGCTCCTCTAATTACCGTAGTTTTATCACCACTTAAAATTTTTTTCTAATACTTTTTCTTTATTGTCACAATATACTAAATGGACCATGAAATCCTCCTATTTTTAATTATTATATATAAATAATATCATATAATTAAATTATAAGTTTTTATTAAATTGCCATAAAAAGAGATATAAGATATTATTTGTATATAACATAACTTTAAATTATTTATGGAGCATGATATAAATGTATAGATCAATAATAATATTGCCAAAATTCAAGAATATAAATAGCATTGAAAATATAAGAAAAGAGTATGATCCGCTATTTGGATTAATAAATCCTCATATAACATTAATGTTTCCTTTTGAAAGTAATCTAACTAAAGAAGAGATTGTAGATATAATAGATGAAACAATTAAGAATGAAAAAACTTTATTAATAAAACTTAGAGGAGTTAGTAAATCAATCAATAAATATGGGAATTATTTGTTTTTGAACTAGATATTAGGAAAAGATAAATTAATTAAAATACATAATAATTTATACAATCACAAAAAAACAAAAAGTTTTAAAAGCGTAGAAGATTACAATACTCATTTAACTATGGGGAAGTTTGAAACGGAAGATGAATTAGAAATTGTTTATAAAAAACTCGAGAATTTTAATTATGAATTTGAGACGTTAGTAGATAGAATATATGTTGAAAAAATAGAGGTAAACAAAGAATCAGTAATAGAATATGAATATTTATTAAAATAATGAGCAAGAGAATTTCTATGGTTATAGAATAAAATTATTTAAAAGTTTTTTAACTGTTATGTTAAAATTGTAAAAATATTGTATGGAGTTTTGTTAGTGGTATTTCTAGTTTAAATTTATAAGTACAAATTAAGCTGTTGTATATAGCAAAAAAGCTTAGGCAGAATAGTCTAAGCTTTTTAATTTAAATTAAGTTTATTGATTTATTATTATTTCACCAAGTATATTTTTGTAAAAAATTCTAACAGTACATTCTGCATCTTCAACAGTGTGTATATCAGTAGTTTTTCCGATAATTTCATAATTCCAATTATAAGGTAATAATAATTCTAAATTACTAACATAGACGTTACAGTAAATCTCTATAATTTTTGAAGCAGGATAAACTCTTCTCAAGTCTAATATAGTTTGACCAAATGTAGTAGAAATATCTCCGCCAGAAAAAGAAGAACTTCTAATTTTTATTTTATTATTACTGAATATATATGATAAGTCTATTAAATTACTTCCTATTTCAGTAAAAATATCATCTTGAGTATTGTTGAAATTTGGTTCATAAGCAGTTTTTTCAGATGTTGTATTATAGTAAGAATTATTAGTAGAGTTCATATTTGAAAAATCATATTTTTTTTGCTTATTATTTACATCATAATCATCATTAACTTCGTCATAGTAATTTTCTTTGTTATGGTGGTTTTTGTTTGAATTGTTTTCTTTGTTAAAGTTGGTTGTATTATTTTTTTTCATTTCTTGAAACTTCTTTTTAGCTTTGTCGGGAATTATTAATATAATTCCAATAATTATAAGAGTAGAAGCCCAAATTATAGTAGATAATTTCGGTGTTAGTAGTCCTAGTTTATCTAGTTGGAATATAATTCCAATAGCAATTATTAAAAACGAACTTACTTTTGCTTTTCTATGTTTAATTAATTTGTAAATACCATAAACAATTAAAAGTAATGGCCAAAAATCAGTGAATTGAAACCATAAATTTATATTTGTAAAAACTTCAATTATAGAAAAAAGACCTATAATAATTAGCATTAAACCTAAAAATGTCATATTAACCTCCTAATAAGTAAATTTTATCATATAATAAAGCCTTTAATTATTACAAAAAAGCTAAAGTTTTAGTGCAGATTAATTGCAAAAATAGCCATTAATGATAAACTATTACTATATGATTATTTTCAGATTATAAGAAACGAAAAGGAGAATTTAATGGGAGAAAATAGACTGCGTTTTGCACCAAGTCCAACGGGATATTTGCATATAGGAGGATTAAGAACAGCTTTATATAACTATCTTTATGCAAGACAAACAGGTGGAAAATTTTTATTGAGAATAGAAGATACAGACAGAACAAGATATGTTGAAGGTGCCATAGAAAATTTATTAAAAGAATTAGAGTGGGCAGGTATAGTAGTAGATGAAGGTGTTGTTCTAAATGAAGAAGAAACTCCAGTAAATAAAGGAGAATGTACACCTTATATTCAGTCTGAAAGAGTAGAAAAAGGAATTTATAATAAATATATAGATAAATTATTAGAAGAAGACAAAGCATATTATTGTTTTTGTTCACAAGAAAGACTAGACAATTTAAGGGAACAACAAAAAGCAGATGGAATGGTACCTAAGTATGATGGACTATGCAGAGGTATTTCACTAGAAGAAGCTAAAAAAAGAGTGGCAGCAGGAGAAAAATATGTAGTAAGAATGAAACTGCCTGCTAATAAAGATATAACGTTTCACGATGCAATAAAAGGCAATGTAACAATAAACACTAATGATATGGATGATCAAGTTTTAATTAAAAGTGATGGTTTTCCGACATATCATTTTGCAGTAGTAGTAGATGACCATGAAATGGGAATAACTCATGTAGTAAGAGGAGATGAGTGGTTACCTTCAACTCCAAAACACGTTTATTTATATGAAGCTTTTGGCTGGAATGCTCCAGAGTATGTTCATTTACCAACGGTATTAAATAAGTCAGGTAAAAAACTTTCAAAAAGAAATGATGATGTTTCAGTAGCTGATTTTAGAAAAATGGGATATTTACCAGAAGGTTTAATAAACTATTTGGCATTAGTAGGTTGGTCACCAGAAAGCAACGAAGAAATTTTAAGTATGGATGAGTTAATAAAACAATTTACTTTTGATAGAGTTTCAAAATCAGGTGGAGTTTTTGACAAAGAAAAATTAGACTGGGTAAATGGACACTATATAAGAGCATTAGAATTACCCAAGCTTGCAGAAATGGTAAAACCATATTTATTGGAAGTTGGTTTTATAAATGATGATATTCAAGAAGAAAGATTGGAGCTAATAACTTCAACTTTCCAAGAGTCAATTTCAAAATTATCTGATATAGTAGAACAATCAGAATTTTTATTTGTAGATAAAGTAGAAATTATTGAAGAAGATGCAAAAGAAATGGCTAGTGGAGAACAAGTTCCATCTTTAATAGAAGCATTTAAAAATGAACTAGAACAAGTTGAAGAAGTAGATGAAGAGTTTTCAAAAACTATAATGAAAAAGATTCAAAAAGCTACTGGAGTAAAAGGTAAAAACTTATTTATGCCAGTAAGGGCAATATTAACAGGAAATGTTCATGGACCAGAACTAGTAAATGTAATTCAAATATTAGGGAAAGAAGGTCTATTAAAAAGATTAAACGACTTTAAAATAGCGTAATAAATATACTGGGAAAAAACTAAGAAATACATTTAGAGAGGGATTGGTTGGTGAAAAATCCATGTAATATTAGCTTGTGCGCCAAGTATTAATGATTTAATAAATCACGGCAGAACCGTTAAAACTATTAAGTGGATATTTAATTATATCAATTAGAGTGGAACCACGGATATTAATTCGTCTCTTGTATAAGCGAGAGGCGAATTTTTTATTGAAATAACAGGAACTTTAGCTCCGTTGTAGGTCAAATACAGTGAAGTTCGAATCTATGATTTGGCTAATGACCTTCTATTACAATTTTATAATATAAAGGTATTAAGTAGTTTTGAAAGAATTAACTGTATTTGGATATTGAGAAAGAAAATATATTATTAAGATATGGACAAGGAAAAGATTAAATTTAATATAAGGAGGAAAATAGTGAAAATATATAATACATTAACAAGACAAAAAGAAGAGTTTAAACCAATAGAAGAAGGTAAAGTTGGTATTTATGTATGTGGGCCAACGGTATATAATTTTATACATGTTGGAAATGCAAGACCGATGGTAGTGTTTGATACACTTAGAAGATATTTTGTATATAAAGGATATGATGTAAAATACGTTAGCAATTTTACAGATATTGACGATAAAATAATAAATAAAGCAAAAGAAGAAGGGGTAGAATTTACTGAAATAACTAAAAAATATATAAATGCATATTTAGATAATTCAAGAGAATTAAATTTTTTAGAAGATTCTACAATTCATCCAAAGGCAACAGAATACATTATTCCTATGATAGACTTTGTATCAGGACTTGAAAAAAAAGGTGCAGCTTATAATGTAGATGGCGATGTTTATTTTGATGTTTCAAAAGCTAAAGATTATGGGAAGTTATCTAAAAAGAATATAGAAGAACTTCAAGCAGGAGCTAGAATTTCTGTTACAGAAGAGAAAAAGAATCCAATGGATTTTGCCCTTTGGAAAAAAAGAAAAGAAGAAACTGAACCAGCATGGGAATCACCATGGGGAATGGGACGACCAGGTTGGCACTTGGAGTGTTCAGTAATGGCACAGTCTATACTTGGAGATACAATAGACATTCATGCAGGGGGAGAAGATTTACAGTTTCCACATCATGAAAATGAAATAGCTCAATCAGAAACTTTACATGATGAAAAATTTGCAAATTATTGGATGCACAACTCAATGATTACAGTAGATAATGAAAAAATGAGCAAATCAAAAGGAAATTTCTTTTTATTAAATGACATAAAAAAATTGTTTGATTTAGAAGTAGTTAGATTTTGGTTGCTTTCAGTTCACTACAGAAAGCCCATAAATTTTAGTGAAGAAGTTATGGAACAAACTAAAAATGGTTTAGAAAGACTTTATAATGGAAAGAAAAATTTAGGAAAATTATTAAATAAAGCAACAGGTAAATTAAAAGAAGAAGAAAAAGAAAAAGTTTTTAAAATAGAAGAAATAGTAAAAAGTTTTGAAACGGCAATGGATGATGATTTAAATACAGCCGATGCAATATCTTCTATATATGAACTAGTTAAATTTTCAAATAGTAATGTAGATGAGAACTCATCAAAAGAATTAGCAGAAATTGCATATAACGCATTGATTAAACTTGCAAATGTAATAGGAATACTTTATAAAGAAAATAAAGAAGAAAGTTTAGATGAGCAAGTTGAAAAACTTATTAAAGAAAGACAGCAAGTTAGAAAAGACAAAAACTTTCAAAGAGCAGACGAAATAAGAGATGAACTAAAAGCTATGGGGATAACTTTGAAAGACACTAGGGATGGTGTTGAATGGAGTATAGATAAATAGATATATAATAAGAAAGTAACTATAAATAGAATAGTTACTTTCTTATTATATAAAATTAACTAATAGGAAGTTGAATAAAAAATGTATTAAAAAGAGGTATAATAGACAGTAGAGTAAAAAAATAAGATAATGATAAGGTAAAAAATGCGTAAAAAAAGAAAAATAGTATCTTTTATACCAATAATAGCAGTAATTGTCATGACAATAGAACTAGGTATTATGTATTTGTTGGTAAATTATACTAATTTGAATATTGTAAATATGGTTTGTATATTAATGGGTACAAATTTAATAATTTCTGCTTTTAGTGGAATGTCTTATTTTTTATTATAAAAAGAAAAAAATAACAGACAGTTGTAGTGGCAAGCTTAATGGTACAATAGATTAAATAAGGTAAAATATATAACATATTTATATAAATAGAAGGAGGAAAAATGAGTAAAGCAGATAAAATTTTTGTAGAAATGTGCAATGATATTATAGAAAATGGATATTCTTCAGAAGGGCAGAAAGTAAGACCGGTATGGGAAGATGGGACACCAGCTCATACTATTAAAAAGTTTGGAGTTGTAAATAGATATGTTTTGTCAAAGGAATTTCCCATTCTAACATTGAGAAGAACGGCATTCAAGTCTGCAATAGATGAAATTTTATGGATTTGGCAAAAAAAATCAAATAAAGTTGAAGACTTAAATAGTAGAATATGGGATAGTTGGACAGATGAAAATGGGACTATAGGTAAAGCTTATGGATATCAACTTGGTGTAAAACATAAATATGCTGAGGGCGAGTTTGATCAAGTAGATAGAGTTTTATATGATTTAAAAAATAATCCATATAGTCGTAGAATAATGACTAATATTTATACTTTTGAAGATTTACATGAAATGGAACTTTACCCTTGTGCATATTCAATGACGTTTAATGTAACTGGAAATAAATTAAATGGAATATTAAATCAACGTTCACAAGATATTTTAGCGGCAAATAATTGGAATGTAGTTCAATATGCAGTACTTTTGCACATGTTTGCTCAAGTATCAGGGTTAGAAGTAGGTGAGTTAGTTCATGTAATAGCAGATGCACATATTTACGATAGACATATTCCATTAATAAAAGAACTAATAACTAGAAAACAATATGAAGCTCCTAGATTTAGAATTAATAAAGATATAAAGAATTTTTACGATTTTACAGTATATGATTTTGAACTAGAAAATTACAAACATGGTGAACAAATAAAAGGAATACCTGTAGCTGTGTAGAAAATAAAAAATAGGGACTACTAAATAGTCCCTATTTTTTATTTTATTTTATTAAATTCATTAACTAGTCTTTTACAACTATCTACGAAGATACCAACATCTACAGAATAGGCAAGATATTTGATACCTAAATTTTTCCAAAAGTGTAGTGAATCTAAAGAATCTATAAAGGTTCCAACAACAGCGCCTTTATTATTTGCTTTATCCACAATATATTTTATAGTATCTAAGACTTTAGGATTGGAAATTTCTCCAGGAACACCTAAACTTTGTGATAAGTCGTAAGGGCCTATAAAGTAAATATCAATACCAGAAACATCTAAAATTTCTTCTAAATTGTTCAAAGCTTCAACACCTTCAAGTTGTACTATAATGAGATTTTCACTAGAATCTTTAAAATATGTACTTTGATTTTTTGAAGAGTACTCAGCTGCACGGACAAATCTGCATATTCCTCTATGTCCACTTGGATAAAATCTAGAAAATTCTATTATTTTCTTTATTGAATTTGCATTATTTACATGTGGAATTTGTATTCCAGCAGCACCAATATCTAGAACTTGCCCAATGGTGTGTTCATCCAAAGAACCTACTCTTATAATTGGCAAGGTATTACTAACTTGAGCAGCCCTTATATTATTTTGCATTTTTTGTATATTTACAGGTCCATGTTCCATATCCAAAATTAGATAGTCTAAGCCACTATAACCAGCTGCTTCAATAAAAGCTGGATCACTAGATTTCATAAACATTCCTAAAACAGGTTCTTTAGAAATTTTTTCTTTAAAAATTTTTAATAACTTTTCATTCATAAAACTCCTCCTTGAGTTTGTTAATAAAAAAATAGATTATATGTTTATTTAAGTTACATCCAAATAGGACCACCAGGTCCTAGTGGAATATTTAAAAGAGTCCAACCTATAAGCATAACTAACCATGTTATAAGGAAAGTTATAGAATAAGGAAGCATAATAGATATAGCTGTTCCCATACCTGCATTTTTATCATACTTTTTAAGATAACCAACTAGTAATGGGAAGAAAGTAAACAATGGACTAATTGGATTAGCGACAGAATCTCCAATACGATAAAGTATTTGAGTGTATGCTGGGTGGAAATCAACAAGCATTAACATAGGTACAAAGATTGTTGAAACTAAAGCCCATTTAGCAGTTTGACTCCCCATGAACACATCTAGTATCATACATAGAATTACAATTCCTATAGCTAGTGGAATACCAGTTAACCCAGCACTTTGAAGCCACTCAGCTCCACCAATAGATATAATAGTTCCTAAATTACTCCAACCAAACCAAGCGATAAATTGAGAGGCTACAAAAGCAAGAACTATAAATCCAGAAACTGAACTTATTCCATCAGCAGCAAGACGTACAACATCAACATCTCTTTTAATACTTCCGACAGTCTTACCATATACAATTCCAGGAATCAGAAAAATGATAGTCATGAAAAATACCATTCCTGTAATTAAAGGAGATGTAATTATTCCACCAGTTTCAGGATCACGTAGTACACCATTTTTTGGAACTATTCCTATTAATATTATTGCAATTACTACTACTGTAGCAATTCCAGCATTACGCAGTCCTTTATGTTCTTTTTCAGTTAATTCATTTATTTGTTCTTTATGAACTTCTATACCATCTAAATTAGGAAAACGAGGTTCTATAAACTTTTTAGTAACCCACGCACCCATTAATGTAAGAGGTATAACAGAAGCAGCCATGAAGTAATAATTAACCGCAGGGTTTATTGTAATATTAGGTTCTATAATTTTAGCAGCGCTTTCAGTCATTCCTGCCAAAATAACATCACCTGTACATAAAAACAAGTTTGCATTAAATCCTGCTGCTACGCTTGCAAATACTGCAGCAATTCCAATGTAAGGATGTTTGCCTCTAGATAAGAATATCATAGCAGCAATAGGTGGAAGTACAACAAAGCCTGAATCAGAAGCTAAGTTTGAGTTAATAGCTATGAATATAAGTACGATAACAACTAAATTTTTAGGCAATTTTGAAGTTGTTTTATGTAATACAGCTGTAAGTAATCCACTACCTTCAGCAACACCTATCCCCATCATTATGCATATAACAGATGGAAGTGGTGCAAAACCTGCAAAATTATTTAGTATATTAGTAACGATTTGTCTAATACCATCTCCGTTTAAAAGACTTACTGCTTTTACGGTTTCACCAGATACAGGATTAACTACAGATAATCCCATATTCCCTGCTATTGCAGATATAATAAGTATAATTATACCGAATACAATAAACAACAGTGCTGGATCTGGCATTTTATTACCAAAACGTTCTAAACCAGAAAGAGCTTTTACTAGTCTTGACTTTTTTTGTTATTATTATTATTCATTATAAACCTCCTACAATATAAAGTTTAGTTAGCTAAGTACATCTTTGGCTAATTGTTTGAAAAAAAGAGTAGCTTTTTCTAAATCATTTAAAGGTACATATTCATTAACTGTATGTGCTATATCAAGACTACCAGGACCAAATACAACAGTTGGAACACCTGCATCAATAAAGAAGTTTTGATCATTACATCCACTAAAGTCTTTTATAATAACATCTTTTCTAAAAGTTTTATAAAAAGTATTTGAAAAAATATTAACAATTTCACTATTTTTAGCTACATAACCAGGATTTACATGAACATATGGTTTAATTTCATATTCAAATTCTTTATTTTTGTTTTTTATATTTTCCATAATTTCTACAATTTGGGATTGGCAAAAATCAATAGTTTCACCAGGCAGAGTTCTTCGGTCTATTTGGATATCTATTTTTCCAGGAACAATATTATCTTTTTCGCCACCGTGTATAGTAGTTGGAGTAAGAGTTGAAGGAGGGAGTACTTCGTGAGTTTGTTTTGAAATTTTTTCCATAAGTGGCTTTAAAGTTTCTATAGCAAGGCTTGCATTTGATATAGCATTAATTCCTTTATGTGGAACGCCAGCATGACAGCTCTTGCCAAATATGGACAATATGTATCTTACAACTCCACGATGAGCAATACATAAATCTAAATTAGAAGGTTCACTAATAACAGCAAAATCTGCTTTTACAAAATCAGGAGATGCTATGTATTGTTTAACTCCTAAATCGTGAAGTTCTTCATCATAGACAAATAAAAGAATTAGTTGACCATTTTTAAAATCAAAGTCAGACTCTATTAATTCAATTGCAGCTTCAATCATGGTTGCTATTCCACCCTTCATATCACATGCACCACGAGCGTAAAGGTTTTCACCACGTATATCAGCTTTAAAAGGATTACTAATCCAATCTTGAGAGACAGGGACAACATCTAAATGACCATTATAAATTAATGTTTTTCCATTTTCATTACCAATAGAAGCAATTAGATTTGCTCTACTAGGGTTGTTGGGATTAACTTGTAATTTTGTTTTAAAATTATATTTATTAAGATATTCTTCTAAAAATTCAGCACAAATAGTTTCATTTCCGGGAGGATTAGAAGTATCAAAGCTTAAAAGACTTGATACTAATTCAAAAAGCCTTTCTTTATTAATCATACTAAGCACCTTCTTATTTTCATATAGAGTTGTCTTTACTACTATAATTGGATTATACAAAAAGACTTTTTGTTTGTCAATATAAAAAAAAGTTTTTATGATATTTTAATTTAAATTGATATTATGATAATTTAAACTATAATATAAAGTATTGAATGCTTATATAAGAATAAACATATTGGGTAGTTTATTTTTGGTAGATAAAAAATTATAGTTTATGCATTATAATGTTTATAGTGAAATTTCAGAGGTGGAAAGAATGAAAAATGTAAATAGTGAATTTAATAATTTAAATCGTATTGTAAAGATGATATCAGAACAATTTGGATCGAAATGTGAAGTAATCTTACATGACTTGACAAAAGATTATAATCATACAATTATATCAATAGAAAATGGGCATATAACAAATAGAGAAGTAGGAGGATCAGGTAGTAATTTAGGCTTACAAGTTTTGTCAGGTAAAAAAAAAGATGGTGACGAATTTAGCTACATAACACAAACAAAAGATGGGAAATTACTTCGTTCTTCTACAGTTTTCTTGAGAGACGAAAAAGATAAGGTTATAGGGGCATTATGTGTTAATTATGATATTAGTGATTTGATGATGGCTAAAAATATTATAGATGATGCTATGATGTTTAATAATGTTAAATCAAAAGATGAGCCAGAATTTTTTGCAAATAACGTTGGTGAGATAATAGATCACTTGATACAGCAGTGTCAAAACTATATAGGAAAACCAGGAAGCTTAATGACTAAAGAAGAAAAAATAAGGGCTTTAAAATTCTTCGATGATAGAGGAGCATTTTTAATAACAAAATCTGGAGATCAAATTAGAGAATATTTGGGTATATCTAAGTATACTTTGTATAATTATTTGGATATTGCAAGAAAAGTAGACGATGAAGAACATTAATAAGATAACTACATTAATTAACATTAGTTATTTTTAGTGACAATAGATATACATAATAAAAGTAATTAAACTCTATATTAAATAATAAAATTAAATAGTAAGCTAATAATATATCTTTATCAAAGATATTAAGGTTAAGAAGAATAATTTTTTATTTATTTTATTTCGAATTTTTTTCTTTAGGTATAAATGTTGTGTATAAAAAAGTAGAGGAGGAAATATTGTGATAGTAGTAAATAAATATGATGATGAATTAGAGAATGAATTTAGAAATTTAAAAGATAATTATAAAAATATTTTAGATATTTTAGAAGATAAAACAGAATATATTGAAATTGCTAATTTTAAATATAAAGGACAAGAAAGTGAGTATGATACAGAATTTTACAATATTATAAAAGATAGTATTATTGATCAATATCCTGTAAGGAGATGGGCAGGGACACAAGATGGTGGAGATATTTCTGAAATGATAAAGTTAAAATCAACTAAAGAAATATTTTCTTTTCTGAGAAATCAAAAATTCTTTTTCAGAACTAAAAAAGGTGGTTTTTTATTTGACAACCTAGTTAGTCGAGGAGATATAGCTTTTTATAACAATGAAAGAATTTGTTTACTTTATACGACAACTGAAGAAGCTATAGTTGGAACATATGATTCAGACATAGAAAATATTATAAAAGGCAAATAAAGACTAGGTATAAACTTAGTCTTTATTTGCCTTTAAAATATTGTAATATTTAGTAAACTTATTATTAGAGGTGACTATGAAAAATTTACAGATAAAACAACACAATGAAGTTAAAAAATTGATAGAAAAATTATCATTAAGTTATAAAGTCCAAGAAGTGCAAAGTGATTTGTATATTCGAAAAATAAAAGCTATAAAAGTATGCAAAATTATTTTTACAACTTTTGTAATTATAGGAGTGACATTATCTATTTTTATAAATTCAGAAATTTTGAAGATTTTAACAGCAATTACTTCAGCTATTCCCTTAGTATTAGCGTGTATGGATAATTCAGCAGACAACTACAAATTAAATACCATTACAAGTAATGATGCAGAAAGTATAAATGAACTGAAAGAGAGAGCAATTTCTATATTGTATGAGATTACATATAATTTAAATTCTGCTGTTAATATTCAAAAGGAAGTAGATAAGCTACAGATAAGAAAGAAAAAACTGTATGGTACTTTAATAATACCTTCAAAGAGAGCAGAAAAAATAGCTGAAAAATTAATAATTCAAAATATAGAAAATGAAGAAGAGTTTTTGATAACTAAAGAGTTGAGAGAAATAAAAGAAGAGGTTTAGTTTGGAGGAGTAATGAAGTCTATAGTAGCAGTTGACATAAATTGGGGAATAGGAAAAAACAATGATTTATTAATTTCTATACCAGATGATATGAAACATTTTATTAAACAAACAAAAAATAAAGTTGTTGTTATGGGGAAAAATACCCTAGATTCTTTTCCAGGAGGGAATCCATTAAAAGGAAGAACTAATATTGTAATTAGTAGTAAAAATGAGATAGATAAAGATGTTATATTAGTTTCTTCAATAGAGGAGCTACTAAAAGAATTAAAAAAATATAATCCAGATGACGTGCTAGTAGTTGGAGGAGCATCTGTGTATAAACAACTTTTAAACTACTGCTCAGAATGTATTGTAACAGAAATTGATGAATCTTTTGAAGCTGATACTTACTATCCTAATTTAGATAAATTAGATAATTGGGAAATAGCTGAAGAGTCTGAAGAATACGAATATAATGGCATAAAATACAAGTATTTAATATATAAAAAATTAAATTAAAAATTAATTATAATTTAAAAAGGGTATATTTTAATAAAGGAAACCAATAGGCTATAAATAGAAAGGTACAGGTGCAGTATGAAAGATTTAGTAGCTGTAGATAAGAATTGGGGAATAGGAAAGAATAATGATCTTTTAATTAGAATACCAGAAGATGTTAAGTTTTTTAAGGAAGAAACTACTGGAAATATTGTGTTTATGGGCAAAAATACATTAGACTCTCTACCAGGAGGAAGACCTTTAAAAAACAGGCTAAATATAGTATTAACAAGTAAAGATATTAAAGATGAAAATATTGTAGTTGTTCATTCAGTTCAAGAAGCATTAAAAGAAATAGGAAAGTATAATCCAGATAGAGTTTACAATATTGGTGGAGCTCAAATTTTCAGAGAAATGTTAGATTATGTTGAATATAGTTTAATAACTAAAATTGAAGCAGAGTTTGATGCTGACGTATATTATCCTAATTTAGATAAATTGGATAATTGGGAAGTAATTGAAGAATCTGAAGAACGTGAATATGAAGGAATAAAATATAAATTTCTAATATATAGAAATAAAAACTTTAAAAGATAGAATAAGAGCTTAATATGAGAGTAAATAACAAAGATAGCAAGTTTTAAATTTTATTAAAAGTTACTATAATAGTAATTGCAAAGCTATGTTTTATAAACATAGCTTTTGTTGTATAATGAAGCAAATAATCAAGTAGGAGATAGATATGGTTAGATATCCAGTTAATTTAAAAACATTTGGATTAATTTCACAAATTAATAGTTCAAAAAACATTTTAGATTTGGCTAAGGTTAATTATGGTATTTCAATAAAAAATGAAGAAATAAAATCTATTAACGCTTTAATGAAAAATTTAAAATTATCCTCAAGATACTATGATAGTTTTTATATTGGGTATACTATTCCTCAAATTTCTAAGGAATTTGACTTGATTAGAATAGAAGAAAATAGAGTCATCAATATTGAATTAAAATCGATAGCAACGGAAGATAGAATAAAAAAACAGTTAATTCAAAATGCATACTATTTGAGTTTCTTAAATAAAAACATGGAGATATTCTCATTTATTGAGGAAACTAATACTTTATATAAACTAGAAAATTTTAAAATTAAACGAATTGAATTTCCTGAATTAAAAAAAATATTAACAGAAAACTTATCACAAGTATTGAGTCTAGATATTAATAAATTGTTTAATCCATCAAACTACTTAGTTTCTCCTTTTAATTCGACAGAAAAGTTTTTGGAAGACAATTATTTTTTAACAGATCACCAAAATTATATAAAGAATCAGATACTAAGGGATTATTATAAGAATAAATTTAATTACTATAATATTGAAGGTGGTTCAGGAACAGGGAAATCCCTAATGGTATATGACATAGCCAAAACCTTGATGTTAAAAAACAAAAAAGTTGGAATTATACATGTGGGGAAATTAAATGAAGGTCATAAAAAGCTTATAGAGAAAAATTGGTACATAAGAAAGATTACTGAATTAGAAAAAGTATTTAGTGACGATATAGATATTTTAATTTTTGACGAATCACAAAGACTAGAAAGAGAACAAGTAGATAGAATATTTGATTATACAAGAACAAATAGGAAAACTTGCATTTTTTCTTTAGATCCTAGACAGACAATGGGAAGAAATAATACTACAGAAGAAGATATGTCAGAGTATATTTTAAGTAACATAAAAAAAATAACAGAGAATTATATTTCCAGTGTATTGACAACAAATATAAGAAGTAATATGGAAATAGAAGAATTTATAAAGGTATTATTTAGTATAAGAAAGTATAAAAAAGAATATATTGAATTTAATAATATAATAGTCAATTATTTTAAAGAGATAGAAGATATGATAGATTATTCTATGTATTTAAATGAAACGAAGAATTGTGAACTAATTAATTATACTATTTATGCTGAAAAAGATCCTCTATCAAAGTTAAATGTACAAACAGAAAAATCAGCACATAGTATAATAGGACAGGAATTTGAGAATGTATTTTTAAACTTAGATAACAATTTTATATATGACTATACAGGTAAGTTAAAGTACAAGGTTGAAGGAAAACAGCCATATTACGATCCTATTCAAATGGCATATCAAATAGGAACAAGAGCAAAGAACAAATTATATATAAATATTTTAAATAATCCTAAACTTTATTATAGATGTATGAAAATATTAAATAAATTTAATTAAAAAATACCATCGGAATTTTCTCGATGGTATTTTTATATGTAAGCACACCCAGCTTTGACATAGTAAACTATAGCGTTACCTAGCTAGTTAGCTCGAAACAGGCTTCCTTACGGCACACAAGAGTGTCTACTTATGGCTGCTTCATTCCTGATCTGACCAGATTCATAGATTCCTGTTGCGTAAGACCCATTTGTCAACACCACTTTTCTAGGGCGGACCTAAAACTTACTAGGCCGAGGCTGGGAATTCAACCCTGCTGTAGCGATTGCAGGTTACAGGGCATCGCTAGTTCCCCGTCTAGTGCATGGCGGAGAATAAGGGATTTGAACCCTTGAGACGCTCATCACGCCTACACGATTTCCAATCGTGCTCCTTCAGCCAGCTCGGACAATTCTCCATGCAAGTCTATATTATAATTTAGATTTTAAATTTAGTCAAGGAAGTAAAGATAAAGCTTTTAATTTCAACCTAAAGTAAATTATAGTGAAAGAAAAAAATAAAGAGGATTTTTCTCTTTATTTTTTTCTTTTTTTAAGTTTTATTAATATAACTATAGATATTACAATAGCAATAATTAAAAATGGGAAAATATTTATTAAAGTTATAATTATATTTTGAATAAACATAATAAAAGTTGAAAAAGAATTTTCAAAAGCTTCTTTTATTCTAACTCCAAAACCATTAGTTGAATTTTTTGCATTATTTTTTTCTATTTCACTTAAATTTATTTTTACAGTACTGTATTTAATATCTTTATTTAAGTTACTTAATTTTAGCTCTAACTCTTTTTTTTCTGAAATTACTTCTTGAATTTTATTTTCTAATTCAATAATATCAGATAGAGAAGTAGCTTTGGAAAGAATACTTTTTAAACTGTCTATTTTTGAATTAACAAGATCTAAATCTTTTTCTAAATTGCTATAGTCATTAGTAATATTAGTAAGGGTTTTATTACTATTTAAAACATTAATATCTAATTTTTTGAGTTCATCAGTAAATTTAGTAGTTTTATCAATAGGAATTCGATAAATATAATAAGCAGTTCTGCCAAATGAGCTAGAGCTTTTTTTATTATCTATATCTTGAGATTCTACAAATCCGCCACTATTTTTCATTATCTCTTCAAGTTTAGCCACTGTTTCATCAAAATGCAAAGTTTCAATAGACATATCGATATTTTCTATAAATTTTTGTTCAAGTACACCTGTGTTAGTATTTCTAATTAGATCATCTTCTGGATTAATAGGTTTTTCTGGAGATGATTGCTCAGAATTAGGCAAAATTTCTTTTGACATAGGTTTATTAGATTGATCCTCACTATAGAAACTATCATTATTTCTTATTAAACCTTTACTTATAAATACAGAAGGAATTAATAAAATAAAAATAGCAGCAATTCCAATCATATACTTAATACGCTTCTTACTTATAATAGAAACTTTTCGGTTTTTAGAATTTTTTTCAGCAGTTTCAACTATTTCTTTTTCATATTCAGTTAAAGCCTTTTTTAATTTATCTTCAAATTTATTATTCATTATTGTCACCTTCCAAAGCTGTTTGTAAAGCTTTTTTAGCACGCTCTACTCTTTTTCGAGCAGCACTTTCACTAATACCTATGGTGATAGCAATTTCTTTATACTCCATTTCATGAACGAATCTAAGCATAAGAATATTACTATATTCAACTTTTAAGTTCCTAATTAAATTTAGTAGATTTTCATAGTACATATTTTCTAAAGGGTCAATTTCTACACCATTATTAGAGAAAATTTCATCTTCTACAAAAACTATATTATTTTTCTTGTTATATAAATCAATAGCTTTATGCCTAGCAATAATAGCGATGTATCCTTTTGTTCTATTAGAATTAATATCTTCAACTTTTTTTAAATTATTATTTATAGAAATAAATGTGTCTTGTGTAGCATCTTCAGATAAACTCAAATCATTTAAAATATTATTGCAAATAACAAAAATATAATTTTTATACTTCTTATATAAATTATTGAATTTTTTAGTGCTATTTCCCACTAAATTAAGCAAAAAAGATATCATAATTAACCTCCTTTATACTAGTAACATAAAAGTGAATATGTTTGTGACGGTATAATAATATTTTATCAGCTTTAAATAAAAAATAACAAATTTAAATATAGATAGAAGAAAATTAAAATTATTCATCTTCTATTTATGATGCAGAAGAATTATGGAATAAGTTTTATAAAGAAAATAACTTGAAAGAATATGATTATGAAGATGATAATGGTGAACAAGTATTTTTTGAGAGATTTGAAGATGATGGTATTTTAGAAATATACATATCAACACCTGCTTTACCAAAAGAAAATAAATAATTATATAATAGATTTCCAGAGTTAATAAAATTTAAAAATGAAAAGTTTGGAATTATTAAAATAGTATTTGCAAGTAAGCCAACACCAGAAGAAGTAGTAGCAATGTTTACAGATGAAAGTAAGCAATAAATATAAAAGAAAGAAGCCCTTTAATTAAAGAGCTTCTTTCTTTTATATTTATAATAATACAGAAAGAAATATATATATCAAAATAATAAAATATAAATAAAAATATTGAATTAAACCATATAGTTGGTATAATGGTATATATAATATTATATTTAATATTGAAGTTATACAATTACATATTTTTAAAACAGTATAATAAACAAACAATTTAACTATAATATATGATTTTTATTATGAATATAGGGTGGGGAAATGAAGAACAAAAAAATACAGATATTATTAATTGCTTTATTGGCATTATTAATGGGGATTATCGGATTTATTATAGGGTCAAAAGGCAATGTTGCTAAGGAAAGAGAAGTTAATAGTTTAGTTAACTCTTCGAATGTTTCAGAACAGGAAAATACCAGTAGGATAATAGCTGTAGTCAATTTGGATGAAGGTATTATTAAGAACGATAAATTAATAAATTACGCTTCAGAGATTTCGAGATTTCCATCAAATAATTTTTATAGTACGAGTTTAGAGGAAGCAAAAAGAGGGATTTCTTCAGGAAAGTATGGGGCATATATTGTAATACCATCCACTTTTTCTAATAATGTTGAAAGTTTAAATAATGATATTCAAAAGTCAAAAATAGCTTATACAATTAGTGATAATCTTAATGAAGAAGTAAATTTGAAAGTAAGAGAAGAAATTGATGAATATACTGATGAATTAAACAATGGGGTTAGTTATTTATATGTAAATAGTATTTTAGAAGAGTTTCAAGGAGCACAGACAGCTATAGGAACTGTTCTTACAAATAATACTAAAGGAAATGAAGCTTTGCTATTAGTCGAACCAGCAGATTTACTGGCGAATATGAATATACCAGAGCTTAAAGAACCAAATCCTTTTGTGGAAACAGTTGATATTGAGAATGAAGTAAGCCAAAATGGGACTTTGTTAGAAAGTATGATTTCTGAGTATCAATCTGGACTTGAAACCGGACAAGGAATAGTTACAGATATAGTTTTACAAGGTAATAACTTGATAGAGCGAGCTCAAGAGTCCTTAGAAGAATTTTCACAAGTAAAAATAGGTTATGATAGTGAAGATAAATCTAAGTTTAAGTATGAAGATGCTGTTGAAGAGATTTCTAAAGAATTGCAAGACTATCTTGATAATGCAGCTATATGGGCAGGTCAAGTAACAGGTTCTGAGTTTTTAAATATTAAGTCAGTAATTCAGAGTGTAGACCACTATTACAAGGAAGAAGGTTCTCCATATGATGAACAAGTAATGGAACTTGTAGAATATTATAGTTCTTTAGATATTAAGCTAGGAAATACTAAAAAGGACATAGCAAAAGCTAATATTGATAATAATTTATTAGTGTTAAGAAACAGCAATGGAGACAGTAGATCATATACTATGACGGAGGTTACAGATCCTAATACTCAAGAGGTTATGTATATGTTAAAGCCTGAGGACGTTATAAATATTATTAATACTGGTGTAGATGAGTTATCAGAAATTAATACAACTGAAAATACAAGTATTATTATTAAAGATAAAGATGGAAAGAATATAGATATAAACAATCCGAAAACTCATAGGGATAAAATTACAGATATTATACCAAAATACAGCGCAGTAAACTTTATTAAAGATGAAGCAACAAATTCAATGGTAGAAGATATTAAAGATAAAGGAAAAGACAGACTAGAAGCTGCTGTAAAATCTATAGAGAAACTTGAAAAACTTGCAGTTGATAATGAAGGAAACCCTCTAAGAGAAGAAAAGCGAGAAGCTATTATAGAAAGTGTAAAAGATGGTCTTAAGTTAAAAGTTGCAGATAAACTTAAAGAAGAAACAGATTCTTTAAATGAAAAATTGATAGAAAAGACTGATGAATTAACAAAAGAAACAGATAATTTCATTAATAAGATTAGAGAATATGACCCGTTTTCTTCTTTAGATCAGGCTTCATTGAACGAAAAATTTACTTCAATGCAAGAAAATAATTCGTCTATACAAAGTAAAACGGCAGAGCATATTGTCAAAATGAGTGAAAATATGTTGGAAAATTATATGTTGTATGGAGAGAATCAAGTATCTTTATTGGATGAAGCTCAAAAAGCTACAGAAGAAGGAGCAGATAAGGTAACAGGAGGGTTGTCTTCAGCAAAAGAAACATTAACTTCTTTGATGGATCAAAATAAGTTGCTTTTAAGTCCAATAACAAGCAAACTGGCTTATGCAAAAGAAGGAGATATACCAAATTACTATGTTTACCAATATATAGTATCACCACTTACAATTAGTGAGGATATAGAATCAAAAAATAGATTATTAGATACTAACAAAGCAGACAATAATGATATAGATAAAAACAAAGTAGAAAAGAAGACTTCAGACAATAAATTTATTAAAGTTTTTGCAATTATATTTATATTATTGATTTTGATTACAGTAGCAATAATTATATTTATTTCTAAAAAGAAAAAAACTAAGTTAAAATGGTAATTTCATCTGAGCAGATGTTATTATAAATAAATTAATGGATAGGAGGAATAATTATGTCACATATGAAAATTGACCCTAGTGAGGTTCAAGGTCACGCTAATTCTATGAGAAATACTGGAGAACAAAGCTTAGAAGATGCTAAAACAACATTGGTTAACATGGTAAACCAATTAGTTGATGGTATTTGGGAAGGTGAAGGTGCTCGTGGTTACCAAGATAGATTTAACCAAGTAGCGGATCCAAGTTTCGCAGCAATAAAAGAAGCAATTAATAATCTATGCGATGATTTAATAACAAATGCGAATAACTATGAAAGATTTGACCAAGAATCTAAACAAGCAAATATGAACGTTTAGCAACGAGGGGAAAATAAGAATGCGAAAACATTAATTTGTTTTTGCATTTTTTTTCCTTAAATATGGAGAAATAATTATGAAGGATAATAATCAAGGAGATGCACTAGATTTTAATTTAGATGTTTTAACAGATGGTAAAAGCGATGCACCTTCTTTAAGTGAGTTATATAAGATACCAGTATTTACTAAGGAAATTAGTGAATCTTCTGTTAATTTAATAAAGGAACATGAACAAAGAATGGACGAAATGGAGAAGGAAGTTTTTTTGAAAAAGGATGAATCAGGACAGTATATAGAAACTATTAAGAAGCAGGTTTTTTCAAACACTATTTTGTCAAAGAATAAAGAATATAACGAGGAACAAAAACAAGAGACTAGTATTTATTTATTTATTTTTATAATTTTTATTTGTATTGTTATCGTTGTATTATATTACAGAAAAAAAAGTAAAGAAAGGAAAAAATATATTGAAAGCATTAATGATTTCACTTAAATATAATGAAGAAGAAATGGATATTATTGTAAAGGAAAATCAAAGAATTAATGATGTTATAAAGGTATTAAAAGATAATAACATGTTAATTTTTTTTAGGGAAGAGACACAAGTGCTAATAAAATCTTGGCGTTTAGAGACTATTATAAATCCTTACTATACTTTTAAGCAGGCAAATATTGAAAATGGAGATAGTTTAGAGATTTTTATTCAATAAAAGGTTATTGTAATAACCTTATTTTATATTGTAGATGAAAAAGGAGAATTAAAATTGAAGAAAAATAAAATAATTAAAAAAAAGAAAGATGAAGAAGAAAATAAAGAAATAAAATTACATATAGATGAATTATCTATTAAAGAAAGAAAAATTGACTTAAATGCAAAAAACTTCTTTGAAATTAATCAGCTTCAAACAACATCAGACCACTTCCTTCCATGTGAGATAAAAGAAGAAGTGGAATTTTTTGAGTTTATTTTCAAAGTAGAAGGACATAGACCAGTTGAAGAAATCAATGTAAAAGATTGGAATGGTAGATTTAGTGCTTTAATACAAATTGAACAAATAATAATTAAAGAAAAACAGTATGATATCTGGATGTTACCAGAAAATTTCTATATAGACAAACAAGGAATTGTAAGAGTTTTAAAGAGAGATTTGAGAAAAGATGAATTTTCAGAAAAAAATGTACTGAGGTCATTTCAAGCTTTAGCAGGAGCTTTATTACAAGATAAGTATTCTTATGACGAATTATTTAATGGTGGAATAGAACTATTGGAAGAAAGTGAAATCACAAAATCTCTAATAGATTGGAAAAGTCTAGATGATTCATATGTGGATTTAATAAAAAAGCAAGATTCTTTTAATGAGTATTATGAAAATAACATTATAGAAGTAAAGAAAACTCCTAATAAGATTATGAAAATTGCTTTAATAATTTTGGGTATTACAACATTTGTAATTAGTGCTTTATACATTAGAGAAATGCTTTGGGTTAATCCACCGCAAGAGAATGCGTTAGTAGCAGAAAGGGCATTTATAGAGAAAGATTACGTAAAAGTTATAGAATCATTGGAGAATATAGAAGTAGAAGCATTAAAAAAATCAGAAAAATATATTTTAGCATCTGCTTATGTAAGAAGTCAGTCTATAGATACTTTTAGTAATGAGGCAAAGGAAATAATTTTGTCTAAAATAGTTCCAGAAGGTTCAGAAGTTGTAATGGATTATTGGATTCATCTAGGTAGACTAGAAGCTGAGAGTGCTGAGGAAATTGCTATGTCATTGTCAGATAATCAACTGTTATTATATGCATATCTTCAGGAAAGGGAAAATGTATCACAAGATAAATCTTTAGAAGGCACTAAGAAAGCTGAAAAACTTAATCAATTAGATGGGAAAATAAAGGACATAGCTGACAAATTAGGAATTAATTATGAAGAAGATAAACAAAAAGAAGCTATTGATGAAATAAATAAAAATGGTGGACAAAAACCGCCTTCAGAAACAAAGCCTACAGAAGCTGGTAAGGAGGAATAAATAGATTGAACGAATTAGTAATTGCATTAAGAGATGAATATTATAAAGAATTTCCATCAACTGAACCTTGGATTAAACAGTTAGAGGAAAATGATGAAAATATAATTTATATTTTAAAGGAAAGCCATACATTTAATACTATTTCAAATGCAACATTATTTATAGGAAGAGTAGGAGATGTACAATTAAAAACAAATTTAATGTTAAAAGTTGAAGAAAATAGTATATCAGTTGAAGGTGATTTAACAAATGAGTGTGTATATTTAAATCAATTTAAATTAGCAGAAAAACAGTTTAATTATGAAATTGGTGATGTACTATTTTTTGTAAAAGATGAAATAAAAATAATTATATTCAAAGACAATATTCAAATAATAGGTGATAGAAAGAAGTATTCTACAATTTTAGTAGAAGAAATAAAAAAAGATTATTTTGAAGGTTATCCTTATTACAAAAGATCTCCCAGAATAGTAAAGAGAGTTCCGACTGAAAAAGTTGAAATAAAAGCACCACCTCAAAAAGCAGGAATTAGCACCTCCGGCCTTTTACAGACAATACTACCACCATTAGCCATGGCAACAGTAACAGTAGGTGTAGGAGTTATGCTAGGTAGAGGGATGTACTTGTTAATTTCTGTAGCTGGAGCAACGGTTACTACTATTATGGCGATAGTGAGATATTTTAATGATAAGAAAACTAGAAAAGAAACAAACAAAAAGAGAAATCATTTATATAAAAAATATCTTTTAAAAAAGCGTAAAGAATTATATGAAACACTAGAACAGGAAAAAGAAGCATATCATTACAATTACCCTAGTATAAAAGAGCAGAGTGAGTTAATAAACAATTACAATCATCGTCTTTATGAAAGAGTTAATACAGATGATGACTTTTTGAATATTTCTATAGGAAAACAAGAAAGCCATGTAACATACCCAATAGAAGTTAAAGAGACAGAACTTGTACTAGATAATGACGACTTAGAAGAAGAAGCTCGAAATCTTAAAAGTTCGTTCTCTCAAATTACAAAAGAAAGAGTTATACAACTAAGAGATAATAATTTGGGATTAATAGGAAATAAAAATGTAATACACGAACAATTGAATTTATATATTAGCCAATTAGTAACATTTCATAGCTATCATGAATTACAAATAATTATGATATATGACAAAGCATATGACAACGAATTTGAATGGATGAGATGGCTTCCTCACACAAAAATACACTTATTAAACGTAAGGGGAATAATAAACTCTGAAAGAACAAGAGATCAAATATTAAATAGTTTAAATCAAATACTAAAAGATAGGGAGCAAATAGCCGAAGAAAGTAAAAAAGATTCGAAATTTGCACCACACTATTTATTTGTAATAGACGAACCAAAACTAGTAATGGATCATTTCATTATGGAATTTTTAAATAGAAGAGCTGGAAATCTTGACTTCTCAATTATATATACAAGTTATCTTCAAGAAAATTTACCGGAAAATATTAATACGATACTTCTATTAGAAGACTCAACAACAGGACGTTTGTTATTAGAAGAAAAAGAAGTAAGAAACGAAACGGTTAAATTACCAAGGCTAGGAGATACAGACTTAGAAAAAATGAGCCGTAACTTAAGTGTAATAACACATGTTCAAGGAATGGCAAGTCAAATACCAGAATCAATTAACTTCTTTGAACTGTATGGAGTGTCAAAACCAGAAGAATTTAATATTTTAGACAGGTGGACGTCACATTCATCACATAAATCATTAGATGTACCATTAGGAGTTAGAGCAGAAAACGACATAGTATCACTTAACCTACATGAAAAAGCTCATGGACCACATGGTTTAGTAGCGGGAACAACAGGTTCAGGTAAATCTGAAATAATACAGTCATATATTTTATCATTAGCAATAAACTTTCACCCTTATGAAGTGGGATTCTTGTTAATAGACTACAAAGGTGGAGGAATGGCAAGCCTGTTTAAAGACCTTCCTCATCTAATGGGAACAATAACAAACCTAGATGGTAGTGAAAGTATGAGAGCAATGGCATCAATAAAAAGTGAGTTAGAAAGACGCCAAAGACTATTTAGTGCAAATGGAGTAAACCATATAAATGGTTATAATGAACTATTTAAAGAAGGAAAAGTAGAAGAACCAATACCTCACCTTTTCCTAATAAGTGACGAATTTGCAGAGCTAAAAAAAGAACAACCAGAATTTATGAAAGAACTTGTTTCAGCAGCAAGAATTGGTAGAAGTTTAGGAGTACATTTAATCCTAGCAACGCAAAAACCAAGCGGAGTAGTAGACGACCAAATTTGGTCAAACTCTAAATTTAAACTAGCATTAAAAGTACAAGACGAGTCAGACAGTAAAGAAATATTAAAAACGCCAGACGCAGCAAGTATAGTGCAACCAGGACGAGCATACTTACAAGTAGGAAATAACGAAATATATGAACTGTTCCAATCAGCTTGGAGTGGTGCAATCTATGTAAAAGATCAACAAAAAGAAGTTACAATGGACAACAGAGTATATCTTGTAAATGAACTTGGACAAGGACAATTAATAAACCAAGACTTAAGCGGAAGTAAAGAAGAAAACAAGTCAAAAGAAACACAATTAGACGCAACCATAAAACATATATCAGAAATATATGATAAACAAGAAACAGTAGAAATACAAAAACCTTGGTTGCCTTCACTAAAGAAACATATACAATCACCAGTAGTAGAAGAAACAAACTACCTACACGAAAAACACGAAGACTTGTCTATACCATTAGGACTATTAGATATACCAGAAACCCAAACACAAGAAAGCTACATTTGGAATGGATTAAGAGATGGTAATATAGCATACATTGCATCAAGTGGATACGGTAAGTCAGTATTTTTAACAACAGTAGCCTTGAGTTTAGCAAAAAGATATGAAGTAAAAGAAACATACCTGTATATACTAGACTTTGGAAGTAACGCATTAATAAGTCTAAGAAACTTACCACATACAGCAGAATATATAGGATTAGATGACGAAGAACGCTACAGGAAGTTTAAAACTTTAATATTACAAGAAATTGGAACAAGAAAGAAAAAATTGGCACAGAAAATGGCACAAAATATACTTACCTACAACCAGTTAAGTGATGAAAAACTGCCTATAATAGTAATATTAATTGATAATTACGACGCAATAAAAGAAATGGGATTTGAAGAAGAAGAATACTTTACAAAAATAACGAGAGATGGCTCTAGTTTAGGAATATACTTTGTAATAACAGCAACAAGGTCAAATGCCGTAAGAATAGCAACACTAAATAACTTTAAACAAAAAATAGCAGGGTTTAACTTTGAGCCAACAGAAATAATGACACTAATAGGACGAAGTCCATACAAACTAGGAGAAATAAAAGGAAGGTCATTAATAAAAAAAGACGACTTAATAAGTACAATGCAAATATACAGTATGGCAAAGGCAGAAGATGAATTATCATATATTAGAGAAGTACAAGAAATGGTACAAGAAATAAGAGAAAGAGAAACAGAAGAAGCACCTCACATACCAATACTTCCAGAAGAATTAACAAAGAACGACCTAAACAAATATCCAAAAGATAATTCCGACTTGTACTTAGGACTGGAAAAAGAAACAGTGACATTAACAGGATTAAGCAGGTTTAAAAATCCATTCCTAATATTTGGAGAATCGCAAAAAGGAAAGACACACAACCTAAAAACATTAATAGAACAAGCAGTAGAAAAAGAAGCAAAAGTAGTAATATTCGACTCAAAGAAAATGGAGTTGTATAGCTACCACTCAAACGACAAAGTAGAATATATAAAAGACAAAGACCACTTTGTAACATATATAGACGAACTAGAAGAAGAAGTAGCAAGTAGAGAAGAACATTTAAGAGAAACATTAAAAACACAAACAGGTAAAACACCACAAAGCATAGTAAAAGAAATGATAGAATACTATATATTTGTAGACGAATTAGACGACTTCTATGCAATGGAAGAAAAAAGCAAAAAAGAAATAACAGAACTATTCCAAAGACTGGGAAGTGTAGGAATAACACTAGTAACAACAGCAACAGTAGGAAAACTACAAGGACCAGACGAATTAACAAGGTGGATAAAACAATCAAAAGATGGTTTACTACTAAGTCCACAAGGATATCAAAGTATCTTCCCAATACCATTTGGAAAAGATAAGGTAAACTTTGGAGACGGAATACTGTTTGAAGCGGGAATAGCAAAACAATTACAGTTAATAAAATAATAAATAAAGGGAGAGTAAATATGGCAAAAATAGATGTTAATCCAGCAGTAGCAAGAAGTGTAGCAAGTAAACTCACTTCCAAAGCAATACCAACAGGAGCAATAGATAAAGACGGAGAATCTAATTTACCAGCTGTTTCAAGAGGAAGTGAAGCTGGAGAAAAAAGTTTGGGAATAGTAAAAAGTTACGAAAGTGCCAAAAATAGCGATGCAAATAGAATTTCATCTTTAGGAGTAAAATTTGAAAACTTTGATAATGCAGTTGGAATTTCGTCAGGAATTATAATACATGGTGCAAAAAAATGATAGAGAAGTTATATCAAGAAAAAAGCAGAGAGCTTAAGA
>NZ_OCTQ01000004.1 GCF_900232905.1 Miniphocaeibacter massiliensis
ACTCTAAAGTTTCTTGTCAACTTTTTTTCTTACCTTTTTATCTACTTGTTTTAAGCAATTAAAAAGGCACTTTCTTAAGTGCCTCTTTATATTATCAACTTTTTATTCTCTTGTCAATATCTTTTTTCTTCTTATTTTTTATCTTTTTCTTATTTTTTCTATAACAGTATTTACTTCTTCTATCTTTAATCTATATATGGCTAATATATAAATTAACATACCTAATCCTATTGATAAAAATGTACTTAATATTAATTTTATAGTTCCTTCCCCTAAAACTTTAATGCTACCAGTATAGGTGATAAATACTACTATTCCCATTAACAATGATGCTATTAGTACTTTTATAAATGTGATTGCCAAATCTTTAAATCCTATATCTTTAATTTTGTTTTTTAATCTAAGTATCAATATTAAGCAAGTTATTATCGCTGATAAACTACTAGCTAACGCTAATCCTTTATATTCAAATTGTTTTACTAGAATCAACGCAAATGCTATATGTAAAACAACTGTTATTATTTGATTTTTAAACGGTGTTATTGTATCTTGAAAGCTGAAGTAAACTTTATTTAAATATATTTTTATTCCATTTGCAACCATACCTATTGCATAACAGATTAATGCTGTTTGCGTTAATACTGTGTTTTCTCTAGTAAATTCTCCTCTTTCAAACAATAGTATAACTATCGGTTCAGATAATACTATTATCCCTATAGTTGCTGGCACTAAAAATAAAAGCATTGTATTTATTCCGTTTTTTATATATTTTTTTATAAGTTCAAAGTCCTTTGAGTTGAATGCTTCTGATAATGTTGGATATACTACCGTAGCTATCGTTGCTACAAACAAATTTAATATTGATCCAAATAGATTATATGATGTATTTAATACCGATATTCTTCCAGCTTTTAATGTTGAACCTATTGTATCATTAAATATTATGGATATTTGTGCTATCATTTCATTCATTATCATAGGAATTAAAAGTATAAAAGTTTCTTTTATATGATTATCTTTGTAATTTAACTCTATTGAATATTTAAATTTGTATTTAAACATAAATAATATTAAAAATATCGCTTGTAATATAGCACCTATAGTCGTTATCCAAGCTACAAGTTCAATACTTGAATTTTCTCCAAATATGTACAAAAATATGAAAAATGCTAAATTATTTATTATCCCTACTGCTGCAAAAGGTCCAAATGAATAATTAGAGTGCAAGTAAGCCCCTACACAAGATACAACTCCTAAAAACACAACTGATGGTGCTATTATCCTAACCATTCTTACTGTTAAATCGAATTGCTCTCCTGTAAATCCTACCGCTCTTATTTTAACAAGTATTGGCGCAAAAATTATAACTAATATAGTTAACAATATATCTATTATTACTACATAATTTAAAATTTTACTAAAATACTTATCTTTGTTTTTTATTCCTTCTTTTTCTTTTACTTTTGACATTATAGGTATTAACACTAAATTAATTGTCGTATTGATGACAAACGTACTTAATAAAGCTGTCCTGTATGCAATATTATAAGCATCCGTTACTTCTGTTTGTCCATAGAAAAAATTTATTATTGACTGCCTTATTATCCCCATAAGCTTAGATAACAAACTAATTACAAGTATAATAAACGAAGATTTTGCTATATTATTTTTCATAATTCCTCCAAGGTATAGAAAAATTGTAACACATTTGACATTTTTCTCAAATCTCATATTTGATATGTTATAATTTTTATAGTAAATTCAATTAAATTACAATTTTAAGGAGGTGCTTATGAAAACAAAAAATTTAGTGTATTCCGCTTTATTACTATCTCTGGGAATTATTTTACCTTCTTTAACACATACTTTAGGTCCTTTGGGTACGGTAGTTTTACCTATGCATATACCTGTATTTCTATCAGGAATTATAATAGGACCTATGTATGGAGCTTGTATAGGATTAATGTTACCTCTTTTAAATCATTTTATTTTAGGTATGCCTCCTATTCCTATGCTTTACATAATGATTTTTGAATTATTGACCTACGGAATTATCTCTGGACTCGTATTTAGAAAAACTAACAATGTTTTAATTTCTTTGTTAGTTTCAATGATTTCAGGTAGAATTGTCGGTGCTTTAATAGCCTTCATTTTATTTTATATTTTAGGTTTATCTAAAATATCTCCTGTCTTTTGGATATATGGTTCAATAATAACCGGTTTGCCAGGAATTATAATACAATTAATCTTAATACCTATAATTTCAAATGTTATAATAAAAAACAAAGCTAAGTAGCTTTGTTTTTTATTTCTATTTTTCTAAATTCACCTTTCAAATTATTTTTCACTTTCAATATTTCAGATAATATTGAAATTCCTATTTCTTCAACAGATCCATCCGAAATATCTAATCCTATTGGCAAATGTATATTATTAATTTTTTCTAAACTATATCCTTCTTTTAATAACTGTTCTTTTACTTCTATTGCTTTTTTCTTACTTCCTAGCATTCCCATATATTTATATTCTTTATCTATTGTAACTCTTGCCGCATCTAAATCATGAAGGTGTCCTCTAGTTGCCATTACAATATATGTCGTATCAGCATTAAACGAAAGATTTTGAACGACTTCTTTTGGAGTTCCTACCAAATATTCAACTATACCATCAAAATCTGAATTATTTTTAAATTCTTCTCTATCGTCGACTACATATACTGCAAAATTACAATTAACTGCAAATTTCGCTAATTTTTGCGAACAGTGTCCACCACCAAATATAATTAGTTTATTTTTTGGTACAAAAATTTTTACAAATCCTGAAGCTTGACCACCACAAGCCATTTTCAATTCTCCTTTTTCCGTTAAAGAATAATCAAATTTAAAATTCTCATTTTTTTTCATAGCTTCTAAGCTTCTTTTTATAAGATCATATTCTATAGCACCACCTCCAACAGTCCCAATAGTGCTCCCATCTTCAAATACTCCCATTATAGATCCCTCTTTACCTGGAACTGAACCACAATTGGACTCCAAGATTATTAAAGCCGCTTTTTCTCCTTGCTCGGCAACTTTTCCTATTTTAGATAATACTGTAGCTTCCATTAATCCTCCTATATATTTTTAGCATTTTTTAATATTAATATCGCTTCTAGTACACTGCCGCCTATTGCTCTAGCTTTATCTGATATAGTAAAACAATTGTCCTTCTCTTTTATTCTAGGATCTATATCAGCTATCTTTAAGCCTTTATATACTTCAAACCCTTCATTTATTAATCCTCTTAATACGCCAGATATTTTTGCTATTACATCCATATCTCCTATTTTTGCAATAACTTCTCCTTGTTCGACAATATCTCCCAATTTTTTTATATGCTCTATTTCTCCACTACTTTCAGAATAAATTACTCTTTCTGTTGTATATCCTCCTATAATTCCTGGAATACCTGTGTTCTCTTCAGCTTCACCTTCAAATACAAGCCTTCCTAAATTATGTCCTCTGTTAGTTTCAATTACTATATCAGCATCTTTTCCTGCTATAAATCCAGGTCCTAATGCTATTTTCCCTATAGCCTCCAATTTTGTAAATCCTATATTCTTTTTAGCCAATATGGCATCTACTAAATAATTTGGTTTAAATATATCTATATAATCACCTTTTGGATCAACAACTACAGGGACATTATCTTTTTCCCACGTTAAAAATATATCCAATTCATTTTCGCATTTTACTGCCTTAAAATCCTCTATTTTGTATTCTTTATTATATAGTGCAGTTGAAACAGCAACAGTTCTTCTTATAGTTGTAGGTTTTTCTATTTCTAGTACTAGTACTCTGAAACCGCTTCTATGTAATCTTTGAATTGTACCAGTTGCAATATCTCCTCCACCTCTTACTATTACAATTTCACCTTCCATATTTTCTCCTAATGCTTTCATAATCTTCTAATGTATCTATATCAATATTCTCATCATTATTTATGTCGATTTTTTTTATTACATGAGTATTTTCTTTTATTATTTTTCTTCCTCCACTATCTCCTGTTAATTTTAATAAATCTTCTCTGAAATAATTTGGAAATATAACAGGATTCCCTTTAATTCCATCATATACAGGAATTATTATTTGATTTTCATATTTTTTATACGCATCTAATAATTTTTTTATCGTTTCTAAACTAATCATGGGTTGGTCTGCCACAAAAAAAATATAATCATTTTTTTTATTAGTATTATTTACTCCAATTTTTATTGAACTAGATTGTCCTTTTGAATAATTTTTATTATATAGAATCTTATATCCTAATCTTTTAGAGTAGTCTTCTATTTCTTTAAATCTTGTAACTACTATTACTTCTTCAAATTGAATATTTTTTATTGTATCAAAAATATATTCAAATATCATTTTACCATTTAATTCCAATAATAGTTTGTTTTTCCCCATTCTTTTAGATTCCCCAGAAGCTAAAATTATACAACTAATAGCCATAGTACTCTCCTGTTATCGAGCTACCATAAATAAAATTAATTTTTTCATAACATTTATTTTTTAATTCTAATATAACTTTCCTCGCTAATAATTTATTTTCTTCTTTATCACATTTATTAAGTAAAATATATTTTTCTTTAGCTGAACCTTTAAATATACCATTTTTTGCATTAATAATCTTTAATATACTTTCAGTATCAAATGTCTTTTTACCTATTCCTACAATCTCCATGAAAATTTTTCTGTTAAAAATTTCTATTTCATCTAATTTACAACCATATAAGTTAAAAGGTATGATTCCTAATGTTTTGTTTGAACTTTCTAATATAATAGGCTCTTTTTTTCTCCATCCTTTTAGTGGCATTCTTTTAGATCCGTCCGCTTCAATTATAATAAAATCAAATTTATCTTTTATTTTTAAAATATCTTCTTCTATTATACCTGTAAATTTTTCTTGTTCTACAGTACTTCCAGACAAATAATTATTATTTTCTATTTTCATTTTTCTTAGTTCACTAAATTTTTCTACCTGTATTACATCTTCTATTTCATTTATCCCTATTTTAGCACTAGTAGTAAGCAATACTTTATTTCCGTTCAATTCTTTTGCCAATTTATGAATAGTGGTTGTCTTTCCACCACTTCCCACAACTGAAAGGATATCTCCTTTTTTTAACTCCAACAATTCACTTAACAAAATATCCTCCGTTGTTTTTACAAAAATATAATACATTAATTTTAGCATAAAAAAAACAGACTATAAAGTCTGTTTTCATTATTTACTATCTTACATAATTTAATGGGTTTGTATGAGAACCATTAACTCTTACTTCAAAGTGTAAATGTGAACCAGTTGAATTACCAGTTGAACCCATTGAAGCTATCGTTTGGCCTTTACTAACTCTTTGTCCTACTGATGCTCTGAAACCTGAAAGATGTGCATAGTATGTAACTATACCATTGTCATGTTGAACTTTCATCAAGTTTCCGTAACTTCCACTATAAGAAGCTGATATTACAGTACCGCTTTCAGCTGCAACTATTGGCGTTCCTAAAGGTGCTGGAACATCAATTCCCATATGGAATGATGATTTTCCACTTATAGGATGAATTCTATAACCATATCCACTAGATACTCTTCTTGTGGAAGGTACTGGCCAACCTAAAGTTCCACTTCCTAAGTCATTAGATACTGAAGGTGATGATTCTTTATTAACATTTGAGCTACTACTTGAACCATTTCCTTTATTTTTTGAACTACTTCCAGAATTACTACTTTGAGACTTTTGTTTTGACTCTGTAGCTTTTCTCTCAGCCGCTCTTTTTTCTTCAGCTTTCTTAGCTTCTGCTGCTGATTTTTCCTTAGAAATATTTCCATCTAACCCTTTTATTTCTGATTCTAATTTATTTATTTCCTCTTGTGTTAAATCTTGTTTCTTAATTGCATCATTTATCAATTCATATTTACTAGCTTTTGCGCTTTGTAGCTCAGAATTTTTAGAATCTAGATTTCCCTTAGCTATTTCTAACGCTAGTTTTTGACCATCTAATTCGTCTTTTTTTGCATCTAATTCTATTTTATCATTCTTCAAACTGTTAATAACATCTTTATCATGTTCAGTTAAGAATTTCATAGTAGATACTTTTGAAAGCAAGTCATCAACGTCTGATGATGAAAATACTATATCCAAGTAACCAACTTGGCTATTTTGGTACATAACGCTTGCTCTTTCTTCAAATTCTTTTTGATTTTCTGCAATATCCGCTTCTAAAGAAGCAATTTCAGCTTCAGTCTCTGCAATTTGGCTCTCTAAACCAGATATTTGTGCTTTTAAATCACTTATTTGCGATTCGATTGCAGATATCTCTGAGTTAATGCCATCTACTTCACCATATAAAGTGTTCTTTTTAGATTCTAATTCATCTATAGATGTTTTTAACTCGTTGACTGAGCTTTCCTTAGTAGACTTTTTATTTTCTAATTCAGTTATTGTGTCTGCATATGATACAGTCGTCAAACTAACTGAAGATAGCAATAATAAAGCTACCATTTTCTTTTTGCTAAAACTCAATGTTTCAATCCTCCCTTATACTTTCAAGTACTTCCTTATTGATAACAATGAACCTATTATACCAATTCCTATTCCTAAAGTCAAAAATATTATCAATATATTCACATACATAAGTTCCATTGGTATCAAATACCCTGCTACAATTTCTTCAAAAACTCCTGCAAATTTTTTGAATAAAAAGTCATATCCAAAATATATTGCCAAAAAAGACAACCCAGATCCTATAAGTCCAAATATCATACCTTCAAATATAAATGGTCCTATTATTACAGGATTTGTTGTTCCTATATACTTCTTAATTTGTATTTCTCTTTTCCTTGCAACAACTGTCAATTTTATAGTATTAGATATAATTAAAATTGATATTACTACTAACGCTACTACAGCAGCTGCTCCACCTAATTGAACGTATTTAGATATTTTTAGTACACGCTCTACTGTATCTTTATAATAGTTTATGTTGTCTACACCTTCATAATTCTTAGCTTCAACTACAAATTCATCGGCTTTTGATATATCACTAAGTGTTATTACAAAAGAATTTGGCAATGCCTTTTCCATTCCTTCAAATAGATACGCTTGATCATCTTTCAAAGTTTTTTTGTATTCTTCAAGAGCTTCTTCTTTAGATTTAAACTTCACAGATTTTATATATGAATTTTGATTTAATGTACTTTCCAAAGCATTTTTCTGTTCTTCTGTACTATCCTTCTTCATATATATTACTATTTCATCAACCTTAGTCTCTAAATCCATTATATATTGATTTAAAGTTAAACTAGAAACTAATATAACTCCTAAAATAATTAAAGCCAACATAATAGAGATTACAGATGCAAACCCCATACCTCTATGTTTCCACAAGCTTTTAAATCCTTCGCCCAATGTGGCAAAAAATACTCTAATTTTCTTCATATTTGCCACCTACTTCATCTCTTACTATTTTTCCTCTATCTAAACGAATAACTCTCTTGCACAAATCATTAACTATATCATTTTCATGTGTTATCATAATGACTGTTGTACCATCTTTATTTATTTCAACTAGTAAGTCAGCTATTTCCCTTGAAGTCTTAGGATCTAAATTCCCTGTTGGTTCATCTGCTATTATAATTTTAGGTTTCACGATTAATGCTCTTGCAATACTTACTCTTTGCTGTTCTCCACCAGATAACTGATGAGGATAAGACTTTTCTTTTCCAACTAATTTTACACTCTTTAGCAACTTAGGTATTTCTTGTTTTATATATTTTCTTGAATATCCTAAATTTTGCATCACATACTGTAAATTTCCATATACAGTTTTATTTTCTAATAGTCTAAAATCTTGAAATACAACACCTATTTGTTTTCTTATTATCGGAATTTTTCTATTTCTAACTTTAGTAATATCTTCATCAAATAAATATATCTTACCTGAATCAGGATTTTCTTCCTTTAATATAAGCTTTATAAGTGTCGATTTACCAGCACCACTTTCGCCTATTACAAACACGAATTCTCCTTGGTCAATTTTTAAATCAACATTATCTAAAGCTAAGTATCCTTTTTTGTAGCTTTTGCTAATTTCTTTAAACTCTACCAATACATCACCTCTACAGTCAATTTATATTATAACACATGATTGATAGTTTTATTACATATAGTTACAAAAAGGTTACAAAAAATTAATTTTTTGTAATACTCTTGTAATTCAAAAATATAAAAGCTGATTTTTCCTTCATTTAGCTGTATAATTATGATGTAGGAGGTGGAATATTGGAGAAAAAAATTCTACGTAAAAAAATAATTAATAATAGGGATTTATTAGATATTGATTGTAAAGAAAAATTAGATAATTTGATTTTAAATAACTTAATGGAACAAAATATTTTAGAAAATTATGAAAACATTTTCTGTTATGTCAATTTCGGCTCTGAAATAAATACTTTTCCAATAATGGAATTTTTATTACAAAATCGTAAAAATTTATATGTTCCCTATATCGATAAAAAAAATAACTTAATGAAACTATCACTAATAAAAGACTTAAAAAGCGATTTGGAACCAGGATATTACAATATCCCCGAACCTAAAAATTTTTTAAGGAAATCGGTTGATAACAATATTATAGATTTAGTAATTACGCCTGGAGTAGCTTTTACAAAAAACAAATACCGAATGGGCTATGGAGGCGGATTTTATGACAGATTTTTTGCAAGTTTGAAAAAATCTCCCTTAAAAATTGCTTTAGCTTATGATTTCCAAATAGTTGACGAATTGCCAATAGAAGTTTATGATATTCCTGTTGATATTGTAATCACAGAAAATCAAATAATTAAATAATTAGGAGGATTTATGACTAGAAACATAGGAACAACTGCAAGAGGTTTAAGAGCTCCAATAATAAAAGAAGGCGATAATCTATATGAAATTATCGAAAAAATATTGGATGATGTCGTAAAAAATGACAATATTAGCTTAAACGATATGGATGTTCTAGCTATTACAGAGTCTTTGTTAGCAAGAGCACAGGGTAATTACGTAGACATTGATAAAATTACTAAAGATCTAAACTCTAAATATAATGAAACAATAGGCGTTGTTTTCCCTATTACTAGTAGAAATAGATTCTCTATAATAATGAAAGCAATAGCAAATACAGAAAAAAAGATAAAAGTATTTTTAAGTTATCCTTCTGATGAGGTTGGAAACTCTTTGTTTGATAAGTCTTTACTTATCGGAAAAGATATAAACATTTACAAAGACACTTTATCAGAGAAAGAATACCGTGACTTAGTTGGTGAAGGAGCTACTCACCACTTTACAGGTGTAGATTATGTTAAGTTATACAAAGATTTTGCTATAAATGACAACATAGAAATATTTTTAACTAATAATCCTAATGATATATTAAATTATACTGATGAAATTTTAGTAGCAAATATACACGAAAGAGACTATCTTAAAGATTTATTTAAACGTTTAGGAGCGAAAACAGTTTATAGCCTTGCTGATATTATGACAGAGTCAATTGATGGCAGTGGATATAATTCTCAATATGGACTTTATGGTTCAAATCTTTCAACTGATAATTCTATAAAATTATTCCCTAGAGATTCTCAAAAATTTGTTGATGGATTTCAAGAAATTTTAAAGAAAAAATATAATAAAAATATCCAAGTAATGATTTATGGTGATGGTGCTTTTAAAGATCCAGTTGGAAAAATATGGGAATTAGCCGATCCTGTTGTTTCCCCAGGATATACTTCAGCCCTAGAAGGTACACCAAATGAAATTAAAATAAAATATATTGCTGATGCAGATTTAAAAGGTTTAAATGAAGCCGAAGCATCAGAAGCAATAAAAGATAGAATTAATAAGAAAAGCGATAATTTAGTTGGAGATAAATCTTCACTAGGTACAACTCCTAGACAATTAACTGACTTACTAGGTTCTTTAAGTGATTTAATAAGCGGTTCAGGAGATAAGGGTACTCCTATAGTATTAATCCAAGGATATTTCGACAACTATGCATCAAACTAAAAATAAGCGTACTTAATGTACGCTTATTTTTTTATTATTAATTTTATTATAATGTCTAATACCAAAGCTATTACACCTATTAAAACAATAGCTCCTCCAGGTTTTATGTTTAAATAAAACGATATTAGTATCCCTGTTACTACATATAAAACACCTAGAATAACGGAAATTAAAACCGTTTGATTAAATGATTTTGCCAACCTAATAGCTAATGCTACAGGTAATATCATTAGAGAAGATATCATTAATGTTCCTACAACTCTTGAACCTATCGCAATAGTTAGGGCTGTTAAAAGAGTAAATATAAAATTTATTTTTTTTACTGGAACACCGGATAATCTTGCACTTGATTCGTCAAATGTAATATAAATTAATCCTTCATACATTAGTAAATAACATGTAATTACTATTATAGCTACTACTATAACTAAAATCATTTCTGTGTTAGAAATAGCAACTATACTTCCAAATAAAAAAGATTCTAAATTTGCAGATCCTGGAATAAAATCTGATAAAACTGCTGCAAGTCCTATTCCAAAACTCATAATTACAGCAGTAGATAAGTCTGTCCCCCTTGGAAATTTCGTTCTTAAAAACTCCATAAAAAAAGCTGCAAATATACAAACTATTATTGCACCTATAATTGGGTTAATACCAATAATTAATCCCAAACTAATACCAGTTAAAGAAGTATGTGAAAGGGCATCTCCTACCATAGAATTTCTTTTATTTACGACTATTGTTCCTATTGCGGGTATTATTATGGCTATTATTAAACCTACAACTAATGCTTTAACCATAAAATTATATTGAAAGATGTTCATAATTAACCTCCTCCAATTCATTAAGTTCCTCATTCTCTATTTCAATTATTCTATTAAAATATTTTTTTGAAAACTCTAGTTCATGTGTTACAACAACTATTGTTATATTATGATTTTTATTTAAATGCTGTAAAATATTAAATAATACCTCTTTACTATCATAATCTACCCCAGCAGTAGGCTCGTCAAATATTAATATATCAGGATTGTTTACCAAAGCTTTCGCTATTAAAACTCTTTGTTTTTCTCCTCCACTCATAGTATTAAAATTGTAATTATATCTGTCTGATAACCTTACTGATGCTAGTGCATTCAATGCCTTATTTTTGTGTTCAGATCTTGGTATTTTAAATATTTTCATTTCATCATACAAATTTAATTTAACTATCTCTAAAGGAGTAATAGGAAACGCTATTTGATTTTCCATATTTAACTGTTTAACATACCCTATTTCTCTTAAGTCCGATTTTGAACATACTGCAATATTATTTATTTTTACACTTCCAGACTTCGGTTTTAATTCCCCTAATATTAGCTTTAATAAAGTTGATTTACCTGAACCATTAGCACCTATTATGCCTAAGAAGTCTCCTTTATATATTTCTAAATTAGCCTTATTAATAAGAAATTTGTCATATCCAAAGCTTAAATCTTTTATTTCTATTACTTTTTCTAGTTTATCTCTCAAAAGATTTCTCCAAATTTTCTAGATTCTTATACATTATACTAATATAATCATCATTATTTTTTTCTTGCTCATTTGTTATTTTTTCTAATGTACACAACGGTAAAACTTGCCCATTAATTTCACCAGCTATCGTTTTAGCAATTTTGTCTGAATCTCCATATTCATAAAATATCGTGTTAATTTTATTTTCTTTAGCTTCGTTTACAATTTCTGCCATTTTCCCTAAATCTGGTTCATCTGTAGAGTTTATCCCTTCTATAGCTATTTGATTTATCTCATAATCTCTTCCCAAATAATTAAATGCTTCATGAGGAACTACTATAGACTTATCTTTAATTCTGGAAAGTTTATTTTCATAGTCTTTCTCTAAATTTTCCAATTTAATAACTAACTCATTAAAATTTTCTAAGTAGTATTTTTCATTATCTTTATCTAAATCTACTACCTTTTTATAAACATTTTTTGAAATTATTTTCATATTTTTAATACTAAGCCAAATATGTGGATCAAAATCTCCATGATTATGAGATTCACGCAAATCTTTATCGTGATCGTGTTCTGTTAATTTTATTAACTCTATACCTTCATTTACTTCATGTATTTCTCTACTTCCTATAGTATTAACAACTGAATCTACCCAGCTTTCCATTCCAATTCCGTTTATTAAAATTAAACTTGCATCTTCTAATTTAGCCATATCTTTAGGTGTAGGCTCCCAACTATGAGCATCTATATCATTTGGTATTATATTTTCTACATTTATTTTATCTCCCACTATATTTGAAGTAACATAATATATTGGATAAATACTTGTATATATTGTGGGTTTGCCACCTTTTTCTTTATTAACATTTTTAGAAGTACAAGATGTTAATAAAATCATACATACCATTAAAACACTAATGATTTTTTTCAAAATAACCTCCTAATGCATATGATTTGCATTTGCATTATATTATAAAATAAACTATAATTATTGTCAACGAAAGGTAGTGCTTTATGGAAAAACTTTTACAAGATAATAATTTAAAAATAACAAAAATTAGAATAGCCATTCTGGAGGAATTATTAAAATTAAATGTTTCTATAACTGCTGAAGAACTATTTGAAATTATAAGTAAGCTTCAAAACGTAAATTTATCAACAATATATAGGAATTTAAAAATTTTAGTTGAAAACAACTTAATACTAAAAGTCACAGAAATTAACGGAGAAACTTACTATAGATATAATAAACAGGAACATATACACCATTTAATTTGTACAAATTGTCATGAAGTCTTACCTCTAGAAGATTGTCCTATACACGACTTAGAACATAAACTAGAATTAAAAACAGGTTACAATATAGTTAGTCACTCATTAGAGTTTAGAGGACTTTGCCCTAAATGCAAAGAAAAAACTCGTCTAAAATAATACTAGATGAGTTTTTTATATGAATTTATTTTCTAATTTTCCTATATTTTCTATTTCAAGCTCAACAATATCTCCCTTGTTAATATACCTAGGAGGATTAAATCCTTTACCTACTCCTGAAGGAGTTCCTGTTGCTATAATATCTCCTAGTTCTAAAGTCATAGTTTTACTTAAATCTTCAATAATTTCTTCTATTGATATTATCATTTTAGATGTATTTGAGAATTGCCTCATTTCTTTATTTACAAAAGATTTTAGTTCCAACTTTAATGGAAATTCAAACTCATCAACAGTAACTATACAAGGGCCTAATATACTATACTCATCAACACTTTTACCTCTATACCACTGTTTATGATGATTTTGCAAATATCTAGAGGATACGTCATTAAAAATTGATAATCCAAAAATATAATCTTTAGCATTTTTTCTTTCTATATTTTTACAATTTTTAGAGATTATAGCTGCCAATTCAACTTCATAATCGACTTGATTGTCTATTTCATATATTCCCTTTATTTCTTCTTTATGCCCTTTTATTATACTAGCTCTTTTCCCAAAATAATTAGGCACAAATTCTTCTGTTGTATCTCCACCGAGTTCTGAAATATGATCTACGTAATTTTTCCCAACACAAATAATATCGTGTATAGGCTTTTCTATAGGAGAAAGTATTTTTATATCTTTTTTATTTCTAAAATCTTGTGAAATTATACCTTTAATTTTTCCACTATTATTAAAGCCGTCTTCTAACAAGTCTACAATATTATTATATTTGCTTATTTTCTGTATTTTATTGCCTACTTCTATTCCAATTTCTACAATATTATTATATAAATATCTATACAATCTCATATTATCCCCTAATCGAATTCCTTTTTATAAACTTCTTTTAATTTTTCTCCCATATGCTTTGAACCATCTTTTCTAAACTTGTCTATGTTTCCACTTGCATAAAAAATATTTGTAGGTATTTTTTTATTTAAATTCTCCATATTATTCTTTTCAAGAAAATATTTTACTTCAATTGACAATTCAACAGCTGGATTTATAAATTCAATATCATCTCTAAATGCCTTTTGTATATCTTCTACTATATAAGGATAATGAGTACAACCAAGTATCATAGTGTCTATGCCTATATCTCTATCTTTATAGTAATCTAAATACTCTTTTATAACATCTTGCACTTCTTTTGTGCCTTCCATATTATTCTCTATAAGAGGTACAAATTTGGGACAAGCAACAGAATATACAACAGCATCTTTTTTCTCTTCTTTTATTTTCTTTTCATATAGACCACTTTCTACTGTAGATTCAGTAGCTATAAGTAGTATTTTATTGTTTTTTGTCTTTTCAAGTGATGATCTTGCTCCTGCATTTACCGTTCCTAAAATTGGTATATCTACGGTTTCTCTTAAATAATCTAGAGCTTGTGCTGTAATGGTGTTACAAGCAATTATTATTAATTTAACATCTTTTTCTATGAAAAAATCTACTATTTCTTTAGAATATCTTTTTATAGTTTCTTTATCTTTTGATCCATATGGAAGTCTTTTAGTATCTCCAAAGTATATGTAATCTTCATTTGGTAACAACTTCTTTAGTTCTCTTAAAACTGAAAGTCCCCCAAGTCCTGAATCAAAAACTCCAATAGCTCTATTATCCATTTTCATCTCCTAAATTGTTTTAGTTTTTAAAACAAATTTATACTTATCTTTTATTTTTTCATAAACTCTGTTTATATCACTCTCATTTTCAAATATCCCAAATACTGAAGCTCCTGAACCAGACATTAACGATATTTTTGCACCTAATTCATACATTTCGTCTATTATATTTTTTATCTCGGGACATACTGTTACACTAACTTCTGTCATTGTATTATAGTATACCGATTTATTAAAAATTTCTCCCAAATTAATTGATTCAATTAATTTATTTATATTGCTTTTTTTACTTAGCTTTATATTGTCATAAACATACTTTGTACTAACTTCACACCCACTATTAACTAGCAATATATCTAGGTTTTCAAGATTTTTTAACTTAGTAAATTTATTTCCTATTCCTTCTGCTCTAACAGTTCCTTCTTCAAAAAAATAAGGTATGTCTGCCCCTATTTTTGAGCCTATTTCCATTAATTTTTCACAACTTAAATTTAAATTCCAAATTTCATTTACTTTTTTCATAAAATAAGCTGCATTAGAGCTTCCTCCTGCAAGGCCTGCTGCTACTGGAATATTCTTTTCAATATACACGTTCAAACCGTGATCATTCTCTTTATATTTTCTTAAAATATCCCACACTTTGTATATTAAATTATTTTTGTCTGTTGGAACTTCACTTTTGTTACACTTTATATTTAATAAGTTGTCGTTTCTTTTTTCTATTTCTATTATGTCTTTTAACTCTATCAGTTGCATTATAGTATCAATATTATGATATCCATCTTCTCTTTTATTTAATACATCTAAAGATAGATTAATTTTTGCATATGAATTAATTTTATACATACTACTCTCCATTATATAATAATTTATTATACCACAAATAAAAAAACGACTTACGTCGTTTCTATTAGAATAGTTTTAATTCAACTGTTGATGTTAAAAGATCTGAATATGTGTATGATACTGTTCTTTCTTGATCAAATTCATTTGTAATTTTTACTGTAAATAAACTTGGGAATACATCTTCTATTATACCTGTTTTAGTAGTGATTTTATTTCTACCTTTATCAGCTTTAATAATCACCTTTTTCCCAATATTTTCTTGTATTTGACCTTTTAAGTATTTTAAATTTATAGTACTAGACAATAATACCCCTCCTTGACGAAGCATTTTTAACTACATTATTAAATATATCATATTTTATATATTTCGTCAAGTTAACAAAATATTGTACGATATGTAGGAATTAAAGTCAATACTTTTTGTTATATTTTTTATCCTAATTTTAGATGTCTTTTTTGGTTTTTTCTATACAGGTAAAAATACTTTTATAACATTAAAATAAATTAAAAGACTCACTGAATCTACTAAAGTACTAATCATCGGTCCAGCCATTATAGCAGGGTCTATTTTTAGTTTTTTTGCAATTATAGGTAATGTTCCCCCAACCATTTTGGCAAAACATATTGTAGCTATTAAAGATATAGATATAATTAATGCATAAATTACATCTAATTTATCGTAAATAATATTTTTTGCAAAATTTACAATAGCAAGTATAATTCCTACAATGATTGCTATTCTAAGTTCTTTAAACATAACTTTATACCAATCTTGTATCTCTATTTCTCCTGTTGCAAGTCCACGAATCACAGTAGTTGAAGACTGGTTTCCCGAGTTACCTCCAGCTCCCATTATCATAGGAGAAAAGTTATATAACGCAGAATAATAAACCAATAAGTAATTGTAATGACCTATTATGCCACTTGTAAAAGCAGATGATATCATAAGTATAAGTAGCCAATTTATTCTTCTTTTAGACAAATACCATACAGATGAATCCATATAATCTTCCTCATCTGGTGCCATAGCCGCCATCTTTTGAAAATCTTCTGTTGTTTCTTGTTCAATAACATCAAGTATATCATCAACCGTAATTATTCCTGTCATTCTTCCTTCATTATCCACTACTGGAAGAACCATGAACCCATACTTTCTAAAAACTTCTGCTACATGCTCTTGGTCATCGTGTGTATTAACATATATAACTTTTTCGTGTATCAAATTTCCAATTAAAACATCTGGTTCACTTAATACTATATCTCTTAAAGATACAAATCCTATTAGTTTTTTAGATTCATTTGTAACATAACATGTGTATACTGTTTCTTTGTTTAAACCAGTTAACTTGATTTTATTTAGCGCTTGTTCTACCGTTAAGTGCTTCTTTAGTTCAATATACTCTATAGTCATAAGACTTCCTGCACTATACTCTGGGTATTGTAAGAAGTCGTTAATTACTTTCCTTTTACTCGGGTCTGTTCTTGCTAATATTTTTTTTACTATTGACGCAGGCATCTCTTCTATCATATCTACCATATCGTCAATATTTAATTCATTTATGATATTATCTAACTCTGTATCTGTAAAAGCTTGTAGTAATTGCATTTGTTCTTCATTTTCTAAGTATGAAAAAACTTCAATTGCATCATCTTTAGTAAGTAATCTAAAAGTTAGTACAGCATCTACTGGATTTAACTCTTCAATAAAGTCCTTTATATCTACAGGATTATACTTAGCTAAATTACTTTTTAATTTTTTATACTCTCTATTTTCTAGATTTTTCTTCAAATCTAAAAAATGCATATCTTTTTGTTCTAAATAGCTATTTTGCATAACCCTCACCTCTTTAATAAGTTTTAAACAATTTATTATAAAATACCTATCTTATATTCTATCATAGTAAACATATCTATAAAGTATTTTAAGTCCTTTTAATATTGTAATAGTAAAAAGAAAAAAATGCTAACAGAAACAGCATTTATATATGTTTGCTTCTATTAACATTTTACATTTTACTAATATCTTACGCTTTATCTTTAGTTTCTATATTAAAACCTTTTGCAAATCCCTCAGTTATATAATCCACCATTATTTTATCATAATAGCCGTCTAATTCACTATCCATAAGAAACTTATAATCCTCTGTTGCATACTCCGTTTCTTTTTCTTCCTTATCTCCAGCCATTATTGTAAAAACTATATCACAACAAGAGTAACTTCCTGGCACTAATTTTACATATTCTTTCCCTGATGTTTTTAAAATATCATCTATTTTATTTTTTGCATCGTTTGTAAGTTCTATCTTCATAATTGTTCCTCCTAAATTTAATCTTCTTATGTATTTATACCTACTATTTCAATAATTAATCTTAATTTAAGTAATTATTGATTTTTAACCCAAATACAGATATTATATATATGAGTAGTAAATTAAGGAGGAAACCTATGAAAATTACTAGAGATATGTTAATTGGAGATATCATTAGAGCTTACCCTGATTCTATCGAAGTTCTTTTACAAAATGGAATGTCTTGTATTGGATGCCCTGGAAGTCAAATGGAAAGCCTAGAAGAAGCTGCAATGGTTCATGGTTTAGATATCGAAAAATTAATGTCAGAATTAAACGCTTAATCTTGGGCACTTTTATAAGTGCCTTACATATAAATTAAAAGCACCTAAACAGGTGCTTTCTTATTTTTTAATTTCTTTTTCTTGAATTCTATCCAGAATAAACGGTGTATCTTGATATACACAACAATTTAGCCAATTCGAAAAAAATAAATTGCTATGTGCCTTCCACTTTATAGAAACACCATCTTTTGGATTGTCATTTTTATAATAATTAACAGGTATATCTATATCTAGTCCCTTTTTGACATCTCGCTTATATTCTCTATCTAATGTATAAGTATCATACTCACCGTGACCTGATACAAAAATAAATCTATTGTCTTTAGTCGCTGCCATATGCATACCAACTTTGTCTGACGAAGCTAAAATTTGTATGTCGTCTATTTTTTTCATATCTTCAATACTTGAGTATGTATATCTAGAATGTGGAACATAAAACGATTCGTCAAAACCATTTGTAAGGATTGATGTTTCTTTTAATTCAACTTCATATACTCCAAATAGTTTTTCATCCATTTGCTTTTTATTTATTCCATAATAATGATATAAAGCTGCTTGAGAAGCCCAACAAATAAACAAAGTAGAAAATACATTTTTTCTTGCAAACTCCATTATTTCTACCAGCTCTTTCCAATAATCAACTTCTTCAAAATCCATTAGTTCTACTGGAGCACCAGTTATAATCATAGCGTCGTATTTTTTGTTTTTTATTTCATCTATTGTTACATAAAACTTTTCTAAATGTTCTTTATTTGTATTTTTACTTTCATAGCTCATCGTTCTAACTAAGTCCACTTTTACTTGTAAAGCTGTATTAGAAATCCTTCTTAGTAACTGAGTTTCTGTTTCTACTTTTGTTGGCATTAAGTTAATTATTGCTAATTCCAATGGTCTTATATCTTGTGTCAAAGCTCTTTTCTCATCCATAACAAAAATTCTTTCTTTCTTAAGAATTTCACTTGCTGGAAGATCATTTGGTACAATAATTGGCATGTTTACTCCTCTCACTTCTATATTATAATTTTAGGTAAAATAAAACAGGAGATCATACAAATGTATAATCTCCCGTCTATATTTATTCTTATAATCCTAGTAAGCTTTTAAGTTTTGGTTCATCAAAACCAACAATTTCTTGATCGTCTACTAAAACTACTGGAACACCCATATGTCCCATTTTCATTAATTCAGTTCTTGCACTCGCATCTTTTGAAATATTTTTTTCAGTAAATTCAATATTATTTTTATTTAAAAAATCCTTAGCCGCTACGCAGTATGGGCAAGTATCGCTTGAATATACAGTTACATTAGCCATTTAAACCTCTCCTTTCAGTTACGTTTTATTAATACCCTCTAAATAATTTTTTAATCATAGTTTAATTTTTTAGTTATATTAACAAAATCTTCTAAAGTTAGGTTTTCAGCTCTGTTATTTGTACTAATGTCTAATTCATCCAATATTTCTTTCAAATCATCTTTATTTATCTCTAAAAATCCTGTAGTTAAAGAATTCAAAATATTTTTTCTTCTTTTAGTAAAACCTGAACGTATTAATTTAAACAATAATTCTTCATTTACTCCATAATCCTTATCTTCTAACACCAATTTTACAACTGCACTATCTACTTTAGGACTTGGCATAAATATTTGTTTAGGAGCTTTCGCTATAATCTCTGCATTTGAATTATAATTCATATATATAGAAAGACTTCCATAGTCTTTATCTTTTACAGAAGCTACCATTCTCCTAGCTACTTCTTCTTGAACCATTACTGTTATAGACTCTATACATTCTTTAGTTTCTATTAAATACTCTAATATTGGAGTTGTTATATAGTACGGTAAGTTTGCAACAACTTTTAATTTTCTTTCGGGAGAAAATTTATCTTTTATTTCTCTTATATTCTCTTTTAAAATATCATTGTTTATAATCTCTACATTGTCATAGTCTTTTAGAGTATAATCTAAAACTTCTATTAATCTTCTATCTTTTTCAACAGATATAACCTTTTTAGCCTTCATAGCAAGTTCTTCTGTTAAAGTTCCAAAACCTGGACCTATTTCCAAAACTACATCATCTTTTGTAATATTTGAACCTTCTACTATTTTTCTAATAATATTTCCGTCTATTAAAAAATTCTGTCCTAGAGCTTTAGAAAATGAGAAATTAAATTTATCTAAAATTTCTTTAATGTAACTAGGTTGATATAATCTATTATTCTTCAATACTTTTTAATACCTCCTCAAGTTTTTCTCTAGAGATATTAAAATTATTAAGCTTTTTTAAAAACTGTTTTGAGTTTCCATACCCTATTGCTAAATTGTCCCCTACAAATTCTCTTCTTTTTTTAGAGCCTTCACCTGTAAGTCCATAATATACCATATCGTCAAAATCAAATTCTTTTCTTGCATTTTCATAGGTAATTTTTGCATTTTCTAAAGCTTCTAATATATCTTCTGGCTTTGCATTTTCTATTCCTATATCACCTTTTTTAGTGGCTTTATCTTGAGGTAAATATGCATTTTTTACCCCTCTTACATTTCTATTAATTATTTTTCTAATTCTTTCTCCAGCGTAATCTGGATCCGTAAGAACTATTAAACCTTTCTCTTTTTGTGCTTTTCTTAAAACTTTAAAAAGGTCTTTTCTAAAATGATATCCCCCTGTAATAATAAGCTCACAATTACATGCTCTTTTAACAGCTTCAACATCATCTCTTCCTTCTACTACTATTATTTCTTTAATCTTCAAAACTAACCCCTTCTAGTTTAAATAGATTTCTAGCATTTTCTCTACTAGCTTCTATTACATCTGAAACAGGTACGTCTTTTAATTCTGCAATAGTTTCTGCTACATATTTTACATACTTAGGTTCATTTCTCTTACCTCTGTTTGGAGTAGGTGTTAAATAAGGAGAATCTGTTTCTATTAATAATCTATCCATAGGAATATTTTCTGCAGTTTCTTTAACATTTTTTGCATTTTTAAAAGTCACAGGTCCTGCAAAAGAAATATAATATCCTAAGCTCATATATCTTTCTGCCATTTCTAATGAACCAGAATAGCAGTGCATCACTCCTATTACTTCTCCTTTAAACTCATTTAATATATCAAAAGTATCACCATAAGCATCTCTTGTATGAATTATTACTGGTAGGTTTAATTCTCTTGCAAGTTCTAGTTGCTTTTTGAATACTTCTTTTTGCTTATCTCTTGGGCTGTTATCATAATAATAATCAAGTCCTATCTCACCTATAGCAACTGCTTTATCTTTTATCGCCATATTTTTTATTTCATTGTATATTTCTTCACTAAAACTCTGTGCATCGTGAGGATGAACTCCAACTGCTGGAAATATAAAATCATATTCCTTCGATAGTTCTATTGCTCTTTTGCTGGATTCTAAGTCTGCTCCTGGATTTATAACATAAGCTACTTGATTTTCCTTAAGCTCTTTAATTATGTTTTCTCTATCATAATTAAATTTTTCATCATCCAAGTGAGCATGACTATCTATCATAAATTTCATTACGATACGTCAGCCCCGCTTTCTATATCTTGTAATGTACTTAATAAAGTTAACTCTTCACCTTTATCTGCCGCTAATATCATTCCATTTGATTCAACACCTCTTAATTTAACAGGCTTTAAATTAGTACAAACTATAACTTTTTTTCCTACTAAATCTTCTGGTGAATACCATTTCTTTATTCCTGAAACTATTTGTCTAACTTCTTCTCCAAGTTTAACTTTAAACACTAAAAGCTTATCTGCTTTAGGGTGATTATCAGCTTCTAATATTTCACCAACTTTTAATTTTACTTTATCAAAATCATCTATTGTAATAAACTCATCTTTAATTTCTTCTTTATTTTCAATTTTTTCTTCAGACATTCCTTTTTCCTTTTTTCTTTCTTCTATTAATTTATTGTTTTCTTCTTCAAGTCTTACTAATTCTTTTTTAATATCTAATCTTGGGAATAAATTTTCTGTTTTCTTCACTTTTGTTCCTACCTTAGTAAGACCAAATTTTCTTGCATCTTCCCAATCTAAATTTTCTAATCCAATTTGAATTTGTATTTTTTTAGCAGTATCTGTTATAAATGGACTAATCAATATATTAACTATTCTTAAACTGTCAACTAAATTATATAAAACTGTTGAAAGTCTATCGTAGTTTTCTTCTTTACCTAATATCCATGGAGCTGTTTCGTCTATATATTTATTAGTTCTTCTAATTAACTTCCAAATACTTTCTAAAGCGTTGTTAAAACTAAGCTCGTCTATATGTTTTTCTACCTCTACCACAGTATTTTCTGCAAGAGATATTAACTCATTGTCTACATCTTCTTTTATAACAGGTTCTTTAACTTCACCATTAAAGTATTTTTCTACCATAGTAACAGTCCTTGAAACTAAATTTCCTAAATCATTAGTCAAGTCTGAATTTATACGTTGTAAAAACTTTTCATTTGTGTAGTTTCCATCATTTCCAAAAACAAATTCTCTTAATATGAAGTACTTTAGTGCATCTACTCCATATAAATCTATTAATGGTTCAGGATATACAATATTTCCTTTAGATTTGCTCATTTTATCCTCATCAAATAAAATCCATCCATGAGCAAATACTTCTTTTGGAACATCTAAATCTAATGCCATAAGTAATGCTGGCCAAATAATTGCATGAAATCTTACAATTTCTTTCCCAACTAAATGAACATCTGCTGGCCAATACTTATTAAACTTTTCTTCGTCAACACCATATCCTATACCTGTTAAGTAACAAGATAACGCATCTATCCACACATAAATAACATGCTTATCATCAAAAGGAACTTTTACTCCCCAATCAAAACTATTTCTTGTAACAGATAAATCATCTAAACCATCTTTCAAGAAATTATTTATCATTTCATTTTTTCTCGACTCTGGTTGTAAAAACTTTGGATTTTCTTCAAATAATTTTAATAACTTATCTTGATATTTAGACAATCTAAAGAAATAAGATTCTTCTTCATGATAGTGCACTTCTCTTCCACAATCTGGACACTTACCATCTACAAGTTGTGCATCTGTCCAAAATGACTCACAAGGAGTACAATAATTACCTTTATATACAGATTTATATATTTCTCCCTTATCATATAGTTTTTGAAATATATCTTGTACATTTTTCTCGTGCTGCTTGTCTGTAGAACGAACAAAAGCATCATAATTGATTCCAAGTTTTTTCCATAACACTTTAGCACTTTCTACTATAGGGTCAATGTACTCTAACGGTGTTTTTCCTGACTCTTTAGCTTTTTCTAATAACTTTTGTCCGTGTTCATCTGTCCCTGTTGTAAAGAAAACATCATATCCTTGAATTTCTCTTATTTTTTTCAAAGTATCTGCAATTATAGTTGTGTAAGTATGTCCTAAATGTAAATTATCACTTGGATAATATATTGGTGTTGTTAAATAATATGGTTTTTTACTGCTCATTTTATCGTCTCCCTTGTATTATAATTATAATTCTAAAAAATAGCTTATTCCTTTTTTCTCTCTTTAGCGATAGTAATATGCTATATCAAACATCAAAAAAATATTTTTTGTAACAAATTTAAACCTACAACTACACTCTTTATGAGTATGTACATCATAATGCGACCTTAACATCAAGTCACAAATTTGGGTTTCGCTACATCTGACCTACATCACCTTGTATAGAATACAGTTGCATTAAATCATAAAAAAACCTTCATCTCTAATAGAGACGAAGGTAATATTCGTGGTACCACTCTAATTCAACCTGATACAATCAAGTCCTCATTATCATAATAGACTCATGGTTCATCTTCCCAATACATTTCCTTTGCTTTACACCAACCAGCAACTCTCTAAGCTCAACATAAAGGTCTCTTCCAATCATAGTCCTATTTAATTACGTTTTATTTTACATTAAAATACTGATTTAGTCAAGTTTATATGCTTAACCATAAAATAGATATTATACAATATATAATTATTAACTTCTAAGTAAAGCAATTATATTAATACTTATGTATTTATCATAATAATCTCTTGTTTAATACATATTTATATATTCAAATTTCTTTATGATAAAATATAAATAAAAAAAGGAGTTGATTATATTGTATAAAGAAGATTTAATACCTTCATTTGATGGAACTGAACTAAGATACAGAGTTGATTCTGTAGAAAACCCTAAAGCTATTGTTTTGATATGCCATGGTTTATGTGAGCATTTAAACAGATATGATCATGTTGTAGAAAAACTAAATGAAAATAACCTTTCTGTTTACCGTTATGACCAAAGAGGTCATGGAAAATCTAAAGGAAAAGACGTTTATTTTAGTGATTTCAAAGAAATGGCTAAAGATGCAAACTTCTTTTTTGAATTGGCAGAAAGAGAAAATCCAAATAAGCCTATTTTTGTTTTAGGTCATAGCATGGGTGGAGAAACTGCTACTCTTTTTGGTACAATATATTCTCGTAAATCTAGTGGAATAATTTTATCTGGAGCTTTAACAAGATATAATGCTAAATTGTTTCCTCCTACATTAATGGACAAAGATGATGAATTTTACTTTGAAAATGCTCTAGGTGATGGAGTTTGTTCCGATGAATCTGTAGTAAAAAAATATATTTCAGATCCTCTAGTTAAAAAATTAATTTCAGTTAAACTTGTTAAAGAAATTACTAAAGGAACCCATTTTCTAAAAGAAAATGCTAAAGATTTTATTGCTCCTACTTTAATTTTACATGGTGCAAATGATGGACTTGTTGCTGAAAAAGATTCTAGAGATTTATTTGGAGAAATATCTTCTAAAGATAAAGGGCTTATTATTTACCCTAATCTTTTCCACGAAATTTTAAATGAACCTATAAAATTTGAAATTATTGATACTATTATAAAGTGGATTGAAGAAAGGATTTAAAAAACAACTGTAATATTACAGTTGTTTTTTATTACGATATTCCTAATCTATGTACCTTAGAGATTTCTTCAATTAGTTTTGCTTTTGATGATAGAGCTTCTTTTATTTTATTTATATTTTCATCTGTCCTTCTAAACATAGGATAAGTTACACTTAACGCTAACTTACTACCTTTATACATATTTATTGGAACGGCAATACAAGATGCAAATTCCATCGCTTCTTGATCATCATTTGAAAAACCAGTAGTTCTTACAGAGTCTATTTCTTTTATAAGGTCATTAATGTTTGTAATTGTATTTTCGGTATATTTTTTTAATTCAATATCTTTGTATATTTCTTCTATGTCTTCATTAGAAAAAAATGACAATAATGCTTTTCCAAGACCTGTACAATAAGCTGGCATGTACTTACCAACATAAGATAGAATTTTTATCGGTTGATTAGGTTCAACTTTCGCTAAATAATATACTTGATCATCTACTAATACCCCTAATTGGCATATTTCTTTACACTCATCAACTATATCTAACATTTCTTTTCTTATAATATCAACAACACTTAAATTTGCTGAATAAGATAGTCCTAATTGAAAAGTTTTAAAGCCCATTTCATAGTTTCCAAATCTATTTAATTTTAAACAGCCATTCTCTATCAAGGTATTTAATATAGGGTATATCGTACTTTTTGGACTTTCAATATATTCAGATATATCTTTTAAACTAAGTCCTTGTGGATTTTGATCTATACATTCCAATATTTTTAATACTCTCATAGTAGGCTGGTGTAACTTCGTTTCTTTTTCCATTAAATCACCAAATTATAATATTTTACTGAACTACTATTATACATTTAATTGTTATTTTCTACAACTAGATCTATATTTTCCTCAATATAAATACACCTATAATAAATATAGGTGTATTTATATTATCTATTCTATTTATTGTATTTTTTTAATACATTATCTAAAATTATTTTTGCCTTTTCAAATTTTTCATCATTAATTTGATTATAAGGAAAAATTGAAGTTGTGTTTATATTTAACCCTCTATATTTCATCAACTTTTTAAACAATAAGGAAAAATTACTATCTAAATTATACAATGGCATTAAATCATTTATACAAACTTGAATACTATTTGTTTTTTCAAAATCTTTGTTATTTGCTGCTTTTACCCAATCTCTCCATATTTCTGGAACTATATTGGATAATGCTGCTATACAACCATTTCCATTATTAAAAATATTAAGTAAAAATTGGTCATCATACCCTGAATATACCTCGAAACTCCCAAAATTATTTCTTATTTTCCTAATTAAACCAGTGGTGTGATAATAATCAAGCACTGAATCTTTTATACCTTTTATATTCTTATTTTCTTTTAAAAGTTTGTATAATGTATCATCTGAAATACTATTTCCAGAACGATCTGGAAAATTATAAATAAACATATCTCCTGAAATACTTTTTGCTATTTTATCAAAATAAATATATATTTTTTCTTGGTCTAATCCATAATAATATGGTGTAATTACTACAACAGCTTCATATCCCATATCAAGTACATAATTAGATAGCTCTATTGTTCTTTCTAGTTTTAGATCACCTGTTCCAGCATATAGCTTTGTCCTATCATTTGTGTATTCATAATAAAATTTTAAAAAATCTTTTTTTTCCTCTAATGATAGCCCTGTAAACTCTCCTGAACTACCTAATACTAATATACCATCCATACCATTATTTACAAGATGATCTATAACTATTTTATTTCCCTCATAATCAATGCTCTCATCTTCTTTAAATACTGTAATAGATGGAGTTATTATTTTTGTTTTTTCCAAATTTACCTCCATTCTATTTTAAACAAAATTACAACCTCTTTGTATAGCTGTTTCCATATATCCTAAAGATTCTGCTTTTGTTAACTTTCCGTTTAAAAAATCTATTAAATCTTCAAATAGTTCATTTGCCAATTCTTTTGTTGTTTTTTCTCCATATATAGTAGGACTTGAATCCCAATCTAAATTATCTGACATCATTTTATAAGTTTCTCTATTTCCAGTAATTTTTATAACTGGTGCTATCGGATTTCCTGTAGGTGTTCCTCTTCCTGTTGAAAAGACAACTATCTGACATCCACCTGCAACCATACCAGCTACAGAAGAAGGATCATTTCCCGGTGTATCCATAATTACTAATCCCTCCCCAGTTTTTAGTTGCTTTGAGTAATCATATACAGCATTAACAGGTGTTGTCCCTCCTTTATGAATACAACCTAAAGATTTTTCTTCTAAAGTAGTTAAACCTCCCTCTTTATTTCCTGGTGAAGGATTCCCCTCTCTAACCTCCTCTCCAGTATTTTCATATATGTGTTTTTCATATCTGTGAACTATCTCAAATATTCTATTTTTTACTTCTTCATTTTTGGCTCTTCTAGCAAGAATATGTTCTGCTCCGATAAATTCAGTAGTTTCACTCAATACTGCTGTTCCACCATTTTCAACTATTTTATCACTCAAAGCTCCTATTATAACATTTGATGATAATCCAGATGTAGGGTCTGAGCCTCCACATTCTGTTCCAAATATTATTTCGGACAAAGGAAATTCTTCTCTTCTTAAAAGAGCTGCTTCTTCTGACATTTCTTTAGCATATCTCACTGCTTTTTCTATAGTCTTTAGAGTTCCTCCTTCTTCTTGTATAACAAGACTTTTTATTGTTTTATTAGTTCTTTTCTCTATTGCTTCTTTTACAAGTTTTAATTGAGCATTTTCACAACCTAAAGATACTAAGACAACTCCATAAATATTAGGATTAGCTGCAAATCCAGCCATAGTATCTATTGTATATTCATGATCTATACCTAATTGTGAACATCCCAATTGATTATTAAAAGTAACCGCTCCACTTACTTGACTAGCTATAATTCTAGTTGTATCAGATGCACATACACTACAAGGTAAAATTAAAATATGATTTCTAATACCTACTCTCCCATCCGATCTTTTATAACCCCAAAATGTCCTCATTTTTACCCCCTATACCAAATCATCCAAATTTTCTCTTACACTATCAACATTATGTTCATGTACGTGGTTACCCTTATGTATATTTTTTGATGCAACTCCTATATGTTCTCCGTACTTAACTATATGCTCCCCTGTTTTTATTTCTTCTTTAGCTATTTTATGATATATTTTTATATCGTCAATAGCTTCAAAACATTCTCTTTTACCATCTAAATCTAAATAAACCACATTTAAACCTTTTATTATTTTTTCTCTTGCCACTACAACATTATCATTTTTACTAATTACTACTGCATTAATTTCTTCCATTATATTCCTCCTACTTAATTAATATCTATAATATTATTTAGTTGTTTTTGGAACTTTCCAATTCTTTTTACTAAAGTCTTGTCCTTCTAAAGGATATGCTGGACATCCATATTTTTTAGCCCACCAACTTGTAATAATAGGTATAAGTATTGCCGTTACTACAACTGACGCGGCAACTTGAGTTGTTGCTGTCGCTACATAAGGTGCCCAAGCTTTATCTACAGTTGCTACTACTGCTGGTACAGCTATTGCATTACCCGCTGTTGTTGAAACAGCCCAGCCTGCATAGCCTGGTCTTCTGTTTATTAATCTGTCACAAAGTACAACAATAGGTCCACTTATAAATACTGTTATAACACCTAATAATATTCCAGCTCCTCCTCCAGAAACTATATCGGTTATATTTATTCCTGCCCCTAAAGTCATTCCAACAAATGGTAATAACAATGATACACCCGGAGCTAAAAACTCTGATAAACTCTTGTCAAGATTTCCTAGTATCATCCCAAAAATTATTGGAACTAATACAGCTATTAATGCAATAAATGGTACATTTGCAAGTCCAGAAGCCCCTAACGTTAATAGTGTTAAAAATGGTCCATCATTTAATGCTAGAAAACTCATTGCTGTTTGGTCAACCTCATCACCATATGTAACATTTAACGCTAAATATAAAGAACCATTTGAATTTGTTATAGCACTAAGAATAGCTAATGTTGTTAAACCTAGAAAACCTGCCATTCCAAATACTTTTCCAACTAATATACCTATTATAGCTCCTATAACATACTTAGAAACTAGTAAAACTCCTCCTCTTTTTACTACTTCCATTAATTCCTTAACTCTTAACTGACTTCCCATACATACTAACTGGACCCCCATTATTGCTGTTGCTCCAGCATTTGTAAATACAGCTGTTGTAAAAGACCCTATTTGTAGAATATCTGGAAAAAACGTATTCACAATAGCTGACAAAAACATAGGTACTATCATCATTCCAGCTGGAACTTTTTTCAAAAATTTTAATATCACTTTAATCCCCCTTTCTTTTTTCGTAAATACGATTATATTTGTATATACGTTTTACATTTATAGAATAACTTCTCCTTATTTTTTTGTCAAGCAAAATATTTATTAATTTTATATTTATAATTTTAATTTATTACTGTAAACTAATAACTTTTTTAACAAACAAAAAAAAAGCAATATGATTATTAAAATATCATATTACTTTTCTTAACTACTAAATATCTTTTCTATAGTATATTCCTTCGTAGTAAATTCTTTCTATGTTTTCATATACTTTTCTTCTTGCTTTTTCTAATTTACTTTCTAATGCCGTTACTGAAAGTACTCTTCCTCCACTAGTTAAAAGTTTTTCATTTTCTCGTTTAGTTCCATTGTGAAAAACAATTATATCTGAATCTAAATTTTCAATTCCCTTAATTTCCATTCCAGTTTTATACTCTTCTGGGTATCCTCCTGAACAAAGCACCGTTGTTAAACAAACTTTATTTGACCAATCCAAATCATTTTTTTCTATTTTGTTATCTATAGTTTTTAATATAATTTCTACCAAATCAGATTTTAATCTTGGTAGTATTACCTCTGTTTCAGGATCTCCAAATCTAACATTAAATTCTAAAACTTTAGGACTTTCTTTGTCTATCATAAATCCTATAAATAAAACTCCATTATATGATAAATTTTCTTTTATTAAAGCTTTCTGAATATCTTCTGATATATTTATTAACTGTTTTTCAATTTCTTTTGTTAAAAGTGGATTCGGAGATATACAGCCAACGCCCCCTGTATTATCACCATTATCTCCTTCTCCTATCTTCTTATAGTCTTTTGCAATTTCTAAAGGAACTATATTATTTTTAGATACTAAACAAATTAAAGATGCTTCATATCCTTCTAAGAATTCTTCAACTACTACTTTATTTCCTTCATCTCCAAATATTCTATTAACAAAAATATCCTCTAATTTCTCTATAGCTTCTTTTTTGTTTTCACAAATGAATACTCCTTTGCCTTTGCAAAGTCCATCTGCTTTTATAACCAACGGATAATTAAATTCTTCTATCCCATTTAATGCCTCTTCAATATTTGTATATGAAAAATATTTTGCAGTAGGTATTTTATTTCTATAAAGAAATTCTTTCGTAAATTCTTTACTACTTTCCAGTTGAGCCGATTTTTTTTCAGGTCCAAATATCTTTAAGTTATTTTCTTTAAATAAATCTACTATTCCTTCACAAAGAGGATTTTCAGGTCCTACAATAGTTAAATCTATTTTTTTATCTAAGGCAAAATTTAAAATCTCATTATTATTCTTTAATTCTATATTCTCAGCAACCTCTAATGTTCCGCCGTTGCCATTTACACAATAAATCTTCTTAACCATAGTGCTTTGAGAAATTTTCCATGCTATTGCATGTTCTCTTCCTCCATTACCTATTATAAGAATTTTCATACTTTCTCCTTAATGTCTAAAGTGTCTTACTCCTGTAAATACTATTGCAATACCATATTTATTAGCAAGTTCTATTACTTTTTCATCTTTTATGGAACCACCTGGCTGAATTACTGCTTTAATTCCATATTTAGCAAGTAGTTCTACTGTATCTTCAAAGAAAAATGCATCAGATGCCATTATTGCCCCTTCTAGTTTTCCTTCAGCTCTTTGTAAGGCTTCCTCTACTGCCCAAGACCTCCTTACTTCTCCTTGACCAATTCCTACTGTTCCACCATTTTTAGTTATGACAATTCCATTTGAACTTACACATTTACAAGCTTTCCAAGCAAATTTCAATTCTTCTAACTCTTCAAATGTAGGCTTTCTTTCTGTAACTAAATTTAAGTCATCAAAAAACAAAATTTTATCTTTTTCTTCAAATAATATTCCATTAACTGTTTCTTTATATTCTGTTGTCTTTTCCTTATATTCTTTTAATTTTGGAACTTCAATTAATCTAATGTTCTTCTTACTAGTTAAAATTTCAAAAGCTTCTTTTCCATAGCTCGGTGCTATTACTATTTCTAAAAAATACTTATTAATAGAATTAGCTATTTCTTTTGTTACTTCCCTATTGAACACTACTACTCCACCAAATATAGATACCGTGTCAGACTCATAAGCTTTTCTATATGCTTCATTTATGTCTTTACCAATACCTATACCACATGGATTCATATGTTTTATTGCTACAACAGCTGGTTCTTGAAATTCTTTTATGTATCTTAATGCATTATGCATATCTCCGTAATTGTTATATGACAACTCTTTTCCATGTAATTGTTTTATTTCTATTTTGTCTTTTTCCTTAATTACATTTTCGTATAATACAGCCTTTTGATGAGGATTTTCTCCATATCTAAGATTTGTTTTTTTATTAAAAGTCATTGTCAATCTATCTGGAAATTCTTCTTTTGTGTATTCATTAAAATAGTTAGAAATTAGAGCATCATAATAAGCTGTGTAATTAAAAGCTTTTTTTGCTAAATTTAACTTGAATTCTATTGAATCATTTTTATTTTTTAAATATTCTACTACTTTGTCATAATCAGAAATATCTGTAACTATTAATACATCTCTATAGTTCTTAGCAGCAGCTCTAATCATAGATGGTCCACCAATATCTATATTTTCAATTAAATCTTCATGTGTAGAATCTTCATTATTCAAGACGTTTTCAAAAGGATATAAATTGTTAACTACCATATCTATAGATTCAATATTATTTTCTTTTACAGTGTTTACATGGTTTTCGTCATCTCTTTTGAACAAAATTCCACCGTGGATTTTAGGGTTTAAAGTCTTTACTCTACCTTCTAAAATCTCTTTAAATCCTGTAACTTCATCTATTTCAATTGCATTTATTTCATTGTTTTTTAATAATTTATATGTTCCACCTGTAGATATAATTTCCCATCCTAAATCTACTAATTTTTTTGAAAAATCTACAATTCCTTCTTTGTCATATACAGATACCAGCGCTCTCTTACTCATTTAAATCTCCTTTAATGATACTTAATTATTTACTTTATTTTGTTCTATATTTTTTATAGATTCTACTAAAATTTTGTGTTCTACTTCTAAAACTTGTTCTTGTAATTCTTTTGCAGTTGTTCCTTCTTTTATTTCAATAGCTTTTTGTTTTATAATTTTTCCAGTATCTATTCCAGAATCTACAAAGTGAGTAGTAGCTCCAGTTATTTTTACTCCTCGTTCTAAAGCTTTTTCATGTACTTTTATTCCATAAAAATCTTTTCCGCAAAAACTTGGTATTAATGATGGATGAATATTTATAATTTTATCCTTAAATTCACTAACTATACTCTCTGGAATTATTCCTAAATATCCTGCTAAAACAATTAAATCTATTTCTCTATCTTTTAAAATTTTCAATAATTCTTTTTCATATTCTGCACTATTTTTAAAATCTTTTTTAGATATGTGAATAGATTCTATATTTTCTTTTTTTGCTCTAATTAATCCATAAGCATTTTTATTATTTGAAATAACAACTTTAACTTTACTTTTTAGAACTCCACTTTTTACTGCATCTATAATACTTTGTAAATTTGTGCCACCACCGGAAACCATAACAGCAATGTTTAGTGACATAAAATAACTCCCTCATCACCTTTTATTACTTTTCCTATTTCAAAAACTTCTTCTTCAATATCGTTTAAATATTTTTTTACTTCTTCTTTTATATTTTCATTTACAAAAAATACTATACCTACACCCATATTAAAAGTAGAATACATTTCCTTAACATCTACTTTACCCCATTCTTGTAACAAAGTGAATATCTTTTGTGTATTTATTTTACTAACATCTATATTTGCAGTTAGTCCTTTTGGCAATGCTCTAGGTATATTTTCATATAGCCCACCACCTGTTATATGTGATATGCCGTTAATTTCAAATTTTTTAGTAAGTCCCAACAAAGGTTTTGTATATATTTTTGTAGGTTTTAATAATTCTGTTCCTAAATCTGTTCCTATTTCATCTATAAATTTATATAAATCGTAATCTTTTTCTTCAAATATAATTTTTCTTACAAAAGAAAATCCATTACTATGAACACCTGAAGATGGAAGTGCTAATATAGCGTCTCCTTCTTTTATATTTTTCTTGCCATCTATTATTTTATCCTTATCAACTATTCCTACAGCAAATCCAGCTAGGTCATATTCGTTTTCTTCGTATAGTCCTGGCATTTCAGCTGTTTCTCCTCCTATAAGGGCACAGCCTCCTTTTACACATCCATTTGCAACACCTTCAACTATTTCACTCATTTTTTCTGGAACTAATTTACCAGTAGAAATATAGTCTAAGAAAAACAAAGGCTCAGCACCTTGACACAAAATATCATTTACACACATCGCAACACAGTCTTCTCCAATAGTGTCGTGTTTATCTAATTCAAAAGCAATTTTTAATTTTGTTCCAACACCATCAGTTCCAGATACCAATACTGGCTTTTCATATTTGTCTTTATTTAGCTCAAATAGTCCAGAAAATCCACCAATATCAGATATTACTCCATCTCTATAAGTTTTCTTTATTAATGGCTTTATTAATTTTACTTCTTCATAACCTGCTTCTTTATCAACACCTGAATCTTTATAAGTTAAACTCATTTTAATTCTCCTTATATAAAATAATTATCGTAATATCCTTTATTTCCACAACATTTTTTCAAACCATCTAAACTCAAGTAATATAGAGAATCAGATTTTATTTTTTCTGAAACTTCTTCTACTGTTCTTCCATTGCTAATTAAATTTTCTACATTTGGAATATCTATGCTTAAATCATCTTTATTCACTACTGGAGGTGAAGCTATTCTTAAATGAACTTTTTTAGCACCTGCTTCTTTAAGCATTTTTATAAGTCTTTTTGTTGTAGTTCCTCTAACAATTGAATCGTCTACTAGTATAATTTCTTTTCCTTTTACATTTTCTACTATAGGATTTAATTTTATTTTTACATGTTTCTCCCTACTATCTTGTGTAGTTTCTATAAAAGTTCTTCCTATATATCTATTCTTTACAATTCCTTCCATATAAGGAATTTTAGAGGCATTTGAATATCCAAGTGCTGCTATTATTCCAGAATCAGGAGCTCCTATTACTATATCAGCCATTGTTTCTTTTTCTCTGTATAATTCCTCTCCCATTCTATATCTAGAGTTATAGACACTCACTTCCCCTATATAACTGTCTGGTCTTGCAATATACACCATTTCAAATAGACAAAGTTTGCTAAGTTCATTAGAGTATTTTTTAAATTCATATCCTTCACTTGTTCCTATAAATATTTCTCCTGGTTCTAAGTCTCTTAAGATTTTAAAGTCTATAGAATCTATTGCACAAGTCTCTGATGAAGCTACATATCCACTTTCGTCATAACCTATGGTCAATGGTTTTATTCCATTTTTATCTCTTATTGCCACTATTTTTTCATTATCTAAATAAATTAAGCTAAAAGCTCCTTCTAAATTAACTAAATATTCAAGTAATTCTTTTTTATTACCTTGAATTCTACTTCTCAATTCTTCATATGATATTTGAGATGTTATTTTTCCATCCATTGCCATAGAACAAGGAATCCCATTTTTCTTAGAAACAAAAGGAAGGGGGTTTTCTTCTTCAAATCTAAAGGCGTATTTTACATATCCAAGCCCCTTATTTCCATTAAATTTCCTCAAAACTTTATCGCTGAAATTTTCACTTACTAAGCCTTCTCCAACTAAGTAATTTAGCCTTTCATTTTCTATTGTTGCTATACCTACCTCAGCTTGACCTCTGTGTTGAACACCGTAAAGTCCATACTGTAAATACTTTATAGCATCTATATCTTCATTATTGAAAAATCCAAAAACTCCACTCATATATCACCTAAATTTCTAAATTATTGTTAATTTCTATAATTTCTTCTCTACTTTTTTCTTTTAATTCTTTTAACTTTGACCTTAATTCTTTATCACCTAGAGATAAAATTTTTCCTGCTAATATAGCTGCATTCTCTCCACCATCTATTGCTACTGTTGCTACTGGAACACCTTTTGGCATTTGAACAGTAGATAGAAGGGCGTCTAGCCCTTCTAATGATTTAGATTTAATAGGAATTCCTATTACTGGAACATCTGCAATAGCAGCTGTTACTCCTGCTAAATGGGCAGACATACCCGCTATAGCAATAACTACACCTATATCACTCTCTTCAATATTTGAGCAAAAATCTATTAACAAATCCAAAGATCTATGAGCTGAAATTACCTTTACTACAGATTCTATTTCTAGTTCATCTAATTTATTTACTACTTTTTCAGCTATTTCCTTATCAGAAATACTTCCCATAATTACTGCAACTTTCATATATTCCTCCTAATTAAAGTAATTTACCCCTGACTCAATTATCTTTGAGTATCCTTTTATATCACTATTTATAAATAACTCTTCTTCAATTCTTTCCACTAAACCTGTAAGTCCTATTATTCTTCCACAAGGACTCACTAGTCCTTCTATTCCCATTTCAGAATTAGTTACATTTGAATTTGCATAAGTTGTAACTACTTGATTATTTTCAAGTAATTTATCTTTTGCAGCTCCTAAAATTACTCTTCCTTGTTTTGTTGCCACTGGAGCTGTATAGATATCTCCTTCTTTCATTTCACTAAGCCACGGAGAATCATTTGTTATAACCTTAATGTTAGCTAAATCTGATATAAATGTATTATCTAAGTTTTTTGCTATTTCTATAGAAGTTCCTTCTTTTATTTCACCAAATTCTATTAGCCCAGAATTAACAAGTCCTATAAATCCAGCTCCTAATCCTATTATTAATCCATTTCTATTTTTCACTAAATCTTCTACTGATTCTTTTATTCTACTGTCGTTAAGTAATAATTCTAAAAATTTACCATTACTTTCAACTTCTTCACCCATCAAAGCACCGTTTGCAAAAACTAGTATATTGTTATTTCTTATTTCATTTGCCAATGTTTCTATAGATTTTTCAACTTCTTCTTTAGTCAATGTGTTAAATACTAATTTATTAACTTTAGCACCTGCTTTTAAAAATGCTTTTTCAGTATCATATTCTCCATTTGTTCCTGGTAAAATTGGAATTAGAACCTTAGCAATATCATCATTTGCTTTTTTTATTACTCTCTTGCTGTACTTTGGAATTATATTTTCTATTGAAATATCTTCTTTATTCATCGGATATACTTCTTCTAATACTTCAGTATAAATTTTTTCTAATTCTTTTAATGAAATTCTTTCATCCAATATAGTTAACTCTTTACTTGAATTTGTTTCTGCTATTAATTCTCCTACTTCATCTAATAATTTAAAATCTTCTGGTTTTACTTCTAAAATTAATGAACCTGGTAAATTTACAAATAATTTATTTTCTATATTTTCTAATACTTTTACTCCAATTTCATTTCCCATAGCCATTTCTGCTAATGTACTACCAATACCTGTAGGATTTACAGTTGAAGCTGAAAGTATCTTTCCTGCATTTACCATTTCTTTTATCTTTCTATATTTTTCTTTAAGCTGTGGAGTATTTAAAAGTCCATCTTCATCTATTTCTATTTCTACTAATACTAGTTTTGAACTATCTGACTTCAATTCTCTACTTACTATGTTTTCAATATTTTCTTTTACTACTGCAAAGCTAACTAAAGTTGGAGGAACTGTTATGTTTTCATATGTTCCACTCATACTATCTTTACCACCAATTGATGGAATCCCTAATTCTTTCATAGCCTTGTATGTTCCAAGTAAAGAATTTATAGGCTTGCTCCACTTTTCTGGATTGTAGTCTAGTCTTTCAAAGAATTCTTGAAAGCTCATTCTCGCTTTACTATAATCTCCTCCTAATGCTGTAATTCTAGCTAAAGATTCAATAACAGCGTAATATCCACCATGAAATTGTGTTTGTTCTGCCAAATATGGGTCATATCCATATGTCATTATTGAACAAGTTTTTGTAGGTTTATTTAATACTGGAAACTTAGATACCATTCCTTCTTGAGTGGTAACTTTGTTTTTCCCTCCTAAGTAAGAAAGCACCGTCCCACTTCCTATACTGTTGTCAAAGTTTTTAGCAAGTCCTTTTTGAGAACTATAATTTATATTTGTTAAAATATCTTTTATATTTTCTAAGTTTGTTTTATTGTTATCTTTATGATTTTCTGTTAAATAATTTATATTTTCTGGTCCTATTATTTTTACATCAACTTCTTTTCTAGCACCATTACTGTTTAAAAATTCTCTAGATAAGTTGATTATCTCTTTATTTCTCCATATCATTCTCATTCTTGGTTCTTCAACTACTCTTGCTATAACTGAAGCTTCAATGTTTTCCTCTTTAGCCAATTCTAAGAATTTTTCAATATTTGATTGTGATACTACTACTGCCATTCTTTCTTGTGATTCTGAAAGTGCAATTTCTCCACCTTGTAGTCCTTTGTACTTCAATGGAACAGCATCTAAATCTATTTCAAGTCCATCTGCAAGTTCTCCTACTGCTACCGCAACTCCACCAGCTCCAAAATCATTACATTTTTTTATTAATTTAGTAGCTTTTTCATCTCTAAATAGCCTTATTATATTTCTTTCTGCTAATGGATTACCTTTTTGAACTTCTGCACCTGCTGTTTCTAAAGAATCTTTCTTTTGTACATTTGAAGAACCTACTGCAGCACCTAAACCATCTCTACCTGTTTTAGCCCCTAATAGTACTATTAAATCTGTAGGTACAGGATTTTCTCTAACTACCCATTTTTTTGGTACAGCAGCTACAAGTGCTCCTAGTTCCATTCTCTTAGCTTCATAACCATCATGGTAAATTTCTTTTACAAGTCCACCTGCAAGTCCTATCTGATTACCATAATCGCTATAGCCTTCCATAGCTGACTGACATATTTTTCTTTGTGGAAGTTTTCCCTCTAATGTATTCTCGATACTAGTTCTAGGGTCTTTTGCTCCTGTTATTCTCATAGCTTGGTGAACAAACGCTCTTGATGAAAGAGGATCTCTTATTCCTCCACCTATGCAAGTATGTGCTCCACCATAAGGCTCTATTTCTGTAGGATGATTATGTGTTTCATTTTTGAATAATAGTAACCAGTCTTCGTCTTTTCCATCTACATCCACTTTTACTTCTATACTACAAGCATTAATTTCATCTGACACTTCCATGTCATCTAAAAGTCCTAATTTCCTAAGTTCTTTCATATTTATTGTAGCCATATCCATTAAAGTCATAGGCTTCTTGTTATTATGAACAAATTCTCTTGAGTTTTTATATTCGTTAAATACTTTTTCTATAATTTTTTTGTATTTTCCATCTTCAAATTTAATATCTTTTATTTCAGTTAAAAATGTTGTATGTCTACAATGATCAGACCAATATGTGTCTATGGTTTTTAATTCCCATATATTAGGTTCCCTATTTTCTTTTTTAAAATAATCTTGTACAAATTTAATATCGTCTAAATCCATTGCAAAGTTTGAAATCAATTTTTCTAACTCTTTATCTTCCATAGTAGTAAAATTCTTAATTATTTCTAACTCTTCTTCTCTATCTTCAAATACATAAACAGAATCATCATCTAACTTAATTTCTTTACTGTCTACTTTATTTATATAATAATTTTTAATTTTATCAGCTTCTTCTTCAGTAGCACCTTTTAAAATTACAATTTTCGAATGTTTTACAAAGCTATTATCATATCCAAAAAATTTTTTAATATATTCATTTGCCATATCTTCTCTTTGGTTGTACTGACCATCTTTAGGTATAACTCTAAAAGCTATTTCATTACTATTTAACTTAGGTATATCTTCATAAAATAAATCTAATTTACTATTTACAAATAATTTTTCTTTTAAAATTTCATATTCACTTTCTGTTATATCTACTAAATTATAAACATTTAATATTCTTATAGACTCTAAATTTTTTATCCCTAAAAAGCTTCTAAATTCCTTAAGGTATTTTTCATTTTCTACGTTAAATTCTTTTTTCTTTTCTACAGTAATAGTTTTATTCATAATCTCTCCTTAATATAATAAAAGCCAAAACGGGTAAGTTTATAAACCTACCCGCCTTGGCTTTTCTCCATTCGGTGTATTGCAATAATGCAACTATATCGCTTGGACCTGCAAAACTTTCGCTTTCGGAACCCTAGATATACTTTATACATTAACTTTTAAAATAAAAACTCTCCTATTTTCATTGGTTCAATGTAAGTCTCATTTTTATATACTCTCATATTTCCACCAGATAATTCATCTATTAATACTATTTCACCATTATCTAGTTTTCCAAATTCAAGTTTAATATCGAATAATGTCAAGTCTTTCTCAGCTAACTCTTCTCTTATAACTTCGGATATTGCTTTTGTTAATTGTATAATTTCTTCATATTCTTTTTCATTAATAATATCTAAAATAATTAATGCATCTTTTGTAATTAAAGGATCATTTCTTTCATCATCTTTTAATGTGATTTCTACATATCCTGGTAAATCCATTCCTTCTTTCGCATATAGTCCATATCTTCTTATAAAACTACCTACTGCCTTATATCTACATATAACTTCTAGTCCTTTTCCAAAAACTTTAGCTTCTCTAACAGTCATTGCATTTTCTTCTACATTTGAAGAAATATAATGTGTTGGGATATTTTTTTCGTTTAATTTTTCAAAGAAAAATTTAGATACTCTCAAATCTTCCTTGCCAACTCCTTCTATAGTCAATGCTACTTGGTTAGCTCCTGGGTCAAAAACCCCATCTACTCCCGTAACATCGTCTTTAAACTTCATTACAATATTACCTTCATCATTTTTGTATACATCTTTTGTTTTGCCTTTGTAAATTAATTCCATAGTATCTCCTTTCAAATATAAAAGCCCAGAAGGGTAGGTTAGACGAAACCTACCCTTCTGGGCTTTTATCCCTTAGGTGTGATACTTGTTAGTACCTATATCGCTTGGACCAGCAAAACTTCTGTTTTCGGAACCCTAGATATACTTTCGCCCATGTACATGAGCTTTGTTTCAAAATTAATAAAATTTTAAGTTGTATAGTTTGGTGCTTCTTTAGTAATTGTTATATCATGAGGATGATTTTCTACTAATGAAGCAGATGTTATCTTTATAAATTTAGCTTTTTCGTGTAAATCCAATATAGTTCTACTTCCTGTATATCCCATACCAGACCTAACACCACCTATTAGTTGATAAATTATCTCTGAAATCTCTCCCTTAAAAGGAACTCTTCCTTCAACTCCTTCAGGTACGAACTTCTTACTATTTTTGTCTTGGAAGTATCTATCGCTACTACCATCTTTCATCGCAGCAATTGAACCCATTCCTCTATATTCTTTATATCTTCTTCCTTCGTATATTACTATTTCTCCAGGACTTTCGTCAGTTCCTGCAAATAGTGAACCTGCCATTATACTGCTAGCTCCTGCTGCTAAAGCTTTGGTAATATCACCAGAGTACTTAATTCCTCCATCTGCGATTATTGGAATATTGTATTCAGATGCAACATTATAACAATCTATTATTGCTGTTATTTGAGGAACTCCAATTCCAGTAACAACTCTAGTTGTACATATAGAACCTGGTCCTATTCCTACTTTTACTGCATTAGCTCCCGCTTCTATTAATGCTTTTGTAGCATCACCTGTTGCAACATTTCCAGCTATTATCTGTAAATCTGGAAATTTTCGTCTGATACTCTTAACAACTCCTAAAACTCCTCTTGAATGACCATGAGCTGTGTCTATTACTATTACATCTACTCCTGAATTCTCTAATGCTGTTACTCTTTCCATACAATCTGCAGAAGTGCTAACTGCTGCCCCTACTATTAAACGTCCTTTTTCATCTCTAGCAGAATTTGGATATTTTATAGATTTCTCTATATCTTTAATTGTTATTAAACCTCTTAATTTGTAATTACTATCTACTAAAGGTAATTTTTCTATTTTATTACTTTTTAATTTTTCTAAAGCTTCATCCATAGTTATATCTATATTTCCTGTAACTAAATTTTCTTTTGTCATCGCTTTGTCTATGGATTTGTCTAAATCTGTTTCAAATCTTATATCTCTATTAGTTATTATTCCAAGAAGTACATTATCTTCATCTACTATTGGTACACCTGATATTCTATATCTTGCCATTATATCTAAAGCTTCAGATATTTTGTTTAATGGAGATAAGAAAAATGGATCTGTTATTATTCCCTGTTCTGAACGTTTAACCTTATCCACTTCCATTGCTTGTCTTTCTATAGACATATTCTTATGTATTATTCCTATCCCACCTTGTCTAGCCATAGCTATAGCCATTCTAGATTCTGTAACTGTATCCATACCCGCACTCATAAAAGGTATGTTTAACTTAATTTTTGATGTTAATTGTGTTTCCAAAATAGTATCTGCTGGTAAAACCTCTGACTCTAATGGTACTAATAAAACATCATCAAAAGTTAAACCCTCTCCTATAAATTCCATATGCACTCCTTTCAAATTTAAAAAGTTTTTTGTTTATCGATTAAGTAGAAATTAACAAATTTTTTAGACCTTGTCAAACAAAAAACCTTGATTTTTAGGCATTTTACAGCATTAGAAAACGATTCTTTTTTAGGCAACGGTTTCCTATTTTTTCTTTTTTACACAATAAAACTAACTTTTCAAAAATTTCTTTAATTGTGATTTATTTGTTGATCTTCACGTTAATTAGCAAATAATATACCATTTTTTATATAAATTACTAATTAGAAAATGCTTTCTGAAAGTTTTCCTATGAAACATCTTCAATTATAAAGATTTCATACTCAATTTCAGAATAAAAAATCTCTTAACTTTTAATTAAGAGATTTTTTCTATAGTTTTATTTGTTTTTTATGTACTATTTTTTAGATTTTTCTTCTAGTTCTTTTATAAATTCATTTTTCCCATCCATATAACTTTCTATATCATTTGGATATCTTTTTGCTAGTTCTTCCTTTAAATTACCATATTCTGCTCTAGCCTTTTCATTTTCTCTTAAATAGTCTCTAAAAGCTAAATGTCTTAAAATATCTTTTTCATTATCTACTTGAAAAATGTGAATATGGTGTGGCCTATCTTCTTCCCCACCTTTTTTGAAGAATCTTCTACCTGTAATTCCAAATTCTCCCATACATTCATATCCCAGTTTTTCAAATTCTGCGTTATGCAAATCCACTTTTTCTATATCCTTAACTACTGGCCTAATATCTATAATCGGCTTTGACTTTAATCCAACAACAGAAGTACTTCCTATGTGATGAACTTCAATTAAATTGCTACCAAGTATATCTTTTATAAGCTTTGCTTCACTTTTAAATTTACTTTTGTAACTATCATCATATTCTTTAACAACTATATTTCTCATGTTTTCTCCTTAATAAAAAGATAAAAGAACCAATTAGTTCTTTTATCTTTTTATATATACATTAATATTTAAAGTTTATATTCTATTTGAAAATTATATCTTAAAATTCTATTTTCAAACTAAAACTCTTTTTTCTCAACTATCTTCACAGAACTTATTATAGATATTCCAGTTATAATAACTATAGCTACAAATAATATAATAGCTAACACAACAGGAGGTACTGATTCCATCTTGTTAAAAATTTTCAAAGCTTCTTCAAGCAAATTATCGAAATTAGATATCATACTAAATATCGCTATATAAAGCACTAACATAACAAGTCTACCTTTATTTGGACCAAATTTCAAAAGAATTGGTGTAATAATGTTTAGCATAATAAGTGAGATACCCATAGCTACTACTGAAAATAACAATGATAACTCCAAAGATAAACCCATGGTATTTTTTACTACAAAAAATGTAGATATAGCTCCTAATATTCCTAATATTATTCCAGGTAGATATTTACTTAGAACATACTGTTTCTTTTGAATAGGAGCAGTAAAAATAAACTTATAAACTCCTCCTTGTTCGTCTATGCTAATAGACATAGTAGAAGTCATGAATACCATTAAGAAAAATATAGCTGATAAATATATAAAACTTCCTGTTGAATATCTCATGTAAATTCCAAAAGCTACAAAAAATAAAGCCATGCCTATATAGTACTTTTTATAAGATTCAAAATCTTTGTATATTAAAGCTTTCATTACTACACCTCCTTAACGAAAAATAACATAATATCTTCAATATTAGGTTTTTCTAAACCTTCAATATTTCCAACTTTATTTCTATCTAAAAGAAGTCTTTCACCAAAAGAAGAAGTTTTTCTTCCTATTACAACATCTTTTGGAAAATTGTTTGCTTCTTCATGACTACAAGAATAAAGAGCATATCCTTCATACAAGTTGTCTTTTTCTTCCATAAAAAGAAGTTTTCCTTTATGTATAAAAGCTATATGGTCAGCAACTTTTTCTAAATCTGAAAGAATATGAGAAGAACAAAATACACTTTTATTTTCATCTTGTATAAAATCTAAAAATAAATCCAAAATTTCTTCTCTAATAACCGGGTCTAGTCCACTTGTAGCTTCATCTAAAATGAGCAGTTTTGCATTGTGAGACATTGCAATAGCTATAGATAGCTTCATCTTAGTACCTCTTGAAAGTTCTTTTATTTTCTTGTCCATAGGTATATCAAATTTACTTACAAGCTCACTATATTTTTCATCGTTCCAATTTTTGTAAATCATTTTAGCGAACTTTGAGGCAGCTTTTACTTTCATATCTACTGGAAGATGTAATTCGTCTAACACCACTCCAATGTCTTCTTTCATACTATTTGAAAGCTCTCCATTTACTTCTTTGCCAAATATTTCAACAGATCCAGCACTTTTATGAACCAAATCTAAAATAATTTTTATAGTAGTGCTTTTTCCAGCACCATTTTCTCCAATGAACCCTACTATCGAACCTTTTGGAATAGACAAATCTATAGGTCCTAAATTAAATTTAGGATAGTTTTTTTCTAAACCTTTTATTTCCAAAATATTATCCATCTCTTTCCTCCTTTAAAATCTTCAGTATCTCTATAAGTTCATCTAAATCTATACCAGAAGACTCCGCTAACTCTAATACTTTGTTAAGTCCTTCTTCTATATTTCTAAGTTGTTCTTCTTTTATAATCTCTTCATTTTGACCTGCTACAAAGCTTCCTTTCCCTTGAACTGAAGATATAAAACCTTCCTTCTCAAGTTCATCATAAGCACGTTTAGTTGTAATAACACTTACTCTAATTTCTTTTGCTAAAAACCTAATAGACGGTAATTTTTCTCCTGGTTTAAGTTCCCCAGAAATAATTGCATCCTTTAATTGTTCCTTTATTTGCTCATAAATTGGCTTATCGCTACTATTTCTTATAAATATATTCATAAATTCACCCATCCTAGAATGTTCTTACTGTTATAACTGTATATAGTGTATATCTTTATTTGAATTTTGTCAATATAAAAAAGCCATAAATAAAAACTTATGACTTTTTTATATTTTATATTATATTAATATATTAATTCTTTGTGTTATTTTTATTATTAATTTTCTTAGTAAATTTCATATTAGGATAGTTTTTGACAATTCTACTCAAACTATGATGTTTTAACTTTTTATGCAAATTACTTAGATGGTTCAAGACATTCTCCCTACTAGAAGAAGAATTGTGATTGGCTAGTAAATGTTTTAGCCTATACTCTTTAATTCCTGCATTTTCTTTGTCAGAATTGTCAATTACTTTCTCTACTTCTGCCTTAGTTGTCATTGAGAAGTAAAGAGTTGACATTACATCAACTGCAAATAATATAAAAAGAATTATTGGACCAATACTGTCTGTATCTTTTATAAACTTGTCAATAACATCATTAACTACTGGATTAATAACTTTTATTAAAAAAATACAACCTACACCCCAAAATAGAGATACTGGAACAGCAACTCGACCTTCGATATTAAAAGGTATATCTGAATAATCCCAAAGTTTCATATGAAATAACTTTTCAAGTAAAAAACTTGCAATATACTCTATAATCGTAACAATTACTATTACATTGAAATACAAGTTCAACAAAGTTCCAGAGTCTTTTGGTACTAATAATAGTACAAAAGAAACCCCAAATCCATATACTGGACAATATGGTCCTAAAAGAAATCCCCTATACACAAAGTGTTTTGCCTTTATAGAGCAATATATTGTTTCCCATATCCATCCTATGAATGCATATACTATAAATGTCATAAATAAATTTGTCATATTTTTCTCCTAATATTAATGATATTTTTTATAACGAATATCATTATATCATAACTCAATTTTCATAAACACAAATAATCATCAATAACTTTTTAATATACAGTACAAAATCTTCTATTTGTATTTACAATTTTTTATTAATATGTAATAAAAAATTTTTTAATCTTTCTGTTTTTGGATTATCTATAACTTCTTTTGGACTTCCTTGTTCTACAATTACTCCGTTATCCATAAATACAATTTTGTCAGATACATTTCTTGCAAAATTTATTTCATGAGTAACTATCATCATAGTCTTTTTTTGTTTAGCTATATCTTTTATAAGCATTAAAACTTCATTTACAAGTTCTGGGTCTAGAGCTGAAGTAGGTTCATCTAACATTAATATTTCTGGATTAAGCGCTATTGCCCTCCCTATAGAAACCCTTTGTTGTTGTCCTCCTGACAATTGATTTGGATATGATGACTTTTTGTCTTTTAATCCTATTTTGTCAAGAATTTCAACTCCTATTCTATTTGCTTCTTCTCTTTTTACTTTTTTTACTACAATTAAACCTTCAGTAATATTTTCTAGTGCTGTTTTATTATTAAATAAGTAAAAACCTTGAAACACCATGGCTGTATTTCTTCTTATCCAAAGTTGTTCTTTTTTGCTTATATTATCTAAAGAAAAAATTTTATCCTTTATTTGTAGTTTTCCACCATCTGCTTTTTCTAAACCATTAACACAACGCAATAATGTTGACTTTCCACTACCAGAAGATCCTATAACCGTTACAACCTCACCAGTGTTAATTGATAGATTAACACCTTTTAATACATTATTATCTTCAAAACTTTTTCTAATATCTGTTAACTCTATCAATTAAATACCTCCTGTTCTTAACTTTACTCTCTTTTCTATATTTTTTTGTATAAAGCCAAGAATAGATGTAATTCCCCAATAAACTAATAAAACACTAATAAAAGCTTCTAAATATCTATAACTAGAAGCCCCTTCTAATTGGGCAATTGCCATCATTTCCTTTACTCCTATGGCAAATACTAAGGAGGTATCCTTTATTATATTAATAAAGCTACTAAATAATGTTGGTAAAGCTATTCTAAAGGCTTGTGGTATAACAATTCTCACCATCATTTGTATATAATTCATTCCGATAGACTGTGCTGCTTCTATTTGCCCTATATTAACACCTTCTAAGGCTCCTCTCAAGGATTCTGCCATATATGCAGAACTTGCTACAGAAAGCACTATTACTGCTGCTTGAAACGAATTTATTTCTACTATATTTTGAATTAATGGAATTATTCCAAAGTAAAAGCAAAATAGCTGAGCCATTAATGGAGTTCCTCTAAAAAAGGATATATACACTTTAAAAATATTACTCAATATTGGAACTTTAGCATAAATCACCATAGATATTATAAATGCTATAATTAGTCCAAATATTATTGCCAAGGCTGATAATAACAAAGTAACTCCACTGTATTTAAGCATTAACGGAATTATGTTTTCTATAAACTGAAAATCAAAAGCTTTCATCTACATTAACCTATTTAGAGCTAACATCTAGATTAAACCATTTCTCAGATAATTTTTTCAATGTTCCATCTTTGTGCATTTCTTCCAAAGTATTAGCTACCTCTTTAGCCATTTTTTCGCCTTTTTCATCTTTCCTAAAAGGATATGCATTAATTTCAAAAGTCTCTCTATCTCCTAACCCTCTCAATGGAAATCCATTTTCTTCAATTACTGTATTGGTTTTTACTTCACCTTGCCATAATCCATCTAAACGTCCAATTTTTACTTCTTCTTCCATCGGTGCACCATCAAAAGTAATAATTTCAAATCCTAAATTGTATTTTTCATTCATTGCTCTAAGAGTAGCTTCTCCATTTCCACCTAACCAGCAACCAACTTTTTTACCTTTTAAATCTTCTTTTGTTTTAAATTCACTATCTTCTTTCACAAATAAATCATAATAACTATATGCATAAGGCGAACTAAAAGCATACTTTTCTTCTCTTTCTGGAGTAATAGACATTTGATGTGCTATTGTGTCTATTTCGCCTGAATCTAACATTCCAATTAGTCCACTGAATTGTCCTAGTTTATAATCTAAATCATAATTATTTCTTTTTGCTATTTCTTCCCATACTTCCATTTCAAAACCTTTTAACTCGTCATTTTCTTGAAATGCCCATGGTTTATATGATGCCGACGTACCTACTACAATTTTAGTCTTTCCCTCTTTGTTATCTTCACCTTTAGTACTGCTATCATCTTTCTTTCCATTACAGCCTACTATTCCTATCCCAACAACCATAATTAATAACATTAAACATATTTTTTTAATTTTCATTTCCTTCTCCTTTTATTGTAATTTATTGTTAATAAAATAACTATCAGTGTCCCTTTAAACAACAATAAATTATAATCTCTTAACTTGAAAATAATTTTCGTTCTCATTAATAAGTATTGAATATAGTTTTAGATAAATAAATACTGAAACCATCAGATAATTGCTCTCATTTATAATTAAATGTTTTTACAATAAATAGAATTTTAGAAATAACAACTACTATTATCAAAAGTAAAGAAATTATATTTAGTTAGTTTATTAGAAACTTCTAATTCATTATTTATATAACGTCATGTAAATAAATTAAAAACTTTCATGTAATTCTTTACTCCCACTAATATACTTGTCTGCGTAATTTGCATGTTAAAATTATATCTAATTTGGATTTTTATGTCAATTTATAACAACATCATTCTAAGTGTTATTGTTATAATCTCATTTAATTCTATCTCTATACTATTATTAAATAGAAATATACAGTATAATTAAATATAATATATAATTATTTTTGTACTTAATTAAATTTTATAAAGGAAGTGTAAATATTGAAAAAAAGAATTTTTTCGGTAGCATTAATGTTCGCTTTATCTCTAAATTTAAGTATTAGTTTTGCTGACGAACTAACATCTACCAAAGAAGTAATAGAAACAGAACCTGTCGAAAATACAGAAGTTTCAACTGAATATATTGAATCGACTGAAGAAAATAAACAAAATACTAATGTTTCAGAAAATTTAACTTCTACTAGTACATTACAAGGTTTATATGGTGAAAATGTAGATAATTCTATAGATTCAAATTCATCTTTAAATAGCTATTTGAATTCTTCTACTAGAATAAAGAGGATAGCTGGTGCCGATAGAATTGGTACATCTATTCAAATCAGTAAATTTACCCACGATAAATCTGATAAGGTGATTCTTGCTAGTTCAAAAAACTATGCTGATGCTTTATCTGCATCTAGTATAACTTTTGGAGAATATCCAGTACTACTCGTTAACAACGTCCTAACAAACAATTTAAAAAACGAGATTATTAGACTAGGTGCAAAAGAAGCTATCATTTTAGGCGGTGATAACGCCGTTAACAATAATGTAGAAAAATCTTTAAAATCTATAAAATCCTTAACTAAAGTTACTCGTATTGCTGGAGCTAATAGATACTCTACATCTGTTAAAATAAGTGAAAAGTCTATAAATCAAAATCTTATAGTTGCTTCTGGTAGTAATTATCCTGATGCATTAGCAGGAACTATATTAGCAAATAACAAAGCCGATTTAGTATTAACTCCAAACAATAAACTTGATACTAACTTAGAAAAAAAGCTTAAAGGTTTTAATGGTGATAATATAAAAATAATTGGTGGTAATGCTGTAATAAAAGATAGCGTAATGAATAATATAAAAAAACTATCTAAAACTTCTAATATTGAAAGAATAGCTGGAGCTAACAGATATGACACAAGTGTAAAAGTTGCAAAAAAAACAAATAGTAAAACTGTTATATTAGCTTCTGGACAAGATTATCCTGACGCACTAGCGGCATCAACATTATCTCAAAAACTTAATGCACCTATAATACTTACACAAAATAGTATACTTTCAAAAGAAGTAGCTTCTTATGTAAGATCAGCAAGTAAAATAATAATTGTTGGCGGAGATGCTGTAATAGCTCAAACGGTAATAGATGGTATAAATGGTGAGAATATTTCTAATGAATATATAACATGGAACAATATAAATAAATATAGTACTAAAATTATTATGTCAGAATCTGAAATAAAAAATTATAATAAAAATAATATATCCAAAAGTAGTTATCTAAATGATGTTTTAAATATAAATAAATTGTATTCAAAAGATGAAATTACTAAAATGATTAATACTTTATCTGTTCTACCATCAAAACCTTATAATAAAAATGGTGTAGCTTACAGTAATTCAACAAAAAATAGTTGGGTTAATAATTGTAATAAAAGTGCAGTAGTAACACAAAAAAATTATAACTTTGGAGTAGTAACTGAAAGAACCCTTCTTAGAACTTTCCCAACTTGGGACGAAAATAGAACTAAAGGTGGAGCACATGACTACTTTGCAGAAACAGCTTTAAATCCTTGGGATGAAATACTAGTTTTACACCAAAGTAAAGACGGTAAATGGGTATTTGGTATAACAGAAAATTATACAGGTTGGGTCTTCAAAGACTATATTGCTTTTTCTACAAGAGATGAATTAAAAAAATACAAAAATCTTCCAAAAGAAATTGTAATAGAAAGACAATTAAAAATTGGAAATAAATTATATGATATGGGATCAGACATACCCATTTCAGAAAAATCCTTACTGTCTCCAACTAAAAATAGCAGTTCTAAGCTAGCTCCTACAAAAATATCTAAACCAAGCTCTGGAACAGTAAGTGGATATTTACCATACACTGAAGCAAATGTAATTAAACAAGCATTAAAATTTAAAGGAGAAAAATATGGTTGGGGTGGCTCTAATAACGGTCATGACTGTTCTTCTCTAATACAAGATGTATTTAAAACATTTGGAATAATTATGCCAAGAAACACTTCACAACAAGAATACTCATATGTAGGAAAAACAACATCATTAAACAATATGTCAAATTCAACAAAACAAAATAAAATCATAAGTATGGGACCTGGAACAGTAATGTACATGAAAGGACACACAATGATGTATATTGGCAAAAATGCAAAAGGTGTACCTATGATGATACACCAATATGCTGGACATTATTCTAATGGTAAATATGTGTCAGTTTTATCTGCACAAATCACTCCTTTAACATTGGGAAGCACAGGAGGAACTACTTACCTAACACATATGCGTACAGCAGTTAAATACACCAATAAATAATAAAGAGATACTCTTTGTGAAATCAAGAGATAATATGTTCAATATGTATATTTACAATTATTATAATTATTAATATAATTTTTAGCAGAGATTATTGGAAATATAATAATAATAATTGGATTATTGGAAAAAATAGAGAAGAGATTATAGAAAAATATGGAGAATTTGATTTAGATGGTTTTAAACGAAAATCAAATGATGGCTACCATTGTGCATACAATATAGGTAAGTCTTTTATTGGATCTTATTTAGGTGAACTGGAGAATTTTTACTACATTGACTTTGACAATGAAAATATAGCTATAGAAATATCTGTGCATTCGCAATTTGGCGGCTAGTATAAAAGACATATAAATAATTATTTCTTATTTACATTAAATAAAAAAGCCTATAAGTTAGTAATTAACTAACTTATAGGCTTTTAAACTACTATTTTAAAACTCTGATCAATTAAGAATATATGTTTTATTTAGCTATATTTAACTTTTTATTTGTATATATTTTCTTTGCATTATATTACTTTTTGTCGTTGTCAAAATCATTATTACGATTTTAGTACGCCTTGTTAATTGAAAAAACAATTATTTATCTATAATTTTATATAAATGACAAGCTACCATATGTTTATTTTTCACTTCTATCAATTTAGGTTCTATATTTTGACATTCTTTTATTGCATATTTGCATCTTTTATATAAATTACATCCTTTAAAATCCTCATCTATTTTTAATGATTTATCGGTTCTAAAATCTGTTTTAGCTTCATTATCCGATGTATCACCTACTAAAGAGATGGATTCGATTAACATTTTCGTATATGGATGTAATGGATTATTGTATAATTCATCTTTATTTGTTATTTCTACTATTTTCCCTAAGTACATAACTGCTATTCTATCACTAATATAGTTAATTATTATTATATTATGAGTTATAAATAAGTATGTAACTTTTAATTCTTCTTGTAAATCTTGTAAAAGATTCACAATTTGTGCTTGTATAGAAACATCTAAAGATGCAATTGGCTCATCACATACTATGAAATCAGGATTGCTAACTAATGCTCTAGCTATACAAATCCTCTGTTTCTGTCCCCCTGAAAATTCATGAGGATATTTATATAAATCATTTTCCTCAAGCCCAACTTTGTTTACAATACTCAAAACTTTGTTTTTTCGTTCTTCTAAAGGGATATTTAATACTTTCAATGGCTCTTCAATAATTTTTTTTACATTCCATTTTGGGTTTAGTGCCGATGCTGCATCTTGAAAAACAATCTCTTTTCTTTTTCCGTTATAAAATATTTCTCCATCTGTTTTTTCTTCCATACCTAATATTAGTTTCCCAAGAGTTGATTTACCTGATCCAGATTCTCCAACCAATCCTAAAGTTTCACCCTTATATATTTCCATGTCTATGTCATCTACAGCTTTTGTACAACCTCTTGATTTTCCTAAAAATGATTTATTGTCATAATATTTTTTTAATTTTTTAATTTCTATTAAAACTTCTTCTTTCACAATAGCTCCTATTCATAACATATATGGCATTTAACTTTTTGTTTATTTCCATAATATTTGTATTCTGGCATAACTTCATTACATATTTCAATTTTTTTGTCACATCGATTTAAAAATGGACATAATTTGAAATCCTCATTTAATGAAGGTGTTTTCCCCTCTATCGCAACTAATCTTTTTTTATTTAAATCTAGACTAGGTACAGCTTTAAGTAATGCAATTGTATATGGATGTTTAGGATTATTAAATATTTCTTTTTTATCTCCCTCTTCTACAACAAATCCAGCATACATCACCATTACTTTTTGACAAATCTTAGATATAACTCCCATATCATGAGTAATGAAAATAATAGACATATTGTTTTCTCTTTGTATTTCCAATAACAATTTCAGTATTTGTGCTTGTATAGTAACATCTAATGCAGTTGTTGGCTCATCTGCTATTAAGATTTCCGGGTTACAAGATAGTGCCATTGCAATCATAACCCTCTGTCTCATCCCCCCTGAAAATTCATGAGGATACTGTTTTATTCTCTTTTCTGCTTCAGTTATGCCTGCTTTTTTTAATAAAGAAACAGCTTTCTCTCTTGCTTCTTTTTTGGTTATATTACTGTGTCTTAAAATCACCTCTTCTATTTGTAAACCAATTCTTTTTATTGGATCTAGTGATTTCATAGGATCTTGAAATATCATAGCTATTTCTTTTCCTCTTATTTTTTGGTACTTTTTTTCACCAGCATTAATTAAGTCTATGTCCTCTAAAGATAGTTTGTTCGCTACTCTTCTTACACCTTCTGGCAAAATATTCATTATTGCCTTCATTGACATAGACTTTCCACTTCCCGATTCTCCTACTATTCCTATAATTTCTTCTTTTTTAACAGTTAAATCAAAATCTTTTACTATCTTAAGTACTTTTTTTTGCTTTTGTATAGTTATATTTAGTTTTTCAACTTTTAGAATTTCATTTTCCATTAATTTCTCCTCTTTGCATCATAGGATCCATTCTATCTTTAACAATATTTCCTAATTTATTAAATGAATATATTGTTAATATAATTAATATACCTGGAATAACTGCCATATATGGGGCTTTTTGAAGGTACTTCTGAGAATTTTGTAGTAAACTTCCCCAACTTGACATCGGTGCTGCCACTCCTAATCCTAAAAAACTTAGAGAACTTTCCATCATAATAGCACCTGCAATTGTTGATGTTGCAGATGTAATTATAGTTGGAAAGACATTAATAATTATGTGTTTTAATATTATTAAATAATTTTTTTCTCCTATAAATTTAGCATATTTTACATAATCTCTTTCTTTCAAAGTTAGAACCTCTGTTCTAACCAACCTAGCTGTTTCCATCCAACTAAAAAAACCAATGACTAATATTATAGATATTAATCCTCTTTTAAATACTACTCCAAAGACTGTCACTAGTATTATCCAAGGTATTGCTGATAGCACATCAACTGTTCTCATAAAAAAACTATCTATAAATCCACCAGCGTATCCTGATATTAAACCTATAATAACTCCTATAATTATTGAAGTTACCATTGCTAAAACTCCTACAATTAAGGAGATTCTTCCCCCATATAATACTCTTACAAGGTAATCTCTACCCATTTCATCTGTTCCAAAAAAATGTTCTGATGAAAATCCTTGTAATTTATTAGAAACATCTATTTTATCTGGATCTAAATCTACAAATATAAGTATTATATTTATTAGTATTATTATTGATATGAATATTACAGGTAAGTATATTCCTCTATTTTTCTTCCCCATTTTACTGCCCTCTATATCTTATTCTTGGATCAATTAAACCATACATAATGTCTGACAAAAGATTACCTATTATTGTCAAACTTCCGGATAAAACTAAAACAGCCATTATTACTGGATAATCCATATTCTGTATAGCCGTTACAAAGTAATTTCCCATACCTGGCCAACTAAAAATAGTTTCTGTTATTACTGCACCTGTAATAAGTAATGGTAGTGACATTCCCATTTTAGTTACAATTGGTAGCAATACATTCTTAGCAACATGTTTTAACAATATTTCACTTTTAGAAGCACCAAATGCTTTTTGAACAAGTACATATTCTTCATTCATTTGAATAATAGTAGAATTTCTAACATATCTTGTAATATCTGGTACATATCCAACTATAAGTACCATTGTAGGTAGTATTAAATGGTACAAGTAATCTATAAAATTACCTTCTTTACCCATTGAATACATTCCCATTAGTGGTAAAATTCTTAACTTATATGCAAATAAATATATTACTATCATTGCAAACCAAAAAGTAGGTACTGCAATACCTATTGAGCATATTCCATCAATCATTTTATCTAATCTTTTTCCTTTGTTACTACCAGAGATTAAGCCTAATACAGTTGAAATAAAATAAGAAATTAAATATGCTGGTAAAATTAAAGCTACTGTTGCAGGAACTCTTTCTACTAGATCGTGTTTTATACTTGTTCTAGTTATAATTGAATATCCAAAATCACCTTTAACAAAGTTTTTAACCCAGCTTGTATACTGTGTTATTATAGGTTTATCCAATCCATATTCCTCTCGTCTTGCATCTATTTCTTCTTGTTTCATATTTGGAGTTGTAATTGCATCCACTGCATCATATGGTGCTATATTTATTAATATAAAACATATTACTGTAATCAATATCAATAATGGAATAGATTGTAATAATCTCTTAATAATGTATTTAATCATAATTCCCCCTATAAATAAAGCGCAGTTTTATTTAATAAACTGCGCTTTATTTATCTATTTCAATTTAAGTTTTGCCATATCACCAAAAGTGTATATTGGTACTAACTTAGCATCTTCAATACCTGTTACACGGCTATTGGTTACTAAAGTTCTTAAGTTTGATCCAAATGGATAGAATATTGCTTCTTCTGAGACTATATTTTGAAGCTCATTATATTTTTCTTTTCTTTCTTTTTCATCTAATGTAGTATTTGCTTCATTAAATAATCTGTCTACATCTTTATTATTGTAATTAATCATATCTTCTTTAGTAGATACAAATAAAGCTCCAAAAGTATCTGGATCAGTACCCATTATATATCCACCCAAAAACATATCATATTCTTTATTCTCTCTATCGTAAGCAGCTTTTACATATGCTGGTTGCTCTACTCCACTTAATTCCACTTCAATTCCAACCTCTTTAAGTTGAGCTTGAATTGTTAAGGCTTGATTTTCTTGAGCTGCATCTGTTTTTATATAGCATATTTTCAATGATTTAGAACCATCTTTAACTAGTTCTTTCGCTTTTTCTAAATCTTGTTCCCATTTTTCAACATCTTCAATGTAGAAACTATTTGTTTTTGGTAAAAACGAATAACTTAACTCATAGTATTTATCGCTTGTATAAGCAGCTTTCATTATCTCTTCTCTGTTTAATGCCTTTAATATACCTTCTCTGTAAGATTTATCCTTCATAGAATCTGCTACAGAATTAAGCCTAACATAAGCAACTCTACCTTCACTATAATTTGTTATTTCAAAATCTTTGTTATCTTCAAAAGGCTCAAGTAAATCAGGCATTCCTATCCAAGCATCTACTTCTCCATTTTGCATAGCAAGTGTAGCAGTATCATCACTTTCTATAACTTTAAACACTATTGTTTCAATATTTGCTTCACCATTTATATAATCTGTATTTTTTTCAAACTTAAAATGTTGTCCTGTTTTATATTCAACAAATTTATATGAACCACTTCCTATAACTTTATCTTCTAATAAATTTAAATCAAAATTTCCTCTTTCTTCAAATATATGTTTAGGAAGTATATTTACGCCTGCACAAACTAATTCTTTTGCACTTGCACTTACTACTGGTAAAGTAAATTTAACAGTTAAATCATCTATCGCTTCTACTTCTACTGCCTTTCCATCAACAAATAAATTTTCTGTTGTCGCATTTATCGAGTCATAAGTAAAAACCACATCTTCAGAAGTTAATGCTTCTCCATCAGTCCACTTTGTTCCTTCTTTTAATTTTACTGTATAAGTAAGTCCATCTTCTGATGCTTCTATTTTCTCTGCTAGCACAAGATTCTCAGACCCATCTTGGTTTATTTTTAACAAAGGTGAATAAATTAAATTTGCAGCCATCATTCCAAAACGATCATCTACTGTAATTGGATTTAAAGTGTTTCCTGGGTCTGCAGATATAGCATAAGTAAATGTACCTTCCTCTCCTTTTTTAACTGTTGTATTATTATTTTCTGTTGTTTTATTTCCTCCGTCCTTACTACCACATCCTATAACTGATATTAATAGCATTAGTGCAAGCATAATACTGATTCCTATTTTTTTCTTCATATTAATTCCCTCTCTTTTATTTTTATTGCGATTATATTTATAAAAATACATCAACAATTTGATTATACATATTATAAAAAAAGTTTCAAATGATTATAGATTGTTAAAAAAATATTTTAATTGTTTACTTTTATTACTCATTTTTTAAAATAAATTTAATTAATATATAGACTTCTACTCCTCTAAATTCTACTTAAATAATAAATAATCTTATAATTAATCATATGTAATATGAGATATAAGATTGCTTATAAAATACTATCTCTTAATTTTTTTAATCTTGTTAGACTAATCCTTAATAATAATGGTTTGCAACAAAATAAATTATAATATAAAATTAATATTATAACATTTTAATACCTAAGGAGTTGATTTATTATCAATAATAAACTACGTTTATTTATTCATGCATTTTTTGGTTCGTTAACTATAGCAATATCTTTTTTTATAGCATATATTTTTGGGAATTTACAACTAGGGGTAATGTCATCGTTTGGAACTTTATTATTTATGTACTATGTTCCTATAAATAAGAATGATACCTTTAAACATTTTTATTTTATCATGTTCTCAGGAGCAATATCCTTTTTTGCAAGTATCTTTTTAGCTACTTATCCTTGGATAAGCATTCTATGGATTGGATTCTTAGCCTTTATTTTAAACTATATTTTATCACGCCTGACTTTTAAGGGACCTGGAATATTTTTTATATTAATGATTAATGGAATGCTATCTAGTTTAACAAATATACCTTTGTTAAATAGAATATACATGGTCTTTTATGTTTTAATTGGGGTCTTAATAGCTTATTTTTTAATTTTATTCGAAAATAAACTATACGAAAATAATTCAATATCAGTTAGCATATTTGAAATTAGTTATGCAAATAAAACCAACTCTGAAATTAATGAAATTATCATTAAGTCTTTAATTAATTCTATTTTTATATTTATTGCATATTATGTAGGATATAATTTACAATTAAAAAATTATTATTGGGTTTTAGTTGCATCTATTGTTGTATTACAAGAAGAAACTATACAAAATGCTTTTAAAAAACAAATTATGTATATTTTAGCTGCTATATCTGGATGTATTATCTCATTTATAATTTATTCATACATTAATAACATTTTAGTTCTTGTACTAATTGCTTGTGTATTAATGTTCTTGATATGCTACTTTATGCCAAAAAATTACTTAATAGGTAATTTATTTACTACACCTATAGCATTAATATTATTTAGGTTATTCAATCCAAATACAGCTACGGATTTAATTTATAGTCGTATAATAAATATATTAATAGGAACTTGTATAGGAATTATAGGCATTATTGTTTTTTCACGTTTTCAGCGTACTATTGATAAACACAAAATATAAATATTAAAATAATTCATTTTATTAAATGAAAAAAAAAGAGTTATGTTGAATTGAACATAACTCTTTTTTTGTTATTTATTTTCTAAATGTTAAATCTACGCTTATTGTAGCAGAAATATTATTATCAGCTAATGTAAATAAATCTAAATTTTCCTTTGCTAAGTCTTCTTCTTCTATTTGTTCATTAATATATGAATGTAAAAATATTTCAGATGCATAATCTCCGTTTTCTTTTGCTATATCATGTAATTCATATATTTTTTTTGAAACTTTTCTTTCATGTTCTAATATTAATTTAGCTGCTTCTAAAGGAGTTTTTACATTAACTTCTTCCATTTTTACATCCATTAAAGTAGGAGTTACATCTCTCTTAACCAAGAAATTAATAAAGTCTTCTGCATGTTTCATCTCTTCTTTGTAATGATTAAATAAAAATGAAGAATATCCTTTATAGTTTAATTTTTCCATTTTTAAAGCTGTATTCAAATATATAAATCCTGAATACATTTCAAAATTAATTTGTTCATTCATTTTGTCTATAACTTTTTGTTCCATATTATATCTCCTATCTTTCATACACAATTTAAACCCTAGTAAATCAAATTTAATATTTACTCGTTTAAATTATAACAAAGTTTATATATATATTCAATCAATAATTCTATATTCTAATAAGATATCCTTATTGAAGATATTAAACATAAAGTAGAATAAAAATAATCAACTTACATGGTGTCAGTTGATTTTAAGCTTTTTTATTAATAATACATTTTTAATATTTTGGAGAAATAAAAAAAGCCTATAAGCTAGTTAATAACTAACTTACAGACTTTTATACTACTATTTTAAAACTACAGTAGCTCCTACTTCTTCTAATTTAGCTTTTATTTCTTCAGCTTCTGCTTTAGCTACAGCTTCTTTTATAGTTTTAGGTGCTTCGTCAACTAATGCTTTAGCATCTTTTAATCCTAATCCACAAGCGTCTTTAACAACTTTGATAACTTTGATTTTTTCTCCACCTGCTGATTCTAATACTATATCAAATTCTGATTTTTCTTCTGCTGCTGCAGCTTCTCCGCCACCTGCAACTGCTCCACCCATTACTACTGGTGCTGATGCTGATACTCCGAATTTTTCTTCTGCTGCTTTAACTAATTCATTTAATTCAAGAACTGTCATGTTCTCAATAGCTTCTAAAATTTGTTCTACTGACATTATATTTTCCTCCGTTTTATTTTTCTATTAATTATTTTTAATTATTCTGCTTCTGGAGCTTCTGTTTCTTCTACAGTAGCTTCTTCTGCTGGTGATTCTTCTGCTTTTTTCTTTGCTATAGCATCTGCTAAGTATACAAAGTTTGATACTGGAGCTTTGAAGCTTCCAAGTAACTTAGCTAATAAAACTTCTCTTGAAGGTATTGAAGCTAAATCTTTAACTCCTGTTACATCTAAATATTCACCTTCTAAGTAACCTGCTTTAATCTCTAATTTATCATGATCTTTAGCAAAATCATTAGCAATTCTTGCTGCTGCTATAGGATCTTCTGTACTAAAAGCAACTGCATTAGGTCCTACCAATAGTTCAGTAATTTCTTCTAATCCTAAATCTTTAAATGCAAAGTTCATCATTGTATTTTTGTATACTTTGTAAACTACATTTTCTTTTCTGAATCTATTTCTAAGATCTGTTAATTCCTCTACATTTAATCCTCTATAGTCAATTAACACCATAGATTTTGATGATTCAATGTTTTCTTTGATTTCATTTACTACAGATTGTTTTTTCTCTAAAACATAATCTTTCACTATCTATTTCACCTCCGCTATGGCTACACACATAAAAAAATCTTTCCACCCAAAAGGCAGAAAGACATTATTAAAAATCTCTTATCCACCTCGGTAGGATTATTAAGTATTAAACCCCTACGGTCTTTGGTAGCCTATTCAATTAACATTATTATTATATCAGTTATATAATTAATGTCAATATTTTTTTATTCTTCAGATGATTCTTCAGTTTCTCCTACTGTTGGAACTTCTCCTGCTTCAACATCTACATCTTCTTCGATAACTTCTTCTCTTGGTTCAGATAGTGTTGCTACAACTTCTTCTAAATCTGTTAATACTTCAACTTTGCTGTCACTAAATACATCTAAGTCTTTAATTGTGATATTTTCACCAATTTGCATATTTTCAACATTTACTATTGCTTCACTTGGTAAATCAGCTGGTAGACATTCTACTTCAACTTCATTTACCAATTGCATTAACACTGATGGTTGAACTCTTATGGAATCTCTTCCTTCTAATACTATTGGTACAAATACTTTCATCTTAACTGACATATCTACTCCTTGGAAATCCACATGTAGATATTGGTTTTTAAATGGATGTTTTTGAACTTCCTTTATTAGAGCTGGTTGGTTTATTCCCTCTATATCCAACTCAATAATATTACTTGTACCTGCTTCCAAATAGATTTTATCAAAGTCTTTTGAATCTACTACTATTGGTTGAGATTCTTTTCCTTTTGAATATACAATACTAGGTATTAATTTTTCAACTCTCATTTTATCTACTTTGTTTTTACCTGTACCTTCTCTTTTTTTAGCTTCTAATTTAAACTCTGCCATAATTCCCTCCAAATTTATACAAATCTTTATATTTTATTATGCATTAATAAATAATAACACAATTAGTCCTGGAATGCCAAATGCTCCAGTAATTAATGCGTTTATTGGTGTCAATTCTAAATTTAAACCAAAATATTCTCCAATTAAATTAAATAATAATAGACTTACCACCCCAATTATACCATTTATTGCTATTTTTCCAAAAAATTTTACAGATGTTTTTATTATTTTTAAAAAAATATATATAAGTAAGATTGCTATTACATATAGTACTACTTTATCCATATTATTCTCCTAACTAAATAATTTAACTTTAAAATTATTTTAGCATAAATAATATCTAACAAATCATACAAAAAATCAACAGTTAAAGCTGTTGATTTTTCATTAATTTTATTCATCTGTATTTGAATTTTTATTACTTTCGTTATTTAGCTCAGAATTATTTTTATTTTCACTACTAGGCTCACTACTAGTTGTATTATTTTCAACCTTTGCTAAATTCAAATACTCTTCTAATGTTAAATCTTTTTCTTTCATTTCTAAGGCTGCTTTTGTTCCTACATATCTTAGATGCCAAGGTTCAAATTTTCTACCAGTAATATCTTCCTTGTCTTTAGGATATCTAAATACAAATCCATTTTTGTGTGCATTTTCAAATAACCAATCATATGCCTTGGTTTCTGCAAATTTAACACTATACTTATTTTCATAATCTTCATCTACTACATCTATTGCTAGACCTGTTTGATGCTCACTATGTCCTAATTCTACTTCAGTTCCATCTTTCTTATACTCACCATAAGAACTTACACCATCTGTATAAGATTGTGCTAACATATCATAACTAAGGAAATTAGATGCAGAATTAATTTTTATATCATCAATTTTTGCCTTGTAAACCATATTGTCAAAAGCTTGTTTTGCTTCTGAGTTAAAGTTTGGCTCATAATCTCTTGGTAAAGAATACTCATCATTAACTACTAAAAGTCCATTTATTACCTTTAATTCTTTTCCTTTACTTGCATTTGTTAGATTTTTTGTTTCAACAAATCCAACCTCTTCTAAATATTTAACCTTTGTAAAATCATTTATAGTTCCATAACTTTCTAAGTAAGTTCCCGCTGGAATTTCTTTTAGTTCTGTACTTGTATTATTTTCTTTATACATCTTTATAGCACTATTAGTTAACATAAAGCCTTTTAGAGTTTCAAATTCTTGGCTATTCTCATTTTTTGTCTCTGTTACTTTATTAGTATTTTTATTTTTTTCATCTTTACCTTTAGAACTAAATGCGGTCTTTATTAATATTGCAACTAAAATTACACAAACTATTGAAGCTAAAAAAAATATAAAACGTCTTTTTCTACGCTTTTTCTCTCTTTCCATCCTCGCTTTTCGTTCTAGTCTTCTTCTTTCTTTCTCTATACTTTCTGGATCCATTTTAATAGTAAATCCTAAGTTAGAATCATAACCTTTACTTCTTTCCCTACTAGGTTGAGATTGTCTTGGCCTTGGTCTTCTATTTTTTTGTAAATTATTTTCTTTAGCTGATTTTTGTTCTTCACCATTAGAACTCTTTCTAGATTGATCCGCTCTACTTACATTTCTGTCCTTTAAACCCTCAACACCTTCATCAAGGAAACTATATTTCTTATTGATATCACTAAAGCTTCTTTTCTTTTTATCTGGCATATTTTTCCCCTTTTAATACTGCAGAATAAATTTTTTTTAATTCATTTATAGATGCTGTTTCTGAGAAATTACTTTCTGCATAATCACTAATTATAGTTTTTTCAAATTTATATCTATTATTATACATTAGTATCAGTTTATTTGCTAAATCTTTTATATCACCTTTGTTTGCTATGATACCATTAAATTCTTCTATAAACTGTTCACTACCACCATTATTAGTTGTAATAACTGGCAAACCACAACACATAGCCTCAATATATACTTTACCAAATGTTTCTGTGTAAGACGCTAATACAAATAAATTAGAATCATTATATTCTTTTGCTAAATCTTTTTTACTTTTAAATCCTCTTAAAAACACTTTATCTTGTAAAGATAATTCTTTTATTAATTCTTGTAAATAACTTTTATCTGGTCCTTCTCCAAAAATATTTAGCGTAGCCCTTTTATCTTTAAATGCAATTGCAAATGCATTTATCAATTCCCTAAATCCTTTATCTTTTTTCAAATTTCCAGTAGATACTATTCTATATCCTTCTTCATCAAAATTCTCTTTAACAACTTTGTACTCTTCTGTATTAGTTACTATTGGAGTACATATTGGATTAACACCAAAATTTTTGTATATTCTACTTTGAAATACAGGACTTCCTACTAAAACTTCTGATACATTACTGTAAACGTATTTTGCAACCTCATAGTAGTCTTTTCTTATTTCAATTACACTATCTTTGTTTAAAGTTGAATAATGTTCTGTTGCAACAATAGGTATTTTATACCCTTTCTTTTTTAAACTTTTAATAAATGAATATGACGTTTCTGCTAAATGTGAATGTATAATCTCTGTACCATTTTCTTTTTCTAGTATTTTGTCTAAATATTTATTCAAGAAAAAGGCTCCAATTTCACATAATTTTTTCTGGTTTATGTTTCCTAATGGTATATTTACTGCATAAACTTTAATACCTTCTACTATCTTTTCTTCAAAACCCCATTTTCTCTTTCTTCTAAAGGATCTTAAATCTAAAGCTACAACATAAACATCGAAACCATTTTTTTTCAAGGCTTTTGCATATGAAAATTGATGTATTCCATGCATAGGATATTTGTCTGTAGGATAACCTTGCGAAGTTATCATTACTTTCATATCTTTTCATTCCTTATATTGTTATATATATCTATATATTTATTTGAAATTTCTTTCCAATTAAATTTCATAGCTTCTTCTGAAGCATTTTTAGACATTTCATTATAATTATTTAGTATATCTTTTACACGTTCAGATATATCATTAGCATTGTTATAAACTACATGATATCCTACATATCCTTCTTTAAAATGTCCATCAAATCCTTGTCCTTTAGTATATATTACTGGTAACCCTTGACTCATTGCTTCTACATAGACCAATCCAAAAGTTTCCCTTTTAGAAGGCATCAAGAATATATCATTACTGTCTAATACTTTCCTAACACCTTCTTTATCTGTGCTAGGTACATGATGTACAAATTTGTTTTTTAACAATACTTTCTTAAATAAAGAATTCTCTAGTCTGCCTACTACTGTAAATTTAATATCGTATCCTTGTTCTATTAATATTTTACAAGCTTTAACTGAAGTTAGTACATTTTTATTTAAATCATCAACTCTTCCAACATATACTAAGTTTATTTTTTTATCACTTTCTCTTATCTTTACTTTTCTATTGTCTAGAAAATATTTATCAATACCATTTGGTAAAATAAAAGATTTTTCCTCTATTTTTTTCCTATTTTCTTTTTTGACATATTTATTTATTGTTATATCTCTATATGCTGGAGACAAAAATATTACATTCTCTGCCTCATCTAAAATTTTTCTAGCTGTGTTTTTTATAAATGGATAATGTTTCAAAAATACAAATAGGTCTGTATTTCTAACTGCTACTATATATGGTATTCCATAATTTTCTTTTATTTTTAAAGATATATATCCATTAGACACTAGTGAATGCGCGTGAGTTAAATAATATTTGTCAAAGTCAACTTTTTCTTGTATATCCTCATATACTTTCCTGTGTTTTCTGAAAAAAAACAATCTATCTATTGGTTCATAAGGTTGAGATACTATAAAATTTTCAGGTATATCTTTCTTTAGAACTGTTGGTCTTGAACAGAAATACAATATATCATGATCTACTTTTTTATCTGTAAATTGATCAAACAAATTTTTGTACAAGCTCGTTCCCATATAGTAAGAACAAACTTCTAACGCCTTATCTTTCATTAACTTCTCCACTTTTCATATCTGGTGTAAAATTAGGAACTATATACTTTAAATCTTGTACTATATCTTCTTTACTTCCATTATGAATGTCTTCTCTTAATTTATTTAAACCTATTTCTAATTTGTCTTCATCATGTTCATATGGATTTTCTATAAATATTTTATCAAATTCTGTTTTATTTGAATTTTCTGTATTTAAAAGTAATTCTTCATAAAGTTTTTCACCAGGTCTAAGTCCTGTAAATTCAATTTTTATATCCTCATTTGGAACTAATCCTGACAACTCTATTAATTTATTTGCTAGATCAACAATTTTAACGGGTTCTCCCATATCTAATATAAATATTTCTCCACCTCTAGCTATCGCTCCTGCTTGCATAACTAATTGGCAAGCTTCTGTGATAGTCATAAAATATCTAATTATGTCAGGATGTGTTACTGTAACAGGCCCACCTTCTTTAATTTGTTTCTTGAATAAAGGTATTACTGATCCATTTGATCCTAATACATTTCCAAATCTAACTGCTACAAAATCCGTTTTAGATTTTTTATTCATAATTTGTATCATTATTTCACAAACTCTCTTTGTACAACCCATAACTGATGTTGGATTTACTGCTTTATCTGTTGAAATATTTACAAATTTATCAACATTGTACTTGTCAGAACAGTTTAGTAAATTAAGAGTTCCAAAAACATTGTTTTTAATTGCTGATATAGGTGAATCTTCCATTAATGGCACATGTTTGTGTGCCGCTGCATGAAATACTACTTCTGGTTTATATTTACTAAATATAAATTCCATTCTTTCTAAATCCCTAATACTATCTATTAAAACTTCTATCTTTGGATTTTTATATGTTCTTTTTAATTCATTTTGTATATCATATACATTATTCTCATATATATCTACCATAACTAAAAGTTTAGGAGCATATTTTATTATTTGTCTACACAGTTCAGAACCTATTGATCCTCCTGCTCCTGTAACCAATATAACTCTGTCTTTTATAAATTCTTCTAAGGAATTTGTATCTAGTTTTATTTCATCTCTACCTAGCAAATCTTCTATTTCTACTTCTCTTATTGAACTTAGGTCAAACTTATCTTCTTCTATTACTCTGTAATATCCTGGGATTATTTTTGTCTTTATTTTTGTTTTATTACATATCTCTAATATTTCTCTTTGCTCTTCTCTAGAAATTGAAGGCATAGCTAAAATTATTTCTTCAATTTTATAATTTTTTGCTACTTTTATAATTTCATATCTATTTCCTACTACAGGAACTCCCATTACATTCTTACTTTTTTTACTTATATCATCGTCGATAAATGCAACAGGTACTGAAGATATTTCTGAATGTTTTCTTAACTCTTTAAGAACCATTACACCAGCTTCTCCTGCTCCTATTATCATTGTTCTTTTAGCATCCATTCTTGGTTTTTTGTTTTGTCCATTAATTGGAGATATTATATATCTCGCCCTAGATAGAAATCTGATTCCCCCAATTAAAAATATTTCCAATAAAAGCGCTAATACATAAATTGATCTTGGTAAAGCTGCTTCTGTAGTTATGAATATCATTGCAGATATAACAGTTGCTATTACTATTGCTGATATTACCTTTATAAATTCCGATATACTTGCATATCTCCACATAGTCTTATATAAACCAAAAATGTAAAATATAACTATTTGTAATAAAGTAATATATATTGCATAGCTTAAATATTTATCTAAGTATATCTTAGGTAATGCTCCTTCAAACTTTAAAAATAAGCCAAATATATAACTAAAATTTATTAATAAAATATCTAATACTATTAATGCTATTGTCCTAATATATCTCATACTTTTACTCTTTTTCCTCAATAATTTTTCTATAAATACTATCGACGTAATTAAAATTATCGTCAATATTATACTTTTCTAGAACATATTCTCTTCCATTTGTTCCCATTTCTAGTCTTTTTTCCTTGTTTTTGTACAAATCTTCCAGTGCTTTCGCTATTTCAAATTCATTTTTTGGTTCAATAACTATACTAGATTTACCTGGATTTGTAGCCTCGGGAAGACCTCCTACATTTGATACTATCGTTGGAACTCCACATGCTTGAGCTTCCACTGCTGCCACTCCAAAACTTTCAGATTCTGATGGAAAAACTGCAACATCTATTTTATTAAATGTTTCTACTACTTTATCAACATTTAAAAAACCTAAAAACTCAACATTTTTTTCTAAATATAATTCTCTAACAAGCCTTTTCAAATTATTTTCTTCAATTCCTTTTCCGGCTAGTAATAATTTTGCATTTGAATTTGCCGTTCTATCTATAAATATTTTGAATCCTTTTATTAAGTAATCTAAACCATATATTTTATAAAAAGATTTTATACTGCCAACTGTAAAGTTGTTATCTCTTTCTAGTTTTAAAGGTTTAAATTTATTTATATCTACTCCAAAAGGAGTTACTATTATATCCTTTTTGGTGTATTTTTCTATCTCTCTCTTCATATTTTCCGAAGTTGACATTATATAATCTGAAGATCTTATATTATATTTCAACATAGTCCTATGCAAAATAGATCTATTGGGAAAGTCATAAACGTCTGAACCCCAAAAAGACAATATATATGGATGAATTTTTAACATAGAAGCCAATACTCCATAACTAGTTGCATAATGAGCGTGAATTATATCTGGCTTTTCTTCTTCTATAATTTTTCTTATTTTTTTTATTTTTGTAGTATATGAAAATAATTTATTAAAATCACTTTTTTTTGCAAAATCTTTTACTCCAAAAGAAAAAACTTTACAACCTTCAATCTTAGCATCGCCTAGCGATATAACTATTACTTCATATCCTTTACTTAAAAAAAAGCTACACCATTTTCTTGTGTGAGAACTTGTAGCATCTGATAAATAACAAATTTTCATAAATTGCTCCTAAAGATTTTATCTATCTTTCATTATAACATAATACTACTAGAGAATATAAAAAAAGCTCTGCATATGCAGAGCTTTTAAACTTTATCTTATTCAGCACTATATGGTAATAATGCCACTTGTCTAGCTTTTTTTATTTCTTCAGTTACTGCTCTTTGGTGCTTTGCACAACAACCAGTTACTCTTCTAGGAAGAATTTTTCCTCTTTCGCTTACAAATTTTTTTAATGTATTAATATCTTTGTAATCTATGGTCTTGTTTTTATCAGCACAAAAAGCGCAAACTTTTTTTCTAGGTCTATATCTTCTTTGCACTTAAAGTCCTCCTAATTATTAAAATGGTATATCTTCATCATTCAATGGAAAGGCATCATCACCTAATCCAAAATTATCGTCATTAAAATCTTGGTTAAATCCTGCATTTTGATTGTGGTTATTACTTTGATTAAACCCTGTACTCATTCCTTGGTTAGAACCTTGATTACTACCAATAAATTCTATTCTATCAGCAACAACATCTGTCCTATATATTCTATTTCCATCTTTTCCTTCATATGAGCTTGTTTGGATTCTACCTTGTAAAGCTACCTGTCTACCTTTAGATAAATAATTAGCTACTAATTCGGCAGTTTTCCCCCAAGCAACACAGCCTATAAAGTCTGCTGTAGGTTGGCCTCTTTGTTCCATTTCAGCTCTTTTATCTCTAGATAATCCTCTATCTACAGCTACTGTGAATCTACACATTGCATTTCCACTACCTGCAGTATATCTTAATTCTGGATCTCTAGTTAATCTGCCTATTAAAATTACATTATTCAAGCTAATATCCTCCTATGCATCCTTTTTAACAACCATGTAACGAATGATTGCATCAGATATTCTACTTCTTCTCTCAATCTCTGTGATTGATTCTGGAGTAGCTTCAAAATTAACAATATAATAGTATCCTTCTTTTATATAGTTAATTTCATATGCTAGTTTTCTTTTTCCCCAATCAGCAATCTCTAAAATTTTACCATTAGATTCAATAGCTTCTTTAATACGATCAAAAGCTTGATTTCTTTGTTCTTCATCTAATTCTGGTTTAAATACGAAAACTCCTTCATATTTTCTCATTAATAACACCTCCTTCTGGTCTCTGGCCCACTAGTGGAGCAAGGATTTACCTATGTATAATATCATAACTAAATTTAAATATCAATTTTTTCTGATTTTATATTATTGTTTATGTTATACTTTACTAAATATATTTTAGGAGGTAGCAAGTGAAAAATAATTTTGTTCCTGAGATAACTTCAAAATTAAGACAACGTTCTGTGAAGTTACCAAATGTAATCAGAAATGCTAGTGGAATAATAGTTCTTAACAAAAGAATTAAATCGTTAATTTTTTCTACAGATGTAGCTATAATTCAAAATAGTAATCCTGATGCAGTATTAGCAGTCTATCCCTTTACTCCAACTTTAACAATAACCCAAGCTCTTATGTCCTCGTCTTTTACTCCTTTGTTTGTAGGAGTTGGTGGTGGGCTCACTTCTGGTGAACGTTCTTTAACATTAGCTCTTCAAGCTGAACTTTTAGGAGCTTATGGTGTCGTTGTAAATGCACCTATTACTAATGAAAATTTAGAGTTAATATCTTCATCTTTAGATATTCCTGTAGTTGCAACCGTTATATCTGAAAATGATGATTTTGAAGGTAAAGCAAAAGCTGGTGCTGATATTTTTAATATTTCTGGTGGAAAAGATACTGTCAAAATAGTAAAAAAAGTTAGATCTATACTAGGAGATAAATTCCCTATTATAGCTACTGGTGGTAAAAGTGAGGAATTAATACAAGAAACTATTGATGCTGGAGCAAATGCAATAACATTTACTCCTCCTACCAGTGGAGAAATTTTCGCACAGGTAATGACAAAATATAGAAAAGAGCATTAAAAAAGAATACCTAGGTATTCTTTTTTAAATATTAATTAATTCTTTTAAAGTTCCTGTTAATTTATAATCTACGGTTTTTAATTCTTCAATATTTTTCTTTCCTAAAAGCATCATTAATGCTTTAGTTTTGTATATTAATGAGTCAATATACTCTTTAGCTGCTTCAAATCCACCATGCATTAAATAAGATAATATTTCTCCACTTATTCCTACCATGTCAGCACCTAAAATTAAAGATTTTACTATATCTTGAGCTGTTTTTATTCCTCCGCTACTAATAATCTGTAGATTCTTTGATATACTTCTACACTCTATTAACGCCTTAGCTGTTGGAATTCCCCAATTATACATATCTGTAAAGTCAGTACTAAAATTTCTAATATCTTCTATCTCTATAAAGTTAGTGCCACCTGAACCTGCTATATCTATATATTTTATCCCTATATCAAACAATTTAGTAGCTACTTGTTTAGATATTCCAAAACCTACTTCTTTTACTATTATAGGTTTTTTATAATTTTCTATAAGATTAGCTATGTTACTTATAATTCCCTTAAAATTTCTGTCTCCCTCTTTCATAAACATCTCTTGGGCTACATTTAAATGAACTTGCATAGCATCTGCTTCTATCATTTCTGATGACTTTAAAAAATAATCTACAGACACATTTGCCGATACATTCCCTATTACTATGTTTTTACTATCCAGTATATCTCTAACTATTTCAAATGAAGATATACATTCGGGATTTTCAATTGCTATAGTTTGAGAACCTACAGCCATAGGTATATTGAAAATTTTAGCAAGTCTGGCTAAATCTTCATTTATATCTGTTAATTCTTCTCCTCCACCTGTTATAGCATTTATCATAACCGGAAAGCTAGCTGTTTTTCCTAAAAAATTCAAACTTGTATCAATTTCATCAAAGTCCATTTCTGGTAATGCATTATTCTCTATATATACATTTGAAAATAAAGTCTCCCCATTAAAATCTGACTTTAAATAATTTTCAACATGTTCTTTTTTTCTCGCTAAACGCATTTAATCACCTAATTATTACTATTATAAGATTTTTTATTGTTATTAGATTTATTTTTATTGTAAGATACGCTATCATCACTATCGTCTGAATAATTACCATCTTCGTATTTATCTAATTGATTTTTATCCAAAATATAGTCTGGAAACCAATTTGCCATCAAAGTGGCAATTTCTTTTTTCTTAGGTAAAACATAAGATTTACCTTCAGGAATAGCTATTGGTAATGTCTTAGTTTCCATTTTTTCTTTTCCAAAGCTTGAAGCTATAGTTGCCATATCACTTATTTTAAATTTTGAAAGATCTATATTAGTTGTAACATTTTCTTTGTATACATCAAATATTTTTCCTATCTTTAATATATTTGATGGTTGTAGTACAGTATCAACTAATTGTTTCATAAAATACTGTTGGTTTTCTACTCTTGCTAAATCACTACCTGTTGGTAACACTTCTCTAGCTCTTACAAAATGAAGAGCTTTTTCTCCATCTAACGTAGACTTACCTTCTGGAATTACAATTTCCGTTCCTCTTGGTCTAATTCTTACTGGAGAATCTACTTCTACTCCACCTATTGTATCTACTATATCAGTTACTGCTTTGTAATTTACGCTCATATAATAATCTACATCAAGTCCAGTTAACTTCCTAACAGCATTTAATGCTCCCGTTGGACCATCATGAGAATGTGCACCATTTATTTTCATGCTTTCGCCTTTGTACTTAACCATTGTATCTCTAGGGATAGAAATTATTTTTATATCACCTGTTTCAAAATTCATATTTACAAGCATCATAGTGTCTGTTCTTACATGCTTATTTTTAGCATCTCCGATTGCATCTTCGTTTTCATCTACACCTATTAATAAAAATAATAAATCATCTCCAAATTCATCTATTATATTACCTTCCCCTAAATCTTCAGGGTTTATTTCCACTAATGTTTGAGATGATAAATCCACAAATCTATCTATTACAAAATATGCACCACCAAATATTAAAAGTGATACAAAAAATACTACTATCGACCTTAATTTCATATTGCCTCCAATTTAAATTAGATAATTCTTAAATATTATATCACTAAAAAATATAATCTCAAAATAAAACTATAAAAAAAATCGAGGAAATTAGCCATTTCGCTAATCTCCTCAATGTTACAAAATTTCTAAGATTTTTTAATCGCTTCTTGTTTCTCTAAAATCTCATTTGCTTGAGATAACATTAATTTTATTCTGTTTACTTGATTTACCTCACTTGCTCCTGGATCGTAGTCAATAGGAATTATATTTGCCTCTGGGTGCAGTTCTCTAATTCTCTTTATTACACCTTTTCCTGTTATATGATTTGGCAAGCATCCAAATGGCTGAATACAAACAATATTATTTGCTCCATCTTCTATTAACTCTATCATCTCAGCAGTTAATAGCCATCCTTCTCCATATTGGTTTCCCAAAGATACTATTGTTTCTGCCATATCTTCTAATTGAGTAACTTCCAACGGTGCATGAAACTTAGATTTTTTCAACTCACTTCTAATAAATGATCTATAATATTCTACATATTTTACTGCTGCATTTGATAGTATAGCTGATGTTTTTCCTTTTGATAATAAGGTAGTCTTATGATGAGTATTTCTTAAACAATACATCAAAAAGTCCATTAAATCTGGTAAGACAACTTCTGTTCCCTCATTTTCCAATATTTCTTGTAAATTATTATTTGCTTCTGGTAGGTATTTAACTAAAATTTCTCCAACTATTCCCACTTTTGGAATTACTTTGTTATTATCTACAGGTATATCAGTAAAGTCAGATATAATTCTTCTAACATTTCTTCTATAGTCAGACATTTTATTTTTCTTTATATCTTCTCTACATTTTTTTATCCAATACTCTTTTAAAGAGTTCGTTCTTCCCTTTTCTAATTCATATGGTCTTGTAGCATTAGATACTCTCATTATTAAATCGCCATAAAGAATTGCTATAACTAGCTTATTTGCCAACTTAAATGTTATTTTAAATCCTGGATTATTTTCTATCCCTTGAGCTGATAATGCTATTACTGGTATGTCAGGATATCCCGCTTCATTTAAAGCTTTTCTTATATATCCAACATAGTTGGAAGCTCTACAAGCTCCGCCTGTTTGTGTCATTAAAAGGGATATATTATCTACGTCATATCTTCCTGATTTAACAGCTTCCAGCATTTGTCCAACTACTGTTATAGAAGGATAACATGAATCGTTGTTTACATATTTTAACCCCTCATCTATAACTTTATTATCTACTGTTTCTAAAAACTCAAAATTATATCCTTCAGATTCTAAAGCTGACTGCATTATTTCAAAATGGTCTGGAGCCATTTGTGGTGCTAATATAGTGTGAGTTTTTCTCATTTCTTTTGTAAATGAAACTTTTTTTGGTGCTTCTACTTTTATTGGCTTTCTAAAGTTTCTGTCTTTTAACGCCTGTGTTAAAGACCTAAGTCTTATTTTTATAGCACCTAAATTAGATACTTCATCTATCTTAATTACTGTATATATTTTTCCATTTGCAGTTAATATTTCATTAACTTGATCTGTTGTAACTGCATCTATACCACAACCAAATGAGTTTAATTGAACTAATTCTAAGTCGTCACTTTTTCCAACAATTTTAGCAGCTCTATAAAGCCTTGAATGATATACCCACTGATCCAAAACCCTTAAACTACCTTCAATATCGTCATCATAAGTAAGGATACTATCTTCCGATAAAACTCCCCATCCTAATGATAATATAAGTTCTGGAATGCCGTGGTTAATACCTGGATCTATATGATATGGTCTACCTGCAAGTACTATTGCTTTCAAATTGTTTTCTCTTATATATTCAAGAGCTCTCTGACCTTCTCTTTTAACATCTAATCTAAAGTTTTCAAATTCTTTCCAAGCTTTATCTACTGCATTTACAATAGCCTTTTTATCTAGATTTTCATCTTCTAATTCTTCTATTAATCTTTTTGCTAGTTTATCTTTATCTTGCAAAGATAAAAATGGATTTTTAAACTTAATTTCATTTATTTCTAAATTTTCTAAGTTGTTTTTTATAACTTCAGGATATCCTGTAACAACAGGACAGTTTATATTATTATCTACATTTTCATATTCTTGTTTTTCGTAAAATATAGAAGGATAAAAAATCATCCTTACATTCTTATCTATAAGATCTTCTATATGTCCGTGTACCATTTTTGCAGGATAACAAGCTGTTTCACTAGTTATAGAATCTATGCCTCTTTCATAGATCTCTCTACTAGATGGTTCTGATAATACAACCTCATACCCTAAACTTGTAAAAAACGTGTGCCAAAACGAATAGTTTTCATACATATTTAATACTCTAGGTATTCCAACTTTACCATTAAATGCCCTATCTTCTGGTAAACTCTTATAGTAATTGAACAATCTATCGTATTTATATTCATAAAGGTTTGGTAATTTATCGTCTTCCGATATAGTAATTCCCGCCCCTCTTTCACATCTATTTCCAGTTATAAATCTTTTACCATTTGAGAAAATATTAATGCTTAAAGCACAGTGGTTACTACATTTATTACAATTTGCTTGCTTTTGTTTATATGAAAAATTGTTTATAAATTCTAAATCTGCTAAATTCGAAACTCCTGTGGATTTTTCTTTAGCGATTAACGCCATTCCCATAGCCCCCATAAGTCCTGCTATTTTAGGTCTTACTGGTATTCTTCCTGTTATCTTTTCGAAAGACCTAAGAATTGCATCACCATAAAAAGTTCCACCTTGTACAACTATGTTTTTCCCTAATTTCTTAGGATCTCTTACCTTTATAACTTTTTGTATAGCATTTTTTATTACTGAGTAACATAAACCCGCTGCTATATCAGCTACAGATGCTCCCTCTTTTTGTGCTTGTTTAACTTTAGAGTTCATAAACACGGTACATCTAGAACCTAGGTCTACTGGATGTTTTGAAGTTAGAGCTTCTTCTTGAAATTCAACAACAGAAAGTCCCAATGATTTTGCAAAAGTTTCTATAAATGAACCACAACCTGAAGAACAAGCTTCATTTAACTGTATAGAATCTATTACTCCATCAGTGATATGCATAGCTTTCATATCTTGTCCACCAATGTCCAATATAAAATCTACATCTTCGTCAAAATATTTAGCTGCCGTATAATGAGCTATTGTTTCAACTTCACCAACATCTACATTTAACGCTGACTTAATAAAGTCTTCTCCATATCCTGTAATTCCTGAAGATATAATTTTTGCATTTTTATTTAATTTGCCATATATTTCCTTTAAAACTTCAATTACTAATTCTAAAGGCTTACCTTTATTGTTAGCATAATGTGAATATAAAATTTTTCCATCTTCATCTATTAAAATAACCTTTGATGTTGTAGAGCCTGCGTCTATTCCCAAATAACAGTTTCCTTCATAATTTTCAATATCACCATACTCAACATCATCTTGTGAATGAATCTTTTTAAACTCTTCAAGTTCTTCTTCGTCTTTAAATAGAGCTTCTAGTATATTTGATTCATCTAACTCTACTTCTACTGGTGAATCTATTTTTAATATTATTTCTTTGAAAGTAATAGAATCTAATTCCTTAGATGCAATAGCCGCTCCTAGTGCAACAAAAACTTGTGAATTTTCTGGAATAATGAATTTATTTTCTTCACCTAATGTTTCAATAAATCTATTTGCCAAACTCGGCAAGAAATGAAGTGGTCCTCCTAACAGTGCAATATTACCTCTAATTGGACGCCCACAAGCTAGGTTTGATATTGTTTGGTTAACTACTGACTGAAAAACAGAAACAGCTATATCCTCTTTTGAAGTGCCTTGGTTTACCAATGCTTGTATGTCTGTCTTCGCAAAAACTCCACATCTTGATGCTATCGGAAATATTTTTTCGTACTTTTCAGCTAAATCATTCAACCCTTTCGCATCTGTCTCTATTAAAGAAGCCATTTGATCTATAAATGCACCAGTACCACCAGCGCAAATAGAGTTCATTCTTTGCTCTACATTTCCTGTAATGTAAGTTATTTTACTGTCTTCTCCTCCAAGTTCTATAGCAACGTCTGTTTCTGGAATGAATGTTTTTATCGCTGTTGTACCTGCAACCACCTCTTGTATAAAAGGAATATCTAGATACTTTTCTACAAACATCCCCCCCGAACCTGTAACCATTACTGTAATGTCATCATTTTCAAAGTCTTTATACGCTTCTAAAATTACTTCTCTAACAGTTTCTTCAACATTAGATTTGTGTCTTCTATAAACACTATATTTTATTTCGTTATTTTCATCTATAATAACAAGTTTTACTGTCGTTGACCCTACATCAAGACCCATATGTAAGTTCATTTTTTACCCCCTTGAACATTACTCTATATAATTACTTCCTTGTAATATGCTATCTTCTTTTAATTTTTTCTGTATAGAACATATTACAGATAGTTTATCTGCTGACCACTTAGGCAAAAACAACTCTGTTTTATCTGCATCTCCTGTAACTCTGTGAACAACATATTCTTTCGGAATTAATCCTAATGCTTTTGACACTATAGAAATATATTCCTCTTTATCTATTATCTTAAATTTATTTTTCAAATAAAAATCATACAAATCAGAATTTTTTTGTATGTATAGACTGTGAAATTTAATTCCCCACAAATTTTTATTTGCTAAATAATTAATACTATTTAACCAATCTTTTTCACTTTCATAAGGAAGCCCAAAAATTAAATGAGCAACAGTCTTTATCTTTGAATTATTTAATTTATTAACTGTATTTTTAAAAACTTCGTTTATATAACCTCGTCTTATAAGCTTTGCTGTATTTTCATTACTTGTTTGAAAACCTAACTCAACCCACAACTCGTATTTTTCATTTATCTCTTCTAAAAGATTAATTATACTATTATTTATGCAATCTGGTCTAGTTGCTATTGCCAATCCAATTACTTTTTCATGATTTAAAGCTTCAAAATATTTCCTTTTTAAATTATCAATACTATCGTAAGTATTTGTAAAACTTTGAAAATATGCAATATAGCTATCACTTTTATTTTTATAACTTAAAAATTTTATTTGTTCTTCTATTTGTTCAGTTATGCTCTTCTTAACATTTCCTCCAAATTCTCCTGACCCAGCTTCTGAGCAAAACAAACAACCATTAAGTCCATTTTCTCTATTTGGACATGAAAATCCAGCATTAATTGATAGCTTTAAAATCTTTTTACCATATTTATCTTTAAAATAATCATTTAGCAAATAATATCTATTTATTAAAAACACTTCCTATTCATATATTTTTAGTAGGATATCTTTATAATATTGTTATGCAATATCGTAAGTATTATATCATGAAATATAAATATTATATCGTAAAATATAAATAAATTACTTTTTTTTAGTTTCTCTTAACTCCTTGAAAAACTCTTGGATAATAATTAAACATTCTTCTTCTATAACCCCTGATGTTACTTCAAATTTGTGATTCAATTCTCTTCTACTTCCTAAATTGTCCACTGAGCCACAAAACCCTCTTTTATTGTCATATGCTCCAAAAACGACTCTATCTATCCTTGAGTAAACTAAAGCTCCTGCACACATTGCACAAGGCTCTAAAGTGACATACATAGTACATCCATGTAATCTCCAGCTAACCATATTCTTACATGCCTCTTCTATAGCTATAAGTTCTGCGTGTTTTAATGGATTTTTAGTAGTTTCTACAAGATTATGTCCTCTAGCAATAATTTTATTATCTTTAACTATCACACAACCTATTGGTATTTCATTTTTGTCTTTTGCAATTTTAGCTTCTTTTAAAGCTTCTCTCATGTAGATTACATCTTCCAAAGTTCTATATCCTTAGTAATTATTCCAAAATTAATTTATTTTGTATTCTATTATACTACATTAAATTATTTATATAAATTATCTATAAATTTTATAATATCCCTAACAGCCTTGAATCGTTGTTATAAAAACTATCTTATGATATTCTTATAGTTGAAATAAATATTATTGGAGGTTGTTGCACAAATGCCTGATGTTAGTTTAACTAGTGGTCCCCTTGGAGAATTGGGATTAATAGTATTAAGGAGTATAACAGACTTAGGAAACAAGCTAGATAAAGATTTAAAAAGGATTAGCAATATTGATGATTCTGACTTTTCCTTTATTATAGACATATCTGAAACAAGATTTTCAAATGGAGAAGGCAAAGTTCAAATTGATCAGTCAGTTAGGGGCAAAGATATTTTTATACTTTGTGATATTGGAAATTATGGAGTTACATACAAAATGTTTGGTTCTGAAAACAGAATGACTCCAGATGAGCATTTTGCAGATGTAAAAAGAGTAATATCTGCTATTAATGGTAAAGCAAAAAGAATTAATGTAGTTATGCCACTAATGTATGGTAGCCGTCAACATAGAAGAAAATCTAGAGAATCTTTAGACTGTGCAATGGCTTTACACGAATTACAAAATATGGGAGTGCATGGAGTATACACTTTTGACGTTCACGATCCTAACGTTCAAAATGCGATTCCTCTTCTATCATTTGAAAACATTTATCCTACAGCTGAAATTGTAAAATCTTTCTTATCTAAAGAAAAAATTAGTGATGAGGAACTAGATTCTAAAAATATAATAATCATAAGTCCAGATACTGGAGCTATGGATAGAGCTGTTTACTATTCAAATGTACTACAACAAGATATTGGATTATTCTACAAAAGAAGAGATTACAGTAGAATAGTTAATGGTAAAAACCCTATTGTTGAACACAGATACATAGGAAAAGACGTTGATGGTAAAGATATTCTAATAGTTGATGATATGATAGCTTCTGGTGAATCTGTTTTAGATATCGCTGAACAATTAAAGGCTCAAAATGCTAGAAGAATTTACTGTGCTGTAAGTTTTGCATTATTTACTGAAGGTCCAAAGAAATTTGACGAATACTTTAAAAAGGGACTTTTAGATGCTGTTTATTCAACTAATTTAACATATGTTCCTGACGAAATAAGAAACAAGCCGTGGTTTAAAGAAGTAAACCTTGCTCCTTTATTATCCAAGTTTATTTACAACATAAATTGCGATGCATCCTTGAGTGGTATGTTAGATAAAATGCGTGGAATTAAGAGAATTGTTAGAAAAAAGAAATAAAATAATTAAAAGCTATACCTATAATTTGGTATAGCTTTTTTAGTACCCAAATGGAGAAATAAAGTTATATATCACTGAAATAAATATAGAAATGACTAACATTTTTAAAAGCTGATTAGGCTTTTTATAAAATATAAATACACATATTAGCCAAGCTATTAAATCCATTAATGAAATAATATCTGTGTAAAATATTCCAAATACAACAACTTGTGATAAAAATACTCCAATTATAATTCCTGAAAGTAACAGCGCTACATTTCCTTCTCCTTTGGCATACCAACATATAAATGCTAGTAATGGAGATATCAACGTTAAAATTACCCAAATAATTACATAGTTTACTGGTAAAAAACCTGCAATATTTTTTGTTATGAAATAATATCCTAATAGCATCCCTGTGAAAAATAGAAACACATTTATTCCTGCCCTAAAAAAAGTATTGCTGTAAACAGAAATTGTAATAGCTACTAATAACCATAGAGAAAATCCACTTAAAAAATTCCTTATGTCTAATTTTTCCAATATTGAAAGTAATTCATTTGATGGAATAATATCTAAATATTTTGAAACAATTCCAAGAACTGCACCTATAATAAATATTAGAATGCTATTAATAAAATACTTTATATAACTTATCTTATTTTCAGATTTTCTAATTTTATCTAAATATCTTTTCAACATTTTCTCCCTTAATAAATTAATTATATTATATCAATATTATAAAACTTTTAAGATGAAATTTTAAAAACTATAATTGGGTATATATTGTTAAGGGGTGATTTTATGAACAATTATTTTGATTTAACAGGACAAGTAGCACTTATTACTGGTGCATCTAGTGGTTTAGGTTTACAATTCGCGAATGCTCTTGGAAGTCAAGGAGCAAAACTTGCTTTACTAGCTAGAAGAGAAGAAAAACTAAAAAAAGCCAAAGAAGATTTAGAATCTAAGGGATATGAAGTTTATACCCAAGTTTGTGATGTTACAATTACAGATAATGTTACGAATACAGTCTCTAATATAGAGAAATACTATGGTAAAATAGACATTTTAATAAATAATGCTGGACTTGGACTCGGTGAACCTGCCGATACTATGAGTGATGAAGTGTGGAATAAAATGATGGACACAAATATAAATGGTGTTTATAAAGTTGTAAGAGAAGTTGGAAAAATAATGAAGAAAAATCATTATGGAAGAGTTATAAATTTAGGATCTATACATTCTAGAGTAGCTATGCCTCATTCAGATATGATAACAGCTTATTGTACTACAAAGGGAGCTGTATTTATGATGACAAAAGCATTAGCTAATGAATGGGCAAAAGACGGAATAACTGTAAATGCTATTGGTCCTGCATATTTCGAATCTGAAATGACTAAAGATGTACTAAGCAATGAAGCGTTTGGAACTGTTGTAGAAACTTATTGTCCAATGGGAAGAATTGGTAAACAAGGGGAATTAGATACTGCTATTCTATACTTTGCATCTAAATATTCTTCTTATACTACTGGTCAACTACTAAATATCGATGGCGGATGGACTGCAATTTAATTAATAAAAAATAAAAGAGTCTTAAAAGACTCTTTTATTTTAATGATAATTCAGCTGCCTTTTTAGCATGTATAATAGTGGTGTCATATAATTTTATATTTGTATCCTCTTGGTTTATCAAAAGTCCAATTTCTGTACAGCCTAAAATTATTCCCTCTGCCCCACCTTCAACTAATTTTTCTATTATTTCCAAATACTTATTTTTAGAATCTTCTTTAATTACACCTTTACACAATTCTTCAAAAATAATTTTGTTTATTATTTCTATATCTTCCTCTTTTGGTACTATAATATCTATTCCAGAATTTTCAATTCTACTTTTGTAAAAATCTTCTTTTATTGTGTATTTAGTTCCTAAAAGTCCAACTTTTTTTATTCTATTTTCCTTCAATTTTTCTATGGTTGAATCTGCTATATGAATTATAGGAATACCAATATTTCCTTGTATTTTATCAGCTACTTTATGCATAGTATTTGTACAAATAACTATAAAGTCAGCTCCTGCATACTCAAGATTTTTTGCAATATCTGTTAATAATTTTTCTGCTTTGTCCCATTGGTTATTACTTTGATATTCTTCTATCTCTTTAAAGTTTACGCTGTACAACAAAATTTCCGCTGAATTTAATCCACCTTTTATTTCTTTTACTGTATTATTTATTATACTGTAGTATTCAACAGTACTTTCCCAACTCATTCCACCTATTAATCCTATAGTCTTCATTTGTTTTTCCTCTTTTCATAAAATTTTAATATCATTTTTTTAATTTTACTTAGTTTTTATGACCAGGATATTATTGTAAGTCTTATAAATGCTTAAGTTATTTTCTTATTTCTATTATATGCATTTACTTCATAATGCTAAACGTAAATATCTTTTTTAATGTATTTTATAAATCCAATAACTACCGCTACTATAGAATATCCTACTCCTAAAAATATCAAATTAATATCTAATTTTGTATTTACTAAAATATCTCCTACTTCAGTATATGAGAATGGGGTTATATATTTTAAGATTTCTGCTTTTTCACTTATATTCTTAATAATATTCATAAAATAAAGTACAGTTGCTAATCCTAAACCTATACTTATAGTTCCATCCCTTAAAAATGCTGATATTCCAAAACATATAAAACTTATTTCTATTTGTAAAATCAAATATGCTAGATGCATTAATGAAAATTCTTGTAGCTCTATTTTTTCTCCAATAATTTTAAATGAAATAACAGAAAATATTATTACTACAATATTTAAGATTAATATTTGAACTAATACAGATAACAATTTTTCAAAAATCACTTTAAATCTTTTAATTGGATGTGTAAGTAAAAATTCAGCTGTTCCATTTTTTTCTTCTTTAGACAATATACTAATGCCTAAAAAAGCTGCAAAGAAGCCTCCACCTATACCTAGTATATTTCCACACTCTATTCCATAAAATCCCATTACAGTTCCAAAATTTATCTTGTCCATTCCAAAAGCCGCTGTAAAATCTCCCATATTAGAAAATAAATCTTTAGAATCTCCCATGCCTTTAGTCATATCTGGAAATATTAGAAGGGCAATTGAAAGCATTCCTCCAATTACAAAAGTCCATATGGCTAGAGCTTTAAAACCTTGTTTCATTTCATGTTTAAATATAGTCATTATTTTCACCATCCTTTGAGTAAAAATGCATAAATATTTCGTCTAAAGATGGTTCAGTTATAGTTAAGTCTTTTATTTTTAAACCTTGTAATTTTAATAATAAGTAGCTCATATCTCCGTTATATAAGAAACTAATATTGTTTTTATCTGTTTTAACATCAACTATACCTTTCATTTCTATATTATTAATTCCAGTTATATTTACTCTTTTTGCCTTAGTTTTAGATAATTTTTCAACACTATCACATGCAATGACTGTTCCTTCTCTAATTATTCCAGCTTTGTTACAATGCATTTGAATTTCTGATAATATATGTGATGATAAAAATACTGTAGCACCTTCACTAACTCTTTCTTTTAGTATTTTAAAAAATTCATTTTGTATTAGTGGGTCCAATCCACTTGTTGGCTCGTCAAAAATATATAACTTCGGATTATGTTGTAGAGCACAAATTATACTTACTTTCTTTCTATTTCCCAAAGATAATTTTTCTACTTTTTTACTAGGATCTAGCTGAAATCTTTCACAAAGGTCACTTGTTTTTGCAGTAGAAATCTTTTTATATAATTTTTCTGACAAAGACAATACTTCTGAAACTTTCATTCCTTTATAAAACATCACTTCTGACGGTATGTAGCCGATATTAGATAAAATTTCTTCCTTGTATTTTCTAATATCCTTTCCAAATATTTTCGCACTCCCACTAGATGATGACATTAACCCCATTAATATTCTAATAGTTGTACTCTTCCCAGAACCGTTTGGACCTATAAATCCAAAAATATCTTTTTCTTCAACTTCTAAATTTAAACCTTTTATTCCTACTGTTTTGCCATAGTATTTTGTTAAATTTTGAGCTTCTATTATCATCTTTACCCCTAACTGTTATTGTAATTTTATATAACCTTACTCTCTTTTATTTATTCTTATCTTTTCCATTTCAGATAAAATATAATCCATATCCATATCTAAATTCGCATAAACTGAAGCTGATATTACACCTTCTACAAGTGCTGCATCAACTATAATTACGTTCTTTTTTTTATCTTCTTCTAGAAATTCTAAAGCCATTTCTGCGTTCATCATAGCTGAACCTAAGTCATAAAATAGCAATACACCATCTTCTGAATAAACTTTGTTTATGCCATCTACAATTTTATTCACATCTGTTCCAATTCTTCCATCGTCTGTACCGCCTACAGCAACTATTTTAACTTCTGATGCCATTTGTTTTGCTGTTTCCGCTATTCCTTCTGCAATTTTTTCACTATGAGATATTACAACTATTCCTATCATTATTTTTCTCCTAAAATATTATCTCTTATTGTTTTTAAAATTATATATGTTGAAGTTACTCCTGGATCTTGGTGACCTATACTTCTTTCTCCTAAATAGCTGGCTCTGCCCTTTCTAGCAATTATTTCCTTAGTATGCTCTACACCTTCTTTAGAAAAATCCACCATTTTATTCAACACTTCTTCTTTGGGCTCATTATTCTTTAAACTTTCTTTAACAGAATTATATGCTGGTTCTAATGAATCAATTATAGTTTTATCTTCTAGTTCAGCCTTACCTCTAAACTTTATGCCTTTTATTGACAGTTCCAATATCTTCTCTAAATCTTCTATCTTTAACTCATTTAATCCTGTATATTCTTTTCCTAGTTCCATAAAAGCTGTACCATACAATGGGCCTGAAGCTCCACCAACATTAGATATTAATAGCATCGCAACTTTCTTGAACATACTTCCAATATCTGTATATTCATTTTCTTTTAAATCTTCTGCAACTTTTCCAAAACCTTTTGCCATATTATGACCATGGTCTCCGTCACCTATGGCTGCATCTAATTCTGAAAGGTATTCTTTATTTAGTTGTAACTGTTCATTTATTTTTATTAAGATGTTTTTTACATTATCTATGTCCATATTCTCTCCTATTTGAAAAATTGTACATCTGTTTCATACTCTAAAAGTTCTTTTAATTCTTCATCTAGTTTTAACAAAGTTATAGAAAAACCAACCATTTCTAATGACGTCATGTATTCTCCCACCATAGTTTTATAGACTTTTATTCCCTTGCTGTTTAAAACTTCATGAACTCTATTATTTACTATATACAGTTCCATTAATGGCGTTGAACCCATACCGTTAATCATAACGGCAACTTCCGAATTGGAATAATCAATATCTAATAATATTTTTTCTAAAAGTTCATCTACTATATCATTAGATGGCTTTATTTTTTCTCTTTTTACTCCTGGCTCACCATGAATCCCTATACCTATTTCTATTTCATCTTCTAATAGTTCAAAATTTGGTTTACCTACTGCTGGAACAATACAAGGGTTTGTTGCCATTCCCATACTTCTAACATTTTCCACAACTTTTTCCGCTACTTCTTTTACTTCTAATAAACTACCACCTTGTAAAGCTTTTGCTCCTGCTATTTTATGTACAAATACAGTTCCTGCTATTCCTCTCCTACCTGCAGTAAATGTACTATCTTCTACAGCTACATCGTCATTAACTATTACATATTCGACATTAATTCCTTCCATATCAGCTAAGTCTTTTGCCATTTCAAAATTCATAACATCGCCTGTATAATTTTTTACTATTAACAATGTTCCTTCTCCAGAATCAACTGCTTTTATAGCTTCTAAAACCTGATCTGGTGTAGGTGAAGTAAATACAGACCCACAAACAGCTGCATCAAGCATTCCTTTTCCTACAAATCCCGCGTGAGCTGGCTCGTGTCCACTACCTCCTCCAGATACTAGTGCTACTTTATTTTTTATAGGTGCTTCTAAACTAACAATAACATCTGTATTATCTAACCGCTTAATCTTTTTATTATTAGCTTTAACCATACCTTCTAGCATTTCATCTAAAATATTTTCAGTGTTATTAATTATTTTTTTCACTATATCACCTCTTTTAATTTATATAGTTATTATATCATCATTATAAATATAAAATTTATTTTATGTTGTAAAGCTTCAAATCTCACAATTTTTATATGTTATACTATAGTTGAAATAATGATGATAGGAGTTGATTTTTTGAATACAATAATAAAAACTTTAACCTTTGCTGGAAGTGATGCTAGTGGTGGTGCTGGTATTGAAGCCGATTTAAAAACTTTTACCGAATATAGTACATATGGTCTTGCTGTTGTTACAACAATCGCGACAATGGATCCAAAAAGCAATTGGAAACACAGTGTATTTACAATGCCTATAGACGTTGTTAGAAGTCAAATAGATACTGCATTAGCTAGTGATGTTCAAGTAAATGCAATGAAAACAGGTATGATTGGTTCTGTGGAAATTGTTGAATTAATAAAAGATACTATAGAAAAATATGATTTGAAAAACATTGTAATAGACCCTGTTTTAGCTTGTAAGGGTGAAGATGATTTACTTAATCCTGAAACTGCTGAAGCCATTAAGAAGTTTTTAATTCCTATAGCTACAGTTACTACACCAAACTTAACAGAAGCCGGAATTTTTTCAGGTCTTGGAAAATTAAAAACTATCAATGATATAAAAAAAGCTGCTAAGATAATTTATGATTTAGGAGCAAAACACGTTGTCATAAAGGGCGGTAAAGCTCTAGAAAACAACATGGCAATAGATATTTACTATGATGGAACAGATTATTATGTATTAGAATCAAAAAAAATATCTTCTGCAAATAACCATGGAGCTGGTTGTACTTTTGCAGCTGCTATAACTGCTGGTCTTGCTAATGGTCTTTCACCTAAAGATTCTATTTATAAGGCTAAAGACTTTGTAACAGAAGCTATTAAAAGTGGTTTTAAATTTAATGAATTTGTTGGGCCTGTTTTTCACAGTGCTTATAGGTTATCTAAAAAAGATTAATATATTTATACAAATTAAAATAGGAGTAAATTTCTTTTTCTTTCTGAAATTTACTCCTATCTATTTGATTCTACGTCTGACCAACATTCAGTTTTAGGTTCTACCACCTTATCAAACAACCTTTCTTTTATTTAGCTTTCGAATATTATTAAATACTTTTTTGGATTTACTGCATATCTAACTTACTATTTTGAATTCGTACTACTAAATACTCATACTTCTTTACTGTAATTTGCTTTTCTTAATACTACTTTGTAACACCTTTACATCTAAAGTACTTCCTTGGCTTTACTACATATTTAACTTTTTCTCAAATTCAAGTTACAATAGTTCATTAAATACTAATACTTATTAATATTTTAACTAAATATTTGCTGTTATTTTAGAATTTTTTGTTATATTATAATTAATTAATTAATTTCCTCTAACAAAGATTTTATCCTTTATTATTCTATTAACTTCATTATAATCAATTTCTAAACATTAAACTCTCAGCTTTTCTTTTAATTTTTTTCTCTACTTCGAATCTAACTAATACTTATTTTGGTTCATCTTTTTTAAGATACAAACTTCGTATCTTAACTACAAATACAAAACTAACACTTTAGTTGATCTTTCGTAGAATCATTAAGATAAATAAATAATATATTTATCTTGTTATATTTATACCCACTTTTTTTATCTTAAACATTTTTTTCAAAATTTTTTTTAATTTTTTTAATTTTTTTATCTATGCTGATTTTTATAGCTTTACTCAAATATATTTTAAGCATTAAAATAGGAGTAGTATATTCTTTTTAAAATATTCCACTCCTATTTATTTGATTTCAAATTCGAACCAACACTGTGACTTAGGTTCTATTACCAGTTCAATCATACCCTTCATTTTAAATTTTTTAATCATTTTCCTTTTAAAAACACTTATTTTTTCTAGTACTAATTCACTTTACTTCATTTAAAATCAAACGTAATTAATATTCAATTGTCTTTAGTTTTCAATAATTAAATACAATTATTTTAAGTTGGACTGTATTATAATTTTAATATTATAAATCTACTGCCCTTTTTTATTATTCTCTCAACTAAAATTATTTTCTAATTTTTAGTTGATTCGAATTTAAAATCTATTAACAAGTTATACTTGTTAATACTATTATACCCAGATTATTTTATTTAAACATTTTATTTAATTCTTTTTACTATTTTATTAGCCTCTTTATAAGTTTTTTCTATACTATCTCCTATATGAAATTCCCCATCCTCATATAAGATTTTCCCATTTATCATGGTCAGTTTTACATTGCTTTTACTACCACTGTAAACTATATTTTTACTTATATTATTTATAGGCTGCATATTAGGTTGTTTTAAGTCTATTACAACCATATCCGCTAGTTTTCCAACCTCTAAAGCATCACAATTTTCAAGTCCCATAGCCTTTGCTCCATTAACAGTAGCCATTTTCAAAACTTCGTCTCCATTTACTACAGAAGCATCTTTTGCAGCCACTTTTGTAAGTCCTGAAACTAAAAACATCTCTCTAAACATATCCAATGCATTGTTACTAGCTGGACCATCTGTCCCTATTGCTACTGGTATATTTTTATTTAAAAATTTATCTATTCTAGCAATACCACTTGCAAGTTTTATATTTGAAGAAGGATTTGTAACAACAAACAACTCTTTTTCTTTAAATATTTTCATATCTTCTTCACTTAAATATACACAATGATATCCTCCTCCACCATTATCGTAAATTCCTAACGAATCTAAGTACACAGTTGGAGTCATACCATTTCTTTTAATGCAACTATTTACTTCTTCTAATGTTTCAGAATTATGTGTCCAAACAGGAGCATTGTATTTTTTAGAAAGTTTAGCTAAATCTTTTAAAGGTTCTTTACTTGTTGTATATTCTGCATGAAAACCTAGCTTATAAGAAATCAAACCATCATATTTACTATTATTATTAAAGGTGATAAAATTCTCTTCTAATTTTTCTACACTATTAGTAAAGTCATTTAAATCTCCTGCTATTACTGTTCTAAAGCCACATTCAAAAGAAGCCTGTGCTATTTGTTCTGCATGAAAATACATATCAAAGTTAGCTGTTATACCTGAAGTTAAATACTCCAAAATAGCTAGTTTACTAAGCCAATATATATCCTCTGGTACTAACTGTGTCTCTTTGGGAAACACTTTTTTATTCAACCATTCCTTAAGAGGATAATCATCTGCCAAAGACCTTAAAAAAGTCATCCCCGAATGAGTATGTGCATTTTTAAAACCTGGAATAAGCAAATTACCTTTTAGGTTTATTTCTCTATCCCACTTTATTTCAGTTTCCTTTTTATCACCTATATGTTCTATTTTATTTCCTACAACCCACAGCTCTTTTTCTAAAATTTCCATTTCATTTGTTGTAGGAAGTATTTTTCCGTTGTAAAATCTTATATTCATTTAAGCACCTACTCTAATTACCTTTCCCTATTTCTATAATAGACTGCTCCACTAAAGTTTTAAACAAAGGTGCAACTCTATCTGCCGTTTCTGACACTTCTTCATGTGATAAAGGAGTTTCTGAAATACCCGAAGCCATATTAGTTATACAAGATATTCCACAAATTTTCATTCCAATATGCTTTGCTGCAACAGCTTCACAAGTTGTACTCATTCCTACAGCATCAGCCCCTAATACCGAACACATTTTTATTTCAGCAGGACTTTCAAAATTAGGTCCTGTTAGTTGTAAATACACTCCTTCTTGAATGTTTATATTGTTATTTTTAGCAGCAAGTTCTATTTTTCCTATTAAATCTTTACTATATACCTCTGACATATCTGGAAATCTTGTTCCAAATTCTTCAAAGTTTTTTCCTATTAATGGAGATGGAACAAATGAACTAATCTGGTCTTTAATAACCATAAAATCTCCAACGTTAAATTCTTTATTTATTCCACCAGAAGCATTTGTTAAAAATAGTACTTCTGCCCCCATCATTTTCATAAGTCTAATAGGTAAAACAACTTTATCCATAGAGTACCCTTCGTAATAATGTACTCTACCCTGCATTATTACAAGAGGAATATCTTTAATGTATCCAAAAACAAATCTTCCTTTATGTCCTTCAACAGTTGACTTTGGAAAACCAGCAATATCTTTATAGTCAATTATATTAGTAATATTTATTTGTTCTGCAAAATCTCCTAACCCAGACCCTAATACTAAAGCTATCTTAGGTTTTATAGTTATTTTATCTTTTATGCTGTTATAACAGTTTTTAACATCTTCATATAAATTATTCATATTTACCTCTTCTTCTTGGTTTCTAAAATTAATAATTAAATATTATTATATTTTATCTAATTTATCTATGCTTTTTGTCTAACTAAAAAAGTACAAATGATTTGAATTTTCATCTGTACTTTATTATATCAAAGATTTATTTTTACTTTTGTTTATACTGTAATATTATTTACATCAAAGACTTTATTAAAGGATATCCTATAAATGTAGTTATTAACGCAGATAATACCACAAATAATATACCATACTTAATTATTGTTGAATTTTTACTATTATCATCTGCATGTAACATTGCTATTGGAGCAAATGATGAAGGCATTACATATGCTAATGAGCCATTCATAGTAGTTGTTATTGCAACTGCCATTGGGTGAATTGCTCCTGTGCTAACAGCTATTGATATAGCAACTCCTGTCATTATTGTAATTGTAGTAACGTTGGATGCAAAATTAGTCAACATACAAGAAACCAATGCTAAAATAAACACTATTGCATATTCTGGTATTTTTAAAATAATTGGTTCTAAATTTTTAATTATAAACTCATTTAGTCCAACATTTTCATTTGACATTGCACTTCCTAATAAAACTCCTACAGCTATAAAAAATATAATTCCCCAAGGAAATTTATCTTCCATTACATTTTTAAGATTTAATACTGGTTCTTTGTTTACTTGTACTACTGATAATATTACAACAGCAATCAAAGCCCAGAAAGTTATAGAATATTTACTTAAAAACACTAATATAGCTGCATCTTTTGCTAAAAATAACGACAATATTCCTGGCAACATCCATAGCAAAACTGTACCAAAGAAAACTATTACTGTTATTTTTTCTCTTAAATCCATAGGTTTTATCTCATCTAATACTTTATTTATGTCAAAATTTTCAAATTTTTCAACATTTGGTTTTAACAATAACTTCACTACAATACACAATAATGTAAATAATACTATTGCAACAGGAATCCCATAAACCATATAATCAAACATACTAATTGCTGTACCCGACGCAGTTTCATATATTCCCATTCCTAAAAGAGCTAAAGAGTGAGATATTGGTGTTGCAGCTCCTCCTATATTTATTGCAAATACAACTCCTAAAGTTAAAACATTTGCATACCTATCTTTTCCAGTATATCCTAGTTCCTTAAGTATCTTATTTGCAAATCCCAAGAAAAAAGCCGTTGCTGGAACTTGATCCATAAACATTCCGACTATCATACCAAGAGCCATAAACGCATAAGTAAAAATCCATGGATTTTTGCTTACAAATTTTCTACTCATATAAAATGCTGCTAGTCTATTAGTAAACCCTGCTCTGTTTAAAGCTTCAGTTAATACAAAACTCATTATTACAAATGTAATAATCCAATTTCCTATTGATGCAGATAACACTTCATTTAATGTCATAACTCCTGTAAGTGAAATAAGCGCAAAGGAAAAAAATACTGGCCATAGTGTATCAACTGTTGATAATAATAAAATTGTACCTATAAATACACCTATTAACTTCATACCTGCAGAAGTTATTGGTGCTACTGGTGGAATTATCCAAAATATTAAAAATACTGCAAAACAAGCTAATATTTTTAGCAAATGAACTCTATCCATACATAATTTTTGAGACTTCATTTTTATTCTCCCTATATATATTTAAATTATTGTATTGAACAAAGTAGTTAATTAATTAACTACTTTGTTCATAAAATTACTAATTCTCGTACGATTTATTGAATTTGTTTTTATAAATCGATGTAAATGAAAAATATTTGTCTATTATATTAGAAAATACTTGTATCATATTTCCAGTAAATAACATTGAAACTACTGTTCCTATAGCCACTCCTTCTATACTCTTAAAATACATTAATGAAATAGCACTTGCTATAAGAACACTTGTAATGTCAAATACTGTCTTTACAAACTTTATCGATTTATTTGATTTATCACTAATAACTTTTACAAATATATCAAATGGTAAAGCTGTTAAATCACTTTTCAAACACAAGCTTATTCCAAATGATAAACTAGTAAATGCTATTATATATAAAACTATACTATTTATTTCACCTATACTTGTAAATGAAAGTAGCCAGCTATAAAAATCTATTATTACACCAAATAAAAGCCCTAATAATATTGAATATATATACTTTTTTTTAATACCTGTTAATAATACCAATATTGTAATTAATAACACTTCATACAATATTGTAGTATTGCCTAAACTAATGCTTGGTATCACTTTATTAACAATAAATGGTATAGAAGAAATAGTAGATACTCCAAAATTACTTTTTATATATATTACTATCGCAAAACCATTTAATAAAATTCCAATTATTAAAGCTAATTCACTTGGAAAAAATTTTTTACTCTTTATATCTTTCATTTTATTCTACATAACTACCGTTTTCTAAAAGAATTGCTATACCTTGTCCACCTCCTATACATGCAGATGCTATAGCATATCTTTTCTCAGGTTTATTTTTAAATTCATAACAAATAGTTGTAATTATTCTAGCTCCACTCATTCCTAATGGATGACCTAAAGCAACAGCTCCACCATTTGGATTTAATCTACTGTATAATTCTGAACCCATAGGTATATTCAAGTTATCTTTATCTAAACATCCCAATACTTGACCTGAAAAAGCTTCGTTTATCTCAATTATGTCTATATCGCTCATCGCTAAATTATTTCTATGTAATAGTTGTTTAATTGCCTCTACTGGACCAAGTCCCATTAATCTAGGATCACAACCTGTAATCGTATAATCTACCATTCTTGCCATAATATCTAATCCTCTGTCTTTTGCAATAGATTCTTTTGTAAATATTTCAAAAGCTCCCCCATCGTTTAATCCAGAGGCATTACCAGCTGTAATTGTACCATTTTCTGGTTTGAAAACCGGTCTTAATTTTGCTAAAGCTTCTAAAGTAGTATTTGGTCTTAAATGTCCATCTTTATCTACAATAGTTATATTACCTTTTCTATCTTTTATTTCTACTGGAACTATTTCTTGAGCTAATCTTCCTGACTCCATTGCATTTTTAGCTTTCATTTGGCTATCATAAGCAAATTGATCTTGAGATTCTCTAGATATATTATATTTTTCAACTATATTTTCTGCTGTAATACCCATGTGTGTAATATCTTTATTAGGTTTTCCAGATGCAGTTCTATGACCTTCATCATTGGAATCTATCATTTTAATATCTCCCATTTTCAATCCAGACCATCTAACTTTTGTTGGAAGATAATATTCTGCTCTTGATAAAGATTCTGCTCCTCCTGCTGCAATAAAGCTTCTTTCCATCAATAATAATTCATGTGCAGCACTTATAGCTGATTGTAATCCTGAGCCACAAATTCTATTAACTGTAAATCCTGTTGATTCATTCCTAAGACCTGTATTTATTCCTATTATTCTTCCTAAGTTATTTGTAGCTTGTGAACCTGTAACATGACCTACTATTACTTCTTCTATATCTTCTTTATTTATTCCAGCTCTTTCTATTGCTCCTTCTAGTGCTGTTTGTCCTAAATCTTCAACCGGTACAGTAGTAAGTTCTCCTAAGTAAGCTCCTACAGCAGTTCTTGCTGCTCCTACTATAACAATATTTTCTTTATTATTCATAATAATCCTCCAAAATATTTATTAAATAATCATCTCTACTAAATCGTCACTAATTTTAACTTCAGCATCTATTTCTTCCAATATATTATCTATTTCAAACATCGGATTATATGCAGTTAATACAAATCCACTATCAGTTATTTCTACTATAGCTTTTTCTGTAACTATCATATTTACAGCATTTTTTGCAGTCAAAGGTATAGTACAATTTTTCAATAACTTAGCTCTTCCTTTATTTGTATGGAATGTAGCAACTATAACTTTTTTTGCTCCAACGCAAAGGTCCATTGCTCCACCCATACCTGTTACTAATTTTCCAGGTATTTCATAATTTGCAATATTACCTTTTTCATCTACCTCCATTGTTCCCAATACAGTTACATCTACATGTCCTCCTCGAATAATACCAAAAGACAAAGAACTATCGAAAAATGCTGCTCCTTCAATTATATTTGTTGGATATCCTGATGAGCTTATTACATCTGGATCATATCCTTCGTCACCCTCAGATGCATCCCCTGCTGTTCCTACTAAACCGTTTTCCGCTTGTAGAATAATATCTTGTTCTTCTGTAACATAGTTAGAAACCAAAGTCGGTATTCCTACACCTAAATTTACAAGATTTCCTTTTTCTAATTTTGCCGCTATATTTTTAGCAATTATATTTCTTAAAACTTTCTTATCTATTACTTTTTCTTCAACAGTCATTATTAATTTCCTCCTTCTACTATATAATCTACAAATATAGATGGAGTTTCTATCATATCAGGATTTAATTCTCCTACTTCTACTACTTCATCTGCTTGAACAATAGTAATGTCTGAAGCTGTCGCCATCATAGGACCATGAGCCTTGTTTGTTCCATGATAGATTAAGTTCCCCATTTTATCTGCTTTCTTAGCTTTTATTATAGTCACATTCGCTTTTAATGGTGTTTCTAACAAATATTCTTTTCCTTCAACCTCTATTTTTTCTTTTCCTTTTTCTAGATTAGTTCCTACTCCTGTAGGTGTTAATACTCCTCCTAATCCAAAGCCTCCACACCTTATTCTTTCTATCAAAGTTCCTTGTGGAACAAATTCTACTTCTATCTCTCCATCCCTAAGTTGTCTTCCAGTCTCTGGATTTGTTCCAATATGTGATACAATTGCTTTTTTTACTAATTTTGATAAAATCAATGCGCCTACATTTGATTCATCTAAACCTGTATCATTACATATTAGTGTTAAATCCTTAACTCCTTTGTTTACTATTCCATTAATTAATTTTACAGGATTTCCAGTTCCTGCAAATCCACCAACCATTATAGTATCTCCATTATTTATATGTACCATTGCTTCTTCAAGAGTTACTACTTTTCCTTCTACTTTGGTCATTTACTAATCCTCCTGTTTTATATTTAACATTCCCAAAATTTAATTTGTATGTTAACATTAATATACTTTTAAAAGACAATTAAAACCAATACATTTTTTTTATTCATAGTATAACTTTTAGTTATACTATTATCATTATTCTATATTTAGGTTTTAATTGTATATTTAATAATAGGAGTTAAAATCATGGAAATTAGACAACTACAATATATATTAACAATAGTAAAATCTCATTTTAATCTAACTAAAGCTTCTCAACTATTATTTATATCTCAACCAGCTTTAAGCAAAATGATTACTACTATTGAATCTCAAATAGGAATACAAATATTTGAAAGACGTAAGGGCAGACTTGTAGATTTAACACCTGCGGGAAAAGTACTAGTAAAACATGCCAACAATATCGTTTCAGCACATAATGAAATGAATACATCTATAAGGAAATTTTCCAACAATATAGTTGGAAATGTTAAAATTGGAATTCCTTCTATGATTTTAGAAGTATTATTCATTGATATAATATCTAAACTCATATTAGAAAACCCTAATATTCTATTTGAAATTATTGAAAATAGTGCTACTTTGCTCAATAAAAAATTTTTAAATTCTGAAATAGATATATTAATTTCTATATCTGACGATTACAAATTTAATAATATTGAAAAAAAATTAATTACTTCTGAAGCCTTAGTAGCTATAATGAATGTAAAAAATCCATTAACTGAAAAAGATTACCTTGATTGGGAAGATTTAAATTCATTAGAATTAGCGTTACCTAATGATAGATATTCAACATATCATATTGTTAAAAATAAACTTATTGATAAAAATATTAAATCTGATATCTTAGTATCTGCAGCATCTTACAAGTTTTTAATAGAATCTGCTAGTAATAGTAATTTGATAACTATACTTCCTAAAATATTCTATGACTCTATAACAAGTTCTAATGACTATTTAGTTTTTAGAAAATTTAAAGATCCTATCTTTTGGGATGTAGAAATATCTACAAAAAAAGATAATTTAGGTAATAATTCCCCTGTAGGATTTGCTTATGAACTTTTGTTAAATCATTTTTGAATAAATCAAAAATTAAAAATACATATTAAACTAAAAAATTAATCTATCTAATTATATTGTGTTTGAACACTTACAAAAACATTTTAATTTTCAACACAAAAAAAGAAGTAGTATTTTACTACTTCTTTTTTATTTCCTAATTTAATATTCCATAAATAATGCCTGCGTAAAAAAAATATTCTGTATTATATAATTAAAATTGTATAATTATTTTTTTCTTAGCTTTAATGTAATCCCATAACTTTCTGATAATTTTTTAAATTCATTTACTACAAATGATGCCTTTTCCTTAATTCCCATGTTTTCCAAGTCTTCATTTAGCTTTAACTGTTCTATTATATCTTTAATATCTTCTAATTTAAAAATATTAACTGCTAAACAAAATAAACTTTTTTGTCTACCTGCATTATAATTCTCTAAAAGAAAGTTTAAAATTTCAACTTTTTCAATTTGTTCATTAGTATAAGCTACAGTACCAATTTCTTGAAATTTTTCAATATCTTTAAATTGGTTAAAGTGTGTAATGAAGGAATCATATTTATCTGCATCTTTATATTTATCACAAGGAAACTCACTACACTGAAAACAGTATTCAATATCCTCATAATTTAAACTACATCTAGCAATGTAACATGAATGGTGTTTTCCACATCCACATCCTGGACAATGTCCTCTCAATCTCATATTGCATAATCCACAGTTTAGCCCACATAAAGAAAAATATGCATTATTTCGTTTAAACTCTTTCATATCAATCACATCCTAAATATTTGTGCTTAATTATAAACTTTCTTTCTGATTCTTTGTATTTTCATGCCAAGTATCAAATACGTACTTTAACAACAATAAAATTTCTTTCACTCTTTACATTTTAAGTAAAGATAAAACCTAAAAAAACTATTTAAGTACAAAATAACGACCAATTCTATATTTCCAACAAAGCCACTGCTTCACAATGAACCGTTCTTGGAAACTGGTCAAATAATTCTAAAGATTTTAACTTATAGCCTTCTTCTAAAAATATTTCTATATCTCTAACTTGTGTTACTGGATTACAAGAAATATACACAAATTTCTCTGGTTTTACAGATATTATTTTATTTATTGCTTTTGGGTGTATTCCATCTCTTGGTGGGTCTAATACTATAATATCCGCTTCACCTTTAAGTTCTTCTATTTTTTCTAGCACATCTCCTGCTATAAACTCGGCATTTTTTATATTGTTTAGTTTACAAGTTTGGTTTGCCTTTTCTACTGCTTCTTCTATTATTTCTATTCCCATTACTTTTTTTGCTTTTTTAGAGAAAACTTGCCCTATTGTCCCTGTTCCAGAGTATAGGTCAAATATAGTTTTGTTGTCTATATCTCCTGCTAGTTCTAGTGCCTTTGCATATAGTTTTTCTGCTGCTTTTGGATTTGGTTGAAAAAACGAAAACGGACTTATCTGAAATTCTAATCCTAATAATTTTTCTGTTATATACCCTTCTCCATAAAGTATTTCTACTTTTTCTGGAACTACTGCGTCTGAAAGGGAGTCATTTGTTGTATGAATAACTGTTTTTATTTCACCATCTAACTCTAGATTTAGTAATACTCTAACAAAGTCTTCTTTACACCACTCTTCTTGTGATGAAGTTACTAAATTTACCATATATTCTTTTTGGCTAAAAGAGTACCTTACTATTAGATGTCTTAAAAGTCCTTCGTGGCTTCTTTTTTTATAAAAAGATGTGTTGTTATCTCTGAAATATCCTTGAACTTCTTTTCTTATTATTTCATAGCCTTTATTTACGATATTACAATTATCTGTTTCACAAATTTCGTAAAATCTTCCTTTGGAGTGCATTCCTAAAGTAAGTTCTCCACCTTTTTCTTTATCTCCAAAACTGTACTCCATCTTATTTCTATAGTAAACTTCACTTGGACTTGGATTTATTGTTATTTCTTTGCTATACACTTCTTTGTAAAGTCTTTCTAGCATTTCTTTTTTTAATTCCAATTCTTTACTATATTTTAAGGTTTGATAGGTGCAACCTCCACAAATTCCAAACTGTGGACAAGGATTTTCTGTTTCTATATTAGATTTTTCTATTAATTCTATAAGCTTTGACTCTGTATAGTCTCTTCTTTTTCTTTGAGTTAGAATTTTTACAGTTTGTCCTTTTATTCCGCCCTTAAATATGTATTTTTTACCTTCTATTTCTATAATTGATTTATTAGGAAATTTGTTTTCTTTTATATTTCCTATTATTTCTTTTCTTTTTCTTCTTGCCATATCATACCCACTAATCTATTCCTATTTTTTTAATCAAACTATTACATTATATACCTATTATTAACTTTTATAAAGCATTTATACTTTATTGACAAATTTCTTTTATTAAAATACACTATTTTGTAAGGAATTAAGTTACTTCTTGGCTTTGCCTAAACCACTTTTATAATTGATGGCTTCTGCACTGCAGAGGTCTTTTTTTGTCTTTAACATATAAGTCTCTGCTTGAGATTGTCAGATTTTATATTTTATGGAGGTTTTTTATGCTTTTTAGTTTAGCTTTAATGTTTTTACTTGGTTTGCTATTAGCTAGTACTTTTAGAAAACTTAAGCTACCCAGTTTACTTGGAATGTTATTAACTGGTATTATCCTCGGTCCTTACGCCCTAAATCTATTGGATGATTCTATTTTAAACATTTCGCCAGAATTAAGAAAAATTGCTTTAATTATTATTTTAACAAGAGCTGGATTATCTTTAAATATTTCTGATTTAAAAAAAGTTGGAAGACCTGCAATTTTAATGTGCTTTATACCTGCTTGTTTTGAAATACTAGGTATGGTTATAATAGGTCCTAAAATATTTGATATAAGTATATTAGATGCTGCTATTATCGGTACAATTCTAGGCGCTGTTTCTCCAGCTGTTGTAATTCCAAAAATGCTATACCTAATGGAAAGAAATATTGGAACAAAAAAAAGCATTCCACAACTAATTTTAGCTGGTTCTTCTGTTGATGATATTTTTGTAATAGTTCTTTTTACAATTTTTACAGGACTTGCACAAACTGGAAATATATCCATTGCAAGCTTTCTTCAAATACCTATATCCATTATTACCGGTGTAGTTGTTGGTTTGTTTATTGGAATTTTACTCGTAAAGTTATTTAAATACATTCACATAAGAGATTCTGTAAAAGTAATAATAATTTTAAGTATTTCTTTTATTTTGGTAACTGCAGAAGATTATTTAGAATCTACTGTACCTTTTTCTGGACTTCTAGCTATTATGACTTTAGCAATTATTATCCAAAAAAAATACACTGTTTTATCAAGTAGATTATCTATTAAATTTTCTAAACTTTGGATAGCTGCAGAAATAATATTATTTGTTTTGGTTGGAGCTTCTGTCGATTTAGTTCATGTATCTTCAGAAGGAGTATCTGTTATTATAGTAATATTTGGAGCTTTAGCTTTTAGAATGATAGGAGTACTTTTATGTCTTTTAAAAACTAACTTAACCTTCAAAGAAAGAGTTTTTTGTATAATTGCTTATGTTCCAAAAGCTACTGTTCAAGCTGCTATTGGTGGAATCCCTCTTGCTATGGGACTACCTATAGGGACTTTAGCTCTTACAATTGCTGTACTGTCTATATTGATTACAGCTCCTCTTGGTGCTCTTGGAATAGACTTATCTTATAAAAAATTATTAGAGCAAAATTAACATAGAAGTAAGAGCATAGAGTTAATACTCTTATGCTCTTGTACTTTTTTGATATTTATTCATATTGTTTCTAAAACCATTTGTCCTTTTTTCTATATAAATAAAAATAGCTATCATAACTATTCCCTTTAGTGCACCTGTCAAACTCATAGTTATCCATATCCCTGTAAGTGCTAAATATTTCATAAAAATATATGCCATTGGTATTCTTACGGCATTTAATATCGTACCGTTTATAGCTGGGAATTTGGTAAGTCCTAGACCATTTAACATTCCCGCTACTCCTATTTCAAGTGCCATTAACGCTGCTGTTATTCCCATTATTATAAGGTATTTACTACCTTCTGCTATAACTTCTGGGTCATTTGGAGTAAATATCTTAAATAAAAATTTATTTCCAATTATCATAACTGCTGATGCAAATAATCCTATTGCTAAAATTAACTTTATACAAACTTTTTTGGCTTCTTTTAATCTTTCGAAGTTTTTAGCTCCGTAATTTTGTCCAAAAAATGCAGTAAACGAAGTGGCAAACCCCTCTGAACTCATCCATGAAATAGATTCTATTTGTGAACCTACAGCATATGTTGCTATTCCAACAGAACCGTAAATTGCTATATATTGGTTTAATTTTATACCTATTAGAGCGTGAATTAAACTTTGCATTGAAGCTGGTATTCCAAGTCTTACTATCTGTTTTATATATTTAAACGTAATAGTTTTTATATAGTTAATTCTTGTGTAATACTCTGAATATCTTATCCCAATATATACATATAATATTGTTGCTATTGCCTGTGCAAGTACTGTAGCTATTGCTGCACCTTTCATTCCCATTTTAGGTACTGGTCCAAAACCAAAAATTAAAATAGGATCAAAAGCTATATTAAATACCAATGCTATTAATGATACCTTAAATGGTGTAGTGCTGTTTCCTTGTGAGTAAAATATAGCAGCAAAAAACGGATTTAAAAATGTAAAAACAAGCCCCCACGAAATTATTAAATGATAATCTAATGCTAACTTTTCAACTACTGGCTCAAGTTTGTAAAACCCGTACATGGAGTCTTTAAATACTAAAAATATAGTCATTAATGAAATACACAAAACTGTATTAACTTGAAAACCACTAATAGTAATTTTTTCTATACCTTCTTCGTCTCTTCTTCCATAGGCTTGTGATAATTCTACAGACATGCCTGTCTTAGTTATTAACGTTATAGCTTGAGCTAACCAAACAAAAAATCCACAAGTACCTACAGCTGCAACTGCTTCTGTTGAAAGTCTACCTAGCCATATTAAATCAACAAATGTATAAGCCATTTGTATAAAAGCTATTCCCATTAAAGGCATTGCCATTTTAGTAATTGACTTTGTAATATTTCCTTGTAATAAACTTTCATAATTCCTCATAATTTCCCTCACTTTAAATGTTTTAGAACAATAATATTATACCTTAAAAAGGTATTATTACTGTTTAAAATAAAAAAAGATATATAAAATTATATATCCTTTTATCTTTCTCCAGTTATATTTTTAACTTCTTCTTCACTTTGTAGATTATTTTTTATTATTTCTTGAATAGTTTTAATCTCTTCCTTTACATTTTCTAAAATTTTTTCTAGCTTACTATTGTCTAAATTTAATATATAATCACAAAATGTTTGTTTATTTATACCTTTGGGTATCTTCTCCGTCTTTTTCTGTCCTTCAATTTTCTTTTCTTCATAATTAAAGTATTTATCCTTATTCTTTTCTAATTCTTTCTCTATTTCTTTATCAATGCTTAATAAATTTTCTATTCCTTTATTAAATAAATCATTCTTGAATTTTTTCATTCTAAATTTTATTACATTATTTTTTATAGAAGTATTCCCATTTTTTATTACATCACTATCAAATAGAACAACTATCTTATTATCATTTTTTATCTTACTTCTCTCTTTAAAGGTTTTATATAGTTGTCCCTCTCCATTTTCTCTAGACTGATTATTTTCTATATAACCTATATCTTCTATTTCAAAATCTAATTCTAAGTCAAATACTTCCTTAGCTTTTAAAAAATACTGTTTATCTGTTTGTCCTTCTAAATATAAATAATTTTTCTCTTTATTAATCCAAGGAATATTAAATGCACTCTTTATTATTGCTGGAGATCCTATTGTTGGAAATTTAGGATCTTTGACTTCATAAATTTTTCCATTTTCATCTCTTTTTAAAACTATTACTTTATCATTTTTTCTATTTTCATCATGTATTATAAAAGGAGAGTGAGTAACTGCAAATATTTGAGATGTTTGCACACCATCACTGTTGGTAAAAATATTTTTATAGTAGTCCATTATTTTCATTTGCCAATTTGGATGCATTGATATTTCTGGTTCATCTATTAATACTATTGCTCCCTCTAAAGAATTCTTATTCTTTAATAAAAATGTTCCTCTATAAATTATTTGCTTCTCTCCTGAACTCAAATTATCAAGATTAATAATTTGTTTATCTTTTTCAAATAAAACTGAAATCTCTCTATTTTCCTTATTTATTCCTTTATAGACTAAATTGTCAAACATATATGAAAATGCTTTTTCAAACCTCGTAATTCTACCAGTAAATAGTTCTTCTGTAATTATTTCTCCTATTCTACTCTTAACCTTATTAGCAATATCTGTATCATCCATAGCCTGAATATCAACTAAAAATTGTTTTATTTCATTCTCAAAAAAATCTTCTGATTTTATACTATCAATTTCTTCATCAACATCTGAATATTTTATATTTTCTATATAAGAATTATCTTTTAAGGTTTCATGCCCTGATAAAATTACTCTAATTTTTTCATAATAATGATTATTTACATCTTCTATGCTACTATAAAGTTTATCATCCTCCACAATATATGGTCCAAAAGCATCATATGAATGTCCAATATATTCTTCTATTAATCCATATTTATATTTCAAAGTTTTTTCTATGCCACTGTTTAATAAAAAATTTATTTCAAAATTTTGATTTTCACTATATGTTAGTCCCTCATGAATTCTTTTTAATATAGTACTTTTGCCAGTCCCATTTTCTCCAGCTATTAACACTGTATCTACTGGATTACCATTTTCATCACAAAAATCTAATTCTAAATTCCCTAAAACTTCATCATCATAAAATTTTATTCTTTTTATTTTCATATAAACCTCCAACTACCTTAATTTTATTCCAACTTTTAGGTAGTAATTCTCTATACTGTTTTTTCAAAAATCTATCATCTATTAAAAGAACTGTCCCTTTATCATCTTTATCCCTTATTACTCTTCCTGCTGCTTGTGATACTTTATTCATTCCTGGATAAATGTAGGCATATTCAAATCCTGTATTTTCTTTTTCATCGTAGTAGTCTTTTATTAAGTTTCTTTCTACCGATATTCCTGGAAGCCCAACTGATACTATTGCCGCTCCTATTAGTCTATCTCCTACTAGGTCTATTCCTTCTGAAAAAACTCCTCCTAATACTACAAATGCTATTATTTCCGAGTTGTGTTTAAACTGATTTAAAAATTGTTCTCTTCCCAGTTCTGTTAGGTTTGACTCTTGTTTTACTACTTTTTTTTCTTCTTTGTCAAATCTATTGTAAACTTCTTCCATAAATTTATATGATGGAAAAAATAGCATATAGTTACCTTTTTTAGTTGTATAATTTTCTAATATTTTTGCTATTTTGTCGTAGTTTTCTTCTCTATGTTGATATCTTGTAGATAGTGGTACAACTCCTACTTTTAAGTTGTTTGGGTCAAAGGGGGATTTAAGTCTTAAGTAATAGTACTGCTCTTCTTCTGCTCCTAGTACGTCTGCATAAAATGGTATTGGCGATAATGTTGCTGAAAAAAACACTGAACTTTCTGCTCTTTTTAGTATGTTTTTAAATATTGGCGACGTGTCTAAACAATTTATTTTAAATAATATATCGCCATCTTTTTGCATTACTAGTGTAACGTAATTATCGCTGTAAAAATCTGATATTTTTAGAAATTTATTGAGTTCAAAATATAATTCTAGTACATCTTCGTAATATTCTTTTTCCTTTTTATTGGTTAGAAATTTTTCTAACATTCTCATAGATACCATAGTTTCTGTAAGAAACTCGTCGTCTAAGTATTTTGAAAGGTAATATTTTCCATTGTCTGATATTTTATAAAATTCATCTATCATATCATAGAGCTTATTTAGTCTATTCTTAGTTTTCATATCTTCGTCTTCTAGTAAATTAACTACTTGGTGTATTCTTTTCATAGATATTTCACTAGAGTACATATCTCTTCCTCTATCTACTAAGTTATGGCTTTCATCTACTAAAAATGTATAATTTTCAACTGTTCCTTCAAAAAATCTCCTTAAGTAAACTGTTGGGTCAAATACATAGTTATAATCGCAAATTACTAGGTCTGAATATATTGCCATATCTAGTTGAAACTCCATAGGACAAACTTTATGTTTTTTTGAATATTCTACGATAGTTTCCATGTTCATAATTTCTTCATTTTCGTATATGTCTAATATTGCATCATTTACTCTGTCAAAATGTCCTTTTGCAAATGGACAATCTTTTGGGTTGCATTTAACTTCGTTGTTTATGCAAATTTTATCTTTTGCAGTTATTGTTACAGCTTTAAACCTTAGCCCTCTATCCATCAACTTATAAACTGCTTTGTTTGCAGCCTCTTTTGTTGTTGTTCTAGCTGTTAAGTAAAATATTTTATCTGTTAGTCCTTCTCCTACTGCTTTTATTGACGGGAATAAAGTTGACATTGTCTTACCAATGCCTGTTGGCGCTTCTGCAAATAATACTTTTTTCTCTTTTATAGTTCTATAAACTCCTACTGTCATTTTTCTTTGTCCTTTTCTATATGATAAAAAAGGAAATTGTAGAGTTTTTATATGTTCATCTCTATCTTTTCTAAATTTTATTATCATAATACTAAAATCTAAGTACAAATCTAGTAGTGCAAGGTAAAACTTTTCTAATTCTTCTATTTTGAATTTTTCTATAATTCTTTTTATATCGTCTGTTTCTACTTGGTAATATGTAAGTTGTATGTCTATTTCTTTTAAGTCATTTTTTACACAGTAAAAATATCCATAACATTTAGCTTGAGCCCAATGTAATGGATTTGAATTGTATTTTAAATCTTCTAAATTTCTAGTAGTAGATTTTATTTCATCTATTAAAACTTCTTTTCCTTTTCTAAAAATTCCATCTGCCCTTCCTTCTACTGAAAATACTATATCTTTGTACTCTGTTTCATTTTTCAGTACAGCTTCTTTTTCGTAGTACTTTCCATATTCTTTTTGAAGTTTTTGATGAATTTTTTGTCCTTCTTTCATTCTGTTAATACTTGTGAATGTGTTGTCTATATCTCCACTTCTCATAACAAAATCTATTAGTCCATGGACTGATAATTTTACTGTTTCCATATATACCTCTACTATTTATTATACTGTATAAAATAATTTTTTATTCAACTTTGATATTAAATTCTATTTGAACATATTAACTGCACTATCGGGGCATTTAAAAACCACTTGACAACTTTTCAACCAATGATATAATAACATTAAAAGATAGTTAAATAATTAATTATCAATTTATTGTAATTATATTTAGGAGGTAAATATTATGGGTAATTTAAAGATTCCTGGAGATATAGTTTTTGGTAAAGACTCTTTCTCTCATCTTTCAACTTTGGAAGGTAAAAAAGCACTAATTGTAACTGGCGGAAGTTCTATGCAAAGATTTGGTTTTCTAGACTTAGCCAAAAAATATTTAGAAGATGGTGGTTTTGAGGTAGAAATTTTTGATGGAGTAGAAGAAAATCCATCTGTTGATACAGTTTTAAAAGGTAAAGATGCAATGTTAAAATTTGAACCTGACTGGATAGTTGCTATCGGTGGAGGTTCTCCTATGGACGCTGCAAAAGTTATGTGGGTTATGTATGAATATCCTGAAGTAACTTTTGACGAGTTATTAAACAATGGCATTCCTAAGTTAAGAAACAAAGCTAAACTTGCTTGTATTCCTTCAACTTCTGGTACTGCTTCTGAAATAACAGCTTTTTCTGTTATTACTGACACCAAAAACCACATAAAATATCCTTTAGCTTCTCCAGAAATGGTTGCTGATGTTGCTATTATCGACCCAATATTACCAGAAAAAATGCCAAAACACATAACTGCTAATACTGGAATGGATGTTTTAGCTCATGCTACTGAAGCTATAGTTTCTACAGCAGCAAATGATTATACTGATGCTTTAGCTATTCAAGCTATAAAATTAGTTTTTGAATATCTTCCACTTGCTTATAACGAACCTGACAATTTAGGCGTTAGAGAAAAAATGCACAATGCTTCTGCAATGGCAGGTATGGCATTTACTTCAGCATCTTTAGGTATAATTCATTCTTTAGCTCACAAAATTGGAGGTATGTTTGGTGTAACTCACGGTTTAGCTAATGCTATATTATTACCATATGTAGTTCAATTTAATAGCAAAGCAACTAATAAGGTTAACTGGATTGAAGAAGAACTTGGAATTTTAGATTTTCCTTCAGCTATTAAAGCATTAAATGAAGAGTTAAATATTCCTCTTTCATTCAAAGAAACAAAAGGTTTTGGTTTAGAAGATGATAAGAAATTTAATGAAGTATTAGACGAAATGAGTAAAAATGCACAAGAAGATCCTTGTACTTTAACTAATCCAAGACAAACAACACCTGAAATATTAAAAATGATTTATCAACATGCTTATAAAGGTCAAGATATAGTTGATTAATAGAAAAATGATGCAAATAAAAAACATCTACTTGTAAAGTAGATGTTTTATTTTGTGTACATATTCCATATGTCTCTTAAATATTTTACTATTTCTCTATCTGCTTCTTTAGGATACTCATAATCTAACATTTCGCCTACGAATAAACCTTCTTTTCTAAACAACATACATGCATTAAACAACTCTGACCACATTCTATCTCTATCTGGTGATGGATATGTTTCTAACAATTTTACATAATGTTCATTGTCTAAGTAAGTCTTTAAATATTCAAAATTAGAACCTATATTTACCCTAAAATCATAATTACATCCAATATAATATGATGTCATTTCCTGTAACCTTATTCTAAGTTCATCGTATATATTTATGGCATATACTATTTGTCCTCTAAAAAGTCCCTTTGCAACTTTTAACGCTGCTATAAAAAATTCATTACAGCAAGCTGTAAACTCTCTATTTGTCGGTTTTAATTGACGATATTTTATATCTGTAATAGTAGCATTACCTGCCAAAATTCCTTCCTTGTCTATGTGAATTTTACAAAGACTGTCCACATCAATATATTCTTGACAAGCTCTATATTCCATAAATGTTATATCTAATCTTGTTATATCTTCCAAAATAGCTTTATATCTTATTAAATTTTCAAATTGAAAATTTAACATTGACAACCCATCTTGTTTTTGTAATATTAAATTATTTTCCAAAACTTCTTGAAGTGCTGTTAAAAGCTCTATCTCTTCTAACTTATCTACCCCTATTATAAGTTTAAATGCTGTTAAGTCGTCTTGTATTGCTGCTGTATTAGTTCTTTCCCCCGTTTCAAGAAGGCAACGCATATGTTTATTATCATATACTATTTTCATCATTGTACTTAAAATATTATCTCTGTTCACTACTTTCACCTTCACATATATCTATAAATTTTGAAATAATTTTAGCTGTTAACCCCCATATTAACGGGTTAGTTTTCTCATAAAAATACGTTGTACTCTTAATCTTTTTAAGTTTATAATTCTTTCCATTTGGAATTAGCTCAAATGGAAAACTTTCTTTAATTTCATTGTTTAAACCATTTTTATATATTTTAGGCTTATTTTCTATGAAATAACTTATTGGATATGTGAAAACATATTCCACTTCTTCATTGTTCAAAAATTCTTCTACTCTAAATTCTTGTATTCTTCCTATAAAAATATTTATAACTCTATCTTTAAAATCATAAATAGAATCTATTTCTCCAATAATATGTATGTCTGACTCTCTTATTTGGAGTTCTTCAGATGCCTCTCTTCTAGCTGCATTTAAAGGACTTTCTCCTGGTTCAATCATACCTCCTGGTAAAGAAACTTCTCCTGGTTGAGAAATTCTCATACCTCTTTTTTCAAATATGATATGTTGTTCTCCTTTTATTTCTGTTAAAAGTATAAGAACACTATATTGATTTTTAAACCCCAACAATTTAGTTTTATTCTTTTGAAATACCTTTTCTAAATCCATAGTTTCACCTATATCTATTTTAATTTAAATATACAAGTTAAGCAAATAATTAAATATTTTATACAAACTAATAAAATATACAATAAGCTCTATTATTTTAGAGCCTATTGTATATTTTTTGTTTACTTAACGTATAATTTTAAATTTCCATTTTCAACTGAAATTATTACATTGTCTTTATCTTGAACTTCACCTTTTAACAACATTCTTCCAAGCTCAGTTTCAACGTATTTTTGTAAAAATCTTTTTACTGGTCTTGCACCATATTGAACATTGTATGCTCTTGCCATTATTAATTCTTTAGCTGCTTTATCTACAGTTATTGTTATTTGTCTGTCTTTAAGTCTATTTTCAATGTCAGAAATATTATGATCTACTATTTTGTAAATTTCGTCTTCTGCCAATGGTTTAAACATTACTATATCGTCAATTCTATTTAAAAACTCTGGTCTAAATGTTACTTTCATTTGATTCATAACATTTTCTCTAGCTTCTTCTTCTATTTCTCCATTACTTCCTATACCATCAATTAAATATGAAGACCCAATGTTAGATGTCATTATAATTATGGTGTTTTTAAAATCTACTGTTCTACCTTGGTTATCTGTAAGTCTTCCATCATCTAATACTTGTAATAGTATATTAAATACATCTGGATGTGCTTTTTCAATTTCGTCAAACAATACTACTGAATATGGTTTTCTTCTAACAGCTTCTGTTAATTGTCCACCTTCTTCATAGCCAACATATCCTGGAGGAGAACCTACAAGTCTTGAAACTGAATGTTTTTCCATATACTCGGACATATCTATTCTAACTAAATTCTTTTCATCGTCAAACATTGCTTCTGTCAAAGCTTTTGCAAGTTCTGTTTTACCTACACCAGTTGGTCCCAAGAATATAAATGAACCTATTGGTTTATTAAATGACGCTATACCTGATCTTGATCTTATTATAGCCTCTGTTACAGCTTCAACAGCTTCATCTTGTCCTATAACTCTTTGGTGAAGAACATCATCCATGTTTAAGATTTTATCTCTTTCAGTTTCTACCAATTTATTAACTGGAATTCCTGTCCATTTAGAAACAACTTCTGCTATTTCTTCTTCTGTAACTTCTTCTTTTAACATAGACTCATCTTCTTTGTTTTTAGCTGTAAGTTCAGCAAGCTTAGTTTCTAATTCAACAAGTCTTCCATATTTAAGTTGTGAAAGTTTTTCAAAATCATATTTTCTTTCAGCATCGTCCATTTGAATTCTAACATTGTCTATTTCTTCTTTTAAATCTTTAACTTCGTCTATGCTCTCTTTTTGACTTCTCCATTTTTCGTAGTTTGCATCATATTCATTTCTTAAATCTTGAAGTTCTTTTTCTAAATCCTCAAGTCTTTTTTTACTTAAATCATCTTCTTCTCTTTTAAGAGCTGCCCTTTCAATTTCAAGTTGAAGTATTCTTCTATTTTGTTCATCTAATTCTGCTGGCATAGAATCTATTTCAGTTCTAACCATAGCAGAAGCTTCGTCCATTAAATCAATTGCTTTGTCTGGTAAAAATCTGTCTGATATATATCTGTCTGACATAGTTGCACAAGCTATTACTGCATTATCAGATATTCTAATACCATGATGAATTTCATATTTTTCTTTTATACCTCTTAGTATAGAAATTGTATCTTCAACAGTTGGCTCTGAAACTAAAACTTTTTGGAATCTTCTTTCAAGTGCTCCATCTTTTTCAATATACTGTCTATATTCATCTAAAGTAGTTGCACCTATAGTTTGAATTTCTCCCCTAGCAAGCATAGGTTTTAACATATTTGATGCATCCATTGCACCATCTGTTTTACCAGCTCCCACTAAAGTATGAATTTCATCTATAAATAGAATAATTTCTCCATTTGAGTCTGTAATTTCTTTTAGAACTGCTTTTAGTCTCTCTTCAAATTGACCTCTATATTTTGCACCAGCTATTAAAGAACCCAAGTCTAAAGCAAATATTGTCTTATCTCTTAAAGTTTCTGGTACGTCATTATTTACAATTCTTTGAGCCAAACCTTCAACTATTGCTGTTTTACCTACACCAGGTTCCCCTATTAGCACAGGATTGTTTTTTGTTCTTCTAGAAAGTATTCTTATGCTATTTCTTATTTCATCATCTCTACCTATAACAGGGTCAATAGCTCCTTTTCTAGCTTCAGCTGTTAAATCTCTTCCATATTTTTCTAAAGCATCCATAGAACTTTCTGGGTCGTCTGAATCTACTTTAGAATTTCCCCTAATAGTTTTTAAATTGTTTTTAAAATCTTTTATACCTATATTAAATCTCTTTATTATTTCTGTACTTGGAATTCTTTTTTCTTCCAACAATGCCATATAAATATGTTCTACTGAAATAAAGCTATCTCCCATAGATTTAGATTCGTCTTCTGCTTTTAACAAAATTCTTTGAAAAATAGTTGACGGATAAATATTCGAACCGCTATCCTGTCTCGGTAATTTGTCTAATTCATTAGTTAATGCAGTTGTATAAGCATTAATATCTATATTCATTTTATTTAAAACTCTTTGTATAACACCTTCTGTATCAGCTACCAAAGTATAATGTAAGTGAATATCACTCACTTCAGGATTACCATTTTTTATAGCTATATTTTGTGCCTCTTGTATTGCTTCAACAGATTTTTGTGTAAATTTATTTAAGTCCATATGTTACGCCCTCCTTACATAGTAGCTTTTAATTCTTCATATAACTCTAATTGTTTCTTACTTAATTTTTCAGGATTTTTAATTTTAATTTCTAAATATAAATCTCCCTTATTTCCTTTCATATCCCTAAATCCTTTATTTGAAAGTCTTATTTTCTTTCCAGTTTGAATTCCTTTAGGAATATTTACTTTAATTTTACCTTCAAGTGTATCTACTACTGTCTTATCTCCCAATGCTGCAGTCCAAGGATAAACATCAACTTCTTTTATGATATTTAAGCCATCAAGTCTATTTTTTTGGTCTATAACATTTATTTTTATATAAATGTCACCATCTAAACCAATTTTTTCTCCCTTTGTTTTAATTTTCTTGCCTGGTAAAATCCCCTTAGGTATCTTTACATCTAAAGTTTTACTTTCACCGTTAACATTTAAATTTAAAACTTTTTTTGCACCTTCATAAGCTTCTTTTAAACTAATTGAAATTTCTGTATCATATTTTTGTCTTTGAGGTTTACTTCTTCCTCCAAATCCAGAGAAAATATCCCTTTGACTTCTACTAGAAGAACTTGAACCACCAAATCCTCCTCCACCGAAGAACATATTGAAGAAATCTGAAAATCCTCCCCCATCTCCTGAAGATGTATAAGTGTATGAACTTCCATTTCCTCCAAATCCAGAGAAATCATAACCATACTGTGAAGGGTCAAAATTTTGTCCACCAGCAAAATCGTAGTTTGAACCAAACTGATCGTACTTTTGTCTTTTATCTTTATCTCCAAGCACTTCATATGCTTCATTTATCTCTTTTAATTTTTCAGCAGCCTTTTCATCCCCTGAATTTAAATCTGGATGATATTTTTTAGCTAACTTTCTATATGATTTTTTTATCTCATCAGCCGAAGCTGTTTTTTCAACACCAAGCGTTTTATAATAATCTTTATACTCCATAATTTCCTCCTGACAAAAAAATTGTGTAAACGGAATTAGATTTAAACATTATATTAATACCCAAATCCTTTTACATAATTCTAAAAAGTATTCTTTGACTTACTTTGACTTTAAGTATATTATACTATCTTTTTAGGTAGTTTACAATAGTTTTTTCAAAAAATATTACAAATTTTTAATAATTCTCATAATTAAAAAGATTTATATTATTACCTCTTTTTTTTCATAGTATGTTTTTAGATTTGTCATACTTGTTGCTTTCCATTTATTATTATCAGTTTCATCTATTTCAAAAGTATAATCTGCTGTTTGAGCGATATTTATATTGTTTCCATTTTCATATGTAATATTGTATACTTCAAAAGCTTCTATTTCTGATATTTTATCATCTAATGTCTTTATGTTCATTATTATATTTATTGACTCTATATCTTTAAATTTATCTTGTATATAATCTTTTTGTAACTTATATAACTCACTATCTACAACAATACCTTTTTGCAAATCTTCTACTTTTCCAGATACTTTAGCTTTGCAATAAGCATTTATGTAGTCTTCTACTCCTTGTTCTATCTTATCTCTGTCTTTACTTTTCTGGTCTCCTGTATAATTATAATGTATAACTCCACTATTCTCTGACACATTAACTCTCCCATCTCCAGATAATAAATTTTCTAAATTTTTATTTTTAGTTTCATTTTCTATTATATCTTCGTTATATTCATTAATTTTAATTTTTGTTATTTCTTTCTTATATTCACTTATCTTAGTTTCATTTTTTGTTATTTCACTTTTGTATTTATCTATCTTAGTTTGATAGTTATTAAATGTAAATACCAAACCACTTGTAAATAATATTCCTATTAACCATTTGAGAATTTTACATATCTTATTCTCTTTTTTATTTTCATTCGCCACTCTTTTTTCTCATTTGTTTTATATAATATTTTTTATGATTATATATGTTGTAGCAATATTTATTTAATTTTACCATATTCTTTGTTTAATATCTTTTGTTTTTTAATTATTGATTGTATATATTTACAAATACTATAACTACCTTATACAAATAATGATAAATAAAAAAGAGACTATTCCTAGTCTCTTTATTCTAACTCTAAAGCCCCTGTATATAGTTGATAATATGTTCCATGTTCTTTTATTAAATCTTTGTGGTCTCCTCTTTCTATTATGTTACCGTGGTCTAATACCATTATTGCATTTGAGTTTCTTATTGTAGATAGTCTATGGGCTATTACAAATACTGTTCTTCCTATCATTAAACTGTCCATTCCAGCTTGAACTAGAGCTTCTGTCCTAGTGTCTATACTGGAAGTTGCTTCGTCTAGTATTAATACTGGAGGGTCTGCAACCGCCGCTCTAGCAATTGAAAGTAATTGTTTTTGTCCTTGAGAAAGTTCTTCTCCATTGTTGGTTAATAATGTGTCATATCCTTCTGGTAACAATTTTATAAAACTGTCTGCATTTGCAAGTTTAGCCGCCATTATTACTTCTTCATCTGTTGCGTCTAACCTACCATAACGTATATTATCCATTATTGTTCCTGTAAATAAGTTTGTATCTTGTAACACCATTCCTAAAGATCTTCTCAAATCATATTTTTTGATATCTTTTATGTTTATTCCATCATACAGAATTTCTCCTTCTTGAATATCATAAAATCTATTTATTAAATTTGTTATCGTTGTTTTTCCTGCTCCTGTTGAGCCTACAAATGCTATTTTTTGTCCTGGTTTTGCAAATAGACTTATATTATTTAGTATTGTTTTCTTACCGTCGTAACTAAATACTACGTCCTTAAATCTAACATCCCCCTTTAACTCAACATATCTTTGTATATTTTCTTTTTCTAATTTCCAAGCCCATGTTCCTGTTCTTTCTTTTGTTTCTTCTATTTCTCCATTTTTAATCTTAGCTCTAACTAATGTAACTTTTCCTTCATCTACTTCAGGTGTTTCATCCATTACAGCAAAAATTCTATTAGCTCCTGCTAAAGCCATTATTATAAAGTTTGCTTGATTTGACATTCTACCAAAAGGCATTGAAAAGCTTCTTGTTAATTGCAAGAATGATGCTATTACTCCTACTGTTACTGCACCTTTTCCTGTTATTACTAAAATACTACCTAAAAAAGCTGTTAGTACATATTGTAAAAACCCGATATTATTTACTACAGGCATCATTATATTTGAATATCTATTTGCATTTGTAGATCTATGACAAAGTTTATCGTTTAATTCTTCAAAATTTTCTATTGTACTTTTTTCGTGATTAAATACTTTTACTACTTTTTGACCATTCATATATTCTTCTATAAATCCATTTACATGTGCTATATCTCTTTGTTGCATTACAAAGTATTTCCCACTTTTAGAAGTTATTTTCTTTGCTGTAAACACCATTATTACAACCATTACTACTGCTAATATAGACAACGGTACATTTAATATAAGCATTGCTGAAAAAGCTGATATTATGGTTACAAACGATGAGAAAACATCTGGTAAACTTTGAGTTATCATTTGTCTAAGTGTATCTACATCATTTGTATACAATGACATTAAATCTCCATGTGTATGTTTGTCAAAATAATTTATAGGTAATGTTTGCATATGTTCAAAAAGTTCATCTCTAATCCTTTTTAAAACACCTTGCCCTACATTTACCATTAACCTATTTGATACATAAGATGCCAACACACCCGTATAGTAAAGTGTCCCCATTAAGACTACGGTTTTAAACAGCTGCGAAAGGTCTGAATTTTGATTTCCAATAAGCGGTGTTGCTATGTCGTCTATAATGTACATTATAAATAATGGACCTACTAAGTATGAAAGAGAGCTTATAATTACAGTTATTACCACTATTATAGTCTGAATTTTATAAGTTCCTAATATATACTTAATTAGTCTTTTGGCTACTGACCAGCTACTATTGTTCATCGAATAATCCTCCTTTCATCTGTGAGTTATAAACTTCTTGGTATATTTTACTAGTTTTCATTAATTCTTCTGGAGATCCTACTGCTACAATTTGTCCTTTATCTATTATAATAATTTTATCTGAATCTTCTATTGAGTTAATTCTTTGGGCTATTATTATTTTAGTTACATTTGGAATTTCTTCTTTAAATGCTCTTCTAATTGCTGCGTCTGTTTTTGTATCTACTGCTGAAGTAGAATCGTCAAGTATAAGAATTTTAGGACTTTTTAAAAGAGCTCTCGCTATACAAACTCTTTGCCTTTGTCCTCCTGAAAGATTTGTTCCTCCTTGGTCTAAAACCGTATCGTACTTATCTGGCAATGACATTATAAATTCATGTGCTTGAGCCAATTTACATGCGTGAATTATTTCATCATCTGTTGCATCTTTATTTCCCCATCTTAAGTTTTCTTTAATAGTTCCAGAAAAAAGTATATTTTTTTGTAATACCATTGCAACAGAATCTCTAAGTATTTTTAAGTCATAATCTCTAACATCTTTTCCTGCTATTTTTATACTTCCATCTGTTACATCATAAAGTCTTGGTATAAGCTGTACCAAAGATGATTTTCCTGAACCAGTTCCTCCTATTATTCCCACAGTTTCTCCCGATTTTATATTTAAATTTATGTCTTTTAACGCAGATTTTTCTTTGTCTTTTATATAACTAAAGTAAACTTTGTCAAATATAATTTCCCCATTTTCTAATTCTTCAACAGGTTTTTCTATATTTCTTAAGTCAGGCTTAGTATTTAAAACTTCTGATATTCTCTCCATAGATGTTCTAGAAATTATTATATTTACTAGCACAAAAGAAAACATAACCAAACTATTTAATATTTGCCATGCATATGTTATTAAACTCATTAACTGTCCTGTTAACATATTTTCTGAAACTATCTGTTTTGCTCCTACGAAAGAAATAAATATAATTGCTGTAAATACAGAAAACTGAACTACCGGTCCATTTAATATAATTATTTTTTCAGCTTTTTTAAATAGTTTGAAAATTAGCATTGACATCTTGTCAAACTTTTTATTTTCTTCTTCTTCTCTTGCGAATGATTTTACAACTCTTATTCCTGAAACATTCTCTTGCACAACTCTATTTAAATTGTCATATTCATTAAATACTTTTTCAAATATTGGATGTACTTTAAAAATAATTACTAATAAAGCTACAGCTAATAAAGGTATCATTATAAAAAATATCATTGCAACTTCTGAATTTATTCTCATTGCCATAATTAATGAAAATACTAACATTAAAGGTGATCTAACTGCTGTTCTAATAATTAGCTGATATGCCGCTTGAATATTTGTAATATCTGTTGTTAATCTAGTTACTAGACCAGCTGTAGAAAAATCATCTAAATTTTTAAAAGAAAAACTTTGAATTTTCTTGAATATATCGAATCGTAAATTTTTTGCAAAACCAGCAGATGCATCTGCTGCTGCTCTTCCTGCTAATGTGCCTGCTATTAAAGAAAATATTGATGCTAATACTAAAATTAGACCTAATTTTGTAATATAATCCATATCATTTTTTCTAATACCTTTATCTATTAACCAGGCCATTAAAAATGGCATTAAAACTTCAAATATTACTTCAATAGCCACAAATGCAGGGGCTTTAAAAGAAGCTACCTTATACTCTCTTACTGATTTTAAAATGTTCTTTAACATAGATCACCCTCCCCATATACCGAATCTATATTTTTATAAATATCACTTATCACCTCTGAAAAAATTTTCAATTTATCTCTATCTATCCCCTTAACCAATAAACTTTCATATTCTTCTATTTCCAAATTAATTATTTTTTGTAATTCGATACCTTTTTTAGTCAATTTGATTTTTTTAGCTCTAGCATCTTCTTTGGAAATTTCTCTTGTAATTAATTCTCTTTCTTCCATTAATTGAACAATACCTGTTACTGTAGATCTTCTAAGCCTAAACTCTTCTTCTATTTTTTTTTGAAAAACTTGATTATTATTTCCTTCTCTAACTATAAAATTAAGTACTCTTGCTTGAACGCCTGTTACTCCATGTTTTTCAGATACTATATCAAAACCCCATTTAACCTTTTTTGACAATATATTTACTTTTTTACCATAATGTATAGTTTCCATTTTCTCACCCCTTTTGTTAGGTTACTAACATATTATATACATGTAGTTTCCCTTTGTCAATAATGACATATATTAATTTATAGGTATAATGTATATAGACGTTTAGTTTATTGAAAGAGGAATATTGATGTATCATTTTATAGTAAACCCAAACTCTCGAGGAGGACTTGGAAGTAAACTTTGGGAGAAATTAAAAATTATTTTAGATGAAAAAAAAATCATTTACAATTATAGCCTTACCAAAAATTCAAAAGACGCTGAAAAAATAGCAACAAGCCTTTCTGAAAATATAAATAATCCAACTACTATCATAGTATTAGGTGGAGATGGCACTTTGAATGAAGTTGTCAATGGATTAAAAAACATTAATTTAATTACTCTAGGAGTAGTTCCTATTGGTTCTGGAAATGATTTTGTAAGATCTTTTGGCGATAAAAAAACCTACCAACAATATTTAGAAAGTATATTATCTCCTAAAGAAATTGTTGAATACAATATGGGAATAGTCGAAAACGAAAATTACACTAGAAAATTTATTGTATCTTCTGGTATAGGCTTTGATGCTTCCATTACAAATACTGTAAATTATTCTATTTTTAGAAAAATATTTAAAAATACACCAATAGTAAAGCTCATCTATATTTTTAGTACCATAAAAATTCTTATACAATATAAATCTTTGAAATATACAGTACATGAAGACAATAAAGTTACAGAGTTTGATAATGGATTTTTTTGTGTAGTTATGAATACACCTTATGAGGGAAAAGCCGTTAAATTTTGTCCTAATGCTAAAGGTTATGATAACTATTTAGACTTTTGTATAATTACAAGTAAACATAAATTAAAAATAGTTTACCTAATTTTAAGAGCATATTTTGGTAAACATATAACAAGTAAAAGTGTATATATTTCTAAAGGTAAAAACTTTAAGATAGAATGCTCTGATATTACTCATTGCCATACTGATGGTGAACAAATAGGTAAAAGTAATTGGGCAAAATATTATTTAGCTAATAATAAATTAAAAATAATAGTAAATTAATTTATAAAAATGTTTAAATCTTTTTTATTGGGTATATATTTAATACAAAATAATTTTAGTTTACAATTATACCAACTAAAATTAAAAAAATATATATTAGAATTTGATGTCGGGTTTAGTATAAGAGGTTATACTTTATCTTTATTCAAATAATAAATGTATATTATTAATTATCACTAAAATTATTTTTTAATATAAATCTAATGTTATTAAATATAACCCAAGATTTTTAAAAGAATTGTTTTTTCAAAAATTTTTAGAAGGGATTTGATATTATGATGGAACCTAAAATAGATTGTTGGTGTAATTGCAAATAAAAAGAGATTTTACTAAAAAATGGTAGAGTCTCTTTTTTGTTTGCTTAAATTTAGTAGAATTAAAATTGATTTAACAAAAACAAAAAAGATGCTTTAAAAGCATCTTTTTATTATTTTAATATATAAACTTTTACGTTATTTTTTACTCCCCATTGGTAACATCTATCCACTGAATTAAAGTGAACATCTATTTTGTTTCCTTTTATAGCTCCACCTGTGTCACCTGCTATAGCATATCCATAACCTTCAACATATACTTTTGTTCCTAAAGGTATAACTCTTCTATCAACAGCTATAACATTTGGGTTTTTTCTTAAGTCTATTCCTGAAGCAGTTTTATGGCTAAGTCCTGGTTCATTCATACTGTAAGCTGTTGCTTTTACAGTTAAAACTTTTGAATAAGCAAAATCTTTATCATTGTTTTGGTTATTCTCTTGTTTTGATTCTTCTTGTGCTGGTTTCTTAGCTGGTGCCTTTGCTACTTCCTTAGCTGATAAATAAGAAGAATAAACATAACCTGTTTTTCCATTATATTCTATTTTTAACCAGTTATTTTCTAAAGTTCCTGTTACTTTTGTTCCTTTAGCTAATACTCCTAAAGATTTACTTTCTGTCTTGCTAGATTGTCTAACATTTAAAGAATCAGTAGTCCATCTTGTTAAAGTTTCAGATTTCTTTTCTTTTACTTCAGTAGGCTCTTCTTTTGCTTCTGTTGTTTCTTCAGTAGCTTCAGTTGACTCTTCTTTCGCTTCTGTTGTTTCTTCAGTAGCTTCAGTAGGCTCTTCTTTTGCTTCTGTTGTTTCTTCAGTAGCTTCAGTTGACTCTTCTGTTGTTCCTATTACTTCAGCTGACCTTACTGGTGTTTCTTCTCCTATAGTTAAACTACCTATAAGATTTTCTGTATAACCTTGAATATCTGAAACAATTGTTAGTCCTTCGTTTTCAGCTATGATTATTCCACCTGCAAGACTTAAAATAATTTGCTCTTGTGATCCTATATATTCTACTTTGTTGTTTTCAATTTGATCTACTGCTACTGTTGAATCTTCACCTTCTATTTTAGGTAAGTCCACTTTAGTATCAGCATAACTCAAATTAATGGATGATGCTGTTATTGCTCCTACTGCAAGACCAGAAACCATTAATTTCTTAAAATTCATTCTTACACCTCTTTAATTGATTTTTAACTCTTTTGTAGTTTAACCCAACCAACTTTAGGTGTCAATAAAATAGCTATATTTCAATGTTTTATATTTAAAAACTCGTCTATTTTCATCTAAAATTTACAGTTTTGTAACTTTTTTGTAATATTTTTGTAATAATTGACCCCCTTCAAACCTTGAAATCAAAAGGTTACAAAAGTGTTACAATTTTTTTCATAAAATTAATCAATTTCCAAGGCATATTTGTTACTTTTTTGTAATATTTACATCTCTCCTAATCTCTTTTTTATGTCATATATATATCTATTTTGTAATTTTTGTAAATTTACGAATATAAATGATGCAATCATTGCACCTACACTTTTAATGTCATTTTTTTGATAAAGCTCAACAACGCAGCTATTTTCTCCAGTTTTTTTAAACTTTGCTTCAAATATCCCATCTATATTACTGTTTTTCATTTTTAATTTATAGCTTTTGCAAGATTCTTTTTCCTCTATAATATACTTGGTTACCAATCCATTTATAGTTGTTTCCTTAAATTCTTCTTCATTTATAAATTCTACTTTTTCTATTTCTGGTCTCCAACTTATATTATTTCTATTTGTTATAATTTCCCAAACATCTTCCACACTGGAATTAAATTCAGCTTTATTTCTAGCCTCTTTTATCATTTTAACCTCCTATTAGTCCTTTTTTCTCTTCTATTATTATATCTATTTTATTTATATAATCTCTCATATTCTTATAATTTCTATGATTTAATATGAGCCCATCATTCTTTAAAATTTTAGTACTAGATCCCATTCCTACACCTACAATATTTTCTTCTTCTTCCATCATTGTAATATTATAGATACATTCTTTTCCTATTTTAGAAAATCCTATATTTTCCATATTTCCTAAAATTTGTTTTTGTCTATATATATAGTACGGTATATAATCATTTTTTTTAGCAAATTCTTTTACCATATCCATCATTTTTTCTATATTCTCTACTTCATCTTTTAGTTCTATAGATTTTTCATTTAATTTAGATCCTTTTTTAACGGACAATGTATGAACTGTTAAGTTCTCTGGCTGTAAGCTTTTTATAATTTCTAAAGTATTTTTTATATCTTCTATATCTTCTTCTGGTAACCCTATAATTAAATCCATGTTTATTGACTCAAAACCCATGTTTTTTGCGTCATTATATCTTTTTATAAGCTCTGTATTGTTCTGCTTCCTACCTATTAGTTTTAAGGTATTTTCATTGAACGTTTGAGGATTTAAAGAAATTCTATCAACATTATATTTCTTAAGTATCTCTAACTTACTTTTAGTTATAGTATCCTCTCTTCCAGCTTCTACTGTAAATTCTTTACTCTTTAATTCACTTATATTTTCATTTATATATTTTAATAAATCCTCTAACTGTTCATCGTTTAACGATGTTGGAGTACCTCCTCCAATATATATAGTATTTAAATTTAAATTCTTGCAATAATGAAGCATTGCAAATAATTCCTTTTTTAATACTTCTAAATATTTTGGAACTAAGTCTTTATGCTTACCTATTTTTAGCGTTGAAAAACTGCAATAATCACACCTTGTAGGACAAAATGGTATATTTATATAAATACTGTAACTGTCATTTAAAAGTTTTGACAAATATACTTCTTCTATTTTAGCAATTTCTGTTATTAACTCTGCCTTTTCTCTTTGTAACAACAATTTATTCTCTAGGTGTTCTAAAGTTTCTTTTTCAGAGTATTTTTCCATAAGTTTTTTAGCTATCTTTACAGGTCTTATTCCTGTAAGCACACCCCAAGGGTTTACTTTATTAAAAACCCTTTTGAAAAATTTTAGTATTTCAGACTTTACTAATTGTTTTTTAGTAAATAAATCATCTGTTTTTTCTTCAAAATTTTCTATATAAGAATTGTAAATTATATTGTTATTTTCTTTATATATAATAGATAGATTTTCTTCTATTGTTATATTTAGGTTGTTTTCTTTAGTTTCATCTACAAACTCAAAATTATCTTCTCCTATAATCATTCTTATCAGTTCAAAAATTTCGTGTTTGTAATTTTTATCATTTAAGTAAACCTTCATTTTTACCTCTCGTTATAGATTATCATAACTTCATTGAGCTACTCTACTTATTATAATATAATATTTCTGAAAGGTAGTGATTAAATGACTCATAATTTTTCTAAATATGAAGAAGAATTATTATATTTATTACAAGAGGCTGTGAGGATAAAAAGTATTAATCCTCCAGGAAATGAATTAGAAATGTGTGGTTTTGTTTATGATTTCATGAAAAATTTAGGAATCGAAACTCATAAAGTTGAAGTTGAAGAAAATAGATATGATGTAATTTCCATAATAAAAGGGGAAAATCACGATAATGGAATAATTTTTACAGGACATATGGACGTAGTTCCTGTTAGCGAAGACGAATCTACAAGATGGACTGTTGCACCTTTTTCAGGAATTATAAAAGATGGATTTTTATATGGTAGAGGTTCTTCTGATATGAAGTCTGGTCTTTGTTCTATTATGATAGCTATGAAATACATTAAAGAGAACAATATTACTCCTAAAAGAGATATTGCTCTTGTTGCAACCGTCGATGAAGAAGATAGTATGAAAGGTTCTAAAGCTTTAATAGGGCATGAATTACTTAAGAATTTTAGAGAGGTTGTTGTATGTGAACCTACCAATATGGAAGTATGCAATGTAGGCAGAGGTAGAACTTATGGCATCATAGACATAAAAGGTAAAACAGGTCATGGTTCACAGGTTTCTTTAGATAAAAATGCGATTTTAATAGCTAATAAGATAATAGATAAAATGATGGCAACATACCTTTCTGATATGGCTCATGAAGAATATGGTTCTAGCTTTTGGCAACCTTTAGCTATTCATGCTTCTGTAGACCCTTGGGTTGTACCCGACGATTGTGAATTGAAAATAGATTCTCGACTTGTTCCTAACCATTATTGTGACGATATTTGGAATAGAATAGACAATATTCTTATGGAAATAAAAAAAGAACTTCCTAGTGTTAGCACAAATGTTACAGTTTTAGATAAAAGGGAACCTTGGACTACTGATACAAATACTGAACTAATGATAAATATTAAAAATATATATTCCATGCTAAATTACGATTTAGTATTGAAAGACTTTAAAGGAACTACAGACGGAACCATGCTTAGAAAAGATGGTCGAGATGTTGTCATAGTTGGTCCAGGACTTCTAGCAGGTGTTCACAAAGAAAATGAAAAAGTCTTAATTTCAAACCTTTATAGAGCATTGAGGCTTTATACTGAACTAATGCAAGTATAAAACAAACAATACACTAACTGTAATTAAAGAAATAAAAAAAGATTCATTATATAGAATTTTTCATATAACGAATCTTTTTTATTTTTATTAATTAATTATTTTTCTAAGAACTTTTTATCGTAAAATATACTTTTCTTACTTAATTCTTCTTCAAATTTTTTAAATCCATCTTCTTCTAGAATTGTTTTTTCTTTAGAAAATAAATTAGTCCCTAACCCTAACTTGTCCCCTTCTATTTCTACGCCAATTGATGAAAGAACTGTTGGAAACATATCAAAAGGAGCAAAATCTCTAAACTGTGTTTTTACTTCATGTTTAGGCAATATAGGATTTAGTATAACATTTGTAACTGTTCTATGATAGTCTGGGTCAAAATCTTTGAAGAAATTTTTATCCATACTTAAATGATCTCCCGTTAGTACAATAGTTGTATTTTCATAGAAAGGTTGTTTTTGAATCCATCTTACAAAATCGTAAACTTGACTTTGAGAATGTGCAATTACATTTGCATATTGTGATTTGTAAGGAGTAGGAGCTTCTTTTTCCAAATATCCATCTGGAAAATGTGTATCGGCATTTTCCATTACAAAATTAAAAGGCTTGCCAGTTTTTGAAAGTCTAGTTATTTCTTCTTTTGCAAAATCATATAGTTTATTATCTTCAAATCCCCACCAAACATTGTACTTTTCTGGAATAAGTCCTTTTTTTCTAGCATATTTAACATCAAAAATATTAAAATCTCCATGGGTTGTAAAGAAAGCTGTTAATCCACCAAAGTCAGCATCTGCTCCAAACATTATAGTTTGCTCATAGCCTTCTTTTTTTAATATATCTCCAATAGTTGTTGCTCCAGGTAGAAAATAACCATCTAAGCCATAAGTATTTCTATCTGTAGATACTTTTAATGGTAATCCTGTACTCATATTTACCATTGATGCTACTGACCAACTTGAGCCATAAGTTTGGTAAGGTCCTCCCATTAAGTCATTATTTGAAAAACTAACACCTTCTTTTGTTAATATCTCAAGCTTTGGCATTAAATTTTCATCCATATTACCACCTAGTTCTTTACTAAAATAACTATTCTCATAAGACTCTAAGTAGATATGAATTAAATTTCTTTTTTTCTGTGGAAATGTCAATTTAATGTTTTCAGGATCTACAAAATTATCCTGAATATAATTGGATTGATTAAAGTTAGCTCTGTAAACAGAAATTAAGTCCAATTCCTTAAATGTGTAAAAAGCTCCCCCAACAAGTATTATTAAAGAAACTAAGTACATAAATCTCCTTGATAATTTATATGAGAACACTTTTTTATTATTACTTAATAAATTATATTTTCGACTCAACAAAAATATAAAAGGTATTAGAAACCCTATAATACCTAAAATTGGTTTTTCTAAAGGTATGGCAACAGTATCAGTTGCAGTACCAACCATAGGTGATTTTAAATTGAAAATAAATTGTTCAGGTGCTACTTTCCCAAATATGCCTATGAGTAAATTTGTTCCAAAATAAAGAACCATTCCAATTATTGAAAATATAATAGCTACCACTATTAAAACTCTTGTTACTACAGTTAATTTCTCAACTGCTGTCTTAGTTGTTTTCTTAATAATAAGGTATTTTAGAGCAATAAATAACGCTCCTAAAAGCAAAGTTGCCAATATATATTTTAATGTAAATGAAATATTATATCTGTCAGATGAAAACAATGACTCTTTTTTGAAAATAAAAGTCAATACAAATAAAGATATAATATTAATACCTACAGAAATATATAACAAGCTAAGTATTTTTTTGAATTTACTAGAATACTTAAATAATAAAACATTAATAATTCCTATTATTAATCCCGGTATTAGATAAGATAATATTTGCATATAAACCTCCTTGAGTAATTACATAAAAAATATTACTATATAAACCAAAAATAATAAAGGAAAAGGTCTAAAATATAATAATATTATTAAAATCTACCAATAACTTAAGTAGCCTTATAAAAGCTCTTTAAATAAAAGAATCATTAAATGAAAATTTCCACTTAATGATTTTTATCAGTCTAACAATATAATTAAATTTAAATATTATCCTCTGCTTTTAATATTCTTATTTCTTCTTCTGTCAATTCTCTATATTCGCCTAATTCCAATTCTTTTGGTAGTTCAAAGTCCCCCATTTTTATCCTTTTTAAATAAGTAACACTGTTGCCAACTTTTTCAAACATCCTCTTTACTTGATGAAATTTTCCTTCGTATATAGTAAGTTCACAGGATTTTTCCGTTAAATCAACAATTTTCGCTGGCTTAGTTATTATATCTTCAGGAAGTAACTTTATACCCTTTTCAAAAACTTTAAAATAATTTTCTTCTATCTCTTCTTCTAACTCTACATAGTAAGTTTTTGGTATATTTTTCTTAGGAGATGTCAATTCGTGATTAAACTGTCCGTCATTGCTTAAAATAAGCAATCCTTCTGTATCTTTGTCAAGTCTTCCTATTGGAGCTGGCTTGAAAAATTTGTAATAATCATCTATTAAATCTATTACTGTCTCGTGTTGAGAATCTTCTGTTGCTGAAATAACTCCACTTGGTTTATTCATAATAATATATATAAATTCTCTGTATTCTATTATTTCTCCGTTATATTTTATTACATCTTTTTCAGAATCTACAATTCTCGCTGTATTTTTTTCTACTTCATCATTGACAGTTATTAACCCTTTTTTAGCATCTTTTTTTATTTCATTTCTACTTCCAACACCCATGTTAGAAATTAACTTATCTAATCTTAATCTCATGTATTTCTACCTTTCTTGTATCAATACAATTATTTTATCACACTAACTTTCAAAATGTCCTTTATCTTGATATTCTTTCCAAAAATAACCTGCTTCTAAACCTATAGACTCTCCAATTTCTGCACATCGTCTAAAAAATTCTTCATCTCCAAACATATTCCCTGCTTCATTTTTAGCGATGTCAAAAGCCTTTCTTGAAGTATGATAACTTTTCTTAGTCCAAGTAACTTGTGAGCCTTCTCTAGTCCTTCCTTGAGAGTAAAGATAGTCTTGTCTTTCTTGACTCCTATAAGTTTCTATAATCATAACTGGAAGTCCTTCTTTTTCACAAGCCTTTAAAAACTTTTCACAAAGTCTTTTTGTTTCTGGCTCTAGCTCATTTATGTCCCTGCATACTGGATAATCTGCTTCATTATACGAAATATTCTCATAATAGCTATAATCCTCAAATGGGTTGGAAAATCTACTTCTTACAACGTTAAGTATAAAAAAAACTATTCCCAATACTACTATTGTAGATATAAATATAATAATTCCTCTTAATCTTTTTCTTTTTTTCATAACTCTCCACCTCATAATTAAGTATATCTATAAACTTTTGCAAAAAACCCACAATATGTTTACAAAATATCAACAAAAAAAGAGGTGCTAAACCTCTTTGTTCTTTTACCCCTTATCCAAATTCAATATAGATGTACCTAAAACTACTAAAGTTAACCCCATAAAGATATTTATTGTAAAATTTTCTCCAGGTAAAAACAATGTTGAAAGAATTGTTCCAAAAATAGGAATAAATAACATGTACACTGAAACTTCCCCTGCTTTATTATATTTTAAAATCGTATACCACAGAGCAAATGCTGTTGCTGATAAAAACCCACTATATAGCAACAATGCTATCCCTTTTCCAGTCCATTTAAAAGATATGTCCGTTCCAAGTCTCCCTATTATCATTAAAACTACTGAACCTATTAACATTTGTGCACAAGTTGTTATAAAAGGATTTGTATTTCCTCCTTTTGCTTTAACATATACAGTTCCAAGTCCACTAAATAATGCTGCTAAGAATAAAAATCCTTCTCCTGTAAATTTAAATTGAAAGTCAAACCCTGCATTTATGTTCGTTACAACTATGCCAAAAAGCCCTACAATTATAGCTATTACTTTATATTTGTTTAACTTGTCGTCTTTAAATAATATAGAAGATAATATTACGATTATAAAAGCAGACGATGACTGCAGTATTGCCGATTTAACTCCCGTGGTATTTCCCAAACCTATGTAGTAAAAAGTATATTGTAATATTATTTGTAAAGTAGCTAATATAATTAAAAATTTATAATCTAATATTTTAAAGTTTATTTTTTCCTTTACAAATATTTTCATATAAATTAAAACTATTAATCCCGCTATAAAGAATCTAATTCCTGCAAAGTATACTTTTGCAAAATAGTCCATTTGTGGTATTTCAAAAACTTCATAGCTTATTTTTAATGCTGGAAATGCCGAACCCCACAAAAATGTAACCAACAATGTCATTGGTATGTAAAATTTCTTCTGTTTAAATAATTTTTCCATAATCTCTCCTAAAATATATCTTTCTACTATTATACACCTACCTTTAATTTCCAACTAAAAAACCTTAGTAATTTACTAAGGTTTAATTTTTTAATAACAATTTTATTTTACTATCGGTTGTAAATAATCAAAATAAGGTATATTTCTAAGTAATGCAAACACAATTAAAACTACTATTAGCACATATGTTAATTTTGTATCAAATTTGTTAAATTTATTCTTTCCTTCTATATAACCGTAAACATACTTTACTATTATATATATCAGTGCTGGAGAAAGTACAAATAGTGCTATATTGCTCCTAAACGCTGTGTAAATATCACCTTTAGTTATAGACATAATAAGCCTAGTTACTCCACAACCTGGACAATAAAGACCTGTAACAGCATTTATAGGACAAGGTATAGCAATTTTAAATTTTTTAGTCACAAATAGGTATATTAACCCTATTAAAAAAAGTAAAAAAATATTAAATATTCTTTTACTTTTCTTTTTTTTAATAATATGCTCTTCCATGGTTGTTTATCTCATTTTGAATTAATGCATTTGTTATTATACCTACACTAATTAAGTCTAATATAAGATAAAGTATTCCTGAATTACTAGAAGGTATTCCTCTCATATTCTTCATTCTATCTAGTCTTTCGCCTGCTTTATAGTCCCAATAAAATTTGTAAATTCCACATGTAATTATAGTAAGTAATAATAACATTCCACCAGATGTTTCCTGTGGTTCTTCTGTTACTATATTTAAGTCATCACCTAAACAAACTATCCAATATAAATTGTAAAGTCCACACGTAATTATTGATAATATAATACATAGAGCTACGTTTCTCTCTTGTACCATATGCAACACCTCCTTATTGTTCATATTATACCAAAAAAAGTAAGCTATTAGCCTACTTTTTTTGGTATAATACTATTTATCTTTTTTATTAGCTTTTTCTACAGATACTTTTGAACCTTTTATATACTTATTGTTTAAGTTCTTAACAGCTTTATCTGCAGCTTTTTCATTTATATCAACAAATGTAAATTTATCGTAAATATCTATATTTCCAACATCTTTTGATGCAATATCTGCGTCATTGCAAAGAGCTGAAAGTATATGTTTTTGAGAAACGCCTTTTCTTTTACCAACATTCACAAATATTCTAGTAGAGTTTTTGAAGCTTTTTCCTTGTTTTTTATCAGAGCCTCTTCTATCTCTTCTATCTCTTCCACTATCTTGTTTAGATCTATTTCTATCTCTAGCATTTCTTCCAAAAGTAGCTCTTTTATTATTGTCTACACTATCTATTTCTTCGTGACCATCTAATCTATTTTCTTTAAGATATAATTTTAATATCGCTGCTGCGATATGCATTGAACTATAGTCTTCACTTTCTAAAAGACTCACTATTTCTATTTGCTTTTCTAGTTCACCGTCATCTAAAATTTTTCTAATCATTTCTATTATCTTAGATGATTGTTTAGCTTCTATATCTTTTAAAGTTGGTAGATTTTTTCTATCTATGGAAGATTTTGTATATTTTTCTATTTCTCTTAATATATTGTAATCTCTTCCAGTAACAAAACTTATTGCCGTTCCTTCTCTACCTGCTCTTGCTGTTCTACCTATTCTATGAACGTAATATTCATTATCTTGTGGCATATCGTAATTTACTACTAAATCTACATCGTCAACATCTATTCCCCTTGCTGCTACATCTGTTGCAACTAGAACGTCTATTGTACCTTTTCTAAACTTGTTCATTACTACATCTCTTTGAACTTGTTTTAAATCTCCGTGTAGACCGTCTGCAAAATAACCTCTAGCTTGTAAATCACCAGTAAGTTCATCTACCATTCTTTTGGTATTACAGAAAACTACCGTTAATTTTGGATTATATATATCTAAAACTCTAGATAACACTTCTGGTTTTATATTACCTTTTAGTTCATAGTAGAACTGTGTAACTCTTGGAACTGTAAGTTCTTTGTTTACAACTTTTACTACCTTAGGATCTTTCTGATATTTTCTAGCGAATTTCATCATATCCTTATCCATTGTTGCTGAAAAGAATAATGATTGTCTATCATCTGAAACATCTGTAAGTATAAGCTCTATGTCTTCTCTAAATCCCATAGCGAACATTTCATCTGCTTCATCTAATACAAACATATTTATATCGTCTGTTTTTAATGTTCTTCTCTTTATATGATCGATTACTCTACCAGGTGTTCCTATTACTATTTGAACTCCCTTTTTTAAAGCTCTTAATTGTCTTTCTATTGGTTGTCCTCCATAAATTGGAAGAACTCTTAAATTTTCTTTGTACTTTGCTAATTTAGATATTTCTTCTGAAACCTGAATACATAATTCTCTTGTTGGACAAAGAACTATTGCTTGTACTTTTTTACTTTTTGAATCTACCTTCTCTACAATCGGTATACCAAAAGCTGCTGTCTTTCCTGTTCCTGTTTGTGCTTGACCTATTACGTCTTCGCCTTCCATCAAATAAGGTATTGCCTGAGCCTGTATTGGCGACAACTCTTCAAAGCCCATATCGGAAACAGCTCTTAATACCTCTTTTGACAGATTAAATTCATTAATCGTTTTTTCTGTCATTAAATAATTTTACCTCTTTCTATTTTTTGTCCTCGTTTAATATATCATTAATGACTTTCTTTTACAAATAAATATTTTATATTTTATGATATAATGTGTTAAATAAGTAATATTTAAATTATTTTATAGGAGATATTAATGAATTCTAAAACATTTACTAAAATTGATTATGGTATATACTACTTTGCAAATATTATAGATACTATTCTCGAAGATGACTTTCCATACTTAAGAAATTTAAATGACCTTTTTGGTGAATCTCAAATCCAATATTATATTAAGCCATTTCAAAAACATTCAGCATTTCATGAATTTATATCATTCACAGTTGATTCTATTTTTAATGAATATAGTGATAGATTCGATTACGTTCATACTCATAAAGAATCTCATCTCAAACACTGGTTTGATAGATACAATATTCCTACAAAAAATATATACTTATGGCTAAATTCTAAAAACAAAAATCTTGAATATCTTACTGAAATAGATGTTGATGATTATTACCAAGATTTATTATCAAGTTCTGAATATTATTTTTTACTTGAAAAAATTACGGGCGAAATATTCTTTTTGCTATTCTCAAATAGAAAAATATTACAACGTTTTAATATTCTATTATCTAGCTATTTAGAACTACTGGATGGCTCTGATATCGACAAAGAAAATATTAAATATGTACAAGGTAATAGCAGGCTACATAGACAAACTATTCCTGTATGGGTTAAAAACGCTGTTTTTTTCCGTGATAGAGGAAGATGTGTTTTTTGTAATAAAGATTTATCAAATCTAATTACAAATCAAAACCGTATAAATTATGATCATATAGTGCCTTTAAATTTATACGGATTAAATGATATTACAAATATCCAATTGTCTTGTCAAGAATGCAATAATTCTAAACGCGCTAAGAATTGTTCAACTAATAATATATACGAAAAATGGTATTAAATTTTACGCTCAATACCATTTTTAATTTTTATAGCTATTTCTGGATAGTCTGTTATAACTGCCTCTAGTTTTTTAGAAAAACAATATTTCATATCTTCTTCATTATTAACTGTCCAAACCCTTATATTCTTTGGAAAATTTTCTATGAATTTTTCTTTGTCTTTAATCGCTTTTACATTTGGATGCAGTCCCTCAAATCTTCTATCTTTTTCAAGTTTAGAAATTTCTTCTTTTTTATTAGAAATACCCTTTACAAGCCAAGCTTTCTTAGCCTTTCTATCATAAAAATGTATTCTTTTTAAAGATTTAATATTAAAACTAGAATACAAATAATCAAATTTCAAATCTTTACTTAGTAAAGTTTTAGCTAAATACCTTTCTATTTTCCTATATTTTATTTTGTCTGTCTTTATTTCTATATTTAATGTACCTTTGAATTTTAGTTCATTAAGCAACTCTAAAAGTTCATCTATTGTAGGAATTTTTTCGTCTTTATATTTTTCGTCAAACCAACTTCCTGCATCTAGCTCTTTTATCTCCTCTAATGTCATATCCTTAATGTATCCTCTACCATTAGTTGTTCTATCTACAGTTTCATCGTGTATGACTATTAATTTCCTATCTTTACTTAAATGAACATCTATCTCTATACCATCTGCTCCTACCTTTACCGCTTCTTTTATAGATGCAAATGTATTTTCTGGATGTGTACCTTTACTACCCCTATGAGCAAATATTTTTTTCATTTATTTCTCTCCAAGTTACTGTGATTTTGTCTTATATTTACAATATACCAAATGGTCGTCTATTACTCCTATAGCCTGTAAATATGAATATATTATTTTATCTCCAACGAAGTTAAAACCTCTTTTTTTCAAATCTTTACTAATTTTAACTGATAGTTCTGAACTTGCTGGAACATCTTCTATGTTTTCCCAGTTGTTTACTATCTTTTCATTATTTGTAAATGACCAGATATATTTATCAAAACTTCCAAATTCTTTTTGAATATTCAAAAATTCTTTAGCATTTTTTATTGAAGATGCTATTTTTCTTCTGTTCCTAACTATCCCTTCGTTTTGCATTAACTCTTCTATTTTATCTTCATCATATTTTGCTACAATGCTCGGTTCAAAATTATCATATGCTTTTTTATAATTATCTCTTTTTTTAAGTATAGTTATCCAGCTAAGCCCTGCTTGTGCTCCCTCTAGTATTAACATTTCAAACAAGTATCTTTCATCGTGATTTTCTACTGACCACTCGTTATCATGATACTTCCGTTCTATGTCTGAACCTACCGCCCAGTCACATATTCTACTACTCTCAGCCATTATTTCTTACCAAATGTATAAAATTCGTCAACTAATGGCTTCATATCGTCATCTGTAACTACATAGCTTATTCCAACTTTGTGATTTGTAAGTTCTATTAGCTCTCTTGCCTTTTCTTTTCCAAATGCTCCACAAAGTTCAAAGTCTTTTACTCCTTCTTCTACAAGTTTTAGAACCATTTCTTTTGCTTCTCCAAAATTTCTAACTGTTTGTATTATTGTAGTGAAGTTCTTACTTTTAAATTCTGCCCTGTCTTTTTCTGGGTCATAAATTTTACCCATTATTATTGTTGCTGATTTTTTCATTTTTTTACTCCTTATTATTTACTTTTCTTATTAGTTTTATCTCTTTCGATATTATATTCAATAATTTCTTTAATTAATTCTTTAGGTATTTCGTCGGTATATTTTATCTGAATAGTACCTTTTTTGTGAGAATATTTTCCTAGTTTATCTTTAAAATGAACAACTGCTTTATCTCCTGGATACACTCCAACATGATTTTTATTTCCTGCAAAATGTATTATATATTTATTTAAATAATAGCTAGGCATTCCCCACGATATTTTTTCTTTTAATTCACTACTTGAATTTAAGATAATATTTCTGTATTCTTCTAATATTTTTCTTTTTTCTTCTTCAAATCCAATCAAATAATTGTCAACTTCTTTGCTCATTATTTAATATTCCTCCATATGGTATAATTTTTTAATAAAGGAGTGGTAATTATTATTAAATTTATATATATTTTTTTTATTTTAGTAAATTTATTTTCTTTTGCTATTTATGGAATAGACAAGTTAAAGGCTATTAAAGGTAAGTATAGAATACCTGAATCTGTGTTACTTTTTTCTACATTAATTTCTGGTTTTTTAGGTTCTATTCTAGCTATGCTATTATTTAAACACAAATTATCAAAAAAGAAATTTGTTGTCGTAGCCCTATTATCTTCTATTTTTTACTTAGCTTTACTTGGTACCTATATTTTTAACCTAGTACATTTTTAGCTATGTTGAATTTTGTATTTGTATAAGGTGGATATCTAAAGCTATTAGATATTCCACTTTGTGTTTCTATTATGCTAGTTTTATGGGTAAATGTATCTATACTATACATTCCATGGTAGCTACCTAGTCCACTTTCTCCCATTCCTCCAAAAGGTATCTTATTTTCTGAAACGTGAACTATTACGTCGTTTATACAGCCACCACCAAATTTAAGTTCATTTATTACTTTGTTTATATTTTCGTCTGTTTTGCTAAATATATATAACGCCAATGGCGTAGACTTTGAATCTACGTAATCTACAACATCTTCCAAGTTTTCATATTCTATTATTGGAAGTATTGGTCCAAATATTTCTTCTTTCATAATTTCATCTTGTACTTTAGCTTCTGTTAATAACGTTGGCTTGAATACTCTTTCTTCTACAAAAAAGTTTCCACCGAAAACATCTTTTCTTCCTTCAATTAATTTAGACAATTCTTCTATTTTTTCTTTAGTTATTATTTTTGCAAGATTTTCTTTATTGCTATATCGTTTTTCAATTTCTGTTTTTAAATTTTTTACAAGTTTTTCTTTTACTGCCTTGTCTACAAGCACATAGTCTGGAGCTACACAAGTTTGACCAGCATTTAAAAACTTACCCCAAGCTATTTTCTTTGCTGCATCTTTTATATTTGCAGATTTATCCACTATACAAGGACTTTTTCCTCCTAGTTCTAAAACTACTGGCGCCAGGTTTTCAGCTGCTTTTGTGTATATTATTTTACCCACTCGTTTACTTCCTGTAAAAAAGTAAAAGTCATATTTTTCATTTAATATTTCTTCATGAGAATAGTTATTTGCAAAGAACACCAACTCTTGTGGTAAAACTTTTAATATTTTTTCTATAATTTTATTTGTACTCGGTACTTTACTTGAAGTTTTTAACAGTACTGTATTACCTGCTGCAACTCCCCCTATTAATGGTACTAATGCTAGTTGAAAAGGATAATTCCAAGGAGACTGTACTAAAACTTTCCCATAAGGTTTTTTAATAATTTTAGCTCTTCCTGGAAATATATTTATTGAAGTTCCAACATACTCCTCTTCTAGTAATTCATATAAATTATCTATAAAATACTTAAGTTCTTCTGTAACAATTTGATATTCTGTTAAAAATCCTTCATAACCTGTTTTTCCTATATCCTCTTTTAATGCTTGTAATATTTCATCTCTATTTTTCTTTACTTCTTTCTTTAGTACTTTAAGATACTTTATTCTATCTTCTATATTTTTAAATTTACCATTTTTCAAAAATTCATCTTGTGATTTTAGTATTTCTTTTAAATTCATTATATTACCACCTCATTATCTATATTTACCCACATCACACTGATTACCTTTCTCATTGTGATATAATACTTTTTGAAAAAGGAGATAGATTTTAGTGGATATAGTTTTAGACCGTAAAAAAGGTATATTGTTCATGCTAATTTCTTGTTTTTGGTTTGCTGCAATGCAAATGTTTGTAAAACTTTCTGGAAATAGCATACCTTTATTTGAACAAGTATTTTTTAGAAATTTAGTAACATTATTTTTATGTGGTTTTTTATGTTTTAAAAATAATGTTAGATTTTTTGGAACAAAAGAAAGTAGACCTTACTTATATTTAAGGTCAATTTTAGGTTATTTAGGCGTAGTTTTAAATTTTTATGCTATTAATAATATGAATACTGCTGATGCTACAATTTTACAAAAAAGCTCACCTATTTTCGTAATTATTTTTTCAGTTATTTTCTTAAAAGAAAAACTTACTAAAACAAATATAATTACTTTAATACTTTGTTTTATAGGAGCAATTTTTGTTGTTAGACCTCAGTTTAATTCTACTGTTATACCCGCGGTAGCAGGGCTTGCTTCTGCAGGTTTTGCAGGTGGTGCTTACACAGTTTTAGCATATGTTAACAAAATGGAAGATTCTAATACAATAATTTTCTTCTTTTCGTTAGTTTCGTCTATTATTACAATTCCTTTTCTATTTATAGATTTTGTAACTCCTACCTTTATACAGTTTTTAAGTCTAATAGGTATAGGTATTTTCGCAGGACTTGGGCAAATTTTCTTAACCTTGTCTTATAAATATGCACTAGCTACTGACGTTAGTATTTACAATTATGCAACAATAATTTTCACATCTATAATGGGTTACTTTATTTTTGGTGAAATACTAAATATTTTTAGTGTCGTTGGTATTGTTCTAATATTTTCCTCTTCTTATTACCAATATAAAAGGAGATAATAAAAAGGTGATTATATGGCTATGTGGAACCCTTGGAGAGGTTGTCGTAAGTATAGTGATGGTTGTAAATTCTGTTATATACACAAAGGCGATTCAAAAAGAAGTGTAGATACTAATTTAATAACTAAGACAAAAAACTTTGAATATCCTATAAAAAAACTGAAAAATGGTGAATATAAATTAAAGTCTAACCAAATGGTTTACTTGTGTTTTTCTACTGATTTTTTAATAGAAGAAGCTGACTCTTGGAGAGAAGAGTGTTGGAAAATTATTAAGGAAAGACAAGATTTGAATTTTTTATTTCTAACCAAAAGGATAGATAGATTTTTAGACTGTATCCCTACAGACTGGAACGATGGATATGATAACATGATTGTAGGTTGTACTATTGAAAATCAAAGAACAGCTAATTACAGGCTAAATATTTTAAAAAATTTACCTATTAAACATAAAAATATAATTTGTCAGCCTTTAATTGAAAATATAGAAATAGAAAAATATTTAGATGATGTTGAATTAGTTGTTGTTGGAGGAGAGTCTGACTACAATGCTAGACCTTTAAATTATGACTGGGTCTTAAACATTAGAAAACAGTGTCTAAATAAAAATGTTAATTTTGAATTTAGACAATGTGGCACTAATTTTATAAAAGATAATAAGTTATATAAATTAAATACAAAAATATTATGTTCTCAAGCAAAAAAAGCAAATATAAATTTTATAGCAAAAAGCAAAGCCTAAATTTCGGCTTTGCTTTTTATAAGAATATTTCTGGTTCTTTTCTTTTTGCATTATCTGTTTTAAATTTGTTGTAAATATCTTTAAATTGTTCAATGTGGTATCCTCTTGAATTTGTCGAACAATTGTAAATACACGCTGTACAATTTATACATCTTTCCCTATCTGTTTCTCTGGGATTTTCTATAGATATCGCTTCAACTGGACATATTTCCACACACGTTCCACAATCTATACAGCTTTCATCTCCCGTTGGCATAAGAGGTGAAGGTTTTACTTCTTTATAAGGCCTATTTCCTTTAATATCTAGTTTATTAATTTCATTTTTATCTATTTTTTCATTACATTCTCTTGCAAATTTCTTTATTTTTTCTATATCATCTTCGTCTGGTCTATTATTTGCAACTTCAGAAAAAATTGAATGTCTTGTAATAAAAGCTGCTGCTGCTAATATTTCAAATCCTTGTTTTCCCAACAAGTCTGTTAGTTCTAAAAGTGCATCGTCGTACTCCCTATTCCCATATGCCACAATAGCTACAGCTTTAGTATTGTTCCCTTTAAATTTTTTCAATTTTTCTACACATAAATTTGGTATTCTTCCTGAAAATACCGGTAAAGTTACAACTAACAAATCTTCTTTTGTCAGTTCTTGTTCTTTTGGTTCCCCTTTTTCAAATAAATCAATTTCTTTAATTTCCCCTACTAATTCATTTGAAAATATCTTTGAAACTTTTTTACTTCTTCCACTTGGACTAAAATAAATTTCTAGTATGTTTTTACTCATAAAATCATCCCCTATACACACTATTATATCTATTTATCAGTATATTCGCCAAGCTCAAACACATTTGACTCTAAATTTCTATTTGTAATTACATTTACAAACACCTTAGCTTTGTCAACGCTAGTTACTAACTCTACTTTAGATTCAACCGCTGCTCTTCTTATGGTAAACCCATCTCTCTTTGAGTCATTTCCCTTTGTTGGTGTGTTAAATACAATATCGAATTTCCCTTCTTTTATATAGTCTAGAAGATTTGGCCTTTTTTCACCTATTCTATTTACTACTGTATTTTTTACACCTAATTTTGTTAAATAACTAGATGTATTTTTTGTAGCATATATATCATAATTTAAATCTTTCATTTTTGTTGCTATTTCTTTAAATTCTTCTTTATCTCTGTCATTTAATGTTAAGAGTATTTTTCTTTCTTTGTATTCTACATTTGTTCCTGCTGCTAAAAGTCCTTTTTTAAACGCTTCTTCTGGTGTACTTCCTACGCCTAATGCCTCTCCTGTTGAACGCATTTCAGGTCCTAAACTGGTTTCTATGTTTCCAAGTTTTTCTGTGGAAAATACTGGTACTTTTACGCAAAAAATCTTACTTTCTTTGTAAATTCCAGTTCCATAGTCTAAGTTGTTTAGTTTTTCCCCAAGCATTACTTTTGTTGCTATTTCTATTAATGGAAGTCCTGTTACTTTTGAAATATAAGGGACTGTTCTACTAGATCTAGGATTTACTTCTATAATGTAGACTTTTTCATCTTTTATTATAAATTGAATGTTTAACATTCCTATTATATTTAATTTTAATGCTATATCTTTAGTTATTTTTAGTATATCTTCTTTGTTTTTTTGAGATATGTTAATAGATGGATAAACGCTTATACTATCGCCTGAATGAATTCCAGCTCTTTCAACATGCTCCATTATTCCAGGTATTAATATATCTTCTCCATCACAAATAGCGTCTATCTCTACTTCTTTTCCCTCTATATACTTATCTATTAAAACTGGATTTTTACTATCCTTTTCAAATGCTTTAACTAGATACTGGATTAGTTCATTTTCGTTGTGGCATATTTCCATACCTTGACCTCCTAGTACATAAGACGGTCTTACAAGTACAGGATAACCCACAATTTTTGCTTGTTTCTTTCCTTCTTCAAGGGTGAACACTCCAAAACCTTTTGGTCTTTGTAAAGATAATTCTTCTAGTAGTTCATCAAACTTCTCTCTATCTTCTGCCGTATCTATAGTTTCCTGTGAACTTCCTAATATATTTACATTTTTTTCATTTAAAAACTTTGCTAGTTTAATAGCAGTTTGACCACCAAACTGTAGTATAACTCCATATGGTTTTTCTATTTCTACTATGCTGTAAACATCTTCTTCTGTTAGTGGTTCAAAATACAACTTATCTGAAACATCAAAGTCTGTACTCACAGTTTCTGGGTTGTTATTTATAATTATCGTTTCTATGCCTTGTTTTTTTAATGCTTTTACACAGTGTACTGAACAATAGTCAAATTCTATACCTTGTCCTATTCTTATAGGTCCTGAACCTATTACTATTACCTTTTTGTTTTTAGATATTTTAGATTCGTCAAAATCACAGTAACTTGAGTAGTAGTAAGGTGTTTTTGCATCATATAGTCCTGCACAAGTATCTACTTTTCTATATGTTGGATTTACTCCATGCACTTTTCTAAGTTCATATATAAAGTTTGGACTAATATTTAGAAAGTCTGCAACTGCCTTATCTGAAAAGCCTCTTCTCTTTAAGTCAATTAATCTTTCTTTTGTTAAATCGTCTACTGTAAGCTTCTTAAGCTCTTCTTCAGTATCTACTATATTTTTTATTTCCTTTAAGAAGAACAAGTCTATTCCCGTTTGTTTTGATAAACTTTTCATGTCATAACCTATTCTTAAAAGTCTAGCAAGGTAAAATATTCTTTCATCATCTGGAATTAACGCGTGTTTTTTTATTTCTTCTATAGAAATATTTTCCAAACCTTTTAAGTCTAGCGAAAACTGTTTTATTTCAAGGGAGCGAATAGCTTTTAAAAGAGCCATTTCAAAACTTGTACCTATCCCCATTACTTCGCCTGTCGCCATCATTTTTGTTCCTAATTCCCTGTCAGCGTAAAAGAATTTATCAAAAGGCCATTTAGGTATTTTTATAACTACATAGTCTATTGCTGGTTCAAAATCAGCAGATGTTGTTTTTGTAATTGCATTTTCTATTTCATCTAAGGTAAATCCTAAAGCTATTTTTGTAGCAACTCTAGCTATTGGATAACCTGTTGCTTTTGACGCTAATGCTGAAGACCTTGAAACTCTTGGGTTGATTTCTATTACAGCATACTCAAAACTATTTGGTTCTAAGGCAAATTGAACATTACAACCACCCTCTATTCCCACTGCTTCTATTATCTTAAAAGCTGCTTTTCTAAGCATTTGATGTTCTTTGTCAGTTAATGTCTGGGTAGGTGCAACAACTATACTATCTCCCGTGTGAACTCCTACTGGATCCATATTCTCCATATTACAAACTGTTATACAGTTTCCTTTAGAATCTCTAATTACCTCATATTCTATTTCTTTCCAGCCTGAAATACATTTTTCTATTAACACTTGACTGTTCATACTTAAATGTATTCCATTTTCAGCTATTTTTATTAGTTCTTCTTCTGTACCAGCTATTCCTCCACCTGTTCCTCCAAGTGTATAGGCAGGTCTTACTATAACTGGATATCCTATGACTTTTGCGTACTCTTTTGCTTCTACTACACTATTTACAGACTTAGACTGAATTATAGGAATTTCTATTTCTTCCATTAATTCTCTAAATTTTTCTCTGTCTTCGCCTTTTTCTATAGAATCAATTTTCGTTCCAATTACCTTTAAATCATACTTTTTTAAAATACCTAAGTTTTCTAATTCTAAAAGCATATTTAAACCAGTTTGCCCGCCCATTCCACTAATAACGCTATCTGGTCTTTCTCTTTCTATAATTTTTTCTACATATTTGGCTGTTATTGGTTCTATATAGACTTTGTCAGCTACTTCTCTGTCAGTCATTATAGTAGCAGGGTTACTGTTTATTAATACTACTTCTACACCTTCTTCTTTTAAACTTTCACAAGATTGTGTACCTGAATAGTCAAACTCAGCTGCTTGACCTATTACTATAGGTCCTGAACCTATAACTAATACTTTCTTTATATCTTTATTTCTAGGCATTTTTAGCTACCTCCCCAACAGAGTTTAAAAAGTTTTCTAATACATATAACGTTTCATCTGGTCCAGGTGCTCCCTCTGGTTGAAAATGTATTGCAGTAATATTTTCTTTGTCTATGCTATATCCTTCTATTGTTTGGTCTTCTATATTCAAAAATGTTTCTTTAGCATTTTTAGGTAGCTTATAAATATAATTTCTATGATTTTGCGTTGTCATATACACTTTTCCACTTTTCAAATCTTTTACTGGTGCTCCCAATGTTCTATGCCCAAATGGTAGACTTTTTAGTTCCCCACCTAATGCCAATGTGAGTAAATCTGTTCCTACACCAAAAGATAAAATAGGTTTAAATCCTATTAGTTTTTGTATGTTATTTATTATTTTTTTGTATTCATATGGATTTCCTGGCCCATTAGATAATATTATGGCCTTTGTATTTGAATTTAAAATTTCTTGATAGTCAAAGTCTGCTGAATATACGTTAATGTTAAAATTTTTAGATTTAAAATAGTTTAATAATGATTTTTTAATACCCAAATCAATTATAGAAATTGATTCTTTGTTTCCTTCTATGTGGTAATTTTCTTTACATGTAACTTTGTAAATAAGATTTTTTTGTGTATCTTCTTTGAAATATTCTTGTACTTGAGTTTCTGTAAGTAGTTTTTCTGAAATTACAGCTTTCATAGAGCCTTCTTTACTTATTATTTTTACAAGTTCTCTTGTATCTATATTTTCTACTCCTACAATTTTATAAAATTTAAAGTATGAATCTACGTCCATCTCACATCTGAAATTGCTAGGGTATTTAGAAACAGTTCTACAAATAACTGCTGATGTCTTAGGATTATTTGACTGCATATCTTCAAAGTTAAAACCATAACTTCCAATAATAGGATATGACATTACAAGTATTTTTCCAATATTTGTAGGATCTGAAATAATCTCTTCATGCCCTATCATCGCTGTACTAAAAACCAATTCTCCTACTGTTATCTTAACTTTTCCAAAAGATTTGCCTTTGAAAATTTTGCCATTTTCTAAATGCAAAAACATATCCATTTGAACACTTCCTTTCGAAATATTTTTCCTATTATAACATGATTTTTCTATTATAAAGTCGCTAAATTCAAGTATTTTCAATGTTTTTAATTTTTTTCTTTGAAAACCTTTCTAATTTTTGTATCAAATTTTACAGAAAAAATTTTAAGCTTAGTTTTAAACTCATTTTAAAATAAATTTTTATTGGAAAGCCTTTTTTCTGTTTTGTATTTTAAATATTAACTTTTCTTCATATTTAACAAAATAAAAAACAAGTCGATTTCTCAACTTGTCTTTTTTTATTTTCTTCTTCTGTAGTAAAAACTAAATAGAAGTATTGCTACTGATAGTCCTCCATAAAACAGTATAGATTGAATAAAGGGAACAAAGTTATAACTCTCGCCTATCCAAACTTTATAAAAATCTTGGCTTATATAAGTGTAAGGAAGCATATAAGAAATATTTTGTATTATTTTAGGGAATTGTTCCACCTTAACTCCCATCATACCTCCAAGTAGCATAGTTCCCAACATAATAACCATTGATACTGCATATGTTGGCCCAAATTTTTGGAATAAATTAGCTATACCATGTGCAAATACAAATGAAATTATACATAACAATAATATTGATATTAAATATATTAATGCCCCTATAAATGTAGGAGTTTCTATTCCTATAGCTAAGTACAAAACAACTGTGTACATAAAATAACAAATAGCAAATACTATTAACTGGGCTATTAATTTTCCTAAAACCAATGTCTTTTGTGATATTCCAAAAAGATTTAATCTTAATGTTATTTTTTCTGCTAATTCTAAACTTAAATTTACACCATATCCTATTAATAAAATTGAATTAATTGTCATTGCTGTAAAACTTATATACAGAATTGTAGCAAATTGTTTGGCAAAATCTTTTGGAATACTAGATAGAGAGCCTTTGTATATTATTATTCCCATAATTACAGGAAATACTAACCCAAACAGTATGCTCCAAATATTACCAGTTGCATTTCTTAGTTCATATGAAATGAGCCTTTTTGATAGTTTAGAATTCATAATACGTCTCCCTTTCAAAGTATTTTGCTTTTGCATTTATAGATATAAGTTCTATATCTTTATTTGTTCTTTTAAAGTCTACGTTATTTTTTATTAATTTATTTACTATAATTAACTCTTCGTCTTTTCCTTTACTACTTAAAGCTATTGAATTTTCTGGTGATAGTATTTTATTAAAACCTTCTGTGATATTTCTATTTTTCTCATTATTTTCTAATATTATAAGATTTTCTCCACAGAATTTTTTAAAGAGTTCTTCTGTATAGTCAAAGGCTACAACTTCTCCTTTTTCTAGTATTAAAAGCTTATCCACTAAATTTTCTAATTCATCATAGTAATGAGAAATCATGCAAATTGTAGTATCTTTTCCTTTATACCACTTCTCTATCTTATTTATTAGCTTTTCTCTTGTTACAAAGTCAAGCCCTGTTGTAACTTCGTCAAAAAACACTAACGGAACTTCTTGATACATTACAAGTATTAACGTCAAACGCTGTTTTTGTCCACCTGACAAGTTTTGAAATCTTTTATTTACACTTTCTTTAAATTCAAAAAATTCTATAAGTTCTTGCAGTTTTTTATCTTTTTCAATTTTTGTATTGCATATCATTTCAATAATATGTCTGATTTTCATATTATTTGTGTAATTGTTAAACTGCATATGAACTGCTATTTTATTATGTGTAATATCTGTTTCTATTATTCCTTTATATGGTGCAAGACCTAAAATAGCATTTACAAGTGTAGTTTTACCTGCCCCATTTGAACCTATTATTCCTATTCTTTCTTTGTCTTTTATCTCTATTTCGTCATTTATAGAAAGTACTTTTTTATTTCCGTAAGTAACTGACATATTTCTTATTTTTATCATATACTTCCTCCTTATGACTATATTTTAATTTTTCCATATGGATTTCATGTGGATATAAAATGATATCTTATGGTTGTTTCAAAAAAACTTCTGCTAACACTCCATTTTCAATATTTTTAACACTCACTTTGTATTTTAATATTGACGCGTAGTAAGAAACCAGATATAGTCCTAAACCATTTCCTTTTTCGTCATGACTTGAAACAAATGGTTCAAAAATATCTTTTTCTATTTCTTCTGGAATTTTTGAGTTTGTATTTAAAATTTGAACTACACCTTTTTCTCTTAAACCTATTTTTACAGTAGCTCCTCTACTTGAATGTTTTACTGCATTGTTAATTAAATTGTCAAAAATCTTATATGTTAGTTCATAGTCTGTTTTTAAAGAAATATCAAATTCTTCTATTTTTAAGGTTATTTCTTTATCTTCAACAATAGCTGAATGTTTTTCAGTTATTATATTCAATAAATTTTTTATATTTATTTCTTCTATATTTATGTTCTCCAAAATATGATTTAATTTTAATATCTCAGACACTATATTGTTCATATCTAGTATTTGTCTTTTAACTTCTGGCAAATAAACATCTCTATTTGCGTATTTACCAACCTTGTCTATCATTCCATTAACAAGTAGTAAAGCTCCTGAAATAGGTGTTTTCAACTGGTGAGAAGAAGACCTCATGAAAACTTCTTTTCTTTTACTTTCTGCTTCTAGTTCGTTATAGTTATTTCTTAAAACTTCATATAATTCGTTTAACCTTTTTGAGAGTTGCTCTATTTCGTCTCCAGTTTTTATGTCTAAACTTTTTATTTCACTTGTTTTTAGTCCTTTATTATTTTCTACATGTCTCGATATTTCTAATATAGGATTTACTATTTTATTTGAGAAATACCTTGAAATTACTATTGAAAACAACAAAATTATTAAAATTATCATAGGAATGCTAGAGTATATCGGAGCTTGTATATCTGCAATTAACGGTGTCAAAATAGACGAAAATGAAATGTAAATATTTCCATCTTCATTTGTTAATAATATATAGCTTGTATAAGTATTACTTTTATCTTTTGCTTTAGCTATAAAAATAAATGTATTATCTCCATAAATTTTAGTTTCCCCATTATATTCGTTAATATTTGAGTAATCCTTTGCAAAATCTGTTGTATTAAATTTTATCTTTGCATATTTATTTAGCTCTTCTTCTGCTTTTTTAAATAAATTATTTGAAAATATATTCTCTAATTTTTTCTTGCTTTCACTACTTAATACTTTATCTATTTTAAAATTTTCTTTTTCAAAATTTTTCCGTATTTTCTCTATCTCAGATTTCAGGCTATTATCTACTATTTCAATTTCTCCATTAAAAAAATGGTTGGATAAATGCATGTTATACTTATTTTTTTCTATATACATACTTATAGAATTTATAGTTTTAATATTTTCCCCATTTCTATATTCTTTATTTTCAATATAAAAATTGTGCAAATCTATAACTTCATTTAGGTTTTCCCTCTTACTATGTTCAACATATAAGGAAGGTAACATTAATAGCATATATGACAAAAACAAAGCTAGTATTATAAATGAGAGTACTATACTATAAATAAAAGTTTTTCTATTTAGCTTCATAACTATCACCTTTCAAATTTATATCCTACTCCTATAACTGTTTTTATATGGTTTTCAGGTAATTTTTTTCTTAAATTTTTGATATGTGAGTCTATAATCCTGTCATTACCTATATAATCTTCATTAAATATTTGGTATATTAACTGTTCTCTTGTAAAAACAACTTCTGGTAAACTGTATAATGTTTCTAAAAGTAGAAATTCACTTACTGTTAAGTTTAAAGATTCTCCATTAAAAAAAGCTTGGTATTTGTCTTTATCTATAAATAAACCTTTAGTGTTTTCTTTAGTATTATTTTTAAAATTTAATCTTCTATATAAAGTTTCTATTCTTTTAATTAAGAGTATTGGCGATATTGGTTTTACTATGTAGTCATCTGCATAAGTATTAAATGCTTCTATTTGTGTCTTCTCATCTCCAAGGGCCGTCAACATTATTACTCCCATTTCAAAGTTTTTACCTCGAATATACTCTAAAACTTCAAGACCAGACAGTTCTGGAACCATTATATCTAAAATAGCTATATCAAATTTATTAGCCTCAAGCTCTTCTATTGCATTTTTCCCATTTTCTACTGAAGTTATTTCCATATCTGCCAGTTTTATATATTCTGTCAAAACTTCTCTTATATTTAAATCATCTTCTAAAAAAAGTATTTTAGCCTTCATTTTCACCATTCCTTCTTTAGTAATTATATACTGTTTGTGTGGATTCTGTATGAATTTTAGTACATATATTTTTATATCTTTTATATGTTATACTTAAATATATTCAAGGAGGTTTTTATGTGGAATAGAGTAAAACTAAAAGCTGATGCTAAAGAGTTTTTAAGTAAAAACTTAACAAATTCAATATTAGCATGTTTAATTTTTACAATAATCGTTGGATTTTTTGCACTAGATGCAACTTTTTCAGATAATGTTTCTATTTTTACACGTAACAAATTAAATGAAACTATAAAATCTGAAGAAAGATACTACGATGATTTTTTAGAAGATGATGATTATGACGAAATCTTAGATGAAGATGAAACCACTAATTTTTTAAACAAGAGTAATTTTGAATTAAATGAATTTTTAAACGATCCAGACTTAGTTAATGGAAGAAAAGGTCTTTTAACTCTTAGTCCTTTAGGTACTATTGGAAATGATTTATATGGTGTTGGTGGATTTAATGTAAATAACAACTTGTTTGTAAACTTCTTTTCAGGAGTTCTATCAATAAAAATACCAATTTTATTTTTAGGACTAATTTCGTTAATATTTTTTGTTTTGAGAATTTTATTTATAAACCCACTAACTATTGGACTAAAAAGTTTCTTCCTAAAAGGATATAGTGAAATTCCAAAAGTAAAATTCTTATTCAGTTATTTTAAAGATAACTCTTGGACAGGACTTGCTAGTAAACTTTTTTTAAGAGATATTTACCTAACTCTTTGGACTATATGCTTTATTATTCCAGGAATAATAAAATTTTACGAGTATTACTATGTTGAGTACATTTTAGCTGAAAACCCTGAAATGTCTTTAAGTGATGCTATTGAATTAAGTAGACAAATGACTTATGGAGAAAAATTTGATATCTTCGTTTTAGAAATTTCATTTTTTGGTTGGGCCTTACTTTCTCTTTTAAGTTTTAATATTGGAAGTATAATCTTAAATCCATATATGGAGGCAACTTATGCTAGATTATACCTTTTTAAGAAAGAACAACGAAAAACAGAAAAAGAACAAGAGTATTTTGATTATTATAATGAAGTAAATAACAATTAACAAAAGCCAAGGTTTTAACCTTGGTTTTAAATTACTTAAATTTATAAGGAGAGTTTATGAAAGTATTTGATGCACATCTGCATATTATTGATGACAAATTTCCATTACAAGAAAATAACGGCTTCATACCTGAAAACTTTAATATAGATTCTTATAAAAAAGCTTTAGATTCTTTTGAACTAGAATCTGTTGGTGGAGCTATTGTATCTGGTTCTTTTCAAGGATATGACCAATCTTACTTAATTTCTGCATTAAGTTGTTTAAATAGTCATGGATATATTGGAGTTACTCAACTCCCAATTACTACTACTGACTCTGAAATAAAATTGTTGCATGAAAAAGGTGTTAGAGCTATTAGGTTTAATGTTTTTAGAGGAGGCTCCGAAGATATAATCCATCTTTTTACCCTTGCAAAAAGAGTTTACAACCTTTGTGGCTGGAGTACCGAATTATACATTGATGTTAGTAAAATTACACCACCACAAGAAGATATTATCCTTTCTCTTCCTCGTGTATCTATTGACCATTTAGGTATGTCTTCAAAAGGGAATGACACTCTTTTAAGATTAGTTAGAAATGGTGTTAAAGTTAAATCTACTGGTTTTGGTAGAATTAACTTTGAGCCTTTAAATATAATGAAAGAAATACATTCTATTTCTAAAGATGCTCTTTTATTTGGAACTGACTTGCCTTCTACTAGGGCTAAACGTCCTTTTAGTAGTGAAGATATAAAATTTATAGTTAATAATTTTCAAAAAGAAGATTTTGAAAGAATACTTTATAAAAATTCTAAAGATTGGTATATAAATTATTTTTCTTAATATTTGAAAACAAAAAAAGTCCTATTTATAGGACTTTTTTATTTTAAGCTGTTACTAAATTGTCGTCTTTGAATTTATCTACATCCATAGTGTCTAAACTCATATTACCTTGTGTGTAAAGATTATAGTAGTACCCTTTTTTCTCCATTAATTCTTTATGGTTACCTTCTTCTACAATTCCTCCTTCTGTTAACACTATAATTTTGTCAGCATTTTGAATTGTAGTAAGTCTGTGGGCAATTGTCAAGGTAGTTCTACCTTTTGCAAGTTTTTCTAAAGATTTTTGTATTACTTTTTCACTTCTATTATCTAAAGCAGATGTTGCTTCGTCTAGTATTAATATTGGAGGATTTTTCAAGAATACTCTTGCTATAGAAATTCTTTGTTTTTGTCCTCCCGAAAGTTTTAATCCTCTTTCTCCAACATAGGTATCAAAATCATTTGGTAAGCTCATTACAAAGTCATATGCTCCTGCTAATTTTGCTGCTTCTATTACTTCTTCCCTACTAGCACCTGGCTTTCCATATTCTATGTTGTCAAATACTGTTCCTGAGAACAAATACACATCTTGCTGTACCATTCCTATATTAGACCTTAGACTTTTCAATGTTAATTCTTTTATATCTTTACCATCTACAGTTATTTTACCTTTATCTACATCGTAAAATCTCGGTATTAAATTACATAAAGTAGTCTTTCCTCCACCTGATGGACCTACTAATGCAACATTAGTACCTCTTTTTATGTCTAAGGAAATATCATTTAATACTATATCTTCATTATCATGATAATGAAAAGATATATTGTCTACTACTATATCTCCTTTTACATCTTTAAGTTCAATTGCATCTGGTTCGTCAAATATTTCTATGTCTTGATCCATTAATTCTACAAATCTTTCTATTCCTGTCATTCCTCTTTGGAACTGTTCTGCAAATTCAACTATTCTCTTTACTGTTGCAAGTAACGTGTTCACATATAACACATATGCAACTAAATCTCCTGGATTAAGTGAACCGTTTATCAGAAAAATTCCACCAAACACTATAACAGCCAAATACATAACTCCGTCGAATATCTTTGTTACCATTTGATATCCTGCCATATGTGTATAAGTTTCTTTTTTTATGTCTAGAAATTCTTCATTTCCTTCGTTAAATTTTCTAATTTCTTGTTCTTCGTTAGCAAAAGACTTTACAACTTTAACTCCAAGTAAACTATCTTCTACTTGAGAGTTTATTTCACCTATATGATTTCTTTGAGCTTTAAAACTTCTTCTCATTCTCTTTCTGTATTTGCCAGAGGCAATTATCATAATTGGAATAAACGCAAATATAATAAGTGTCAAAGGTATATTTATATTTATTAAAATAATAAATGAAACTATTATTTTAATTGCACCTATGAAATACTCTTCTGGACAGTGATGAGCAAACTCTGTTACATCAAATAAATCATTTGTTATTCTTGTCATTATTTGTCCAACTTTTGTATCATTAAAGTAGCTATCTGACAATTTATGAAGATGGTTAAAAACATCTCCTCTCATATCTGTTTCTATTTTAGCTCCCATTATATGACCAGTTTTTTGCATATAATAACTTGAAAGAACATCTATTATTTTTAAAACTAAGAATAATACTCCTAACTTTATAATAGTATTTATTGTTAAACTTCCAATATCATTCATTCCAGTATTTGTTAAAAATCTAAGAATTAGTGGTAATGCCATTTCACTAACTGTAGTCATACTAGCACAAAATAAATCAAAAAATAAAACAAATTTATATTTTGTAAAATATGGTACAAATCTTTGTAGTAAACTCATATTAGAATGAATTTTTGTATCTTTAATATTAGTAGCCATTCTACTATCAACCTCCCTTGGACATTATTTAACTCTAACACATTTTTGAAATCATTTCAATTAGTGTAAAAAAAGAAAAATATATCTTTTATCTTAAACAGATATATCTCTAATTGGTTTTGGATTAAAATTTTCATCTACTGAAACCATAATGAATTCTCCCGATGAACTAACCTCATTATCTCTTTCCTTTACTTTAAGTTCAACATAAACATTAAGTGAAGTATTTCCTACTTTTTTTATTTCTGCACTAGATATTATAGTTTCACCTAAGTAAACACTAAAGTTATACTCTATATTATTAGCTGCTTTTGTTAATGTTCTACCTTTTACAAAATTCCTACTTATTTCTCCTGCTGTTGCATCCATCATTTTAAAAGCTTCACCACCATGTAATAAATCATAGTAATTTAACATTTCTTTTGTTACTTTTCTCTCAAAAACGTCCTTTTTCATACTCACCATACCTATAAAATATTTTATAGTAATATTATATATCAATTAGCTATTTCTACAAATAAAAAACTCATGATTTCTCATGAGTTTTTCTCTATTAATCATCTATTGGTTGTGACTCATCTTTTGGAACTAATAAGTTTAATATAAATGAAACTAAAAAACCTACTATAATTGGAGAACCAGTTAAAACACTTATTATTTGTTCTGGAATAAAGTTTAATGCACCTAAAACTTCTGGTTTTACATAAAAACCAACAGCTATTGCCAATGAAATACCTACCACAAGTTTATTTCTATAATTTAGTGGTTGTTCTGTTATTAATTGTACCCCAGACATTGTTATTGCCGCAAATACCGTTATAGTAGCTCCCCCAAGTACCGGTGCTGGAATAGAAGTCATTATTCCACCAAATTTTGGAAGAAGTCCTGCTAGTACAAGCATTCCACCTAAAATAACAAATACTCTTTTTGCAACTACTTTAGTAGTAACTATAATACCAACGTTTTGACTAAATGGGTCTGTTGGAAAACCACCAATTACTCCACCTAGCATACCGCAAATCCCTGTTCCTTTTACTGCACCACCAAGCTCTTTGTGAGTAGCTGGTCTGTTAAATGCCCCTACCGCTGTTGAAGAAACATCTCCTATAGTTTGAACAGCTTGTACTATGTACATTAAAATCATTATTACTATTGCTTCAATTTTAAATACTGGTTTAAAATAAAATATTTTAGGTAAAGCTACCCAAGAAGCCTCTGTTATACCTTTAGTATCAACTCCTATAAAAAATGCCCAAATTATGTATCCTGCTATCATTCCTACTAGTAATCCCAGTGTTTTTAACATTCCTTTTCCAAAGAAATTACATATTAAAGTTATAATTAAAACAATTCCTGCTATTGCAAGGTACTTTGGAGCTCCATACATATCTATTGCTTTTGCTGCAGAACCACCTGCTATGTAGTCCATGGCAGTGGTGTAAAGTGACAAACCTATACAGAGTACTACTGTACCACTTACTACTGGTGGAAATAAATGAGCAATTTTTTCCATTGCCATCCCCATAAAAATTGATAAAAATGCTGCTACTATTTGTGCACCAAATATAGCTCCAATTCCCCACTCTTTACCAATAAGTAATAATATTGGCATATAGGCAAATGCTACTCCCATTGCATTTGGAAGCCCCATTCCAAATCCCAGTGGTGCTAATATTTGAACTAAGGTTGTAATTCCACCTATAAGCATTGCTGCTTGTATTAATATAATCTTTTTTTCTTCACTTAATGCCAAATTTGTAGCTATAATTATTGGTGGTGTGATGTTTCCTGCCAACATTGCTAAAATATGTTGAAAAGCTTGCGGAAAAGCAGCCCCCCAACTCGGTTTACCATCTAATTTACGCAATTCCTGCATATTTCTACTTTTATCCATAAAAATAACCTCTCTTTTCGATATCTTGAATTTTGACGTAAAAACGTTTGCTTAATTTATTCCCTCCTTTTTTAAAATTGTTTTTACTATGTCCTCAATAAATAACGCATACGACAATATCATATAAGATTACCTATTGTTGATTTTACACAACTTACTATATGTAATATCCAAATTATAGTTCGTATAATTAAAATTGTCAATGTTTTGTGATACTTTTTTAATCAATTATAGTAACTATCGGAAAAGGTTTCTTTTGCATAATACTTTTTAACCTATGAAAAAGTATAATATTTCTGCAATTATAACAACCCAAAGAATTGATGATGTTACATTTATGGTGTTTAAACTAAGTTTGCTAATTCTCCTTTCTAGAAAAGGTTGAAATACATATACTAAAAACGTTCCTCCTATCCCAAATAACAAACTGGTCTGTAAAGATATTCTTCCTTGAAAATTAAAATTGTAAGTAGTATAATCCCACATCCAATATCCTCTAGTAATTTCTAAAAAATAACTTCCTATTAATTCTATTATTGTAGTTACAACGATTATTATAAAGAAAATCAACAATGGTGTTATATTTACATTAAAAAGTAAAATCCTTGTACTAATTAAATCTTTTACAAATAGTAAAATAAACAATGCTCCTGTTCCGTAAACTGGTAAGTAAGGTCCAACCAACGCTCCACTACTTCTTCCTTCTTTTTTTATTAAAACTTCTATTATATCTTCATATATCCAGCCTATTATACTGTAAATAAAAAATATAATTACAATGTATTGAAATATTATTTTTCGCCTATTCATTTTAAACTCCTGTTCTAGTACTTCAATACATTATATTATATAACTTAAATAATTGAAACTATTTTAATGATTTTCCTTATTAAACTCTTTAATTTTCTGTAATGCTTCTATGAATACCTCCTTATTTTGTTTTCCTGGAGCGCCGTATCTATCTTCAAATATAAAGAATGGAACGGATTTTACTTGGTACTGAAAAGCATCATATTTATCTTTTGCAATTTCATCTTCAAATTTATCAGTTTTTAAAACTTCTTCCGCTTCTCTAATATCTAAACCAACTTTTTCTACCATTTCTACTAATTGCTCATCACTATTTAAATTTGCTCCATTAGTAAAATACATTTGCATCACCATATCTACAAATTCTTTTTGTTTTCCTTTTATAGATGCATATTTTGTTAATTTATGTGCTTTTTTAGTATTTGCAGTAAGCATAATATCATAGTTATAATCTAATCCTATGTCTTTTGCTTGTTCCTCTATTTCTTTAATTTCTGCTATTGTTATTTCTATTGGTTTTTCTGAATTTTCTACTATCGAATCATATTTTGTTTTGTGGTTATCTATCTTTGCATTTTCGTCTAATTGATATGTCTTAAAATTAATTTCGACCTGATCTTCCATCTTCAATTCTCTTATAGCATTATAAAGATTTGTTTTTCCCATATAACAAAATGGACAAACATAATCTGAATATATGTCTATTTTTATTTTTTTATTCATAAATCTATCCCCTACCCAAAAATTTATCTACTCTACTATTCTCTTTCCTCTATGGTTACAAAAATTGTATCTCCCGGTTGTTTATTTAACTTTTTTCTAATATCTTTTTTTATTCCTATTATGTGATTTACTGTCTTCATTCTTACTAAACTTCCATCATATGGTTCTCCGTCAAATGTGGCATGTACTTTAACTCTTCCCTTTCCAAATTCTTTTTTTACATCATATGGAAATTCTACATATGCACCATCTATGTCCGGAACTTTTCTTATTACTGCTTCAAATTCATATTTGTTTTTCAAAATTTTATCCTCCTTATTTTAATTTACATCTTCTTTAAGTATAAATATCCTTATTATATATTTTGAAACTTTAATAATTATCTTAATGATTATAATAGTTTTACTTTAATAGACCATTTCAATAAAATACTTTTTAATATATTTTTGTGAAAACTTTTTCTTTGTGATGTTTTATGATATAATTACAAAAAATATTAGTTAGGAGAATTTAAATGGAAAAGTCTTTAGTGTTAATTAAACCAGATGCGGTTGAAAGAAATATAATTGGAAATATAATTAATTTTTATGAGGAAAACAGCTTAAAAGTAACTGATATGAAGATGATATCAGCTTCAAGAGAAGTCGCTGAAAAACATTATTCAAATATTGCAGATAAACCATTTTTTGGCGAGGTTTTAGATTATATTACTAGAAGTCCAATAGTAGCTTTAATTGTAGAGGGTGAAAACGCTATCTCAAAAGTGAGATACATAAATGGTCCTACAAATCCTGAACAAGCTCCCAAAAATACAATTCGTGGAATTTACGGAAAGGATGTTCAAGAAAATTCTGTCCATGCTTCAGATTCCATGGAAAATGCAAATAGAGAAATAATTATATGGTTCGGGAAGTAACCTGTGGATTTTGTAGAAGTTGCAAATAATGAAAAGTTAGATTATTTAGATTTATTGTTGACTGCCGATGAACAAAAAGATATGATTTTAAAATATTTGTACAGAGGTAAAATGTTCGCTTTATATGACCATGATTTAAAAGCTGTTTCTGTAATTACAAAAGAGGATGATGAAATATTCGAAATAAAAAACATTGCAGTTGTACCTAAATATTATAAATTAGGGTATGGTACAAAAATTATGGAACATATTTTAAATTTTTATAAAGATTTAGGGTCTGTAATATATGTTGGCACCGGTAGTAGCAAACAAACTCTTTCTTTTTATACTAAATGTGAATTTACATATTCCCATGTAGTTAAAAATTTTTTTATAGATAATTACAATTTACCAATATTTGAAGAAGGCAAACAATTAATAGATATGATTTATTTAAAAAGGAATTTATAAAAAGGTCTTAAACATTCATAGTTTAAGACCTTTTTGTTTTACAATAGTGCTGCTAGAGGATGATATACTAAGAATCCTCCTATTATTGTAGTAACTGCTGGTGCTAGTATTTTAGACCATTTATTCATTTTATCTTTAATAAATTTATACAATTTATCAAACTTATCTTGAGCTTTTACATAAATAAAGTACATGATTATCAATGGCATTGAATAAATTATGTTGTATATTACAAGTATTATTAATAATGTCCCTAAACTTAGACTGTAATTAAATAAAATTGTTAAAAATGCAAAGTATGGTAATGCTGTTGTCAATTCTGAAATAGTAGCTATTATTCCTAATACTGTTAATGATAATGGTGATACTGATTTTATTTTTTTTGCAATAGCATTTTTTTCATCATTTTCACTTTCTTGTGGCTCCATCTTCTTTATTCTACTTTTAAATATTAAATATATTGTGGATATCAAAAATAAAATTCCTATTATAAATTCTGCTATATATATTCCTGTACCAAATTTAGAAGTCAGGCTTTTCATAAATTCGCTTATAACCGATACTAATCCGTAATATGCTAATAATCCACCTATAAAGTTTGTTACACCAATAGCTACTATGAAATACCAGATATGTTTAGCTTTCTTTACCATACCTTGTAAAACAAATTGTTGAGTGATAGCTATTGGATTGATACTGTCTGCAGCACTAGTCATTACTGTCATTAAAAGTAAATTAATCATAATTTCCTCCTTTATAATAAAAAAATAAAGCCCTGGAGTTATTAACTCCAAGGCTTTTATCCTTCCGTGTACATATCTATAAGATATGCGTCTTCTCTTGGACCTGACCAATATATAATTGCGGAACCCTAGAAAACTTTTAAATATTTAATTGACTAAATGATAGCACAGTTTTTTTAAGGTGTCAAATTATATCCCCATTATTTGTATAATAACAAACATGGTTACTACCCCCGATATTATAGTTTGAGCTATGCTTTTTCTAAAATACGATACTAAAAAACATACTCCTATTGAAATTACTGAAGGTAAAATTAATTCTTTTTCCATTGTTAATACACTTCTAGTTATTAATATTGCAAGGCTTGAAAATGGTATTATATTCAAAAATTCTACTACTTCTCTTTTTATATTTTTACCTTTTAGAAATATTAGTGTAATTATTTTAGGTCCACTTGTAAGGATTGCACATAGTATTATTAATATAAAGTATTCACTTTTCATTAAATTACACCCTTCCTTATTAAGACATATCCTATAAAACTAGAGAGTAATATTCCCACAACTATATCCCATCCTGTTGGGATTATTTTTGTAATATAAATTATCCCATAAATTGTTCCCGCCATTATTGAAAGTACTATTCCTCTTGTATTTTTCTTCAAAGAAGGAACTAATAGAGCTACGAACATAGCCGGAAGTCCTATTCCTAAGCTAATAGTCAACTTTTCTGGCAAAATATCTCCTATTATATAACCTACTACTGAAAAGCCTACCCAAAATAAATAGGGTATTATTTCAACAAATAAAGAATAAACTGTTGTAAGTTTCTTTTTTGTAAAGGAAAGCATCGAAAATGATTCGTCAGTTAGTAAAAGCCCTAATATAGGAATTGCTTTTTTATCTATTTTATCTGTCTTTACTCCTAATGATGTCGCCATAACCAAAAGTCTTAAATTAAGTAAAAATACCGATATTGCTATCCCTATTACTGGCACACCTGCCATTATTAATTCTATCGCCATAAACTGAGAAGCTCCTGCATATAATACTGCTGAAAATAAAAATGTATCTAGTAATGTCAAATTTGAGTTTTTTGCAAGTAATCCAAATGCTATAGCTATTGATATGTATCCTATTCCAACTGGTAAGGATATCTTTAACGCTTCTTTTATCTCTTTCTTAAATTTATATATTTTTACCAACCCCTATAATATAACCTTTAACTTTCAATATCATTTTTCTTTATGTTTTTTAACTCTTCTCTTCTTTTTCTATATTCTATTATCGGCTTATCTCCTACCAATAACTTTTCTCCTACTTTTAAACCAGATGCCTTCGGTTTTTGTGTTATTACAACTCTTTTGTCCTGTTTTTGTACTATATTATTAGCAAACTTTCCAAACCATGATATTATGCTGTCTACTATTCCTATTCCCGTTATAGAGTTGTAAAATCTTAAATATAATTTCGTGTTAGAATCATCTATTGGAGCAAAAAATATCATTATTAATATTTTGTCTGATACGTGGTTAAGCCATATATTTGGATATTTAAACGTCAAGTTTGTATCTTTTATAATACTTTCTTCTGGTTTTAAAGGTTGTTGTCCATTGTCTAAATCGTTATTTGCACTTGTTTGTAATGTATTTTCGTCTATCCACGTTACTTTTGGTCCATTTACAAGTGTCTTATTTCCTCTACCTATTGTATTATGATGTACAAATGGCAAGTGAATAGTGTCTAATTGATTCTCTATAACCCTTGAATAATGAGCATTCCAAACGTCAGTTTTTTCTTTCATTTTTAAGTTGCTGTTTCTTATAACTTCAAAGTGTGGAGGTTGAATTGTAGGTTCTTCATCACCATACCAAATGAATATAATACCATCTTGTTCTACAACTTGATAAGATTTAACCTTAAATCTATTAAGGCTCTTTTGAAATGCTTTTCCCTCTGCTGGAATATATTTGCTACTTCCATCTCCTGCAAATTCTATTCCGTGAAACGGACATTGTATACAGTTATTTACTTTCTTTCCTTTACTAAGAGCAGCTCCTCTGTGACAACATTTATCTTCTAATACTTTCACTTTACCATTTTCTCTATACAGTACTAATTCTAAATTTAACCTCTTTAAACCTAATACTTTATCATTTTTTACTTCTTTTGAAGATGCTATTGCATACCATTGATTTAATATCACTGAATGCCCCCATTCTTTTTAATTGAAATTCCATATAAAACAAAAGCATGGTTTCCCATGCTTTTTAAATTTCTCTTCTATCTTCTAACGCCTTGTAAATAGACATTTCATCAAAGTATTCTAAACTAACACCTATGGGAACTCCATTTGCAATTTTAGACACTTTTACACCTAAAGGCTTTAATATTTCTGACAGAAAGTTTATTGTAAAATCTCCATCTACAGTTGGTGATAATGATAGTATAACTTCTTCTATTCCTCCAGCTTTTACTCTTTCTATAAGTCTTTCAATATTTAAATCTTCTGGACCTATGTCTGACATTGGAGAAATTAAACCATTTAAGACATGATATTGACCTTTGTACTCTCTAGTTTTTTCTAAAGAAACTATATTTGAACTATCTTCTACTACAACTATTGTAGTTTTATCTCTACTGTCGTCTGCACAAATGTCACAAATTTCTAAGTCAGTTAAATTGCCACAATTACTACAGTTGTGTATTTTTTCTTTTACTGACAGTAAAGCATCAACTAAACTTTGGACTTTTGCCTTGTCCATATCTACAATTTTAAAAGCTAATCTTTTTGCAGACTTTCTTCCAATTGTAGGTAAGCTAGATAGTTCTACTATCAAATTTTCTATTGGCTTTGGATATAATCCCATTTAATCACCTACTAAAATAAGCCAGGAATGTTCATTCCTCCAGTGAATTTGCCCATTTCTTTCTCACTTGTTTCTGACACTTTACTAAGTGCATCGTTTACTGCTACTATAATTAAATCTTGTAACATTTCTACATCGTCAGGATCTACAACTTCTTGGTCTATATTAACAGATACTAATTCTTTTTTACCGTTAACTGTTACTTCTATACTTCCACCACCAGCTGTTGCTGTAAATTCAGTTTCTTCAAGTTTTGCTTGAGCTTCCTCCATTTGTTTTTGCATTTTTTGCATTTGTTTCATCATATTATTCATGTTTGGCATTCCGCCTTTTGGAAATTTAGCCATAATTAAATACCCCCTATATAATTTCTATGTTTTCTTCACCAAATAAATCTTGAATTAATTTTAAATTCTGTTCTTTTCTACTTTGGTTTATTTCATTGTAATTCGATTCTACTGTAATGTAGACATCGTGTTCTTCGTCTATAACTTCTTTTACTATATTCTTTATTATACCAATATTTGAACAAACTAGCTTCATAGAAGTGTCTTCTGTTCTAAATAGTATAACAAGCCTTTTCTTGTCGTCTATAAATCTGTATGTTGATTTTTTTATAAAACCTTTTAAAATTGGAGTTGGTAATTTTCCAACGATTTCTTCCCAATATTCAGTTTCTTTGTATTTGTCTAAACCTTCTTTTTCTTCAACTGCCTCTTCTTGCGAGGTTTCAGCTTCTTTTAATGGTTTATCTTCAGATCTCTTTTCTTTCTCTTCTAAAGTTTTTTCAACTTCTTTTTTAGAATCTTCTTTTATTGTAGCCTTTTTGTTTTCAGGCTCTTTGGATATTTTTTGTAAATCTTCAACTTTTAAATTAGATATCTTTTTTTCCAATTCTTTCACTTTATCTTCTAAAAAGTTTATTTTAGATTTAAAGCTATTGTAATTCACATAGTCTATTAACCTTGTAACTAGAAGCTCTCCTAGTATAACAGGATTTTCTGTAGTCTTCAATTTTACTTCAAATTCCATTAATATATCTATGGACTCAACTATTTGATTTAATCCTATTAATTTTGCTTGTTCTTTATATTTTTCAATATATACACTACTAGCTTCAACATAATTTTCCAGTTTATTCTTTACCAAAAGCAAATTTCTATAGTGAAGTGATAAATCTTTAAATATATTTGCTATTACTTTGCCACTTGATACTTCTTCAAATCTTTCTAGCGTTTTGTCAAAATCTTTTGAAATAATAGCATCCACCAAAGTAAAAAGCTTGTCTTTATCTACTAAACCCAAATCTTCTTCTAAGTCTTTTACTGTAATTTTGACTTTACCCAGTGAAATAACTTGATCTAATGTACTTAGTGCATCCCTCATTGCTCCATCTGCTTCGTTAGCAATAATATTGACGGCTTCACTTTCTATTTCAATGTTCAAGTCTTTTGTTATATTCAAAATATTTTCTTTTATGAATTCAGTATCTAACCTTTTAAATTCATATCTTTGACACCTTGAAAGAATTGTTTGTGGAATTTTTTCAATTTCTGTAGTTGCTAAAATGAATACTAAATGTTTTGGTGGCTCTTCCATTATTTTTAAAAGAGCATTAAAACCTTCATTTGTAATCATATGTGCTTCATCTATTATATAGACTTTGTATTTTAAATTTGCTGGTGGATAAATTACCTTATCCCTCAAATCTCTAATATCTTCTATACGTCTATTTGATGCTGCATCCATTTCAACTATGTCGAAAGTTTCTTCACTTAGTATGGTTTCACAGTTTTCACACTCATTACAAGGTGAACCATCCTTTGGATTGAGACAGTTAATAGCTCTGGCAAATATTTTTGCACAACTTGTCTTACCTGTTCCTCTAGTACCTGAAAAGATATATGCATGACCTATTAAATTGTTTTTTACTTGATTTTTTAAAACCTCAGTAACTTGGCTCTGACCTAAAACTTCGTCAAAAGTTTTGGGTCGATATTCTCTATAAATAGCTTTACGCAAAAAACAACCCCCTTAATAACTTGCTTTATTATTATATCATAGGTAGTTAAATATTTTAATTCTATAATCTTTTGTATTTTTATATGAATTATATATTCTTCACTAGAACTTTTCTATATTATTACTTATAATGATAGTAGGGTGATATTATGGAAAAAAGAATACTTGGAAGAACAGGATATGAAGTATCTGTTATTGGTTTTGGGGGAATTCCTATTCAAAATGTAGATGAGAAAACTGCTATTAGTTTAGTTGAGGAAGCTCATAAACAAGGAATTAACTTTATAGATACTGCAAGGGGATACAACGAAAGTGAAAAACTACTAGGAAAGGCTCTTGAAGTAGTAGGAAGAGATAAGTTTTACATAGCTACTAAGTCCATGCAAAGAACTTATGAAGGAGTTCTTGAAGAATTAAAAACTAGTATGGAAAATTTGAAAGTTGACTACATAGATCTTTTTCAGTTTCACAATGTTAGTAAAGAACCTGAATTTGAAACAATTTTTAGTGAAAATGGCGCTTTAAAGGCTATTAAGGAAATGAAAGAAAAAGGCATAGTAAGAGAAATAGGTGTTACTAGCCACAGTGTGGATATGTTAGATAAGCTAATAGATACTGATGAGTTCGCAACTATACAATTTCCTTACAATGCTGTCGAAGACCAAGCAACAAAGGCTTTTGCAAAAGCAAAAAAGAAAAATATTGGTGTAATTACTATGAAACCACTTGCTGGTGGTGCTATTCCTCTAGGTGAAATTTGTCTAAGGTACAATTTAGAAAATGAAAATGTAACTTTGGCTATTCCTGGAATGGATAGTATAGAACAAATAATTGAAAATACTAGTGTTGGAAATAATCCTAGGAAACTTACTGACGAAGAAAAAGCTAAGTTGCAAGATACTATAAAAGATCTTGGAACAAACTTCTGTAGAAGATGTGGTTACTGTGCTCCTTGTTCTGTTGGTATAGATATTCCTGCTAATTTCTTAATGGAAGGTTACTACTCAAGGTATGATTTAAAGGACTGGGCCATGACTAGATACAACTCTATGGAAAAAAATGCTAAAGACTGTATTCAGTGTGGAGATTGTGAACCAAGATGTCCTTATGATTTACCTATTATAAAAATGTTAGAACACGTTGCAGAAACATTGGTGTAAAAGAAGTCCTATTTTATAGGACTTTTTTATATTATTCAATGTCATTTAAATTAAACGTTGTGAGTTTATCATTCACATTGTTATTACTAAGTTTATACTCTTCTTATTAATTTTATTATTATATATTTAAGATATTTTATTATATTACATAAAAAAAGAGCCTACTGCTCTTTTTGTTTTATCCAAGTGCTACATCTAAAATCATCATTAGTGTAAATCCTACTGCAAAGCCTATTACTGCAATATTTGAATGTCCACCTTCTGCTGATTCTGGTATTAGTTCTTCTACTACTACATATATCATTGCTCCTGCAGCAAAAGACAATAAGTAAGGTAGTACTGGCTCTACAAGACTAGCTGCAAGTATTGTAAGTCCTGCTCCTATTGGTTCTACAATACCACTTAAAGATCCATAAATAAACGACCTATTCTTTGTTAGTCCCTCACTTCTAAGGGGCATTGATATTATTGCTCCTTCTGGGAAATTCTGAATGGCTATTCCTATTGCAAGTGATAGCGCTGCTGAAAAAGATATTGATGCATTACCAGAAATATAACCTGCATATAGTATTCCTACTGCCATTCCCTCAGGTATATTGTGCAATGTTACTGCCAATATGAGCATTGTGCTTTTTCCAAAATGTGATTTTAATCCCTCTGGCTTATCTTCTCCTGCGTGGATATGTGGTATTATTTTGTCTAATATTAACAAAAAGAAAATTCCTAACATAAACCCTACTGCTGCTGGTATAAACGAAAGCTTACCCATATCTTTAGACAAGTCCATTGCTGGTATTAAAAGTGACCATACAGATGCTGCAACCATTACTCCTGCTGCAAATCCTAGAAGTGTTTTGTGTAATGTGGCATTCATCTCTTTTTTCATAAAATACACGCATGCCGAACCTAATGTTGTACCTAAAAATGGTATTAATAAAATAAATAACATCTCCATATTTTTTCCTCCTTAATATCAGAGTCTTTTATTATAATATATTTTTTACTTTTTCTAAATACTTAATTTTCATAATCAGCTATTTTTCTTTTTATTTTCTCTAGTAATATATCTTTGTGTTCCGGAAGCCTCCCCTTTATAGCTATAACATTATTTTTATGAGTTGCATTAAACATTGTATTTTCCATTTTTAATTTAGATAGTAGCAAATATTCTTCTTTTAAAGACTCTAATGGTGTAAGTCTTTTAAACTCTTTATTTTTTACAAGTTCTAAAAGTGGTGCATTTGGAAAATAAACCAAATTTACTACTATTATTTCAAATGGTTTTACTAAATTTAAGAGCTTAGACGTTTCTTCTGCCTTTTCATTAGAGTATTTTTTTCCTCCAAATCCTAACATTATATATGCAGAATAATTTATTTTAGCTTTCTCTAACATTTTCATAGCTTCTAAATTCTCTTCTGCTGTTACTCCTTTTTCTTGTAACTTCAATATAGTATTTGAACCAGATTCTACTCCAACTGATAAATTATCGTACCTATTTTCTTTTAATATTTTAAGTTCTTCTTCTGTTTTTCTAAGAATATCATCTGCCCTTGTAAATGAACTTATATATTTTACTTCTTTAAAGTATTTTACTATTAATTTTGATATTTCAAGTAGATACTCTGTTTTTAATACAAAGGGATTTCCTCCTAGTAATACCACTTTTTCTATTTTTCTCTTACTATATTCATTTATATACTGTAATTTTTTTAAGTTTTCTTCTATTAATTCTAATGGCAATTTTTTAAACTGTATATTTTTATTAAGCCCGCAATACAAACATTTATTATAGCTACAGCCTACTGTAACTGGCAAAAACAAATCCCTGCTTTCAGGCATTGGAACATACAATTTGTTGTTATAAGGGCTATAAACCTCTTTTTTATATTTTTGAATTTTTTCTATAATTTTATTATCCATTTTTTCACCCTGTTTTATTATTACCCAAATAAATATAAAAGAGCCTTTGGGCTCTTTTATATTGTGTGAATTTATATATACTCTACTTCTTCCTCAATTTCTGATGGTAGTATAACTCTAACAACTTTCCCTTGTATCTCAAAATTATCACTCTCTCCAACTTTAATAGGTTCATATTTTTCATTCAAAGATATCCACTCTTCTTTACCTAGTTTTTTGCAATAATTCTCTCCATTTAAGAAAAATACACCTATATCTCCCTCTCTCACCTCTTCTTGTTTATTAATTATTGCTATACTACCATGTAATATATCAGGCTCCATACTATCTCCAGAAATCCAAACTGCAAAGTCACTGTCTATATCATCTATTCTTATAACTTCTTGTTTACTATCTTCGCTACTAAATGTTCCCTTTCCAGCAGAAGCTGGCAATTCAAACAATTCAATTTTTTTCTTAATTTTATTTGTAGGATAATCTTTTTCTATATCTTTATCACAGCTTTTTATAACATAGTCTGGTATTACCTCAAATTCTAAAGGATTTAACTGAAACAAATAGTCATTTTCTATATGAAATGTTTCATTCACAAACTTTTTAATAACTTTATTATCACTATTTTTGTTCCTTAAAATTCTATATATGTGCAATTTTTCATAATTTGAGTTTGATGTTTGATATCTTTCAAGAAGATAATCTTTATCGTGCATTTTTTCATAGTATTCATAATAATCGAAATCTGGAATATAAGTTTTAATATGCTCAGTAGCTATGTTTATTTCTTCTTCTGTCATGTTTGTTTTTCTATTACCTTCTATTATTACAGGGGTACTTCTTTTATCTTTAAAAAGATTGGACAATAGTTGCCAAGCATTTCCTTCTTTGTTTTTTTCTAATTCTACTAATCTACGCATGTAAATCATTTTACTTATTATATTATCTTCAGATTCTATATTTTCTTTTGCTATTGAAATAAATGATTTTATATCTTCTTTTTTTACTTCTTTTATTTCCAATATTCCCTTTTTATTTTCTATATAGTTAGCCACAGCTCCTTTTTCAGGAAGTTCATTATATATCATGTCAATAATGGTATTAAATTCATGTGTTAATAATATAACGGTTTTATTTTTAAATGAATTATCTTCTTTAAATAATTTATGTAAAATTGCATATTTCTTATTTCCATCAAAAGAAGATATTGGATCGTCTAATATAATTACGTCTGGATTGTTTTTTAAAGTTTTATACATAAATAAGACTAGAGCAAATGCATTACGTTCACCATAACTTAGGTGTAAATCAGCTTCATTTATACTTTTATCCATATTTAAATGTTTTAATTTTAGCTTATGAGGCTCTCCTCCCTCTTCTTCCAGTGAAACTTTATATTTGTATCCTGCATATTCTAAAAATCCATTAATTTCCTTTGAATATTTATTTATAGTATCTTTTACAATCTTATTCTGCTCGCCTACTGCTTTTTGTAATTCAACTATTCTCGAAATAAGATTATCTATTTTACCATTTATAATATTAATTTTACTTATTGTATGTTCTGAATTAAGATGATGCAAAGTATCTAAATCTACTTTATACTTTGAAATTTCTTCTATTACTTTTTTTACACCTTTTAAAGTTGGATAGCTCAAGTTATTAATTTTCACTAATTTATCTTGTAAATCAACTACTTCTTTGTTTACTTCTACTAAGTAATCTAATTGTTCATCTGACATTCCTGATATATTATTTGAAATCTCTTTTATTTCTTTATTTGTAGACTCTGAAAAATAGTTTTTTAAATTATCAAATACTTCTAAAAGTTTATTTAAATGTCCTATCTCTATAGGATTAAATTCTTTTGATACTTTTTGTATAGTTTCCTTGATATTTTCATTAGTTTTTTCTGCACAATATGGACATGTATCTGTAATATCCATAAAATTATTACCAGATAAATGCCATTTAATCCATTTTACATTTGTACCTTCTTTAGTGTTTTCCACATATTTTTTATATGCTTGCAATTCCTCAGGGATATTATATATTTTATTTCCTTTTCCTATAGCTTTGTACATTGAGCCTGCCTTTGAATAACCTTTTTTAGACTTTCCAAATCCATTTATAAAAATGTAAAAATTCGCTATTAAGTTATTTAAATCAGAATCATTTTCAAATATTTCTTTAGCATCTTTAACTAATTTTTCTATTTTTTTAAATTGATTTTTATACTCATTACTGTTAATAAATATATCAAAACTATCTTTTACCAGTTCATCTGGTTGAAACAAAAATTGAGATACAAAATCTTCATCAAAAATATCAATTTTTCCTATATTTTTATTTCCTTCTACATCAGGTTTATTTTCTTTATTAATAGAATCCATGTATTTAAAAGGACATAAACTTTCAATCTTATTCATGATGGCTTTAGCTATAGTTGATTTTCCCGTTCCATTTATAGCATAAAATATATTCAATTTGTTCTTTGCTATTTTAACTTCTCCATAATCAATATTATTACAATTTTTAATTATAATATTCATAGTATTTTCCTACCTTTAGTTATATTATATTACCTTCCACAAAGTTTATTTAATTATAAATTATATTTTATAATATATCAATTAATCTTATTTGTATTTTTGTTTCTCTACAATAAAAAAGCTAAAAGGATATTTCCCTTTAGCTTTCTGTTTTTAATTTGGAAGTTTTAAGTCCCCATCTTTTATCCAGTTTATCTTGTATAGTACTTTATAAGCTACAAAGGATATTACTGCTGGTAAAAATATTTGCAGTAGCAATATTGAACTAAATATATAGCTACTTGAATAATTTTCAGACATTGCGTTAAATGTTCCTATTTGTCCTACTATTCCACTTGTTCCCATTCCTGAACCAAGTGGTGTATTTTCCATTTTAAATAAAACCGTAGCTACTGGTCCTAGTATTGCAGATGATACTATTGAAGGAATCATTACTTTCCAATTCCTCATTATGTTTGGCATTTGAAGCATTGATGTTCCAAGACCTTGAGCTACAAATCCTTGAAGTCCATTTTCTTTAAATGATATTACTGCAAATCCTACCATTTGACAACAACATCCTATTGTCGCTGCCCCTCCTGCTATGCCAGACAAGGACAACATCATACAAAGTGCAGCTGATGATATTGGTAGTGTTAATACTATTCCTACTACTACTGACACAAGTATTCCCATTATTATTGGCTGAGTTGTTGTTGCAAACATTACAAATTCTCCAATTTTTATCATTACATAATCTATTGGAGGTCCTATAAATTTTGAAATCATAACCCCGACTAATACTGTAACTACTGGAGTAACCACTATGTCTAATTTTGTTTCTTTTGATACTATTTTCCCAAATTCAACTGCGAAAATAGTCGATATGTATACACCTACTGGTCCTCCTAGTTTATAACCTGCTATTCCTACTACTGCCGAAGAAAAGAGCACTAAGTCTGGTGCTTTCAAAGCATATGCTATTGCTACTGCTATTGCAGCTCCTGTTGCTTCTTGTGCTACTGGCCACAAGTCTTTTGTTAGAAATTTTATATTAAATTCTTGTCCTACTGTATTTAATATTGTTCCTACCAAAAGTGATGCAAAAAGTCCATAAGCCATTGCTCCCATTGCATCTATAAAGTACGTTTTCGGCTTTAATATTATGTTTTTTCTTTTTAAAAATTCTTTCATTTCTCCCTCCTAACTATTAACATTATACTCTAATTTCTTTAATAAGTCTATGTACTTTGATATTTTTTGTTATTCTTTAAATAAAAAAAGAGATATCTCTATCTCTTCTTTCTAGTAGTTGTTATTATTCTTTATTTCTTATATTCATATTTTTGATATTCTGGATTTTTGTCAAACTCTCTTTTTACAAATGGGCAAAGAGGAATAATTTTTATATTATTTTCTTCTACATATTCTATTCCTTTTTCTAACATTTTTTGTGCAATTTTTTGTCCTCTATAAGCTTCGTCTACAAAGGTATGATCCATTATAATAAGATCTTTTAATGAAGATGAAAAAGTAAGTTCCCCTATTTCCTTATCACCATCTAAAGCTACTATTCTCTTGTCTTCTAGTTTATATTCTACCATGTCCACTCCTTGTAATTAAAGATATTATTCTTATTTAAGTTTATATTTAAGTGCTTCTGACGGGCATTTATTTATTACTTCTTTTATTATCCCAATTACATATAAATTTCCTCCAATTTAATATACCCTTTTTCATCTAATATAATCCTAATTCGTAGTAATTCTATGTCTTCATTACACTCTACTGTACATAGGATATTATAAATTTTCTTTTATACTATTGCTCTTTAACATATTACCGTACTCTAACTACTGATAATTTATCGTTTATTATATTACAATCTTCTCATATTTTATGATATAATACTTCTATAATTTTATATTGTTTTAAGGATGGATTTATTATGAAAAATATAAACAAGGAATATTTCTATAATTTATTTGCTATGATTCTAGGAACTTTTCTTATAGCTTTTGGTATTAATATTTTTTTCATACCTTTTGAAATCGTTTCTGGTGGTATGAATGGTGTAAGTGTTTTGTTGTATCATCTATTTGGTATATCTGCTGATATAACTTTACTTGTTTCAAACTTCCCTCTACTTTTATTAAGCTTGTTATTTTTAGGTAAAAAATATACTTTAAATACTGTTTTTTGTTCTTTTTTACTCCCAGTTTTTGTGAAATTTATTAGTTTCATAAAACCTTTTGAGGGTGATGCTATACTAGCTGCTATTTTTGGAGGCTTACTAACTGGTGCTGGAATTGGCATTGCTTTTAGAGTTGGTGCTTCTACTGGTGGAACGGCTATTATTCAACAGATTTTACATGATTATTTAAAAGTTCCTCTTGGAACTGCGGTAGTTATTATAGATGGTTTGGTTTTAATGTCTGCTTTTATCTTTTTTGATGTTTCAACAGGACTTTATTCGTTGATTTCATTGTTTATAATTGGAAAAATGGTAGATATTGTTCAGTCTGGAGGAAGACCTGCCAAGACTTGTTTTATTATTTCTGAAAAAACTGAGGAATTAATTTATGAATTAACTATCCCTCTCTATTTAGGAGTTACTATTTTAGATGGAAAAGGTGCTTTTTCTAGAAAAGACAAGGATGTTTTACTTTGTACTTTTCCTGAAAAAACTATCGTTGCTGTAAAAAAAGCTATTTACAAGATAGATCCTAAAGCATTTTGTATTATTGTTGATACTAGGGAAGTACTTGGAAATAGATGGGGTAATTTTATACAAAACAAATAAAAAAGACATACTGAGTATGTCTTTTTTTGTTATGCTCCAAGGTAAGCTTGCTTTACTCTCGGATTTTCTGCTAATTTTTTGGCATCTCCTTCTAAAGAGATTCTGCCAGTTTCTAGTACATATGCTCTATCAGATATTCTTAAAGCCATTTTAGCATTTTGCTCTACAAGTAATATTGTAGTTCCTAGCTCGTTAACTTTTTTTATAGTGTTAAATATTTCTTTTACAAATAATGGTGAAAGTCCCATTGATGGTTCATCTAATATTAGCAGTTTTGGTCTAGACATTAATGCCCTTCCCATTGCTAACATTTGCTGTTCTCCTCCTGAAAGAGTTCCTGCTATTTGTTTTTTTCTCTCTCTCATCCTTGGAAATACATCATAAAAGTTTTTTCTATCTGCTTTTAAGTTTTCAATAGAATCTCTTATTGTATATGCCCCTAACCTAACATTGTCACTTACTGTAAGGTCTGGAAATACTCTTCTTCCTTCTGGAACTTGAGCTATTCCTAGTTTTACTATATTGTGAGCTCTTTCTTTTGTTATATTTTTACCATTGAATGTTATTGTCCCTGCACCTGAACGTATTAATCCAGATATAGTTTGAAGTGTTGTCGTTTTACCTGCCCCATTTGCACCAATTAAAGATACTATTTCTCCTTCGTTTACTTGTAGGTCTATTCCTTTAATTGCATGTATATTTCCATAGTATACATTTAAGTTTGAAACTTCTAGCAATGCCATTACTCATCCCCCTCTTCTTCATCATCAGAACCAAGATAAGCGGTTATTACTTCTTTTTTATTAACTACTTCCATAGGGTCTCCCTGTGCAATTATGTTTCCTCTATCTAAAACTATTAATCTCTCACAGATACCTAGTACGAGTTTCATATCATGCTCTATAAGAACTATTGCTATGCCAAATTTTTCTTTTATTAACTTTATGGTATCCATTAACTCTTCTGTTTCTTTAGGGTTCATTCCTGCTGCTGGTTCATCTAAGAATAATACTTTTGCTCCTGTTGAAAGAGCCCTTGCTATTTCAAGTTTCCTTTGTCTACCATAAGGCAAATTTCCCGCCATATAATTTGCATATTTTGCTAAGTCAAAAATCTCTAAAAGTTCCATAGCTTTTTCTCTTGCTTCTTTTTCTTCTCTCCAATATCTTGGAAGTCTAAATGTTCCAGCTAGATATCCATATTTCATATTGAAGTTATTAGCTACTACTACATTGTCTAGTACTGTCATATTTTCAAATAATCTAATATTTTGAAAAGTTCTAGCCATTCCATATTGAACTAATTTATAGGGCTTTTCTCCATTTATTTTTCTTCCATTGAATTCATACTCTCCAGATGTAGGTTTGTAAACTCCTGTAAGTATGTTAAATACAGTTGTTTTACCTGCCCCATTTGGTCCTATTAAACCTAGTAATTCATCTGATTTTAGCTCTAAGTTAAAATCTGTAACTGCTTTTAGTCCTCCAAAGGCGATTGAAATGTCTTTTGCTTTTAATATTGTGTTACTCATTCAACCTACCTCCACTATCTTTATTCCCTTTTATTTTTACTCTTATAAAGTCTATTATTTTTGTTATTTGGAATTCTTTTCTTCCAAGTAATCCTGTTGGTCTAAATATCATCATGAAGATTAATAACAAAGCATAAACTATCATTCTGTATTGGTCGAATCCTCTAAGCACTTCTGGAAGTATAGTAAGTACGATAGCTGACAACGTAGCTCCTGTAAATGAACCCATTCCTCCAAGTACTACCATTACTAATATATTTATAGAATTGTTGTAGTTGAAATATTTCGCTGTAATATTTCCCATATTTTGTGCATACATTCCACCTGCTATTCCTGCAAACATAGCTGATAGTGCAAATGCAAATACTTTATAATATGTTGTGTTTATTCCTACTGCATCACTTGCTATTTCGTCTTCTCTTATTGCTAGTACTGCTCTCCCGTGTCTTGACGTCATTATTGAGTACATTATTATTACAGAAAGTATTGTTATTACAAATATTGTTGTAAAGTCCATATATCTAGGTATTCCTGTCAAGCCTTGCGCTCCACCTGTAAAGTCAAAATACTCTATTAGAACTCTAATTATTTCTCCAAATGCTAGTGTAATTATTGCAAGATAATCTCCCTTTAATCTAAGTCCTGGTATACCTATTACTATTCCTACTAACAACGCTATTATTCCACCTACTATAAGTGAGGCTATATATCCAGGAAGTCCTTGTAGAACCCCTGACTTCATAAATAGTGATGCTGTATATGCTCCTATTGACATAAATCCAGCATGTCCAAGGGTTATTTGTCCTAAGCACCCTACTGTTACATTTAAACTAACTGCTAGTATTATATTTATACAAATAATATTCATTATTCCCAGTTCATATCTTCCAAGTACACCTGACTGATTTAATAAAAATATTAAGAAATATAATATAACTATAAAGGCTGCTGTTAATACATATGAAATTTTCTTTGTTGCTGTCATATTACACTTTCTCCTTAATATTTTGTCCAAGTATTCCCGTTGGTTTGACTAACAATACTATTATTAAAATTCCAAATACAAATGCATCTGCTAATTGTGATGATATATAAGCTGTTGTAAGTGCTTCTACTAATCCTAGTATCACACCACCTAGTACTGCTCCTGGTATATTTCCAATCCCTCCTAGTACCGCTGCAACAAATGCTTTAATTCCAAGCATTGAACCCATTGTAGGCTCTAATTTTGGATATGCTGACAAATAAAGAATACTCCCTACTGCTGCTAATGCACTTCCTATTGCAAATGTAAGTGATATTGCATGATTTACATTTATTCCTACTAATTTTGCTGCTCCTTCATCTTGACTTGTTGCCCTTATCGCTTTACCAAATTTAGTTTTTCTTAAGAAAAGTTGTAATAATACAGTCAAGGCTGCTGTTACTAAAATAGTTATTATTACACTAAAATTTATAGAAAGTCCCGCTACTTTTAACGGCTCTACATTGAATACTTTTGGAAATGACTGTGGATTTGGTCCTATAAATGTCATTACAAGGTTTTGTAATAGCAAACTAACTCCTATTGCTGTTATTAAATTTGATATTCTTGGTGAATTTCTAAGTGGTGTATATGCCACTTTTTCTATTAACATTCCAAGTATTGCACAAAATACTACTGCTGGTATTACTGCTAACCATATTGGAAGCCCCATGCTATTTAACATTGGTATACTAAATAGCGATACATATGAACCAATCATAAGTATATCTCCATGTGCAAAGTTTATAAGTTTAGCTACACCGTAAACCATTGTATATCCAAGTGAAACTAAAGCATATATACTTCCTATTTGAAGCCCATTTATAATTTGAAGTATTAATTCCTTCATATAATCTTCCTTTCTATTTAATAAAAGCCATCTCATTGTATAGAGATGGCTTTTATTAAAAACCTATATTCTTTTATTCTGGTTTAACTACACTATCTAAAGTATATTTACCATTAACTATTTTTATCATTGATACTGATTTTACAGGATTGTTATTTTTGTCAAATTTCAAGTTTCCTGTAACACCGTCAAAGTCTATTGCTTTCATAGCTTCAATTATTGCTTCTTTATCTGTTTTTCCAGCTTTTTCTATTGCTTCTTTATAGATATAGGCTGCATCATATCCTAATGCTGCAAATGATGATGGATCTTCATTATATTTTTCTTTGTATGCTTTTACAAAGTTTTGAACTTTTTCATTTTCGTCATGAGTTGAGTAATGATTTGTAAACACATCACCTTCTACTGAAGCGTATGCTGATTTATCTAATTGTTCTATTACTCCGTCCCAACCATCTCCACCGATTAGTGTAGCATCTATTCCAACTTCTTTAGCTTGTTGAGCTACTAATGAAATTGTATTGTAATAATCTGGTACTACTACTACTTCTGGGTTTGATGATGCTATTTTTGTCAACTGAGCTCTAAAGTCCGTTGCTTTATCTGGGTATGACTCTTGTGCAACTACTTCCATTCCTAATTCTATTGCTTTTTCTTTATATGCTTTTGCTATACCATCAGAGTAATCTGATGAGTTATTTGTAAGTATTGCAACTTTTTTAGCTTTTAATGTATCGTTTGTATATTTTGCTAGTATTTCACCTTGGAATGGATCTGTATAACAAACTCTAAATACATTTGCTCTACCTTCTGTTATTCCAAGTTGTGTTCCTGTCGGTGTAAGTAAAGGCATGTTTTCTTCAACTGCTGGTTGTGCTACTGCTTCTGATGGTGCTGATGTTACTGCACCTATAACTGCTATAACTTCTTCTGATACTAATTTGTTAAAGGCATTAACTGCTTCTGTATTATCCCCTTTATCGTCTAAAACATTGTATTCTACTTGTTTACCTAAAATACCACCATCTTTATTTATCTCTTCAAAAGCTAACTTTGCACCATTTGTAGCTGTAACTCCATAAATTGCTAAATCTCCTGTAAGTGGAGCTATTCCACCTATTTTTATTTTGTCTGATTCTTTTCCTGAGTCCTTTTTTGAATCTTCTTTTCCTACACAGCCTGTGAATAAAAGTGCCATTACTGTGAAAGCCGAAATAATTTTTAATATTTTTTTCTTCATAAATAATACCTCCCCAATGTATGTGATAATGTCTAATATTATAACAAATAAATTAGAACTTTACCATACTAAATATTATATTTTTAAAAACAAATTAATTATTTATTAACAGCTTTGTGAAATAAACCTCAATTTAGGTTAATATTTCAACAACCTTTTATTAATGTCGTTTTTAGATTCTGTATATTTATTCATAATATCGTTACTATTTCAATACCACAATGTATTTATATTTAATAATCGATGAATTTTTATATTTATTTCCAAATTTATACCTTAACTACTTTCATATTTCGCGTTTTTTTTATATGATATAGGTATCTAGGAGGAAATAAATGGCAGACTTAAAATATTTGAAATTATTATCTAAGGAATATAATTCTATTGAAAAAACTATTAGTGAAATTGTAAAACTTAAAGCTATTTCTGTACTACCTAAGGGCACTGAATACTTTTTAAGCGACCTTCACGGAGAGTACTCCTCATTTATTAGAATTTTACGTTCAGCCTCTGGTAATACTAGGCAAAAAATTTCTCAGGAATTTAAATATGACTTAACTGAGGATGAAATGAACGAACTTTCTAACCTTATATACGAACCGTCAAGTTTTATTACTTTAATGATAAAATCTAAAGATTTTACAACTAGTTGGGTTAGAAAAACTATTTTTAATTTAATAAAACTTTTAAAAGTTGTTACTTCTAAATATTCTAGAGGGAAAGTACGAAGCAAAATGCCCGAAGCTTATAGGGAATTAATTGACGAAATGCTTCATATTGACTATGTTACTTTAAATAAACAAGACTATTTCGATACTTTAATAGATACAATAATAAATATAAATGCTTCTAAAGAATTTATCTCAACTTTATGCCATTTAATACAGGATGTGTCTGTGGATTGTTTACATATAGTTGGAGATATTTATGACAGGGGACCTAGACCGGATATTATTATGGATGTTTTAATGGAACACCCTAATATAGATATACAGTGGGGAAACCACGATATTATTTGGATGGGTGCAGCTCTTGGAAACAGAGCTTTAGTCGCAAATGTAGTTAGAATCGCTTTAGGTTACAACAACTTCGACTCCTTGGAAGATGGATATGGTATTAACTTAAGACCTCTTTACTCTTTTGCTGTAGAAACTTACAGAGATGACCCTTGCAAAAGATTTATGCCAAAGATTGTCGATGAAAACAAATATTATAGTGTAAATAAATATGCTACTGCTAAGATGCACAAAGCTATATCTGTTATTCAATTTAAATTAGCTTGCCAAACTTTAGATAGAAATCCTGAATTTAATATGGATTCTAGAATGACTTTACGAAACATAGATTTTGAAAAGAAAGTTTACATTGCTGAAGATGGTGTGGAATATCCTCTTTTAGATGATAATTTTCCAACAGTTGACCCTGAAAATCCTTGTAAATTAACACCTGAAGAGTTTGAAGTAATTGACTGTTTAAACACTTCTTTCAGACATAGTGAAAAATTGCAGACTCACTTGAAGTTTCTTTTAGACAAAGGTAGTGTTTACACGGTTATGAATTCAAATCTGCTTTTCCACGGATGTATTCCTATGGAAAAAGATGGAAGTTTTAGAAGTTTTAATTATAATGGAAAAGAATACAAGGGCAAAGAACTAATGGACTTTTTTGATTCAAAGGCTAGAGAAGCTTCTTACTTACCTAGGTCTATGTATTCTAAGGAAAGAGAAAAAGTTTTAGATTTGTATTGGTATATGTGGTGTGGCCCTATTTCTCCACTATTTGGAAAACATAAAATGTCCACATTTGAAAACTTCTTTATAGGTAGAGAGCTTCCTATTAGTAAAGAAATATCTGATCCATATTTTAAACTTAGCAAGGAAGAAAAATACGTTGACGAGATTTTTGAAGAGTTCGGATTAAACCCTGACACTTCACATATTATTAACGGTCATATTCCTGTTAAGTTAAAAGATGGTCAAAAGCCTATTTCAGCTAATGGTAAAATGTATGTTATAGATGGAGGTATTTCTAAGGCTTACCAACCAAAAACAGGTATTGCTGGCTATACTCTAACTTTTAACTCTCACTACTTAGCTCTTGCTGAACACAGCAATTATGAAGTTATGGAGTCTGTTCATGGAGCATACACACCTAAACTGTATATTACTGAAAGATTCCCCGAAAGGATACTTGTAAGAGATACTGATGAGGGTAAAGAAATAGAAAAAATAATTGAAGACTTAACTGAATTATTTAATGCTTATAAATTAGGAACTATTAAAGAAAGTTCTTAATTGTATAACAAGTTTTTTATAAATATTAAAATTTTATATATCATGTTTTATCATAAAAAATAAAGTAACCAATTAAGGTTACTTTATTTTCTAAACATTTCATTTATTAAATCTAGTATATCTTCATAAGTCTTGCCAGTAATAATCGCGTATAATGCTATTGCCATTACAATTAGCTCTGCTATTAATTTTAATGGTTTAAATACATATCCATTACCTGATTTCTTGTTTTTTTGGTATGAATAATACTCAAAAACCAACAGCCCCAACGGAATAATAAATAATAAATACGTCATAGTTTTATCCATATTCACTAATCTCCTACTTTCTCTCTTAATTTTTCAAACTCTTTACTTTGAGAATATTTAATCTCATAATCATTGCTATCAGGTATCTCCTGATTATAAACTTGCACACTGTGCAATAATTTGCCATTTACATCATGGAATAGATAATTGATTTGATAAGGAGATATCTCTTTCATAGATAATTGTTCTAACGAAAACTCTCCTATTAAAGAAGCTTTTTCCTCCTCTGGTGAATATTCATAAAGCAATAAACTATCTTTATCATCAGTAAAAACTATTGCATAAGAATAATACGTAGTCACTTTTAAAACTAAACTTACTTGCTTTATAAAATGACCATTTACTATATTTTTTTCCTGAATTTTTGGATCCAAAGGCAACAAAATACCTATTAACCTTTGTTTCATCTCTAAGTCCATTTTTGCTTTTTCTCCAGACTCATCCTCAAAATATTCCTTATATCTTTTGTTGCAAATTATCGAATATCCTATAACGAGAGCAAATATCCCCCCCATAATAAAAAATACCATTTCATCACCTCTGAATTTATAGCAATTTATATAATTGTTCTTAGAGCTTACATAAAATGCTTTATAATTATACTATTTTTTTATCATATTTGTAAATAATTTAGTATTCTTTTAACACTTAATTATTTATTATGATATAACTTTATGTATTATTTATTAATTTTTTACTAATTTACACATTTTTAATACTTAAAAATAAACTATTAAATAATATACTTTCAAAACCCAACCAGCATTTTATTATGTTATAATATATATTATTTATTATAAGGATAGGAAGTATATGAATATTTTAAAAAACCTTTTTTCAAATTTAATTTTAATTTTAACTACTAATATTTTTTTAATTGTATCTTATTACCAATTATCTATACCAATTAGCATTTTACTAGTTGTTGTGTCCCTTGTTTTTTATTTGTTAACTAATATTTCTAATTTTGGTATAGATAAAAATTTACCAAAATCTTTAAAAACTTTGCAAAAAGGAAATAATCTAATTTTGTCTTCCTTTATTTTAGTAATAGTTAATAGTTTTACATTAATTTACTCTAATTTCAACTTAATACCTCCTATAACTAGAGCTTTTTGGGTTATCCAACTCGTAGTTTCTATACTTTTAATTTTAGGAATGATTATAAATAGTCTTTTTAGACTGTATGTATCTTCTCTTCAACTAGGAATAAAAAAGAGAGTACTTTTTATAATATTCTGGTGGATACCTGTTGTTAATATTTACTTTTGGATTGATGTTTTTAAAACTACTTTTAGTGAATTTAAAGTGGAAAAAGAAAAATTTTACTTAAATGAATCTAGAAAGAATTTAGAAATTTGCTCAACTAAATACCCTATACTTCTAGTTCATGGTGTATTTTTTAGAGATAGCAACTACTTTAATTACTGGGGTAGAATTCCAAAAGAATTAGAAAAAAATGGCGCAAAAATATTTTATGGAGACCAAGAATCAGCTGGTTCAATTGAAGATTGCGGAAAACAAGTAGCAAAGAGAATCAACGAAATTGTAGAACAAACTGGTTGTGAAAAAGTAAATATTATTGCTCATTCTAAAGGTGGACTTGACTCGAGATATGCCATTTCAAACTGTGGTGTAGCTTCAAAAGTTGCTACTTTAACTACTATTAACACCCCTCACTATGGTTGTGACTATGTAGATTACCTTTTTGAAAAAGTTCCAAGTAAAATCATAAATAAAATAGCTAAAACTTACAATTTCACTTTAAAAAAGGTAGGAGATAAAAACCCTGACTTTATTACTGCAATTACTAATTTAACCAAAAGTTATATTGAAGAGTTTAATAAATCTAATCCTAACTCCAGTGATGTTTATTACCAAAGTTTTGGTTCTATTATTGAAAAGTTAAAAAAGGATAAAAGAAAGAAATTTCCTCTTAATTTGTCTTTTTTATTTATAAAGTTTTTTAATAAATCAAATGACGGACTTGTGTCTTTAGATTCTATGAAGTGGAATAATTTTACTTTCGTTGATGAAACTGGTTTATCTCACGCTGATATGATTGATTTATTTAGGGAAAACATAGATGATTTTGATATTAGAGAGTTTTATGTAAAATTAGTTTCTGACTTAAAGGAAAGTGAATATTAAAAAGGAAATAGTCTCCTATTTCCTTTTTTTGTTTACTTAGTCATTTTATAGACTCTAATTATTTGTTTTATTGTACTTTTTAAATTTTTAATAGCAAACTCTTTTTTCATTGCTTCTTCTAAAGCTACAGGTTTTGGCGTAATGCTAAAGTAAGCATCTATACCTTCATCATTTATTTTTTCAACATCTTTTCCTAATGAGCCTGCTATTGCTATGGTAGAAACTCCATATTTTTTGGCAAGTTTTGCTATACCACTTGGAGCTTTTCCCATCATAGTTTGATGGTCAATTTCACCTTCTCCTGTTATAGCTAGGTCAGCTGTTTTTATGTCTTCTTCTAAGTTTAAAAATCTTGTTATTATATCTACTCCTCTTACTAAATTCCCATTTAGTAATGCTTTGAAGGCATATCCTAAACCACCTGCTGCACCTACTCCTTCAAGGTTTTCAAATGATGTTTTGTATTTATCTGTAACTATTTTAGAAAAGTTTTTAGCCCATAAGTCCAACTTTTCAATATCTTCTTGAGTTGCACCTTTTTGTGGTCCGTAAATATTTGCTGCACCTTTTTCTCCATATAGAGGATTATTTACATCACAAGCAATTTCAAATAGAGATTCTTTTATTCTTTTATCTACATTTTCATCATCTATATAGCAAATATTTTTTAAATCTCTTCCAAATATTCCAACTTCTTTTTTATTTTTATCTAAGAATTTATATCCTAATGAGCTGAGCATTCCAATTCCTATATCATTAGTTGCCGAGCCACCTATTCCAATTATAAACTCTCTATAATCTCTGTCTAGAGCGTCTTTTATTATTTCTCCAAGACCATAAGTTGTAGTATTTAGAGGATTTCTGTCTTTCTTATCCACTAAAGTAAGACCTGATGAAGAAGCCATTTCGATAATAGCTTTTTCGCCTACTACTCCATACCTTGCAACTACTTTATCTGTTAATGGACCTGTTACTTCAATATCTATAAATTCACCATTTAAACCTGTTACAAGAGCAGAAACTGTTCCTTCTCCTCCGTCTGCTAATGGTTTTACTACTACTTTACAAGTTGGTATTTCTTCAAGTATTACCTCTTTAATTATTTCTCCTGCTTCTATGGATTCTAAACTTCCTTTAAAAGAATCTACAGATATCACTATTTTCATAATTTACCTCCAAATATATTTTAAGTTTCTATCCTAAAAACATATTTAGAACAAATACTGTAGCCATTCCTGCAAGTCCCATAATTAATGTCATTGGTGTTTGAGTTTTATATCCTTCCTCTGCTTTTAAGCCACCTAAATTTGTTACTACCCAGAAGTATGAGTCATTTGCATGAGAAACTGTCATAGCGCCTGCTCCTATTGCAAGTACTACAAGCACTGCTGTCATTGGACTTGTAAGTCCTAGTGCTGACATCATAGAATGTGGGTCTGTGTACATTCCCATAATAGCAGATGTTGTTGTTAGTGCTACAGTTGAAGAACCTTGAGCTGTTTTTAATATTGCTGAAATTAAGAACGGGAAGAATATTCCTACTTTGCTTAATACTTCTGCATTTGCTTCTATGTATTCAACAAATCCTGCTGTACTAATAACTTTCCCTAAAACTCCACCTGCTCCTGTTATGAATAATATAGGTCCTACAGTTCTTAATGTTTCTTCTGTTATCTTATTAAATTTGTCCATAGTCTTAGTGCTCAATAATAAGAATACTGAGAAAATAACTCCTGCTGCCAATGCTATAACTGGAGTTCCTAAAAACATGATAATATTTGAACCTGTTCCTGTGTATTTAGCCATTTGTACTATTGAGGAAGCTGCCATCAATATAATAGGAACTATAATTGGTGCTAAACTTAGAAATCCATTAGGAAGTTCGTGTTCTTTCATTATTTTCTTATAATCTTCCATTATTTTCTCGTTTGAAATTTCATCGCTAGATTTTATAGTCGGTCCTATTTTTTTTGCAAAAAGATATGCTAATATCATTCCTGGTATAGAAACTAGCACTCCCATAACTATAACCATAAGTAAATTATTTTCAACTCCAATATTTCCCGCTGCTGCTATTGGTCCTGGTGTTGGCGGAACATATACATGTGTTGAATATAGCCCTGCTGAAAGAGCTATTGTCATAGCAACAGAAGATGCTCCTGTTTTTCTTGCCATAGCTTTTCTTATAGGATTTAAAATTACAAAACCACTATCGCAAAATACTGGTACTGAAACAATCCAGCCCATAATCATTATTGCAAGTTCTGGTCTTTTTTCTCCTACTGCGTTAACAACCATATCTGCAAGTTTTATAGCCCCACCTGTTGCTTCTAATACTGAACCTATTAAAGCTCCAAGTATTATTACTATACCTATACTTGCAAAAGTTGCTGAAAAACCTTCCCCTATAACTCCTGGCATATCCTTCATAGGTATACCAACTACTAGTCCCATTATTAAAGCTATTCCCATAATAGCTAAAAATGGATGCACATTTAATTTTGTAATAGCTAATATCATTACTATAATAGATATTACAAATACTACTAATAACATAATTCCTGACATATAACTTCCTCCTTTAATATAATATGTGCGGGTACAAATCTATACCCACTTTTATTATATTTCATATACCAATTAGCGTAAATAAAAAAGATAATGTTTTAACATTATCTTTACTTTAAAAATTCATATATTTTTTCTATCATTGCTTCTCTTGCATCGTAGTCAGTAAAACTGTGGTCTGTATTTTCTATTTCTATATATTCTACTTTTCCTTTAAATGCATTTTTGGTTTTTATGCAAGTCTCTCTTGAAACTGATTCATCGTTACTTCCTCTAAATATTATTGTATCTCCTCTATATAACTTAGCTCTTCCATAAGGCTTGTATTTTTCCATATCGTCCATAAAAACCTTCTTTATCTTCAAACCAAAGTACTTTACTTCTTCTACTTCTTTGCCAAATGAATTATACATACTTAACAACGACTCGTACAAATCATTTGCTGGAGCAAGTAAAACCATTTTTTTAGGATTGTATTCACATGCTTTTAGTGTTGCAATTAGTCCGCCCATGCTATGTCCTATAATGAATATACTTTCTGTATTTACATGTTTGTCTTTTTTTACATAATCTACAATACAGTCCATATCGTGTATTTCACTAGTCAGAGTCATATTCTCAAATTCTCCATCTGACTCTCCTGTACCATTTAGGTCAAATCTAAATGTTGTAAAACCCTTCTTTGTAAAATACTTAGACATTTTTACAAAGAAAAAATTTCTCCCCATCTTATTTCCAGTATGGCCATGAATTATTATTATAGCTGGTAGTTTATCATGTTTTTCGACTTTATCTGGTAAATTTTGTACTCCTCTAAGTGTTAAATTATCTTCGTTTTCTATTTCAATATACTTATATTGCAATTTAAGTCTCCTTTTGTGCTACTTGTCTTAAACTTTCTCCCGTTAGTCTATAAGTGCTCCACTTGTCCATAGAAATTGCTCCCATTTTTTTGTAAAAATCTATTGCTGGTTTATTCCAGTCTAAACAAACCCATTCTATTCTTCCACAATTTCTCTCTATTGCTATTTTTGCAAGTTCCTTAAATATTATTTTACCATATCCTCTTCCTCTGTATTCTGGTTTTATATATAAATCTTCTAAATATATTCCAGACTTACCCATAAATGTAGAAAAATTATAAAAGAATAGACAAAAACCTATTGGTACATTATTTTCTTCTGCTATTAAAACCTCAACTCTTTCTTTATCAAAGACATGTTCTTCTATTAAGTCTTCAGTTGCTATTACATCATCTGTCATTTTTTCATATTCTGCCAATTCCTCTATGAACCCTAGTATTAAAGCTGTATCTTTTCTTGTTGTTTTTCGTAAATTAAATTGTTCCATTTCTCCTCCTATAAAATAAATCTTATAAATCATTATAATTGATAATCTCATTAATTAAAAATGCATAAAAATAATATTCTTACAATTTTATAATATTCATTGAGGTTGTTGTATTAAATGTGATTAAGATATATAATATATTATATAATAATATTTAAGGAGAAATATATGCCTTTAGATGATAATATAAAAAATAAAATATATGAATACTGTAACAATCATTTAGCTAACGAATATTGGTATACAGAAGAGTTTAAATTCATAAAGGATAATTCTTTAAAGGAAAGGCTCATTAAAGAATTTAGAGCAATTCGCTTTGCCTACAAAATATATGAAGGCATAGAAGCAGATAAAGAAAATTTAATTTTTGAAGTGAGAAATCAAATACTTGGATATGCCACTTTATATGAAGCTATTATTGAGTATGTCCTTAATGAATACTACTACGATACATTAGAGTATGAAAATTTAACTCATCATACAATTCCTATTAAAATTTCAATTCCTAATGAAAAACAAAAAATATTAGAAAATGAATTATATCATGATGGGAAAAAAATTGTGCCATTTTATTATGATAAAAGGAAAAAAGAAAAAACTAAGATAAGATTTGATGATAAATGTAAAACCGCTGAAGAAATTGGTTTAATTTATCCTTTTAAATCTAAAACAGGTTCTGTTATAAATCTAACTAATGAAATTATTGAAATTTATGGTTTTAGAAATGGAATTCACATTATTGCTGAACAACGCAAAAATATTAAATATGAATTAGAATTAAGCAAAAAAGCCTATATGAGAATGAAACCGTTCATCATGCAAATTAAGTCAAAGTTAGAAAAAGATGGCTTCATTTAAATCTCACCTTTAATATTTAAGCAACTAAAAAAAGATAGGTTAACCCTATCTTTTTATCTATTTACAAAATATTCTTTATACCAAAGTAAAAATGTGTATATTCTCCATATTAAATTGTATTTGAAATCTTTTTTATCTTCTAAAAGTTCTTCTATTTTTTCTGAATCTAAATAATCTTTTGCTACATTTAAATTAAGTTCTTCTTTAACTATATTAAAGTATTTTTCTTCTTTTAGCCAATTGTTTATTGGATTTTCTATTTTTATAATTTTATTTATGGCTACTTCTTCAAGCAATTTTTTTAGAACTTCTTCTAATTCTTTTTCTGAGAAATCTTTTGGTACATTATAAATTTCTTCTACTACTTTTCTATCTATAAATGGACTTCTCATTTCCATGCTTTGAGCACTACTCATTTTGTCTGCTACTAAAAGTTTTTCTTGTGAAATTCTACTTTGAATATTATTTGCTACATTTATTTCTTCAATATATTCTGCAAGTTCTTTATTTAATATTTTACTTACTTTTTTATTGTTGTATTCTATTTCTTCTTTTGTTATTACATCTTCTTTTTTTATAAAAAGTTCTTCTGCTCCATCTCCTGTCATTATTGCTGTTACATATTTTCTTGCCTCTTGTGACAAGAAATATATTTCCATACATAAGAAACTAGGATTTGGATCGTCTAATAGATACTGTATTCTTTCTATATTTTTAAAACAGTCTTCTGGAGTTATTTTTACTTCATGATACTTTGCATTTATCTCTTTTGAAAATTCTTCTTGAATGTTCTGTTTATTTTCTTCTACTGCAAATCCAAATGTATCTACTGGACTACTTGAGTTAGAAACGTATAAATCTGAAGTTTTTGTTAAAAATGCTCCTAGTTCTGTATCTGTTTCTTTGTGTAAGTCTATTGACTCTTGTATAGTATTTTTAATGTTTTCTATATATTCTTCTTTTGATTTTTTACTACTTCTTACTTCAACGTTCCAGTATTTTTTTATTTCCATATTATTATTTTTCATTTTTAGGAAATGTCCTGGTTTTAGTTTATATACTCCTTTAAAGAATGTTTCGTCTGTTTCTATTTGTCTTCCTTCTAAGTAAGGTTTTAACATATTTTCATTAAATTCTTTTATAAAGTTAGGATTTTTAGTAAATGATTTTATTTCTGAACCAAATAATAAACTTCCATCTGTTGTATTTCTTGTATAGTAAAGTGGTTTTATTCCGAAAAAGTCTCTAGCTATAAACAGTTCTTCTTTTTCTTTGTTCCATACTGCAAAGCCAAACATTCCTCTTACTTTGTCTAGTATTTTTTCTCCCCACTTATCATATCCATATAGTAATACTTCACTGTCTGTTTTAGAAATAAATTCATACCCGTCTTCTAGTAGTTCTTTTTTTATTCCTTTATAATTGTATATTTCACCGTTAAAAACCATTACTTTATCTTTGTTTTTAGTATAAAATGGCTGGCTTCCATTGCTCGATAAATCTACCATACTCAGTCTTCTAAATCCAAAAGCTACACTTTCGTCTATATGATAACCATCGCTATTTGGTCCTCTATGGATTATTTCATCTGCCATGTCTTTTATTATTTTTTTGTAATTTCCATATATTTTATTAGGGTTATATATTCCTACTGTTCCGCACATATACTCCTCCAACTAATTTAGTTTAATTTATTTTGCAAAAGAAAAGAGCAAGTTTTCTTGCTCTAATTTCATTTTATACTATATTTGTTTTTTTTCAACTAATTTTTTATAGGATTTATTTTCTTTTCTAAATACCCTAAAAACAAGTCTGCTATTACTGCCATTAATGCTGTTGGAAGTGCTCCAGCTATTATTATAGAAGAACCGTTACTTACATTTACTCCTCTTGAAATTATATCTCCAAGCCCTCCTGCTCCTATAAAGGTTCCTATTGCCGTTACTCCAATTGCTACTACTAGTGCATTTCTAATTCCCGCCATTATCATAGAAAGAGAAAGCGGTATTTCTACCATTCTTGTTATTTGCCATCTTGTCATTCCCATTCCTTTTCCTACGTCTATTAAATTCTTATCTACTCCTACTACTCCTGAGTAAGTGTTCTTTAATATTGGCAGTAGCGAATATAGAAATACTGTAGCTACTACTGTGTTACTTCCTAGTCCCATTCCAAGCATAAGGATAGATAGTAGTGCAAGTGACGGTATTGTCTGGATTACATTGGCTATTCCTATTACCCAGTCTGCTAGTTTGTATTTTCTAGCTATTAGAAAGCCTAAAGGAATTGCAACTACTGCTGCAAGTAGCACTCCATATACCGATATTAAGAAATGCCTAACAAACTGTTCTGTTACATACATTCCGTTTAACTTATAGTATTCTATTAAACCTTTTAATACTCCCATTATTTCGCCTCCGATATCATCGGTTCTTTATCTTTAAAATAATTGTTATCTTCTAAAAATTTCTTTGCTACATTTTTGGGTTCTACTAGTTCTTCATCTGCAAGTCTATTTAGTTTTTGCATTTGTTCACTTGATATTGTTCCTTCTAGCTTTAAAAGAACTTTATCTACTATTGGATACTTTTCTATTAGCTCATATGTCGCTGCTGGACTTGCATCATAAGGTGGAAACAAGTTTTTGTCATCTTCAAGTACTACTAAATCATTTGACTGAATTCTACCATCTGTTGTGTAACCTAGTACTATATCCATTTCTCCAGCATCTACGGCGTTATATACTAACCCAATTTCCATTGGATATACTTTTTGAAAGTCGTATCCATAAATTCTTTTAAAGTCTTCATATCCATCGCCTTTTCTTTGAATCCAAGCTGTATCTACTCCAGCTTTTAACTCTTTTGCTATATCTTTTAATTGGCTTACTTTTGTTATGTTATTTTTTTCTGAAAATTCTCTCGTTACCATAAATGCATAGGTATTCTCAAACCCATATGATGGATACCATTTTTCATTAAATCTTTTTTTGTATTCTTTTACTACTATATTCATTGCTTTTTCTGGGTCTGTTATAGGTTCCATCTCTAATTCTCCTGTAAGGGATGTCCCCGTGTACATAATTCCAGAAATATTTGCATTATCTGTCATTAGCGATTGGTGTATTAAGTTAGTTGAACCTAAGTTGTTTATTATGTCTATCTTTATATCTTTTGTATAATGTTCTAACATTTGCGATACCATTTCAGATACTATTTGACGTTCTGTAGTATTTCCACTTGCTATTACTATGTCACTTTCTGTATCTCCTCCAAGTCCTGGCAAGCTACAAGATGTTAAAAGTAAAAGCATTGGTATAGCTAATGTAATTTTCTTTAATCTATTTTTCATTCTATACCTCCAATCTCGCTTTTTTACTTGCAAATTTTTCTACTTTTGAAAGTAAAAAGTCTACAAACAAAGCTAGTATTGTTACTGGTATAGTTCCAAATATTATTAAGTTTGGGTTATAGTTATTAAGTCCTGAAAATATTAAATCTCCAAGTCCTCCTGCTCCTATATATGAAGAGAGTGTTGCCCAAGCTACTACATATACTCCTGAAAGTCTAATACCTGCCATTATTGCTGGTGATGCTAGTGGTATTTCTACTTTCATTATTGACTGCATCTTTGTCATTCCCATACCTTTTGCTGCATCTACTATGTTAGGATCTACTTCTGTCATTCCTATATATGTGTTTCTAAGTATTGGCAAAAGAGAATATATAAATAATGCTATTATTGCTGGAAGTTTTCCTATACCAAAAATAGGTATCATTATTGCAAGCAGTGCTAATGATGGTATTGTCTGTAAAATAGAAGCTAGTCCTATCACAAAATTAGATATTTTCTTCGTTCTAGTAAGCACTATTCCAAGTGGTACTGCTACTATGATTCCAAGTACCAACGCCATTACTGCAATATACAAATGTTCCGATGTTTTTTGTAGTATGTCTAAATAGTTTTGCTTTAAAAATTCTAACATTCTATCACCTACTCTATGTCAGATGTGCTATGAACTAACTCTTCTTCTTGTAGTTCTTCTTCATCTTCAAACATCATGTTGTAAATACTGTCTACTATATTCGCTCTTGTGAAAAGCCCTATAAGTTTGTTGTCTTTATCCACTACTGGAAGGTTTTTGTAATCGCATTCCGATATTAAAAACATAGCTTCTCTAAGTAGAGTTCCAGATTCTATATAGTTTGCTTCTTTAATTATTTCACTAACTTTGTGATTTCTAGTATCTTTTTTACCAAGTGCAAATATGTCTATATATCCTTCTAATACATTGTTTTCATCTGTTACAAATAATGTATCTACCCTTTTTTCTCTCATTAGTTTTAAAGCTTCAGCTAATGTTTTATCCCTTTCTATAAATATTGGATTTTTGTACATAACTTTGTCTACTATTTGCGTTCTTGAACGAGCTTGTACTATTCTATCTTCACCTAAAAGTTCCTTTACAAATTCATTTGCCGGATTTAAAAGTATGTTGTCTGGTGTATCAAATTGAATAAGATCACCTTTGTCCATTATTGCAATTTTATCTGCCATAGCAAGTGCTTCGTCCATATCGTGAGTTACAAAAACTACTGTTTTACCTAAATCTTTTTGTAATCTCTTTATTAATTTCTGAAGAGATTCCCTTGTTATTGGGTCAAGTGCTCCAAAGGGCTCGTCCATTAGTATTATATTTTGTTCTGCTGCTAATGCCCTTATTACCCCTATTCTTTGTTGTTGTCCCCCTGACAGTTCTGCTGGGTATCTGTCTAGCATTTCTTTCGGTAAATCTACCTTTTTTATTAAGTATTCTGCACTTTCTCTTTGTTTTTTCTCATCCCATTTTAAAAGCTTTGGCACCAATGTTATATTTTCATATATTGTCATATGTGGCATTAATCCAATTTGCTGTATTACATACCCTATACTTCTTCTTAATTTTACTTCGTCAATATCTTTTATGTTTTTTCCATCAATTAGAATATTGCCTTTTGTAGGTTTTATCATTCTATTTATCATTCTCATGCAAGTTGTTTTACCACTTCCACTTGTCCCTATAAATACTACAAACTCACCTCTATCAAAGGATAAATTGACATCTTTTACTGCAACTTTACCCCCTGAATATATTTTTGAAATATTCTTAAACTCAATCATTAAAGCCTCCTTACTAACTTATTTTTTTATAATTATAAGTTAAATGAGTTATTTTTATTAGTAATTTTTTTACTGTCAACTTATATTATATCATAAGTGTAATTTATGATTTTATTTTGCTTAATTGCTTTAATTAAGACTAGTTTATTGCAATAAAAAAAGACTTCACATTGAAGGCTTTTTTATATTATACATTAAAATAATATACCGCTTAAATATATTATAAAATATAATTAAATGGTATATTTAAAAAGAATACTATGATTTTATTGCAATAAAACAAAATATTATATTACTCAAACCTATATAATACTTGTTTTTTAAGCTCAATATATTCTGTTATTTCTAACAATTTAAAACTTATTCTAATTTTGAATTATCTTATTGAAAGTATAAGCTTCTCAAATAAAAAAAGCAAGGTTACCCTTGCTCTTCAAATTTACAAATATTTGCAGATTATTCTATAACTTTAGTTACAACTCCTGCTCCTACTGTTCTTCCACCTTCTCTTATTGAGAATTTTTGTCCTTCTTCTAAGGCAATTGGTGTGATTAATTCTATTATGAATTTTGCATTATCTCCTGGCATTACCATTTCTACGCCTTCTTCTAATGCTATGTTTCCTGTTACGTCTGTTGTTGTAAAGAAGAATTGTGGTCTGTATCCTGAGAAGAATGGTGTATGTCTTCCACCTTCGTCTTTTGTTAATACATATACTTCTGATTCGAATTTTGTATGAGGTTTGATTGTTCCTGGTGCTGCTAATACTTGACCTCTTTGGATTTCTTCTCTTTGTACTCCTCTTAATAACGCTCCTATGTTATCTCCTGCTTGTGCTTGGTCTAACAGTTTTTTGAACATTTCTACTCCTGTTACTACTACTGTTCTTTTTTCTTCTGTTAATCCGATAATTTCTACGTTATCTCCTACTTTTACTACTCCTCTATCTACTCTACCAGTTGCTACTGTTCCTCTTCCTGTTATTGAGAAGATGTCTTCTACTGGCATTAAGAATGGTTGGTCTGTATCTCTTACTGGTTCGTCAATGTAAGCGTCTACTTCTTCCATTAATTTTACGATTTTGTCTCCCCATTCTCCGTCTGGATCTTCTAATGCTTTTAATGCTGATCCTACTACGATTGGTGTGTTGTCTCCATCATAGTCATATTCGCTTAGTAAGTCTCTTACTTCCATTTCTACTAATTCGATTAGTTCTGGATCGTCTACTTGGTCTTCTTTGTTTAAGAATACTACCATTTTAGGGATTCCTACTTGTCTTCCTAGTAAGATATGCTCTCTTGTTTGTGGCATTGGACCATCTGCTGCTGATACTACTAGTATTGCTCCGTCCATTTGTGCTGCTCCTGTGATCATGTTTTTAACATAATCGGCATGGCCTGGACAGTCTACGTGTGCGTAGTGTCTGTTTGCTGTTTCATATTCTACGTGAGATGTTGAGATTGTTA
>NZ_OCTQ01000009.1 GCF_900232905.1 Miniphocaeibacter massiliensis
TTTTGTTTAATACTAGTGTTATCGCTGCTGTTGTTGTTGTTTTTCCATGGTCTACGTGACCTATTGTTCCTATATTAACGTGTGGTTTCGTTCTTTCAAATTTTTCTTTTCCCATTTTATTTTGGCCTCCTAAATTCTTAATTTCCCAATATTTTTAGTTACAACCTAATTTTAATATAGTAGTTAAAAATAATCAACTACTGATTTCTATTTTATAATATATATAATATTAAAATATTAATCTTTATTTATTAGAATTCAATATCCTTATTTAATGGAAATTTCGGCATTGTTACTTTTTTATATTCAAATACCGATAAATCTGCTGACATAATTCCTGGAGGGTCAGTTGGAATAATCATAGCTGCTTTATCTTGAAAGTAACCTCTAAAATGATTAGCCGATTTTAACCCTACATATCTATAATCATTTAAATCTGCTCCTGTTATTAGAAATGGACGATCATCTAATGTCTGTCCCCTATCTCCTGTAAGTATAATATCTACATTTCCAACTTTTATCCTCGCAGCTTTTTTAAAATTCATAGGCAAACCTTTTAACATTGGAGTTGTACATATCGCTAAGCCATCTGATAGGTTGCATATAATGGCATCTTTAATTTCTATAGGCTCTCCATGAATTTTTTCTGTTTTTCCTCCTAATTTTAAATCTATTTTTTCTCCTATTTTATGTTTATGAATCTCTTCTAAACTTTCTATATCATATATAAATCCAAAAACTGTACCTTCTCTATTTCTCTTAAGCATCTCTCTAAGTAAAAATGTTCCATCTCCTGGTGTTCCTCCACCGGGATTATCAGAAGACTCATTTATTACTATATATCCTTCACCTTCAAAATTTTCTGCTTTGTTCATAGCTTCTGCTGGTGAGTTAATTTCTGGAATAAATCCATATCTTTCTTTCCAAACATATTCAGCCAGTTCTCCAGCTGCTTTTTCTACATTTGAGTTTTCATCTCCTACAACAACAATTGAAGTAGAAGCAAACTCTACATCTGCATATGGAAATCCATGAAACAAACTTGCATCTATTAAATCATTCTCTTTTACATATTCTTTTATATGTTTATTTATACTTAGTAACGGTTCTCGTTGCGTAAATCCAGCAGATAAAGGCAATAGTATAGGAATGTGTTTAACTGCCATTTTAGTTTTCAAATCACCCTTTAATATTTTAACTAAAGTTTTAAAAGCTAAATATCCTGCTTCATAAGTATCAATGTGAGGATACTCCTTAACTCCAAAAAGACCATCTGATAATTCTACCATTTCATTAGAAATATTCGCATGTAAATCTAAGGTAGATACTATTGGAATATCATTTCCTACAATTTCTTTAATTTTCTTCAATACATATGATTCTAAATCATCTATTCCTCTAGCCACTCCTGCCCCATGTAATCCAAAACAAATTCCATCTATATCATCTTTATTTTTTTTAATAACACTTATAATGTCATCCATAACTTTATTTACACAACTCATGCTTAATGTAGGAGCTGCATTTAACACATCTACAGTTGGGATAACTTCTACCCCTTCTTCTTCTGCAGATTTTATCATACCTCCAATATAAGAAGGTTTTCCTCTATAATGAGGTATTAACTCCTCTCCTTTGTAATAACCCATTCTTGTAAATTCTTCGAAACTTGCGTCTTTTGAAGCAAAAGTATTTGCTTCATGTCCAAAGTTTCCAATTAATATCTTCACTTAATTCTTCCTCCTTATTTTTAATATTAAGAATATTTAATAAATATGTATTAAAAAAATGCAAAGACCTATCTTTGCATTTTTAGTTTTATAATATTTAATTCCTTATTTCTAAATTTTCAGCCCTTTTGGAATTGGACATTTGTACTCTCTTCCATTCATAGACTTTTCAAACTCTTCTTTTGCTTCATCTACTATGCTAGTGTCATTTAATACTTTTTTACCTGCATTTGCCATTACTTTTGCAGCATACAACATACCTTTCATTCCTATATCCATTCCTCCACAAGCTGTATTTTGCCAACTGTGTCCGGCTGCTCCTATATTTGAGGTTGCTGTAATAAACATAATTCCAGGTGCTATGTGTTGAGCATCTCCTACATCGGATGAAGCGTAAGCTTCTCCACCTAAATCTAGTGCTGGACCTTCATATAAATAAGCTTTTTTATTATTTTCGCCACCTAACATTCCTGAACTGTTTGTTTTAGCACCTTCTAATTCTTTTGCAAATTTAATATCCTCTTCAGTCCACTTTTGAGGTTCAACCTCATCCATTGATTCTTTTAACACATCTGCCAAAACGTTATTTGCAAGTGAATTGTAGCATCCTCCCAAAAATTCTACTTCAACTTCTGTTTCAGTCATCATTGCTGCACCCTTTGCAACTTTTATCATTCTTTCATATACATCTTCTACTGTTTCTCTACTTAAAGCTCTTACATAGTACCATGCAGATGCTTTATCTGGAACTATATTTGGTGCTTGTCCACCATTTGTTATTGTATAATGCATTCTTACATCGTCTGTAACATGCTCTCGTAAGTAATTTATTCCAACATTTGTAAGTTCAATAGCATCTAATGCAGATCTTCCATTGTGAGGGTCTCCTCCTGCATGAGCAGTTATACCTGTAAAATGAAGTTTAAATGAATTTACTGCTGTTGATAAAGTTCTTGAGACTGCATTAATTGGACCTGGATGCCAAGCAAAGAAAGCGTCTAAATCTCTAAAAGCTCCTTCTCTTGCCATAAATCCTTTTCCTGTTAGTACTTCTTCTGCTGGACAACCATAAAATACAACTGTTCCTTTTAGTCCTTTTTCTTCCATCTCTTTTTTTAGACCAATAGCAGCTCCTACATGTGCTACACCTAATAAGTTATGTTGGCAAGCATGACCTGGTGCTCCCTCTTCAATAGCTTCTTTGTGAGTCTCTGCTTTTTGACTCATTTCTGGGAGAGCGTCATATTCTCCTAGAAATCCAACAACTGGTTTTCTTTCTCCCCAAGTCGCTCTTATAGAAGTTGGTAGTCCAAAGACACCAACTTCTACATTAAATCCTTCTTTTCTTAATAATTCAGCAGTCCATTCGCATGCATTTACTTCAGTAAATGCTACTTCTGGACTTTCCCATATCTTAGTTGCTAATTCTATTAAATCATTTTCTTTGTTATCAATATAATTTGATGATATTTTTTCCATACTTAACCTATCTCCTTAAGATATGTTCTGTTAGTTGTACATTTTTATTATTCTGTTTTCTCGTTGTTATTGTTTTTTCTTTTATAAAGTATATAAGCCCATGCCACAGAAACTATTAAAAATATAGGTAACATAATTGTTTGTTTTGCAGAAAATTTAGCATATCCCATCATTAATGTCAAAATACCAGCTAATATACAAGGTACTGAAGATGTTTTCCAATCTTTGAAAAATATAGGAGCTGCTAATGAGCCCATTATAGCAGGCATAACATTGTCAAGTGCTGGTTTTAAAAATTCTGATTCTAATACTGGAAGTAATTGTGCTGATAATAACATTCCTACAAATACTATTAACGTTGTTACTATTGAAGAAACTCCTACAGCTATCATAGAAACTGGACCCGCTTCTTTACTTCCTGGTTCAACGTGACAAACCTTCATGCCACTTACAGATACTGGAATCTTTAAATTCATCATATTCCCAGTTGTAAATGCTAGATACTGTCCACCAGCGCCTAATATTGCTGGGTATGAGAAAAATTCTACCAATGCAGTTGGCCCAAATACCATGAATGCTGCCAGAAAAGCTCCTAATGTCTTCATAATATCTATTTTTATACCATATATAAGTTGTATACCTAATGGAACTAAAATAAATGTAAGTGATAATAAATAAGATGTAAACTTACCGTATCTATGTAACTTTTTTTCATATATTAAATCTTTGTCATTCATATCATAATCCCCCTTTTATTAAACCATTCCATTGACTACTATTGCCGAAGCCATTCCTAATAACATGGCAATCGGGAAAGAAAACTCTGATAATGCTTTTATTTTTGTTTTCTTTGAAATAAACTCCAGTAATATCGCTGCGACTCCAGATACTATTATAACAATTATTCCCACTTTATTCTCTATATCTAAAACTCTTGGGAAAGCCATTACTGCCATTAAACCTATGAATAAAGCACCTGTTGCTACTACCATAAATCCACCAGATTTTTGCATACTAGTTAACTTCTTATCGTAAGTTTTTAATCCTATTGCATTTGATAATGGCCATGCTATACTAGCTACACACATAACCCATACTACACTAGCAAATACTGCTGTAGTTATTCCAGCAGCATCTTGTAACCCTCCTGCATAACCCATTTCTTTTATAACTATATCTGCACACATACTTTCATACATCATTGAACCTATAACTGAAAGTCTCATCCATGGTAGATATTTACCTAAAGAAGGCATGAGTACAGCTAAAGATATAATTATAGGCAAAGACGGTACTATTGACGAAATTATACTATTTGCTGTTAATTTTTTTACTGTACCTTCTTCCATTCCTAAATCTTTAGTTCTTTTTATTCCTAATCTTATAAATATAATTGACTGTATAAGTACTATTATTATTGGTATAGCACAAAGTATAAACATTATATTCCCATTCGCTACATCTAAATAACTTTTCATATCCTTTTCTCCTTTTTATCAAATTATTGTTATTAAAAAATATTAAATTTATATTTTTTCTATATTTCTTAAATTATTTTTCATATTACTAAAAATACTATTTTGGTACTTTAACATAATCTGGTATTGGACATTTATATTCTTTACCATTCATAGACTTTTTGAATTCTTCCTGTGCTTTATCTACAATACTTGTATCATTTAATATTTTAAGACCAGCCTCTGACATAACTTTCGCAGCGTATAACATGCCTTTCATCCCTATAGAGTGTCCTGCACATGCTGTATTATTCCAACTGTGTCCTGCTGCTCCAAGATTTGTACAAGCAGTCATAAACATTGAACCAGGTGCTATATGAAGAACATCTCCAACATCAGTTGAACCAAACGCATCCATAGCTACATCTAGAGCTTCTCCTTCAAATAAAGCACTATTACCAATATCAGAAAACATCCCTTGACTGTTAGATTTCTTTTCTTCGAGTTTTTCTGCAAATTGTTTTTCTTCTTCTGACCACTTTATTGGTCCTAGCTCTCTCATTGACTCTAACAATAAATCTGTTACTACTTTATTATTTAAAGTTTCATAACATCCGCCCAAATATTCTACTTCTACTTCTGTATCAGTCATCATTGCTGCGCCTTTTGCAACTTTTATCATTCTTTCATAAGTATCTTCTACAGCTTCTCTACTAAAAGCTCTAACAAAATACCAAGAAGATGCTTTGTCTGGAACTATATTTGGTGCTTGTCCACCATTTATAATAGTATAATGCATTCTTACATCATCTGTTACATGTTCTCTTAAGTAGTTTATGCCTACATGTGTAAGTTCTACTGCATCTAAAGCTGATCTTCCATTATGAGGATCTCCTCCTGCATGAGCTGTTATACCTGTAAAATGTAGTTTAAATGTATTCATTGCTGTCATTTTACCTCTCAACACCATGTTTGCATTGCCTGGGTGCCAATCTAACACTATATCTAAATCTTTGAATGCTCCGCCTCTTGCCATAAATACTTTACCTGTCAATTCTTCTTCAGCTGGACATCCATAAAATACTATAGTACCTTTAAGACCTTTTTCTTCCATTTCTTTTTTAAGTCCAATAGCTGCTCCGACATGACCTACTCCTAATAAATTATGTTGACACGCATGACCTGGAGCACCTTCTATTATTGCTTCTTTTTCTGGCTTAACTTTTTGACTCATTCCAGGAAGTGCATCATACTCACCTAATAAACCTATTACTGGCTTTCCTTCACCCCAAGAAGCTCTTATTGATGTAGGAACTCCATAGTCTCCAACTGTAACATCAAATCCTTCTTTTCTTAAGAATTCTGCTGTCCATTCAGATGCCTTTACTTCCTTATAGCCGACTTCTGGATTTTCCCATATTTTACTTGCTAATTCTATTAGCTCTTCACTCTTAACATCAATATAGTCTTGTGCTAATTTACCCATATTTTTCTCCTTCTCTAAATATTTAGCATAGATATTGTTTTTATGTAAAATTGGAAACGTTTTTCAATTTATCTTAATTTTAACAATATTCTTTTATGCTATGTATTATTTTCTCATTTTTATATATTTTTTTCAATTTTCAAAATTGATATATTATCCTTCTTGACATGACATATCTAGTATTTTGTAACTTTTTATTATATAATTGTGTTAATTTATAATTTTGAAAGGAGGATATCTATGGAAAAACCATCTAATCCTAAAGATATTTTTATAGATAATTTTTTAGAATTATTAAAGTATAATCCAGTTTCTAAAATTACTGTCACAGACTTAATTAATAATAGTGGTCTTTCTAGACAAACATTTTATAGATATTTTGAAAATATTGATGACTTAATTTACAGCATACATACAAAATACATTTCTATTTCTTTGGAACTATGTGATAAAATTTCTATTTATGATACTTTAAGTAAATTATATCTAGATTTAATGATGGAACATCAGTCATTTTATAAAAAAATCATTTCTTTAGATTGCAAAAATTCTTTTACCCATTTATATATAAAAAAGACCAAAGAAAATTATATAGAATATATCTTTAAAGATACTGAAAATACAATTACCAATGATCCTGAACTTATGCTTTTATTAGACTTTTATACTTTTGGTACTTGTTGTCTAATATTTAAATGGCTCAAAAGTGAAAATCCCTGTTCTTCTGAAGTTATGGCCAAAGTTATATATGAAAGTATTCCTGATAAATTAAACAAATTTATTGAATAATTTTATTTTATTTTTTATAAGAAAAAGCTGTATTAAATACAGCTTTTTCTTACTTTGGAACTTCTACATCATCCGGAATAGGACAATTATATTCTTTACCATTCATAGCATTTTTAAATTCTTCTTGTGCTTTTTCTACTATTGTATTATCTTCTAATATTTTTATTCCTGTTTGCGCCATAACTTTCGAAGCATAAATCATACCTTTCATTCCTATCTCATGGCCTGCACATGCTGTATTATTCCAGCTATGTCCTGCTGCTCCAAGATTTGAACAAGCTGTCATAAACATCGTGCCTGGTGCTATATGCAAAACATCTCCTACATCTGATGAACCAAATGCATCCATGGCTACATCTAAAGCTTCACCTTCAAATAAAGCACTATCACCAATATCAGAAAACATACCTTGGCTATTATCTTTCTTTTCTTCAAGTTTTTCTGCAAATCGTTTTTCTTCTTCTGACCATTCTATTGGTCCAAGTTCTTTCATAGTATCCAATAATAAATCAGCTACAACCTTATTACTTAGCGTTTCATAACATCCACCTAAAAACTCTACTTCAACTTCTGTTTCTGTCATCATTGCTGCACCCTTTGCAACTTTTATCATTCTTTCATATACATCTTCTACTGCTTCTCTTGTAAATGCTCTTACAAAATACCAAGCTGATGCTTTATCTGGAACTATATTTGGTGCTTGTCCACCATTTGTAATTGTATAGTGCATTCTAACATCGTCTGTTACATGTTCTCTTAAATAGTTTATTCCAACATGTGTAAGTTCTACTGCATCTAATGCCGATCTTCCATTATGAGGATCTCCTCCAGCATGTGCTGTTATACCTTTAAAGTGTAACTTAAAGGTATTCATAGCTGTAGATCTTCCCCTCATAACCATATTCGCTGTACCGGGGTGCCAGTCTAATACTATGTCTAAACCTCTAAAAGCTCCTCCTCTTGCCATAAATACTTTACCTGTTAAAGCCTCTTCTGCTGGACAACCATAAAATACTATTGTTCCTTTTAATCCTTTTTCTTCCATTTCTTTTTTTATTCCGATAGCAGCTCCGACATGTCCTACTCCTAATAAATTATGTTGACATCCATGTCCTGGTGCTCCTTCAACCACTGGTTCTTTTTCCGTTTTAACCTTTTGGCTCATTCCTGGAAGTGCATCATATTCTCCTAATAAACCTATTATCGGATTTCCTTCTCCATAAGATGCTCTTATTGATGTTGGTACTCCATAATCCCCTACTGTAACATCAAATCCTTCTTTTCTTAAGTACTCCGCTGTCCACTCACAAGCTTTTACTTCTTTGTAAGCTACTTCTGGATTTTCCCAAATTTTTGTAGCTAACTCTATCAATTCATCACTTTTTAAATCAATATAATCTAATACTGTTTTATTCATTTTTTCCTCCTTATTAATTTAATTCCTTAGTAATATGTAAAAGTTTTATATCTATAAGATTAAATGTATCTACTTTAAGTATTACACTTGAAGATTTTTACTTCAATTTACAAAAAACATAATTCGTATTTTACATAATACAAAAATGGCATTTTGTCTCTTTTCATTATATAATTAATCTAGTGAAAATATGTAATGTTTAAAATTTATAGTAGGTGATTTATATGGCAGATATTTTAGATTCAAAAAATATAATCATAAACTCTTTTAAAAATTTATTAATTTCAAAAAACCTAAGCAAAGTTACTGTTTCAGAAATAGTAAAAGAAAGTAAACTTTCTAGACAAACTTTCTATAGACATTTTTCTGGAATTGATGAGTTAATTTATTTTAGCCATTATCAAAGGGTTTCTATTGCTTATGAAGCTTCTAATAAAAATTTACCTTCAGAAACCGTTCTTGAACTTTATTTATCTCTAATGTTAAATGAGCATAATTTTTACAAGCAAATTTATAAACTACCTGAATATGATTCATTTGAAAAAATGTATTTACTAAGAACAAAAGAAAATTTTTTGGAATATATTTATAAAGGAGATATTAGTTTAATACTAAATGACGAGAAACAATCTCTTCTATTAAATTTCTTTATACATGGTTTTTCAAGTATAGTTTTAGAATGGATACAAGAAAAACACCCTTGTTCTCCCAAAACTTTAGCAAATGTAATCACTAAAAGTATTCCTGATAGTTTTAATTAATAAAAAAATAAAAGCAACTATAAAAATAGTTGCTTTTTATTTTGGTACTTTTACATCATCGGAGATTGGACAATTATAAACTTCTCCATTCATAGCTTTATCAAATTCTTCTTTTGCTTTTATAATTATATTTTCATCTTATAAAGCTTTTATTCCCGCATTTGACATTATTTTTGCTCCTTGAATCATTCCTTTCATTCCTATGGAATGTCCTGCGCAAGAAGTTACTTGCCATGTATGATAACCTGAACCTACATTACTTCCTACTGTCATAAAGTATACTGTTGGAACTATATGTTGCACTTCACTTACATCATTTGAACCAAACATATTTATATAGTCATAATCTGGCATAGAATCGTCTATTTGAATGTCTTTAGTAATTTGTCTAGCTGATAACATTTTTTCATATGTCATACTTTTTTCATTCAAAGTTTTTGCAAAGTCTAGTTCTTCATCTGTCCATGAAATACTAGGAACTTTCAGCATAGTATCTTTTATTAAATCTAATAAAGTTTTATTTTGCATTGTATTATAACAGCCACCTAAAAATTCTATATCTACTTCTGTTTCTGTCATCCAGGCTGCATCTTCTGCAACTTTAATAAGCCTATTGTAAACATCTTCTACTGTTTCTCTACTTAAAGCTCTTACATAATAAAGTACTGTTGTTTTATCATGCACTACATTTGCTGCTGTATTTATTTCTGTAAATGCATAATGTATACGGACATCATCTGTAACATGTTCCCTTAAAAAGTTTGCACCTACATTCATTATTTCTGCTGCATCTAATGCAGATCTTCCATTATGTGGATCTCCTTCAGCGTGAGCAGTTATACCTTTAAAGTGAAATTTTGCACTATTTAATCCAGCTGCAGTCCAAGCGTTAAAGAACTTTTAGCTATTGGGTGCCAAGAAAAAGCTATATCTAATTCTTTAAATGCTCCTCCTCTTGCCATAAATACTTTTCCTGTCAATGATTCTTCAGCTGGACAACCATAAAATACTACTGTTCCTTTCAGTCCTTTTTCTTGCATTTCTTTTTTCATTCCTAGAACTGCATCTACACAAGCTGGTGCCATTAAGTTATGGCCACATCCATGTCCTGGCTCTCCTTCAACAACTGCTTCTTTTTCAGTTGAAACTTTTTGACTCATTCCTGCAAGAGCATCGTACTCTCCTAAAAATCCAATTAATAGTTTTCCTTCACCCCAAGTAGCCTTTACTGCAGTAGGAACACCAAATGCTCCTTTTTCTACATTAAATCCTTCTTTTTCTAAAAATTCCGCTGTCCAATTACTAGCTTTAACCTCTTCATATGCCACTTCTGGATATTCCCAAATTTTTTTAGCTAGTCTACTTAAATCCTCACTTTTAGAATCTATAAATTCTAATGCTATTTTGCCCATAATCTTCCTCCTTCTATTTGATAGTTATATTTATGTATAAACCTTCTATATATTTTCATTTTTACATTGCTATTAATTAGTTACAATTAACTAATTTGATATAGTGTTTTGCTAATAGTTATTAAAATAGTTTTTTATCACTTTTTAGTATATACTTAAATAAATTAATCTCTGTCTATTATTTTAGGAGCAATCATGAACAAAAATATTGATTCAAAAATTATTTTTATAAATTCCTTTAAAAATTTAATGAAAAATAAGTCTATAAGAAAAATTACTGCCACAGATTTAATAAATGAAAGTGGGCTATCTAGACAAACTTTTTATAGACATTTTACAGATATGGATGATTTTATTTATTTTGTACATAATGAAACTGTATCTTTGTCTTTGAGCATGGTTCAAAATTTAGGAATAAGTGATATGACTTTTAAGTTTTATTTACAACTAATGTTGAAAAACAAGAAATTTTATACTCAAGTCATAACTTTAGACGAAAATAATCCATTTACAAAGCTGTATTTTAAAACAACAAAAGAAAACATAAAAAAATATATTTTTGAAGAATGTAAAGATATTATTGATAACAATGAAGATTTAAAATTTTCTCTAGATTTTTATTCCTTTGGATTTTCGTATAGCGTACTTAAATGGATAAAAGAGAAAAATCCATCTTCTCCTGAAAAATTATCAAAAATTTTAATTGAAAATATGCCAGAACCATTAAAAAAATTAATAATAAATAAAAAATAGAGCTATAAATATAGCTCTATTTTTTATTCACTTACTGACTGCATTTCATACATTTTCTTATATGTTCCATTTAATTTTATTAATTCTTCGTGTGAACCCTTTTCTATTATCTTTCCTTTATCTAATACAATAATTTTATCTGCATTTTTTATAGTAGACAATCTATGAGCGATTAAAAATGTTGTTCTTCCTTCTTTTAATCTTTCTATACCTTTTTGTATTATAGTTTCTGTTTCACTGTCTATATTTGAAGTTGCTTCGTCTAAAACAAGTATTGAAGGATTTTTAGCCAAGGCTCTTGCAAAAGATATTAACTGTCTTTCTCCAGCTGAGAAAGTATCTCCATTTTCTTTAACCTCAGTATTAATTCCTTTTGAATGTTTATTTAAAATAATTTCTCCACCTACTGCTAGTAATGCTTTTAATGCATCTTCTTCTGTAATTTCTGAAGAGTTCAAAGTAATATTACTTAAAATTGTGCCTGTAAATAAAAATGGATCTTGTAATACTATAGCTATATTTTTTCTCAATTCTTGTTGATTTATACTACTTATATCTTTACCATCTATAGTTATTCTTCCCTTTTGAACATCGTAAAAATTTAAAAGTAAATTCATCATAGTGCTTTTCCCTGAACCTGTGTGTCCTACAAAGGCTATAGTTTCTCCTTCTTTTGCCTTTATATTTATATCTTTTAAAACATATTCCCCTTTTTTATAATAAAATGATACATCTTTAAATTCTACATTTCCTTTTATCTCATTTATATGTTCTTTTCTTTCTGGAATAGTTTCTACTTGTAATAACTCAAATATATGATCTGCTGCTCCATATGATGTTTCAAGCTCTCCCATTCTTTGAATAGCATTGTTTAAATTGTCAAATATCTTTGTCATGTAGTCCACAAATAGATATATACTTCCTATTGATACTACATATGCCCCTGTCGCTGAACCATAGCCAAAATATAATAAAACAGCCCCTAGAGTTATATACTGTAAAGCATGTGTTGCATTGTAAGAATTATATGCATAAAGTTTCGTTAAATTCAACATATTATTATAAATTTTATCATTTACTTCACTAAATTCTTCAAATATTTTTTCTTCTTGATTAAATGATTGTATAATTTCTATACCTTGTATATTTTCATTCAAATTTGCATTTAAATCGCTTAAGTATCTTCTTGATCTTTTATTTATTGTTGAAGCTTTGCTAACAAAATCTCTGAATAACAAAAATACTATTGGCAATACTATAAGAGTTGCTAATGTAAATTTAAAGTCTATTATAAGCAAAACAATATAAGAAAATCCTACATATGAACCATTTGTCACTAATCCTCCAAGGACTATTTGAAATAATGATTTTACTGCTTTTGTATCATTTGTAATTCTTGAAACTACTTTACCTGCTGGAAGTTCATCAAAATAAGATACTGGTAAACTTTGTACATGTTTATATACATCTCTTTGCATAAATAAAGCTATTTTATTAGCCGCTTTTTCAAAATAATATCTACTAAAATACCTTGTTACTCCTGCAGTTAAAATAGTAATTAAATAAAATATTATTAAAATAACAAATATTTTAATAGACCTGGCACCAATACCTTGCTCTATTTCACTATCTAATAACCTAGATATTATAAAGGGTCCTCCTAAATCTGCTAGTAATGCTAATAATATAAAACCCATTCCTATAATTAAATTTTTTATTTGAAGAAAACTGTATTCTCTTAGTTTCTTTATAACAAAATTTCTTTTCTTCCTAGTTTTATTTTTTTCTATTTTCTTAGTCTGATGCATAATCTTCACCTTTTAACTGTTGATGTATAAATTGTTCTCTATACCATCCATCTTCTTTAAATAATTTTTCATGGTTTCCTTTTTGACCTATTTTTCCATTCTCTAAAACTATTATTATATCAGCATGTTGGACAGCTGAGAGTCTATGTGCTGTAATAATATTAGTTTTTCCTTTTCTATATTCTTTAAGATTTGAAAGTATTTTTTGTTCCGTATTTGCATCTACTGCAGACAGACTATCATCTAATATTAAAATTTCCGGATCTTTAATTAATGCCCTAGCAATAGATATTCTTTGTTTCTGACCACCTGAAAGAGATACCCCTTTCTCTCCAGCCATTGTATTTAAACCATCAGGTAAACTTGCTAAATCCTTTTTAAAGTCAGCTAATTCTAGAACTTTTTCAACATCTGATGTAGTTTTTGTACTATCTGAAAACTTTATATTATCTTCAATAGTTTTTGAAAAAACTACATGCCTTTGAGGAACATATCCAATTCTATCTCTTAGAGTTTTTATCTTAATATCCTCTATAAAATTTCGTCCTACTTTTAAGCTTCTATCTTTTAAATTATACATTCTCAGAAGTTGTTTAATTAACGTAGTTTTACCAGAACCAGTCTTTCCTACAACTCCTAATGTTTCCCCATTTTCTAATACAAAGCTTATATTTTCTAAAACTTCACCTTCTGAAGATGGGTAAGTAAAATCTAAATTTATAAATTCAATATTACCATTTCCCTCATAATCTTTAGCATTTTCTCTATCTGTAATATCTTCCTTATAGTCTAAAACCTCTTGTATTCTATCCATAGAAGCACTAGCTTGTTCACTAAGATTTGCAAAATCTCCTAGTGCAAACATAGGCCAAACAAGCATATTTAAAAATACACTAATAGTTACTAAATTTCCCAAAGTTAAATCATTTTTTCCTATTAAATATGTTCCGTAAGTTAAAGCTAAAATCATACTAATTCCTGGAATTACTCTCGTTATAAAGGAATATATACTAGATATCTTTACTAAATCCATGTTTTTCTGGTAATAGTCGAAACACTCTTCCTCAAACTCTAAAGTTTGTTCATACTCTAGTGTATAACTTCTAACAACCCTGACGCCAGAAATATTTTCTAAAACTTTGTCATTTAATTTATCAAAACTCTTCAGTACTTTTTCGTATTTTACATATAATATTTTCTCTATTTTTTTAGTAATATAAAACAAAATTGGCAAAGGCAGTACAGAAACTAATGTTAATTTCCAATTAACTGTTGCCATTACGATTAACACAGCTATTGGATATGCTGTTGAATCAAAGAACGCCATCATTCCATAACCAGAAAAATCAGATAGCATTGTTACATCATTTGTAGCTTTTCCCATTAAAGATCCTGTTGTATTCAGTTCAAAAAATTTTGAACTTTGTTTTAAATACTTAGTCATTAAATTTATTCTTGTAATTCTTTGTATTTCATCTGATGCTCTAAAGTTAAAATAAGACCAAGTAAAATTAGCAATGTATTCTAAAATTACCACAACTATTAAAATTACTATAAATTTATATAATTCATCTAGTAACAAAGTTTTCTCTTTTATACCGTCCAATATTATACCTAGTATTTTAGGTGGAACAAGCATCAATATATATGCTATAACTATAGCTATAAAAGTATATATATACGATTTTTTATAATATATTAAAAACCATTTTAATTTTTTAAAAATTTTAAACATAAATCACCTCTTAAATATTTGCACACATAAAAAGCACACCCAAATACTTAGGTGTGCTTCTAAATAAATGGAGATAAACCTCTCCATTATATATTTAATTAGACTTATATCCTATCTTTTAACGAAGAGGTAGTTAAATTTAATTGTTATGTTTTTATCGTTAGACGCAACTATGCCAGCTTTGCCATTTAATAAATTACCATATTTAAACATAATTTTTACCTCTCTTTCTTTTATAATCTTGTATAGGATAACATAATATTTTAGTATAGTCAAATCTTAAATTAAATGTAAACTATATTAACAATTCTATTAGAAAATATGTGCCGTAATAATAGTATAACTAGATGCATTAACTGTTATTTTATAATTTTCTATATAAATATACCAATTTTTACCTTTTCTTTCCATTGTAGCTTTTGGATTTATTATCTTTTCTTTACACCAAGAAACTACATCTTCTACATTTAAAGATAGATTTCTTTTTAATCTTTGAACCCCTAACCTAGTAGTATGTAGTTTTTCAATATTATTAATTAATTCTTCCAATAATTTTTCTCCTTTAGCTAAAGTTTACTACCACATTTAGGACAAAATTCAAAATCTTCCCTCAAAGTATAGCCACAATTAGAACATACCAAATTCCTTTTACCATAATTACTATTACAATTTCTCATTGTGTACATACTACTTTTCAAATTTCCACTTTCCTTTAACTCTTCAAAAGTTTCTTTAGTAAATTCATATTCACAATTACAGTTTCTACAAACTCCTACATATCTTTTATTCCACTTAAAAATTTTTATAAAAAACAAACTAAAGTATGTGTAAAACATATAAAAATTCATTTGCTCCATATGATTACAACACTCACAAGTAAAAGTAGTTTTAAAATCTACTTCATCGTAACTATCAGCTATTCCAAAAATGAAAAACATATACTATTCCTTCTTTATTTAAATTAAATTTTTCTACTTAAAAAATACCAATATTATTATAAAATTCTAATATTGGTATTTTAACAATCTCAACTTATTAATTCATTAATTTCATTGTACCTTTTTTCAATGTAAATGTCATTGTAGTTTCTCAATCCAGTTTGTAATATCGCGTATTACATCATCTGAAACAGGAGTGCGTTCTGCATATTCAACAGATACCATCTGAGAAACTAGAACGTCCTTACCAGTGTATTCACCAAAAATATGGTTGAGTTTAGTATAAGATATAAATGTAGTGTTAGGATGTTCTTTCAACCCGTCTTTCCAAAGTTCATAGTCCTTCATAGTTACTTGACGATCTTTTTCACCTTGCAAAACCAACACAGGAAGCTCATCTTTTAAATGTAATGCAATCGTGTCAATTTCATCAAATTCTCTCAGATAATCTGCAGACAAATTAAAAACAATTTCTTCACCATTTAATGTTTCTAATTTATTAGCTTTTAATTTTTCTTTTTCCACTAAACTACGAATTTCATCCGCTTTTTTTAAATCTCCACTCTTTTCAAATTCATCGGCAAGCATAAGGTTTTGCTCTACAATTAACTCCCATATATTTCGTGGTGTACCAGCCATGACTATGTATCCTGCACAATCAGCACCCTTGGAATTAATGTAAGACAAAAGCCCTCCTCCCATACTGTGTCCAAGCAGGTATACTTTATTACTATCAATTCCATCCCATGACTTAATTACTTCTACTGCTGCAAGGGCATCTTTAAATACTTCATCATTAAGGGTAATAGATTTACCACTTTTTATGATAGCATCACCATGGGTATAAGTACGTTTATCATATCTAAAAGAGGCTATTCCATTTTCTTCAAGAGAATGCGCCAAGTCCTTAAAAATTGAATTTGCTCCAACAGCTGAATCCATATTGTTAGGACCAGAGCCATGTACAAGTACAATAGCCGCAGAAGGTGCATTATCTTTTGGCATAGTAACGATTCCTTTTAAAGGATATCTTTCTCCTGCATCAACAGTTACAGGAGTTTCTGTTATAGTATCCGGTAAACTATCTTCTCCTTTTACTTCCCCCTTTAAATAACGCAACCCGCTAATTTTATTTTCACTATCAAATACAACCCTTTGTATCATGTTTGAATTTTTAAATTTAAGGGTCATTTCAAGAATTTCATACTTATCAGAAAGCGTATACTCATAAGCACCTGTTTCGACAAATTCACCTAAAGAATCAGTAAGTTGCTTCCATACATTTACTAGTTCTCCATCCATTGCACTAATCATTTCTTTATTCATCATAGCCATAGCCGCATCAATATTTCCACTATTTAAGTAATCCGTCAATTGAATAGACAGCTTATATAATACATCCTCTCTATTTTCTGATATAGCTGCTGTATCTTGAACTACTTTCGTTTTTTCTGAATTACACCCTACAAGAACAACTAACAAGACCATAGTAATACATATACTCAATAATGACTTCTTCATTTTATCACTTTCCTCTCTCCTTTTTTAAGTTTCTCATAATCGTAAATTACAGATATAATATCCAATATTACATAAATAATTATATTCTTAAATTTCTAAATAACTATTTTCCTAAATAATAAGCTGTAATCTATAAAATTCCTATCTACAATCCATGTATATTTTTTTATTATTCACATAGGCTAACATTTAATATAAAAAAGAATATTTTGTAAATATGTTAATTTCGTCAAATATTGTTAAAATAATATTATTCTATCCTTAGAAGTTATTTAAATTAATAAATATCTGCTTGTATACTAAGATACTAATACAGAAAAACGATTGCATCAAATAAATAACATACATATCTTTACTAAAGTAGTTTAATTATTATTTTATTTAACTCCAAAGCTAAAATTAAAATTTTAATAAACTCAGTCATTTATAAAACGAAGTGATTATTAAGAATAAAAAATAACACATAAACTATTTGTACTAATAAAACAATTGTTAGTTACAAAGTGTGCTTAACTCAAAAAAAGAATACTTGAAAGCATCAAAATAAAAAAAAGAAAGTAATCTATTTGATTACTTTCTTTTTTTGGTTGCGGGAGCAGGATTTGAACCTACGACCTCCGGGTTATGAGCCCGACGAGCTACCAAGCTGCTCCATCCCGCGATATAACAACTATCTAAATAGATAAATTGTACTTTTTATGTTACTAGGTGTTCATGGTGCCGGAGATCGGAATCGAACCGATACGATGTTTAACCATCGCAGGATTTTAAGTCCTGTGCGTCTGCCAGTTCCGCCACTCCGGCTTATGGCTCCCAGGGTGGGACTCGAACCCACAACCTACCGGTTAACAGCCGGGTGCTCCACCATTGAGCTACCTAGGAACATCTAGCCTAAGTATATATTATATACCTAGGCTATCTTGTTGGGCGAATACCTACTCTCCCATGACGTCGCCATCATAGTACCATCAGCGTAGAAAGGCTTAACTTCTGTGTTCGAGATGGGTACAGGTGTATCCCTTTCGCTATCTTCACCCTATGAAGCCC
>NZ_OCTQ01000007.1 GCF_900232905.1 Miniphocaeibacter massiliensis
ACCCTAATCATGTAGTAGTAGCAAGAGGAGATATGTTCCCAGATGCAATAGTAGGAGCACCATATGCAGCTAAGAACAAATATCCAATAGTATTATCTAGACCAACAGAAGTACCTAAAGTAGTTTTGGATTATATTAATGTTGCACTATCAAAATAAAAATAAAAAAAGCAATTTAGAAATTTCTAAATTGCTTTTTTATTTATCTAAACATTTACTTTTTCTTTCTAAATTGAAATGCTCCCAATCATATAATTCCCTTTAATAATACACTTAGTTCAAATATTGCAACTATTCAAGCTTTAGATAAATTATAATTTTCTGGTTCTGTTGTAGATACTGGTAATGTAAGTTTACCATTCTCACTATACCTGTTTTTATTTTATAGTATATACTATTTTTTCATAATTTATATTTTCTAAGTTATCAAATTTATAGATAAAGTACTAAATAAATAAAAAATAGTTACTTAATTAAGTTTTATTTATTTTACAAGAATAATCTTTTAATATTCTAAAATTAAATGAACTTCTACTAAAATATACTTTTAAACTATTTTCTGTATTATATACTGTGTTAATTTGTTTAGTTGCTAAACAATCTTGACTTATTTCTATTATATAGCTATACTTTTTAAATGGGGGAAATTATATGCAATGTGAAATAATAGATAAATTTTTTATTACTTTCGATAAAATTTTAGAAAATGATAAACTTCCTAAAGACTATGGTTTAGGAGTTTTATTGCACAATTCAGAATTAAATTTCTTGTATACTATCAACCAAAATCCTGATGCTAATGTAAAAGATTTATCCAATATATTAAATATAACTAAGGGTGCTGTTACTCAGTTTGGAAATAAGCTAGAAAATAAAGGATTGATTTTACGTTATTTTAAAAACGGAAATAAGAAAGAAAAATTTTTTAAACTTACTGAGCTTGGAGAAAGTATAAGTATTAAACATATTAGTTTTCGCAATGATGCAAATAGAAAAGTATGTAGTTATTTATCAACTTTATCTGTACATGAGCGAGAAACTATTTCAAAATTTTTAGATAAAATATCTATGCTTCCTATTAGTAGGTTTGAATGTGAATGTGGTTGTTACTATACAACCACGCTTTAAAAAGGGGGAAATAATGCTAGAACTTAAAAATATAAGTTTTGACGCTATAGAAGATAGCGGTAGTGTAGAAAAAGAAATCTTAAGAAATGTTAATTTAACTGTTGATACAAATAGTTTTGTTGTTATAACAGGACCTAATGGTAGTGGAAAATCAACTTTAGCAAAAATAATTATGGGATTAAAAAAACCTACAAGTGGGCAAATACTATTAGATGGTATAGATATAACTAATTATAGTATTACAGAAAGAGCAAAAGTTGGAGTTGGATTCGCTTTTCAACAGCCTGTACGTTTTAAAGGTCTTACTGTTAGAGATTTATTAAATTTCTCTTCAGGTAAAAAACTAGATACTCATTTAGCTTGTAATTATTTAGCAGAGGTTGGTCTTTGTGCTGCTGATTATATAAATAGAGAATTAAATGATAGCCTTTCTGGTGGTGAAATGAAAAGAATTGAAATTGCTATGTTAATGGCTAGAAAAGTTAAACTTTCAATTTTTGATGAACCTGAAGCTGGCATTGATTTATGGAGTTTTAACAATTTAATAGATGTTTTTAAAAAATTAAGAATTGAAACTAATGGTTCCATAATAATTATTTCTCACCAAGAACGTATTTTGGATATTGCTGACAAAGTAGTTGTCCTTGACAATGGTACTGTTACTAGCGTTGGTACTAAAGAAGAAATTTTGCCAGATTTATTAGGTGCTCCAGATTTATGTGAATTTTACAAGGAGAGAGTGTAGTTATGGATAATACAAAAAAAAGCTTGTTAAATACAGTAGCTGATATAAATGAAAAACCAGAAGGTGCTTATAATATAAGAGTTAATGGAAAAAGTGAAGGAAGAGCTAGTACAAAAAATATTAGAATTGAAAGTCGTGATGATGGAAAAGGAATTAATATTTTTGTAGCACCCGGTACAAAAAACGAATTTGCTCATATTCCTGTTGTTATTGATAATAGTGGACTTATAGATGAAGTATATAATGATTTTTATATTGGAGAAAACTGTGATATTCAAATAGTTGCAGGTTGTGGTATACACAATGATGGTGAGCACTTAACCCAACACGATGGTATTCATACATTCCATATTGGAGAAAACTCAAAAGTTAAATACATTGAGAAACATTATGGTGAAGGTGGTGGAAGCGGAGAAAATATCCTAAATCCAATTACTATTCTACACCTAAAAAAGGGAAGCTTTTTAGAAATGGAATCTATGCAAATAGAAGGAGTTAACTCTACTAAAAGAGTTACTCAAGCAGATATTGCCGATGATGCTTCATTAGTTATAAAAGAAATTATAATGACTAGCGGTAAGCAAACTGCTATTACTGACTTTAAAGTTGACTTAAATGGCGAAAACTCAAGTGCTACTGTTGCTTCAAGATCTGTCGCAAAAGATGATTCAAAACAATATTTTTATTCGGAAATTTCTGGAAATAATGCTTGTACTGGTCACTCAGAATGTGATGCCATCATTATGGATAATGCCATGGTTAAAGCCGTTCCAGATGTTACTGCAAACCATGTAGATGCTTCATTAATTCATGAAGCTGCCATTGGAAAAATAGCTGGGGCTCAGATAACAAAATTAATGACTTTAGGATTAACTGAAGAAGAAGCTGAAAAAGAAATAGTAAGTGGATTTTTAAGATAAATTAAAAGAAGCATATGTAAAATATATGATTCTTTTTTAATAACATATTATTGTATATCCTATTACTCTAATGTTATTTATATCATTTTCTTTTCATATTTTTACCTTTCTAATTATTCCCGATAATTTTGTTTACAAATTTAAAAAGAGGCTATTTTTAGCCTCTTAGTTTTCTTCAGGTTCATAATGTATTATCGATATAAATTTACCTTCGTTAGTCTTTATTCTTCTTATTCTTTTTTCAAAATCTACTCTAGACAACCACACAACTCTATTACAGCCCTGACACTCTAATTTTATATCTAATCCCGTTCTTAATATCTTCCAACTATTTTCTCCACAAGGATGACCTTTTTTTAAAGTTACTATATCATCTACTTTATATTTCATATAATCTCTCCAAAATACTTCTTCTAATTTTCTACTTCTATTTCTTTTTTTAATGCTTCTTTTATAAATAATTCTCTGATTTGAATTTCCACAGTTGCTTGTTTTCCTGGTTTTGTCCAAGCTATTATAGCTATTTTTATACTATTTGAAATCCCAATATCTGTTATTCCTAATAAGTATGGTTTTACAGTTACGTTTTTATCTTTTCCAATTTTTTCAGTAATACTATTTACAATATTTTCAACTTCATTAATATCTTTAAACTCTGGTACAGTTATTTCTACATATGCTCTCTGATTTCCTTTTGACATATTTTTTACTGTAGTTATATTTCCATTCCCTATTGTTGTAATGGATCCGTCAAATCCTTTGATTTTAGTAGTTTTCATTCCAAATTCTACTACATTTCCAGATATTATATTATTGATTAAAATATTATCTCCTATTTCATACTGCCCTTCAAAAATTATAAATATACCTGATATAACATCTTTTACTAAAGATTGAGCTCCAAAACCAAGAGCTACCCCTCCTATTCCTGCTGCTCCTACTATATATCCTGTATTAAACCCAAATTTATCTAGTACTTGCATAATTGCAAAAAAATAAATTATATATTTTAAAGCATTATTTATTACTGATGTGATTGTCATACTTTTTTTCACATCTATTAATTTATTTTCCAATTTACTTGAATTTTTTTCTAGAACTTTTTTAAATACTTTATGAATTAATTTAACTATAATAGTTGCGATAATAAAAACAACTAGAGCATATGTCAATTTCCCAAAAATATTTAGAGTATTATTTTCAGTATAAAATATACTTTTTATCTTCTCTATTATTGTAATAATTTTTTCCATATTAATATGCTCTTTCTACTTCAACAATTCCTTCTTCTTTCTTGTATTTCCAAATATATCCTATTGGAAGCTCTTTTTTTAATTCAATCATTTCTTCTAAGAATTCTTTATTAAGCATTATAGAAAGTCCACAGCTCCTACTTATTTCTCTGGGAGTTGGTATAGTCTTTATTGTATATCCTTTTTCTATTAATTTACTTTCTGTCATCATTGTATAATTTACAGAATCAAATGTTAATAATATTACATCCATTATCTTATTATCACATTCCTTGAAGCTTCTTTCAATTTTTCATAAATAGTGTACATATTTGAAATTTCTCCAACTTTTAATTTATCTTTTAAATTATAGAAATCTAAACATGTTCCACATGAATATATTTCTACTCCTTGTTCTGATAATTTTTGCAAATCATCTAATACTGGTGAATTTTCACAAGTTAAAAATACTCCACTATTGTAAAATATCAAAGTATTTGGTAAAGGCTTTGTTTCTGTGACTGTGTATATGTATGATTTCATAAGAATTTCTCCTAATTTATCATCTCCACCACCCATTTTGTTTGAAGCTATAGCTAAGGTCAATTCTCCATTATCTATTATTGTCAATTCTTTTCCATTATCTTCTACTGCAACTTTTTTAATAGTTACATCAAACTCATTATCTGAAATAGTCTTTACACTATATTCAAAGCCTTGACCTTTTGCCAATTTTGATAAGTTTTCTACTGCAATTTTATTATCCACTTTAACTTCAACTTCACCTTCATTTAATTTGTCCAATTCATTTTTTGTTAATATCACAGGTTTTGGACACGTTAATCCCATTGCATTAATTTTCTTCATTATTTCCTCCTACGCTTAATTTTGCCTTAGTAACTGTATCTGTATGCAATAAATATAAACCATTATTGTTTATAATATACCCTTGTATATCTTCTACACTATACAGTTCACTTATTTTATCACCTTTATGTTTATAATAACCATAGTTGTTACCACCTATTAATGCCGCCTTATTTCCTTCTGCATAAATGTTCTTAAAGTCTGATTCTAATTCTACTGATGTTTCTATTTTTAAATCAAAATCATATACATTTAATATATCACCTTTAAGAACAAATATATTAGAGTCTGAAATTGATATATCTTTAAAATCATCAATCATTATTTTATTTATTATTTGAAAGTTTTCAAATACAATTATTTGTTTATTGCTAACTGTTAAATATCTTTCATCATCTACGAATTCTGAATGCATTATTACTTCATCTAAAAATGTTTGTTTTATTTCTTTATTTTCTTCTATATCTTTCAAATAAATATTCGATTTAAAATTATCTTCTGTTGATGATAGAGATGTAACTACTAAGTTAGTTTTCTCACTTGACACAGATATTGTGCTTATTGCATCTTCTATTTCACCTTTTGTAATTAATTCACCTTCAAAATCATAACATTCATAATTGTCTTCTCCTACTATGTATATAATTTCTTTTTTTAAATTAACATATTCTATTTCAAAGGGAATCTCCAGCTTTTTTAATATTTTTGCCTCAGAATCTAAGATATACATATTCTTATTATCATAAACAAATAATTTATTTGATTCTCCTATTATTTTTGCATCATTAATAGGTATTGTTGATGATATTTTATCTTTTCCTTCTTTATCATATGATTTTATATTATTTCCATTTAATATATATATTTCTTCATCCAAAATAGCAATGTTCTTATAATTTCCATTAAATGGAATATTTTTCATATCTCCTACCACTTTGTTCCCAAATCTAATTTTCAAAAAAACTAATGTTACTACAATTATAAGAGTAAGAACTATAAATATAATTTTTATTTTTTTATTTTTCATTTTCTTGTCTTTATTATTTTCCAATTATATCTTCCTCTGTAACTGTTTATTTTTTGTTTCCAATACAATTATTTTACCATATGATCTAAACTATTCGTATATTAAATTACTTATTGTAAAATATAACAAAAAAAGACCACTTTAAGTGGTCTTTTTTATTATTTATTTTTACTTCTTCACTATTGGCAACCAAACTTCGTATTTTGTATTTTGGGGATTAGGATCATAATAAACTTCTAAGTCTGGTAAATTCGCATATTCGTACCCTGAATTGGGCAACCATTCTGTAAAAACTTTTTGCATCAAATTTTGAATAGATATTCCTGTACCTTCTCCTTCAAATATAGCCCATGTTGCTTCTGGAATTATATATTCTTCAAATTCTTCATTTTCTATTGAACTTGCAACTGCTATAAAGTATCTCCAATTATCTTCTTCATTACACACATTAACACCTAATAATGCTTTTGTATCTTCATTCATAATATTAACTAGTTTATCAATAGTTCCATCTTCCATACATTTTGTCCATATTGAAGGAATTTTCATCATATTTTTTTCCATGTCTTTTTCTAATGGTACTGATACACCTAATATTCTCATTTCTTTCTTTTGTTCAATTTTATAGTTCATTTCTTCTACCCCTTTAATTATTATTTGAAAACTTAATGGTGGATAAGACTTTATAATAACCCCATCTTCTTTAACTTTTGATGGAGCAATTCCATGTATAGATTTGAATGCTCTATTAAAAGATGTTGGAGAATTATATCCATATTTTAATGCAACATCTAATATTTTATTCCCCATCTGTAAGTCAATTACTGCTAATGACATTTTTCTTCTTCTAATATACTCCGACAATGTTACATTTGCCATATACGAAAACATCCTTTGAAAATTATATTGTGAACAATAGCATATTTTAGCTATTTTTTCATAATCTATATCTCCAGTGATATTTTCCTCTATATATTCTAAAGCTTTGTTTAAACTCTTAACCCAATCCATTTAAGTTCTCCCTGTAATTAAAGTATATGCTCATTATATATTATATACCTCTCTTTTATTGCACAATTTAGATAGCTCTCAAAATAAAAAGAGATATTACCTAAATAATACCTCTTTTCCCCCTATTTTTGTATAACCCCTTGTGATTGAATATTAATAAGTTTCTTTAAATACTTCAAAATAAGCTTGAGGGTGAGCACAAGCTGGACAAGTTTCTGGTGCAGATGCTCCTGTGTGAACATATCCACAATTATTGCATTTCCACTCCACTACTTCTTCCTTTTTAAATACTTCACCATTTTCTATATTAGCTAATAATTTTCTAAATCTTCTTTCATGTCTATCTTCTACTTCGGCTATTTCTCTCCAAACATGAGCTATTTCTTTAAATCCTTCTTCTTCAGCAATTTTAGCAAACTCTGGATACATGTCGACAAACTCTTCATGCTCACCATTTGCAGATTCTAGTAAATTTTCTGCTGTAGTACCTAATTCTACTGGATAGTTCCACTCTACTTCTACAGTCTCACCTTTTAAATCTTTGTTCAAAAATTTAAAAAATCTTTTACCATGTTCTTTCTCATTCCTTGCTGTTTCTTCAAATATATTTGATATTTGTACATATCCCTCTTTTTTTGCTATGGATGCATAATATGTATATCTCATAGTAGCTTGAGACTCACCTGCAAAAGAAATCATTAAATTTTTTGCTGTTTTAGTTCCTTTTAAACTCATAATATCTCCTTTTATATTTATAATATTTTTATAATCATTACAATTACAGTGTAACAATTAAAATTATGATTGTCAATTTTTTATTATTAAACTTTACCTTTTTGATATTAATTATCAATCTATAATCTTGGTCTAGCTTTATACTTAGTGTGCAATAATTCTTCAGATTTTTCTGATCCTGGTCTTTCTAAAAATTCTTCATATAATTCTTTTATCATAGGATTTTCATGAGCTTTTCTTATCTTTTTATCCCTGTCTACTTTGTATATTCCCTCAGCTCTTTTTCTTAAAATAGATAAATCTCCATAATGATATGGTTGTCCTGCACCTCCTATACATCCTCCAGGGCACGCCATAACTTCAATTGCATCAAAATGTACTTCTTTCTTTTTAATTTTTTCTAATAGCCTTCTTGTATTTCCCAATCCATTTGCCACTGCAATCTTTATTAATCTACCTTCTATTTCAAGTTCTGTTGTCTTTATTCCTTTTATCCCTCTAAGTTCAGTAAATTCCATATATCCTAATTCTTTTCCTGTTAACCACTCATATGCAGTTCTAACTGTAGCTTCTATTACACCACCTGTTGATCCAAATACAGCTCCAGCTCCTGAAGATTCTCCCATTATGTTATCAAATTCGTCTTCATTTAAAAGCTCAAAATTAATACCAGATTCTTTTATCATAATTCCTAGTTCTCGTGTAGTTATGACAATATCAACATCTCTAGTACCATTGTTCATTAATTCTTCCCTTGCTGATTCATATTTTTTTGCTACACAAGGCATTACTGAAACTACTACAATATCTTCTGGATTTATCCCTTCTTTTTCTGCAAAATATGTTTTTGCAACTGCTCCAAACATTTCATGAGGTGATTTACATGATGAAGGTATATCTAACATATCTGGGAATTGTTGTTCCATAAAATTTACCCAAGAAGGGCAACAACTAGTTAATATAGGAATTTTACCTCCATTTTTCAATCTATCTGCAAATTCATGAGCCTCTTCCATAACAGTTAAATCTGCTGCAAAATTTGTATCAAATACCTTTGAAAATCCTAAATTTCTTAATGCTGATACCATTTTCCCCGTCAGATTTTCCCCTGGTTCAAAACCAAATTCTTCTCCTATTGCAACCCTTATTGCTGGAGCTGTCTGTACTATTACATACTTGCTGTTGTCGTGCAAAACGTTCCATAATTCTCCAATATTATTTATTTCTGTCAATGCTCCAGTAGGGCACACCGCAACGCATTGCCCACAAAATGTACATACCGTATTATGCATAGATCTATCAAAAGTTGATCCAACATAAGTATTAAATCCTCTACCTATTGTCGCAAGTGCTCCAACTGTTTGGGTTTCATTACATGCTGTTTCACATCTCTTACATAATATACATTTGTTTGGATCTCTTTTTATAGAAAGACTATCTACATCTATCTTAAAATTATTTTTTTCTCCACTATAATGTATTTTTCTTATTCCTAAATCTGCTGCTAATTTTTGTAATTCACAATTCATATTTTTTGCACAAGTTAGGCATTCTGTTGGATGATTTGAAAGTAATAGTTCAACAATAGCCCTTCTAGCTTTTATAGCTTTAGCAGACTCTGTTTTTATTTCCATACCTTCATATACTGGAGTTGCACAGGCAGCTACCAATCTTCCCGTATTAACAACTTCTACCATACAAACTCTACAAGAAGCTCTCTTGTTTTCTAATTCTATTTCATGTAAATTTAAATGACATAATGTAGGAATTTTAATTTTCAGCCTTTTTGCTGCTGAGAGAATTGTTGTCCCTTCTTCAACAGATAAGCTATTTTCATTTATTTTTATATTAACCATTTTCATATTTTAGGGTCTCCTATTCTTTAATTATTGCATTTACTGGACAGCCATTATAACATGCTCCACATTTTATACATTTTGAATTATCTATAACATGGACTTCTCTAACTTTTCCAGATATACAATGTGTAGGGCATAATTTTGCACATTTTGTACAACCTATACAACTATCTATTATTGAATAATTAATCAAAGAATTACAAACTTTAGCTGGGCAATGTTTATTTAAAACATGATCTTCATACTCTTTCCTAAATCTACTTAGTGTTGATAAAACAGGATTAGGAGCTGATTGCCCTAAAGCACATAGAGATGTATCTTTTATAATTTCCGCTAAATTTTCTAAATCTCCTAAATCTTTCTCCTCCGCTTTTCCTTCAGTAATCTTAACTAATATTTCTTGAAGTCTTTTATTACCTATTCTACAAGGTGTGCATTTACCACAAGATTCCTCCAATGTGAACTCTAAATAGAACTTTGCAATATCTACCATGCAACTATCTTCTGACATCACTATCATTCCACCTGATCCCATCATAGATCCTTTTTCTATCAATGAATCATAGTCTATAGGAGTATCCAAATCTTCTGCTGTTATGCACCCTCCTGATGGGCCACCTGTCTGTACTGCTTTAAATTGCTTACCACCCGGAATTCCACCACCTATTTCATAAATTATTTCTCTTAAAGTTATTCCCATAGGAACTTCAATAATACCTGGCCTATTTATCTCTCCACCTAGTGTAAATACTTTCGTACCTTTTGATTTTTCAGTTCCTATAGAACTAAACCATTTAGAGCCATCTAAAATAATTCTAGTTATATTTGCATATGTTTCAACATTATTTATTAAAGTTGGTTTACCATAAAGTCCAGATTCTGCTGGATAAGGTGGTTTAGGGTTTGGCTCACCCCTTTTTCCTTCTATTGAGTTCATTAGTGCTGTTTCTTCTCCACAAACAAAAGCACCAGCTCCTAATTTTAATTTAATATTAAATGAAAAGTCTGTCCCAAAAATATTCTTTCCTAAAACCCCCATTTTCTCAGCTTCATCTATACTCTTATTTAACCTATCTACCGCTGAAGGATATTCAGCTCTTATATAAATAAAGCCTTCATCAGCACCTATTGCATATCCTGCAATAGCCATTGCTTCTAGAACTGAATGAGGATCTCCCTCCAATATAGATCTATCCATAAAAGCTCCTGGATCTCCTTCATCTGCATTGCATATTACATATTTTTTATCACTTAAACTTTTCCTAGTTAATTCCCACTTAAATCCTGTTGGAAAACCTCCTCCTCCTCTACCTCTTAATCCGCTATCAATTATCTCTTTAGTAACTTCTTCAGGTGTCATTTCTGAAATAACTTTATCTAAAGCAAAATATCCATCAGCCGCTATGTATTCTTCTATTGAACTTGGATCAATATATCCACAATTCTTATGTGCTATTTTAAGCTGTTTTTTATAGTATGACACTTCATATATAGATTTCATTATATCTTCTGATATAGCTTCTTCGTAAATAAGATCTTTTACTGTTTTATTCCCTATCAAATCTTCTTCTATTATTCTTTTAGCGTCACCAATTTTTAAAGATGCGTAAAATTTCCCTCCAGGATGTACAACAGCAATAGGTCCTGCTGCACAAAGCCCAAAACATCCAACTCTTACAATACTAATTACTTTTTCTAATCCTTTATTTCTTAGCTCTTCTCTAAATTCTTTTTCTATAATGTTACTCTTTGATGATCTGCAACCTGTATCTCCACAAATTAACACTTGTTTATTGTAAATGCTATACACATTTTCTAGTTCTTTTTTCCTTAAAGACATCTTTGGCAAAGTTTGTTCTTTTATTTTTATTAAATCATTCCTTTTAATCATACTCTCACCTCTTTACGATGTTCTTTAAGTATTTTTTCTATATCAGATGATTTTACTTTTCCATATACTTCTCCATTTATAACCATTACTGGTGCTAGTCCACACGCTCCTATGCATCTTACTCCTTCAATAGAATACTCTCCATCTTCACTTGTTTCTCCACTTTTTATACCCAGTTGATTAGTTAATTCTACCAATATATCGTTCGCTCCTTTTACATAACAAGCTGTTCCTGTACAAACAGATATATCCATCTCCCCTTTTGGTATAAATCTGAATTGGGAATAAAAAGTTGCTACTCCAAAAATCTCAGAAGAATGTACTTCTAATTCTAGAGCTATAATATCCACTATTGCCTCTGGTATAAAGCCATACTCTTGTTGAGCTTTCTGCAAAGCTGGCATAATAGCTCCTTGATCATTTTTAATTGTTTTTAGATAATTTGTAAACTCCCTTAGTTTAGGCATATCTTTTTCAATGTCATAATTATACTCCATAAAAACCCCCTAATTGATATTTTTATATCTATATTATATACTTTAATGCATTTTATAGCTAATTGATAAACTTTGTTTTTTATTTGCATTTTTGTATTTTTATAATTTTTTTATCCTTTTTAATTAATAAAATGATGTTTATTAGTATATTTATATATATTTTTTTATATCTTATAGATTTTTTAAATTATCATTTTTTGTAAATTTTTTATAATATTAAACTTTCCTTAACATTTCTTACTTTAGGATCATTTTTGACCCTATTATATATTCTAATTATTCTTTTCTGTTAATATATTTAAAAGATAAAAATTGTGAATATCAATTATATTTTTGTCTTCTTAGTTTTTTGATATAATTTTATACATTATAATATCTTATATATCATTTTTTTATTTTCCCAAATAAAAAAGCATAAACCGTTAAGTTTATGCTTCGTTTAAATTAATATTCTCCTGCTAAATCTTCTAAAACTTCCATATTATATATAAGAATTTTTTTATTACCAAGTATATCTATATATCCTTTTTCTTTAAATTGATGTAATTTTCTAGTAATAGTTTCTCTACTAGTACCTGCAAAACTAGCCATTTCCTCACGACTTATAGGAAAAGCTAACAACACACCATCTACAGTTCTGGTTCCAAATATATCTGCTAAATCTAATAAAAGACTAGCTACTTTTCCATCTGCAGTACCTGCGAATAATCTTTTTACCAATCCCTCTGCCCATCTTATTCTCTCATCTGATTTTTCAAGTATTCTTCTAAGAGTTATTGGATTATTTAAAGCTATCTCTTCAAATTTTTCTTTAGATAAAGTGACTATTATTCCTTCTTCTAATGCCTTGCCTATATATCTATATTCATCATCTTGTAATATATTAAGTCCGCCTACAAAGTCTCCTGGAGAATAAATATATAAAATCTGTTCTCTTCCATCTAATAAATTATTATATATCTTTATTCTTCCTTCAACTATTATATATAATCTACTTGCAGAATCTCCTGTTTCAAAAATTATATCTCCATTTTTTACTTCAAAAAATTTTACACCTTCAAATATTATATTTTTTTCGTCTTTACTTAATCCATCAAAAAAAGGTATTTCTTCTAATAATTTTTCATAATTTAAATTGTCGCATTCTCTCATGCCAATCATCCTTTTATAAATAATTTAAAATCTTTCCCTTTTACTATTATACCACTATTTTTGATATTAAATCTATCACTTTACAATTCTAATAAAAGTATATATTTAATTAGACTTATAAAATAATATTTATAATGAATTTGTAACTCAAAAATCTTAGATACAATACTCTACTTTAATATATTAATATGATATAATATACAAAATAACTTTATAGGAGATAAATATGAAAATAGGGTATCAAGGTGTTCCTGGTGCATACAGCGAGGTAGCTACAATAAATTTTTTCGGAAAAGATGGATATGAAGCAATTGGTTATGATAGTTTTAGACCTTTAATAAGAGATTTGTCTAACAATTCTTTAGATTATGCAGTTCTTCCCATTGAGAATTCAACAACCGGCATAATTTATCGAACCATGGACTTGATAAGACATAATAATATTTTTGCTGTTGGAGAAGTATTTGTTCCAATACACCATCAGCTTATAGGTTTTCCTGAAGCAACGTTTGAAGATATTACTGATGTTTATTCTCATCCTGAAGCCCTTAGTCAATGTAACTACTTTTTTGAATACAACGAGCAACTTAATCCAATCTCTTGGAAAGACACTTCTGAAAGTGTAGATTATATAAAAAGAAACAATTTAAAAACTTCTGCTGCCTTAGCTAGTAAAAGAGCTGCTGAAATATATGGCATGAAAATTATTAGAGAAAATGTTCAAGACATATCTTATAATACAACAAGATTTTTAATTTTTAGAAATGCTATAAAAGTTCCTGAAAATGCAAATAAAACCACTATGTACTTTCAAGTAAAACATACAGCTGGAGCATTATTGTCAGCTCTTCAATGTTTTGCCGATGAAAATCTAAATTTAATAAATTTAAATTCAAGACCTCTCGGAAATGAAAACATATTTCAATATGGTTTCTTCTTAGAAATTGATGAAAGTTTAAATAGTGAAGCAATGAAAAAAACAATTGAAGCTATCAAACCACATGTAACTTTAACAAATATAATAGGAAGCTACCCTAAAGGTGAACTTCCCTTTAAATAATTAAATTTCTCTTGAACGTTTTTGACGACTTTGCTCTAGGATATTCCATATTTTATCGTATTCGGAATTTTCTAGAGCATTTTTTAATTTAGAAAATTCTTCTAAAAATTTATCCATTTCTTTTAATAAATCCTCTTTTGACTCTAAAAATGCATCAGTCCACAAGTCAGGATTAATTCTTGCCACTCTAGTAATATCTTTAAAACTTCCACCTACAAAATATTCTACCTGATCATCATAAGATGGTGAATTAGTTATTGCTACAGAAATAGCATGTACAAGTTGACTTGCATATGCTATTTTTTGATCATGGGTTTCTATATCTGTTATTTCTACAGATTTACACTTAATTGCAAATGCTAAATCTCTTATTAAATCAATATTCTCTTTTTTATTATTTTCAGTTGGAGTTAAAATATAGTTTGCATTATTAAAAATTGCTTTATCGGCATATAAAAAACCTCTATATTCATTCCCTGCCATAGGATGACCCGGTATATAATCAACATCTTTTCTTAAGAAAGAAAATATTTCGGGAACTAACTTTTTTTTAGTACCTGCAAGATCTGTAATAACAGTCCCTTCTTTCAAATACTTCTGATTTTTTTTAAGAAAATCTACAACCCCTGATGGATACATCGAAAGAATCAAGAGGTCAGTATCTCCTAATATTTTTTCAGTTTCTATTGAACCTTTATCTATTGCTCCTAAAGCTTCTGCTGCTGTTACAGTACTTTTAGTTCTCGAAATACCATATAAAATATTAGGTCTTATCCATTCCTTAATAGCTAAAGCCATTGAACCGCCTTCCATTCCAAGTCCAGCTACTGTTATATTCATATTAGATAATTTTTCTAAATACTTTTTATTCATTTTATATTTCCTTTACTATTTTTATTAATTCTTATTACTAAGTATATAACAATATTGTATAAACCTTAAGAAATTATTACAATTTACTAAAATATACTTCTTTAAAGCTTTTAACATCAATTTGTAATATAATTAAATTAGCAATTCATTAGGAGTAAATATATGAAAGAAAATATTTTAATAGTTGATGATGAAAAAGAAATTACCGATTTAGTAGAAATATACCTCAAAAATGAAGGATTCAATGTTTTTAAATTTTACAATGGAAAAGATGCAATAAACTGTATTAAAAACGAAAATCTAGATTTAGCTGTTTTAGATATAATGTTACCTGATATCGATGGTTTTAGTCTATGTCAAAGTATAAGAAAGGAATATCTATTCCCTGTAATTTTTTTAACAGCTAAAATAGAAGATGGTGATAAAATAATGGGTCTAACTTTTGGAGCAGACGATTATATGACCAAACCGTTTAACCCCTTAGAATTAGTTGCTCGAATAAAAACACAGCTGAGAAGATATAAACAATACAATAAAATTGATTTAAATAACGAAAAAAATATTTACGATAAAAACGGATTATTTATTGATTCAAATACTAGAAAAGTTAATTTAAATAATAAACCTTTAGATCTTACACCTATTGAATTTGATATTCTTTGGCATTTAGCTAAAAATAGCGGTAAAGTTGTAAGTTCAGAAGACCTTTTTGAAAAAGTCTGGAAAGAAAAGTATTTAAACAATAACAATACAGTTATGACTCATATTGCAAGACTTAGAGAAAAAATGAAGGAACCTTCTCGAAAACCAAAATATATAAAAACTGTTTGGGGAGTGGGATATACAATTGAATAAAAAAACAAAAAATAAACTATACAAAAATTTAAGCAAAGAAATACTTTTTAATATATTTCTAAAACCCCTTGCCACTATGATAGCATTAGTAATTTTAGAGTTTGTAATTTATGTAATAGGTTTTCAAATTTATTGGTATGCTGATGACCCTATATATATTTTTTTAATTTGGATATTAAATCACTTAGTTCAAATAAACATTGTAATAGCAATTGGATTTTTTATTTACTTTTTCTTTAAATCTTTAAGTATAATTAATACTTATCTTTTAGAAATAACTAATGCTGCTACTGAAATCACATCAGAAGATTCAAATTTCATTAAATTATCTCCTCCTTTGGAACCACTTGAAAATTTCTTAAATAAAAGTAAGCAAAGTTATAAAAAGAATCAAGAAATCGCTAAAGAATCTGAGCAAAGAAAGAATGATTTAATAATGTATTTAGCTCATGACCTTAAAACACCTCTTACTTCTGTTATAGGGTATCTTACTTTAATAGAAGATGAAAAGGAAATATCAAAAGAATTGAAAGAAAAGTACAATTCAATTGCTTTAGATAAAGCTCTTAGACTAGAAGATTTAATAAATGATTTCTTTGATATAACAAGGTTTAATCTAGCAAGCATAGAATTAGAAAAGTCTGAGGTTAATCTTTCTGTTATGCTAGAGCAAATAACCTATGAATTCCTACCTATTCTAAAAGAAAAAAACCTTTCTTTCGACTTGAATATTGAAAATGATGTTAACTATATTTGTGATATACAAAAAATGGAAAGAGTATTTGATAACCTAATAAGAAATGCTATTAATTACAGCTATGAAAATAATAAAATTAATATACTATTAAAACAAAAAAATAGTGAAATAATAATAAAGTTTACAAATAATGGATTACAATATCTGAAGAAAAGTTAAATAGACTTTTCGAGCAATTCTTTAGAGCAGATTCATCAAGATCTTCTCGTTCAGGAGGTTCTGGTTTAGGTTTAGCTATTTCTAAAGAAATAGTAGAACTGCATGGTGGAAAAATCAAAGCTGAAAGTCATGACAATATAATAAGTTTTACCATATTTTTGCCATTGTAAGTAATTCGTAAGAATTTCCTCATAAAATCGTATGTTTTTAGTTAGTAAAAATACAAATACAAACATCTTTATTTTGATAAATTAATAGTATCAAAATAAAGATGTTTTTTAATTGGAGGAAAAATGAAGAAAAAAATTTTAATTATTTTTGGGGGAAATTCTACTGAATATAAAGTATCCCTACAATCTGCTTATAGTATCTTAACAAATATTGATACTAAAAAATTTGAACCCATATCTATTGGTATAACAGAATCTGGTCAATGGTATTTGTACAAAGGTGATTATGAAAATATTCTAAATGATAAATGGATTAATGATTACGACAATCTAATCAAGGTAATATTAGTACCTAAAAAAGATTGCCAATGTAAACTTCTAGTATTAAATAGTAACCCATTGTCTTTTGATATAGCATTTCCTGTTATTCACGGAAAAAATGGAGAAGATGGAACAATTCAAGGACTATTTGAAATATATAAAATCCCATATATTGGTTGTAATGTAATATCTTCTGCTCTATGTATGGATAAATATATATCACATGCTGTAGTAAAAAACTTTAGTATAAAAATTCCTAAAGGATTTAAAGTAACTAAAAATTATAATTTTTCAGATATTTTAAATAAGTCTAGAAAATTAAATTATCCTCAATATATAAAACCAATAAATGGTGGTTCTTCTATTGGAATATCAAAAATAAACAATGAAACAAAATTAGAAAAAGCTTTAAATGAAGCTTTCAAATACGATAATGAAATTATTGTAGAAGAAAATATAGAAGGAACAGAGGTCGGTTGTTCAATTATAGGAAAAGAAAATTTAATAACTGGTGTTATTGATGAAATAAATTCTTCTGGTCACTTTTTTAACTATGATGAAAAATACTCTGATTCAGATGTAATAATACACACACCTGCAAAATTTTCTAAAGAACTTCACGAAGAAATTAAAGAAACTGCATTGAAAATATATAAAGCATTAAAATGTTCTGGATTTGCAAGAGTTGATATGTTCCTTACTCCAAGTAACGAAATAATATTCAACGAAGTTAATACTATACCTGGATTAACTCCAAATAGCAGATTTCCAAGAATGATGAAATTTAACGGAATTAGCTTTAAAGAACTTATAACTAAAATAATAGAGGTGAACTAATATGAATTTAGCATATAAATACAATGAAACTAACACTATAAGTTTAAATTTTGAAGATATTTATGTTGGTTCTCTAATTCTGGTTAACTATAACCATCAACTAAACAATATTGCTATTGAAAAAAATATTAATCTAATTAATTTAAATGACGAAATAAAACTAGAAAAAACTTCTATAAACAATTTACTTGAACTAGTAAAAGTTTCTAAAATTCAAAATAAATTGGCCTTTGTTAGTGGATTTAGGAACTATAAAGAACAACGAGAAATTTATACAAATTCTTTAAAAGGTAAAGGTTTTGAATTTACAAGTAAATATGTAGCTTTTCCTAATCATAGCGAGCATCAGACAGGACTTGCAATAGATATAGGAGAAAAAAGGAAATTCATAGATTTTATAAGACCTTTTTTACCATATGATGGTATATTTGAAAAATTTAGAAAAAATGCTTCTTTGTATGGATTTATAGAAAGATATAAAAAAAACAAAACTCATATAACTAATATCGCTGCTGAACCATGGCATTATCGTTATGTAGGATTTCCCCACTCTCATATAATATATGAGAAAGATTTATGCTTAGAGGAGTACATTGAACTTATTAAAAATTATAAATTTAATATTAATCCATTTGTACTTAAATATAAATGCTTTGAAATAGAAATCAGTTATTTGAAATATGATTCAAATAATTTAGAAATTAATACAAATAATATTCCCACTACAGTATCAGGAAATAATATTGATGGTTTTATAATCACTCAATGGAGAAATTGTAATGGAAATCTTTAAGAATAAAAAAAGAGCTTGGTTAGAAATTGACCTTAGTGCAATAAAACACAACATTGAACATCTATCAAAAAATCTAGATAAAAACTGTAATATTATGGCTGTATTAAAAGCAAATGCCTATAACTTTGATTCTGTAGAAATAGCCAAATACTTAAACAAATTAAATATTTACAATTTTGCCGTAGCCACAATAGATGAAGCTATAGAACTAAGACAAGCTAATATAATTGGAGAAATACTAGTTCTAGGATATACAGAATTTAATGATTTATACAAGCTGCATATGTATGACTTAACACAAACTATAGTGGATATTTCTTATTTTGAATTATTGAAAAAATCTAAATTAAGAATAAAGACGCATATTGCTATAGATACTGGTATGCACCGTCTTGGAGTAGATTATATCAACAAAGATGAACTATTAGAAATGTTTTCTTGTAAAAATTTAACAATAACTGGAATTTATACACATCTTTGCACTTCTGACGGATTTTCTAAAGAATTTGAAAATTTTGTTAAATATCAATTGGATAATTTTAACTCTGTTATAAATTTTTTAGAAAAAAACAGCATTAAAATACCTAAAAAACATGTTCAAGCAAGTACTGGCGTTTTAAATTATCCTAAGTTTAAAAGTGACTTTGCAAGACTTGGTGTCGCTATATTTGGAGTTTTATGTTCAGACAAAACTCTTTCCAATAACTCTAAAGAATTAAAAGAAGCTATTTCTCTAAAATCAAAAATTATTTCCACAAAAAATGTAAAAAAGGAAGACTATATAGGTTATAGTCAAGTTTATAAAGCAAAAAAGGACATGAGAATAGCAACCGTTTCTATAGGTTACTGTGATGGCTACTCTAGAAGTTTTTCAAATGGTATTGGAACAGTGCTAGTAAATGGACAAAAAACAAATACAGTAGGCTTAATATGTATGGATCTTTTAATGATAGATATAACAAATATAAATGCTAATGTTGGAGATATTGTTACACTACTAGGTAAAGATGGGAAAGAAGAAATTTCACTTTATGAATTAGCTAATAAATCTAGTACCATAACAATAGAAGTGTTAAATCATTTTGGAGAAAGACTCAAAAAAATATATTTTGAATAATTTTCTTCTATAATCCACATTAACTTTAATTCAGCTATTTCTAATATTAAAGATAGTCTTTTTATATCTGTATTTTAATATACCACTATATGCTTTTATAGCTTGAATATAAATTTCAAATTCTTTCATTTTATTCTCCATAAAAATAAAAAAGACATAGTTTTCACTATGTCTTTTACTTTATACTCTTTCAAGTTTTATTACTACTTCTTCTCCATTTAAATCCACAGTTTCACTGTCTAAACTATCAACTGCAATTATTTCTACTGCTAATGTTTCATCTTTTATAAAGTTTTCATATTCTGTAACAGCTTCTTTTATAGCTTCTGTTGGTACATATGTTATTTTTATATTATCTAAAACATCATAGTCATTAGCTTTTCTCATTTGCTGAACTTTAGATATAAATTCTCTAGCATATCCTTCCGCTTTTAATTCTGGTGTTATTGTAGTGTCTAAAATAACAAATAAATTATTTTCCATTATTACATCAAAGCCTTCTTTTGCTGATACTCTAACATCAATATATTCTCTTTTAATTTCTACTTTTTCTCCACCTAGAGTAATTTTTTTATCTGCTTCTTCTAGCTCTGCAACAAATGCTTTAGCATCTATGTCTTTTAAATAGTTTTGGAATTCTTTTATATTTTTCCCTAAAATTCTTCCTGCTACTTTAAAGTCTGGCTTTAATTCATAATTCATAAATTCAGATAAGTCAGCTTCAAATTTAACATTCTTAATATTTAATTCTTCTTTAATTAAAGGAATTAAATCCCCAACTAAATCTTCATACTTAGCATCTACAACTATTTCCTTTAGTGGTTGCCTTACTTTAATATTAACTTCTTCTCTAGAAGCTCTTCCAAGTGCAACTAAGTTTCTAACCACTTCCATTTTTTCTTCTAATTTTTCGTCAATTAAAGACTCTTCAAGTTCTGGAATATAGTCTAAATGTACGGATGCTTTGTCTGTTAAATTTCTGTATATTTCCTCTGCCATAAATGGTGTAAATGGTGCTACAAGTTTTGCCACTCCTAGAAGAATTTCGTAGGTTGTATTGTAAACTGCCTTTTTATCATCATCTATTTCAGTTTTCCAGAATCTTCTTCTATTTCTTCTTATATACCAGTTTGATACATCTTCTATTACAAAGTCAGAAATTGCTCTTACTACTTTTGTAACTTCAAATATTTCCATACTTTCATTATATAGCTTTACTAAATTGTTAAACCTAGAAAGTATCCATCTATCTATTTCTGGTCTATCTTTTGGATCTATATAAAAATCTCTAGGGTCAATTTCATCTGTATTTGCGTATAATTGGAAGAAATTATACGTATTTTTAAATGATCTAAAGAATTTACTATCTACTTCTCTTAAACCATCTGTATCAAACTTTGTAGGTACCCAAGGAGGTGATACATATAATGAATAAAATCTTACAACATCTGCACCATATTTATCAAAAAGCTCTATAGGGTTCAATGTGTTCCCTCTAGATTTACTCATTTTCTTTCCTTCTTTATCTAGTATTAAATCATTTACAAGCACATTTTTATATGGTGCTTTTCCTGTTATTAACACAGATATTGCGAGTAGTGAGTAGAACCAGCCTCTTGTTTGGTCAATACCTTCATTTATAAAGTCTGCTGGAAACATTTCATCAAAGAAATTTTCTTTATTTTCAAATGGGTAATGTTGTTGTGCAAAAGGCATTGCCCCAGAGTCAAACCAAACATCTATAACGTCTTTTTCCCTAGTCATAGTCTTTCCACATTTTTCGCATTTTAAATGAACATCGTCAACATACGGTCTGTGTAGTTCTATGTCTTCTGAAATTTCTTCAATAGCTCTTTCTTTTAACTCTTTTCTTGAACCAACTGAATCAGTATGTCCACATTCACATTTCCACACAGGGAATGGTGTTCCCCAATATCTTGAACGTGTTATTGCCCAGTCGTTTAAGTTTTCTAACCAGTTTCCAAATCTTTTTTCTCCAATAAAATCTGGATACCAATTTACTTTGTTATTCTCATCTATAAACTGCTCTTTTAACTTAGTTACTTCTATATACCATGATGGTTTAGAATAGTATATCAAAGGAGTTCCACATCTCCAGCAGTGAGGGTAGTTGTGTTCAATTTTTTGCTTTTTAAACGCTTTTCCATGGTCAAATAGATAATGGATAATATCGTGGTCTGCTTCCATAACATTTTGTCCATCCCAAGGTGACCCTATAAATTTACCTTCTTCATTAACTGGATTTATTAAAGGTAGATTATATCTTCTTCCTGTTTGATAGTCATCTTCTCCAAATGCTGGTGCGGTATGAACTATACCAGTACCATCTGATGTTGAAACGTAATCTGCAGTTGTTACAAAGAAAGCTTTTTTATCTACTGTAAAGAATGGAAGTAATTGTTCATATTCCATATATTCCATATCTTTACCTTTAAGTTCTTTTAAAACCCTGTAGTCTTCTCCTAGAACTTTATCTGCTAAATCTTTTGCAATATAGTATTTGTTTCCATCTAGTTCAGCTAATATATAGTCAATATCAGCTCCAACTGTTAGTGCAACATTAGATAATAAAGTCCAAGGTGTTGTTGTCCATGCTAAGAAATATTCGTCAGAATCTTTTCTTTTAAAAGCAACATAAACTGTTTGAGTTTTTATCATTTTATAGCCTTGAGCTACTTCGTGTGAAGCAAGACCGGTACCACATCTTGGACAGTAAGGAAGTATTTTAGCTCCTTCGTAGACTAATCCCTTTTTGAACATTTGGTCAAGTAACCACCAAACTGTTTCAATATAGTTATTGTCTAAAGTTATATAAGGATTGTCCATGTCTGCCATAAAAGCCATTCTATCAGACATTTCTCTCCAAGCTTGCTCATAAGTGAATACAGAATTTTTACATTCTTTATTAAATGCTTCAACCCCATACTCTTCTATTTCTTTTTTACTCTTGAGTCCAAGTCTTTTTTCCACTTCTATTTCAACAGGTAAACCATGAGTATCCCACCCTGCTTTTTTCTTAACTCTATAACCTTTCATTGTCTTATAACGACAATTCATATCCTTTAAAGTCCTAGAAATAACATGATGTATTCCTGGTTTTCCATTTGCTGTAGGCGGACCGTCATAGAATATATAATTTTTATCTTCTAGTCTTTGATTTACTGTTTCGTGTAACAAATCTATATCTTTCCAATATTTAGAAATTTCAATTTCTCTTTCTTTTACTGGTAATTTAGAAAGATCTTTAAATTTAGCCATATTTTCTCCTTTCAATATATCTTTTAATAATTTTTATTTAATAAAAAAGAAGCCCCCTATATAATAGGACGCTTTTAACCGTGTTACCACCTAAATTGCATAGAAAATTCTATGCCTCTTAAAATGCTTAACGCGCACAACGTAATATCTTAATTTAGTTCAGATATCAAACTCAAAGATGATTTTTTCTTAAATTCCATTAGCTCATTTCACCAAACTGAACCTCTCTAAAATTTCCTTTAAGAAACTGTCTTTTCATAGTCTATAATCTTTTATATTTTATATTTTACCTGAATTTTTGTCAAGTTCGTAATATTCTATTTAATAGCAATTTTTAATAATTTATTTATATATTCTTCAGTTTTTAAATTAAATATTAATACTACAAAAAACAATTCGAATTGTTAATAAACTCACAAATTAAAAATTCACATAAACATCTGATTACTAAAATTGTTTTTTATTCTTCCTTTTTAAATCCCTGTTTTTCTATTATCTCAGCAGTTTTCTTTAAACTTACACCATTTTTAAAGTCTCCCTTTAACATAATTCCAGGTATATTTTTAGCTTTATCAAAATCTAGTTTTTTATAATTCACCTCTAAACTCTCAAAAACTTTATCTTCTTGATAATCCATTTTATGAGTTATGCCTTCAACTCCTTGATATTGTTCAACCAATTCACTCAAAGCTTGCTCGGCTTCTTCTTTAGTTGCTAATCCCATTGCAGAATAAGCCCATTCATTCGTAGCAGTCTGCTTCTCTACTTTATCTCCATAATGATAAAATGTAAGTTTTGTTTTTACCCCATTTATATCATTTGTGTAAGTAGTTTCTTCTAGTTTTTTTGCTTTATTACAAGAAACTAATAACAGACTTAAAGTTAATAAAATCATTATTTTAGCAATTTTTTTCATATTCTCACTCCATTTTTTTGTAATGCTTACATAATTATAATAAATAATAATTTGTTTTACTATCAAAACTAATGATTAAATTTCTATTTTAAAATGATATTTATTACTACGATAATATCTCGTCAGATTTCCTTTGCCTTTTTACTCTTATCATTTAAATTTTATATAATTTTCCTACAACTAAAATTTTTTAATTTCTTCTGTTATTTGAAATCTATTGAAGTTATTAAAATATCTCTTACTCTTTCAACAAAGTCCTGATCTTCCACTGTAAAATTACCTAGCCTATCACTGTCTAAATCTATTACTCCATAAACAACATCGTTTTTTACAATTGGAACTACTAATTCAGATTTTGCATTTTCATCACAAACTATATGTCCTGGAAACTTACTAACATCATAAACTTTTTTAGTTTCCATTAACAAAGCTGAGGTTCCACAAACTCCTGCTCCTAACTCAATTTTTATACATGCTGGTTCTCCCACATATGGGGCAAGTATTAAATCTCCATCTTCATTTATTAGGTAAAATCCTGCCCATATTACATTTGGTACATTATCAATTAATATTTTTGATACTACTTTTAATTTATCTTCTTTTGTTTTTTCTATCATTAATACATCTATTAATGATTCTAGTATTTCTTCATATTTTAAATTAGACATGATCCCTCCTATAATCCAAGTTCATCTTGTTTTTTTCTAAGTCTAGTAATTATTTGATCATCTTCAAGTTCTACCATATCATAAGTTATTAAATCATCTTTTTTTACATCTACTTTCAACTTTGTTTTCTTAGTTATTAATGCAATAGGAAGAAGTTTCTTGTTTCTTTGATTTATATGACTTGTTATTTTACCAAAAACATCTTTACCACCTATGCCTTCTAAATATTGTCCAGCTTTCAAGTCTCTTTTTGCTACTGTAATAGTATCTGAAACCTGTCCTTTTTCAGGAACTATTGTTGGATCCTTTTCAACTATTGCATCGTAAATAGTTATTGGTGTTTCCAAACTTGTTAAATGATATGGTCTATATAAAACATAATTTGGACCTTGTCCCATAGATAAATATCCCATCAAATCATGAACCTCTTCTGTATCATGTGTTACTACTGCAAACACACCTGGCGCTATTCCAAAACTGTAATCTACTATTCTATAATTATTTAATATTCCACCTTGCTCTTTTAAAGAAAAAAGCTTCGGAATATCATCTATTTTAGCTGTTACTCCATGTCCTCCAAGTACATCTGGAGTAAAGCCTAGTGCATTAGCAACAGAAGTCAATTCGATCATAGTATTCGTTCCATCTACAAATGCTGTTAGAATTTTTGGATACAGTCCTTTAGAGATTGCTTCTTCTCTCAAATCATCTTCTGTTGCGTAATTATTTAAAGGATTATTTTTACCTTTCCCTACAGCTAATAAATTAAAACCTGCTCCGACTGCAAAGTTTGCAAGCTCCATTATAGCTCCTGGTTCGTCCCCTGCTGAGCCTGTATATACTACATTGTTTTTTTTAGCATGATCATAAATTATAGGTCCTACAACTGCATCGCACTCTACATTTAGCATTATTATATTTTTGTAATTATCTATTGACTCCATAGCTAATTGTGCTCCAAAAGGAGGATTTCCAGTTGCATCAACTACGCCTTGAATTTTATTTAATTTATAAGACAATGTATAATCATCTGATATTACAAATTTATTTTTTGACAATGCTAGTTCTGCTTGTTTTAATGATGTAGTATTAACTATATCTTCGTCTTTTATACCTGCAGATTTAAATGCATGACAAGCTTTATCTAATTTTTCGTCAATTATTATAGAAGTAGACATTCCTTTTATTCTAGAAATTTGATTAACTAATCCAGTTCCCATTTTCCCAGCTCCAACTAAAGCTACCCTAACTTCTTCTCCTCTATTTACAAGTTCATCTAATTTTCTTTTCATTCTAAACATAATATTCTCCTTAATTTAAGGAATTAGCACAAGCATTTGCACTGGCCCATGCCCAATGAAGATTATATCCTCCACAATCTCCATCAATATCCATAATTTCTCCTATTATATACAAATTTTTTTGAATTTTTGATTCCATAGTTTTTGGATCTATTTCTTTTGTTGAAATACCTCCACATGTAACTTGACCATCTTTTTCAGATTTATATCCTGTTACCTCTACCCTAAAATCTTTTAAAGCTTTTGAAATATTAAATATATTTTCTTTACTTAAATTCGAAACTGCTATATCTTCATATTTCAAATAATTAATTATAACTTTTATTAACTTATCATTTATTATTCCAACTAAAGCCTCTGACAAATATTTAAATCCATTTTCTTTAAAATTAATTTTCAAATATTTAAATAACTCATCTTCCTTTATATATGAAAGTAAGTCTAAAGATATTATTATTTCTTTCCCTGAAAGCATTCCTCTGATAACTTCTCCAGATATTTGCAAAACCCCAGGTCCTGAAACACCATAATCTGTAAATAATATATCAGAAAATTGTTCATATGTCTTTTTATTTTTATCTATTAAGTAAATATAGCCTGGAATTTTAGTGCCTGATATCTTCTTTAAATCATAATTTTCTAATCTTAGTTGAACTATTCCTGGATGTGTTTGAACTATACTATGTCCTAAATTTTCAAGTAATTTATATCCATTACCATCTGAACCACTTTTTTCCATAGCTCTACCGCCAGTTGCAACAATAATATTATCCGCTTCAAATTCTACATTATCATATAATACGACTTTATTTTTTTTTGAAAATTCAATTCTTTTTACATAACTATTATAATAAAATTTAACTCCTAATTTCTCTGCTTCCAAATTCATTTGTTTAACAACTGAACTTGCCTGCAAACTCATAGGATATACTTTTCCATTTTCTAGTTCTAGCTCTTTTATACCAATTCCATTAAAAAATTTTATAGCTTCTTCATATCCAAAATTTTTTATAGCTGACATAACAAATTTTTTATTTTCACCATGATAATTTTTATATTCAATATTTCTATTAGTAAAATTACATCTTCCATTTCCTGTAGCATAAATTTTTTTCATAGGCTTTTCATTTCTTTCAAACACCAAAACATCATGACCTTTTCTTTTTAAAATAATACTTGCCATTACTCCAGATGCTCCTGCACCTATAATTATTATTTTTGACATAATTCACCTCATAGTAACTATAATATTACATTTTGATTGATTTTGTATATTATTTCTAATAATTTTTTCGTAACTTTTTTGTAACTTTTTTGTAATTTATCTGTAACAAACTTTTAAAATAACTATGCTATTATATAGTTAGTTAATAAATATAGGTCAACTATTTTGTTCATCCTCCCAAATTATGAACCCTGCGACCTATATAATAAATAAAGTCCAGCTAACCACTGGACTATTTTTTTACTCTTTTTTATTATATTCTTCTAGTATTTCTATTCCACCTTTTTTATAAACTTTCCCATCTTTTATCCATAAAATTTTATTTCCTAGTAAATGTGCAATCCTAACATCATGAGTTATAGTTATAATAGTTTTATTCTTATAACCCAATTCCTCTAAAGCCTTAATTAACATTAGTAAACCTTCGTAATCCTGTCCTACGGTAGGTTCATCTAATAGTAAAACTTCTGGATCCATTGCTAATATAGAAGCTATCCCCACTTTTCTTTTTTGCCCCTCTGACAAAGAATAGGGGTGTTTATTTTTCAATTTTTCTAAATCAAATAGTTTCATTACTTTTTGGCTAAGATTTTTGTTTTTTGCAGAAGTTTCTATTTCTTGTTCTACTGTTGGCATATATAATTGGTAATTTGGATTTTGAAATACTATTCCAACTTTCTTGTACCACTCTTGCTTACCAACTCTCTTATTACTCACGATATTCTGTTTAAAATCTCCACTACTCTCTTTAATAAATCTTGATATGGTTTTCAATAATGTTGTTTTACCTGAGCCATTTTCCCCAATAATCAACCAATTATCACTTTTGTTAATATCAATATTAATATTTTTTAAAATTGTCTTTTCTTTTACTTTAAAACTCAAGTCTCTAAGTTCTAATAATTTAATACTATCACGAATTTCAGCCTTTTCTACCTTGTTTAATATATTGTTTTCTACCAAACCCTCTATTTTTTCCTTTTTCTTCTTCCAAAAAGCAGAAAAGTCAGCTACATTTCTAAAATCTTTTATTTCTGAATTTTCAAGCCATAATACTCTATCACTATACGGTAAAACTAAATCTAATCTATGTTCAATAAATATTATCGTATAATTTTTTTTAGCACATAAATATTTTAGATTTTCCAACAATTTTATACTAGCTTTATAGTCTAAATTAGCTAATGGCTCATCTAATATTAATATTCTTTGTTCCATGCACAAGGTACTAGCTGTTATAAGGCTTTGCTTTTCTCCACCTGATAATGTAGAGGTATCATCTTCTAAAGATATATTCATAAATTCAGATTTTTCTTTTATGATTTTTTCTATCTTATCAATTTTGTAATGTAAGTTTTCACAAGGAAAAGCTAATTCATCTTCTACTTTTTCAAAAATTATCTGTTCATCTGCATTTTGCAAAACTGTTCCTACTTGTTTTGATATCTCACTTGTTTTCTTTTCTTTTATATCTTCTGAATAAATTTTTACTGTTCCTTGTTTAATTCCTTTTTCTGAATTAGGAATACTTCCATTGCAACATTTTAAAAATGTAGATTTACCTCCTCCAGATGAACCTGCTAATAAAACGAATTCTCCAGAACTCAAGTGTAAATTAACATCCTTTAAAATAAACTCTTCCTCTTCATTATACTTAAATGAAATATGTTCGAATTCTAAAACTTTATCTTCCATTAATCACCTCTAAGAAACAAATATCCTATAATACATACCAAAAACATTAATATAATAGTATATATAGCATCTCTTATTGTAAACTTCACAACTTTGTACTTAGTAGCTTCTTTATCGTCTATAACAAAAGCTCTAGTTTCTAATGATAAGGATAATAAATCAGATATACTAATAATCCTAATTATTATTGGAAGTAATAATGCTCTATACATTACTTGAGGATTAAAAATACTCACTTTAACTCCTCTTGACTTCATAGCATTCCAAGTTTGTTTTATTTCTAATGCTAATATTGGTATAAATCTTATTGTTATTAAAATTGCTATACTTAAAACCCTTGAAACTTTTAGTTCATTTAAGTTCCTTACTAAATTAATTGGCGGTAAGCCCATTGATGGAATTGCCGCCATTATAAAACATATGAATCTAAAATATATTTGAATACTATTTTCAACTCCTCCTACTGGTATAGAAAGTGTTGCTGGTACTATACTTAATGGTATAAAAATACATAATAATTTAAAAGTTACTTCACCGTATGAAAATATTATATATACTACCATCAAGGCTATTAAAAAAATCAATAAAAATTTCGTCTTAGCTATTAACATTCCAAATATAAATACTACCAAACTAGATAATATACATAATAATGGATATAAAGGTTTTTTCGCCCTTAGTGTATTCATAATTTCTCCTATTTACTCACTTCCAATTTACCCGCTTTTTGTAATTCCTTAGCTAATTTAAATCCTAATTTTGCACCAATAATACCTAATATTATAGATAGTACTCCAAATGTTAATGCCATAGCTGGACTTTTAACTTTTTCAATTATAGAGATACCTTCCATCGTAGCTGTATAAATTAAACTCACTGGTATAGTAATAGGCATATATATCATTGATGCAAAAAATATAGCTTTATTAGAACTATATCCTTTAAAAATAACAACTATTAAAATTTCCGTTAAAATTGCTCCTACTATATTGTTAAAAAACATGATTGGTGACATCATTAGTAAAAACACACCTGTAAGTACTCCAATTATAGATAAACTACCTATTTTAGGAACTTTTATTAGTGCAATAGTAATAAAAATCGCAAATATTGGAGCAGCTAATACCTGTCTTAATGCAAATTGATTAGTAAACATTACTATTGGCATTATAATTCCTGAAACCAATATCAGTAAAGCAGAGGTTATCGCCAAAAAAACTATGTCTTTCATTTTAAATCTTTTCATTTAACCCTCCTTAATGTAAATTCATATTTTCTGCTACTTTCTAATTTAATATTTTCTTAACTTATATACAAATTACCTAGTGTAACCTTTTATATGCTTTGTTATATTTAATATAAAGTTCATTGATTTTTACTAGCTCTTTCTATGAATATATTTTTCTCATATATATTACTCCGATATAGATTATTATAATCATTTTACTCCATCAATTACAATTTAAATAAAAAAAGTACTTGTCTATATCTCACCAAGTACTTTTTTTATTTCTTCTATTTCATAATAATAATGCTCTACTCCACCTTTTTTAAGATATCTTTCATTACCTTTTCCAAGAAATAACACTATATCATCTTTAGTAGCCATTTTCACAGCTTTTTCTACAGCATCTTGCCTTTTTTCAAAGTATAAAAATTTTCCATTACTATTTTTTATACCATCAATAATAGGCTTTGATATATCATATACTGAATGATAGTAAACGTCATCTTCTGTTACTATAGATAAATCTGCATACTTTCCTGCTACTTCTCCTGCTAGATATCTTGTTTCAGTAGTTCTTGCACCATTTATCCCAAAAACTATCACTACTTTTTTGTCAAAACTACTTTTTACAAATTTCAATAATTTTTCTATAGCATCTGGTGTATGAGCAAAATCTATAACTAAATTTAACCCCTTATTATTTTTTACTATCTCATATCTTCCTTCAGGTCCTTCAAAGTCTGCTATTCCTTTTGAAATCTCTTCTAAGCTTATTCCCATTTCAGAAATTACTCCCATAGCTCCTAATGCATTGTACACATTAAAAAGTGCTGAAATAGGCATATTTATCTCTATATTACCTCTTGGTGTCTTAAAGGTAAACTTAGAACTACTCACATCCATATCTATATCTATAGCCATGTAGTCTGCTTGATTCTCTATTCCATAAGTTAATACTTCTTTGCCTTCTTCTTTTAATTCTTTTGCTAATCTTTTACCATATTCATCATCTATGTTTATTAAGTTAGCTTTAGAAGTCATGCAAAATAATTTTTTCTTTGCTTGATAGTAATTTTCCATATCACCATGTAAGTCTAAATGTTCTATAGTTAAATTTGTAAAAATTCCGTAGTCAAAATCTACTCCTTTTACCCTATTTAACTCTAAAGAATGTGAAGAAGCTTCCATAACACAATTTTTCACACCATCATTTAATAACTCTCTAAATATTTTTTGTAAAATATTAGCTTCTGGAGTTGTTTTTCCTAAAGCTGTGTTTCCATTTTTTGTTTTTAAGCCTATACTTCCTATAGATGCCGTACTTTCTCCACAGTTGTTTAATATACTTTCAACCATGTAAGTAGCTGTGGTTTTTCCGTTTGTTCCTGTAACTCCTATAATATTAAGCTCTTTACTTGGATATCCAAACAAAGCTTCTGAAACATCTGAAAGTCCTGACCTTGTGTCTTTTAATTTTACATAAACTATATTTTTATTGTAATTCTCTAAATCATTTTGATGAAATACAACCCTTGTTCCATTTTCAATAGCATTATCTATATATTTGTGTCCATCTGTAACAAACCCTTTAATAGCCATAAACGCTGTCTTTTCGTTTACATCTTTCGAATTAATAGATATATAATCTATTTCTATATTTGTATCTCCTTTTATAGCTAGAGTTTCTACCTTGGTTAATAACTCACTTATTAACATTAATCCTCCTAATTTGTAACTTTTACCTTATATCCTTCTTGGTAAAGTCTATCTACTATTTTTTCTATATGCTCATGTCCATTAGATTCAACTTGAACTTGTAATACTACGTCTGTAAGTCTATCTACTGTTTTAAATTGATCATGAGAAACTTCTACTACGTTGGCACCTTCATCAGCTAAAATTCTTGCAATATTCAATAATTCTCCTGGTCTATCTGGAAGTAACACTGTAAATCCAAATAATCTACCTTTAGATATTAAACCTTTTTGAACCATAGATGAAATAGTAACCATATCTATATTACCACCACTGATTATACATGCAACCTTTTTATTCCAAACTTTAAGTTTTTTAGCTGCTGCTATTGACATCGCTCCTGAAGATTCAGCCATTAATTTATGATTTTCCATTATTTCTATAAAACTTTCCATTATTTCATAGTCAGAAACAGAAATTATCTCATCGACATAATCTCTAACAATTTCATAAGTTGTTTCCCCAGGTTCTTTAACTGCAACACCATCAGCTATTGTATCCACTGTATCTAAACAAATTATATGTCCATCTTCTATAGAACAAGTCATAGACTTTGCACCTTCTGGCTCTACTCCAATAATCTTTATATTAGGATTAATTTGTTTTGCAGCTACTGCAATTCCTGATACTAATCCTCCTCCACCAATTGGCACTATTATAATATCCATATCTGGTTGTTCTTTTAATATTTCAATAGCTATTGTTCCTTGCCCCTCTATTACATCTATATCATCAAAAGGATGTACATATGCCAAGTTATTTTCCTTTGAAATTTCTATTGATTTATGAAATGCCTCATCAAAATTTTTACCATGCAAAACTACTTCAGCACCATATTTTCTTGTACCTTCTACTTTTATTAAAGGAGTTGTTGTCGGCATTACTATAGTAGCTTTTGCTCCTGCCTCTTTAGCCGAATATGCCACTCCTTGAGCATGATTTCCAGCTGAAGCTGTAATTATACCTTTTTCTTTCTCTTCTTCAGACATTTTGGCAATCTTATTATAGGCTCCTCTAATTTTAAATGCCCCTGTAACTTGTAAGTTTTCAGGTTTTAAATAAATATTATTTCCTATTTTCTTAGTAAAAGATTCACTATATATCAACCTCGTTGGATTTGTTACTCCATTAAGTCTATCTTTCGCTGCTTTAAAGTCCAATTTTTCTACCATCATTTCTATTTCCTTACAAGTCATTTTTATCCTCCCAAAATACTTATTAAATGTATATTATATCACTTTTTATATATGTTTTAATATTTATTTTACCACTTTACTTAGCTATAAGTAAATCTTTATTTTTTATTGAGTTAATAAATTTACTTTGGGTATTTATAATATGTGAAAGGTGGTTGATATTATGCCAGAATTAGAATTATTTATAAGTAATACTTGCCCTTATTGTCAGAAAGTATATCGATTTATAGATAAATATAATCTAAATGATAAAATAAAGTTTACAAATATAAATCAAAGTGCTGAAGACAAAGCTAGACTTGTTGAAGTAGGTGGAATGAATCAAGTTCCTTGCCTATTTATAGATGATAAGCCAATGTATGAATCTAGTGACATCATTGCTTATTTAAAAGAAAATATTGTAAAGTAAACTTATAGGAGGGTATTATGCCAAAATTAGAATTATATTATATGGATATTTGTCCATTTTCCCAAAAAGTTTTAAGATTTATGAGTGAAAATAATTTAAACGATAAAATCTTGTTAAAAGAAATTAGATTAAATGATTATGATAGAGAAACTCTTATTAATGTTGGTGGAAAAGAACAAGTTCCTTGCCTATTTATAGATGGTAAACCATTATATGAATCAGATGATATTATTGCTTATTTAAAAGAAAATATCTTATAAAAGAGTCTTAATAGACTCTTTTTTTATTTCTCATAAATCTTAATATATTTTAATTTTAACCATAAACTTATTTCATCATATCCCAATACTTCCTTACTTGGCATTTTATACAAAAATATATTTATATTTTGTTTATTTAAAATTTTTCTTATAACAGCATATGTAATCTCGGAAAAAGCCGCTGCTCCTATATATCCTTCTATATTGTCCTTATCTTCATTAAATAAAAATAACATTTCTGACTTTCCTATGTTTTCAAAAAATTCTCTTAATATTTCCGAATATTATTTGATAACTTTGGATAGTCAATAACTCTGTAACCTATTTCATTAAAATGCTCTATCCACTTTATATATTCCTCTTGAAATTTAGAACTTCCTGAAATGACACAATTATCCATTTACCCTCTACCTCAATATTTCTTTAATCATTCCATAACTATTTCTGCTACCATATGATGTCATTATTAAGACAACTTCTTCGTTTTTTGGTATTTTACCTTCTTTTACCAATTTTTTTATTCCACCGTAAACTATTGCTGATGAACCTTCTAAAAATATACCACTCTTTGATAGTTCCTTAGTATTTAAAATTGCTTCTTCCTGGCTTACAGACACTGCATATCCTTTACTTCTATTTAATGCTACTACCGATTGTCTAGTTACTGTATTTCCACCTACTGAAGGTGTTAATGAATATTTTCCTTCAAATAAATTATTTGTCTCAGCTTTGCTACTTAAAATTAATTCTAATCTTGGTATAGGTTCAACTGCTATAAGTTTAGGAATCTTTGAAATTATATTTAAAGAATTTAATTCTTTAAATCCTTCAAATATCCCAAATAACAAATCTCCTCTAGATGTAGGTATTGCTAGGTAATTTGGAATATTATCTCCAAAATATTCATAAATTTCATAGGATATAGTTTTATATCCTTGCACTCCAAAATAACTACTTCCAACTGGTGGGTTCATATAATTAGTCGCAGAAAACCAATTTACTTCTTCAACATGTTTTTTTATTATTTCCCATCTTTCAAATGCTGTTTTTGTAAATATTATTTCTGCTCCAGTTGCTAAGATAGCCTCTTTACAATTTGGTAAAATGTTATCTGTCGTAACTATTATGCATTTTATTCCTGCTCTTGCTGCATAAGCTGCTAAAGAGACTCCTTCATTACCACTAGAGGCTGCTACTACTATTTCTTTATTATTTTCTATTGCACGTTGTACTATAAAAGGATTCATTCTATCCTTATGAGTTCCTGTTGGATTTTGAAACTCATTTTTTAAATATACATTATTTAGACCTAATCTTTCTGCTAAATTTTTGTCTTCTAATAAAGGTGTTCCTCCTTCAACAATGGTTGGAAATTTATTGTATGGTAAATAATCTGTATATCGAAACATACCTCTTTTTTCCTTATAAATATTAAATTTATTATTATATTTTATAGATACACTTGAATTATTTCTATTATTTTTACAAACTTCGCAACCTTCTGAATAATCCCCTATTGAATATTCTTCTCCACAACTTATGCATATGCACTACTTATATTTTGATTTATCATAATATGCTCCTAATTTGTTAATATAGAATATTATACCATATTCAGAACGTATGTTTGCTAAATGTTAATTTACTGATATAATTATATTAGGTGAATTTTATGAAAGATGATTTGAATTTTTTACATATAGACTTAGATGCTTTTTTTGCTTCTGTTGAGGAATTAGATAACCCTTCCTTAAAGGGAAAACCTATGATTGTTGGTGGAAGAAGTCAAAGAGGCATTATTACAACTGCTAATTATGAAGCTCGTAAATTTGGGTTACATTCTGCTATGCCTATTTTTAAAGCAACCAAGCTATGTCCTCAAGTTATAATAGTCTCTCCTAGGCACAATAAATATTCCGAGATGAGCAAAAAAGTATTTTCAATAATTTCTAAATATTCAAATAATATAGAAAAAATGTCTATCGACGAAGGTGCTATAGATATCAGCCATATAAATTGTGAACCTATATCTTTAATAAAAAAAATTCAAAATGATGTTTACAAGAATACTGGTCTAACAGTTTCCATTGGTGTAAGTTATAATAAGTTTCTTGCAAAAATGGCTTCTGATTGGAATAAGCCAAATGGATATAAAATAATAACTAAAGATATGTTGCCAGAAATATTATTGGAACTTCCCATTGAAAAAATTGCAGGAATTGGTAAGAAGTCTGCCTCTAAGCTTAATACTATGGGTATTTATAAAGTTAAACAGTTGATGGATTTAAACCAAGATATTCTCCAGTATCATTTTGGCAAATTCGGTTTAATTATTTACGATAGGATTAGAGGAATAGATCATAGTGTAATCTCAAATTCTAGAGAAAGAAAAAGTATTGGAATAGAAAGAACATTTCCTAAAGATTTAGATTCCAAAATAGAAATTATAGATAAATTAGAAGAATTTTCATTGGAGCTTGCCAAAGATTTAAAAAAAAGAAATTTACTAGGTAGAACTATATCTATTAAATTAAAATTTGATGACTTTAAAACAATCACTAGAAATTTTAGCCTAGAACAACCTAGGAGGGATTTTGAAGAAATATTTAGCAAATCAAAATTTTTATTAGATAATGTTGACTTAAAAAAACCAATTCGGCTTTTAGGTGTTACTATGTCAAATTTACAAGATGATAATATATCACAATTATATTTTCTTTAAATTACTATGAATGCTTATTAAGTTTTAATAATATGTAATATAAATAATATCTTATATTTACTATTGATAATTTGCGTCTAAATATTGTAGCATATATAATAAATATAGGGAAGATACTACTTTAGTACTTTTTGAAAGGAGAATATTATGGAAAAACTTAATAATTTTTTTAAACTTAACGAAAGAAAAACCAGCGTTCGTACAGAGGTAATTGCGGGACTAACTACTTTTGTAACAATGGCGTACATATTACCAGTAAATATGAATATTCTTTCAGCCGCAGGATTAGATAGTGGAGCGGTATTCATGGCTACTGCTATTTCAGCAGTTATAGGTACTATGCTAATGGGACTATTTGCAGGCTTACCTTTTGCACAAGCTCCTGGAATGGGATTGAATGCATTTTTTGCATACACTGTCGTACTAACTATGGGATATGATCCTTCATTTGCACTAGCCGCAGTTTTAGTTGAAGGACTAATTTTTATTCTTTTAAGCGTAACAAACATAAGATCTCAATTAATGGAATCTATACCTAAACAGTTACGTTTATCTATTTCCGCGGGTATTGGATTATTTATAATGTTTATAGGTTTCCAAAATGCAAAAATTATAATCGGGGATCCTGCTACGCTAGTAGCTGTAAATCCAAATCTAACAGAAGCTGCAATAGCCTTGTCTATAATAGGAATAATAATAACTATTGTTTTGTGGGTTAAACAGGTGAAAGGAGCTTTGCTCATAGGTATTTTTGCAACATGGATACTTGGAATGATAGCTCAACTAGCTGGATGGTATCAAATCAACGTAGATTCAGGATTGTTTTCTTTATTCCCTTCAGGTGTGCTAAGCCTTCCACCTAGTATATCTCCTACTATTGGACTATGTTTTTCTGGTATAAAAACTGCTTTTTCAAGCCCTGGAAATATAATTCAATTCTTGATGGTAGTATTGACATTCTTATATGTTGATATATTTGATACCTTAGGAACTTTTGCTGGTGTTGCTACAAAAGCTAAACTAATAGATGAAAATGGAAATTTCCCAGGTTCTAAGAGAGCTTTTACATCCGATGCCATTGCAACTACTTGTGGTGCTATTTTAGGAACTTCAACTGTAACTACTTTTGTAGAATCAGCTTCTGGTGTAGAAGAAGGAGGTCGTACTGGTCTTACTGCAGTTACTACAGCAATATTATTTTTGCTAGCTATACCATTTTTCCCTATTATAAAGGCTATTCCAGGATTCGCTACAGCTCCAGCTTTAATAATGGTGGGAATTATGATGTGTGAGCCTATGAAAGAATTCCAATGGGACAAAGCCGATGTAATAATTCCTGGCGTTTTCTCTATTATCTTTATGGTAGTAGGTTACTCTATTTCAGCAGGTATTATGTGGGGAATTATGTCATACTTACTCGTAAAAACAATACAAGGCAGAGCTAAAGACCCTGGTATCATATTATGGGTATTAGGAGTATTATTCGTTATTAAATTATTTATTTTCCCTATTATAGAAACATATCTTTAATATAGTATATTCTTACTAAATTCAAAATAGATGAATAAGACATTAATTAGTTTTATTCATCTATTTTGTTTTTAACTAAGATTATATAATTAGAAGTATAAGTTAATTATTATGATATAGTGTTATTAAAAATTTGAGATATTGGAGTTTAAATTATATATGAACGAGAAAATTATAGAAATATGCTGTGGAAGTTATGAAGATGCTTACATTGCAAAAAAATCTGGTGCTGATCAAATTGAGTTGAATAGTGCTTTATTTTTAGGTGGGTTAACTCCATCTTACGGAACTACTAAATTAGTTCTTGATAATTTAAACATACCTACATTTGTTATGATTAGACCCAGACCTGGTGGTTTTTTATATAATAATTTTGAATATGAAAGTATAGTTAAAGATACTGAGCTTTTTCTTGATTTAAATATCGAAGGAATTGTTTTTGGTTTTCTTTCTAAAGATAATGAAATAGACTTGGATAAAACAAAAACTTTGGTGAATTTAATTCATTCAAAAGGAAAATTAGCAGTATTTCACAGAGCTTTTGATCAAGTTAACAACCCCATTAAATCTATTGAAGAATTAATATCTCTATCAGTAGATAGAATACTTACAAGCGGTCAAAAAAATAATGCATTAGATGGTATTGGGCTTTTAAATGAACTTCAAGAAAATTATAGTAATAAAATTGAGTTAATTGTAGGTAGTGGCGTAAATTCTGAGAATGTAAAAACTATATATGGAAAAACAAGTATAAGTAAATTTCACAGCACCTGCAAGGCTTGGCGAAAAGACCCTACTACAATAGCTAAAATAAGTTATTCTTATGCTGATAACGAACATAAGGACATGTATGATATAACCGATTTTGAAACAGCAAAAAATTTTGTTAAAACTATAAACAGCATAGTAAAAATCTAAATTTCTACTATGCTGTTTATTATATAAATGTTAAGAGTCTTTACAATATAATATATTTTATTTGCTTTTAATTATTTCTATATCTCTAGAACCTATATTTTCGATAAACTCTTCATCGTGTTCAACTAAGATCATAGTTGGTTTAAAGCATTTTATCATATGTTCTATTTGAAGTCTTGTAATAATGTCTAAATAATTAAGAGGTTCATCCCAAATATAAATATTTGCTTCTTCACAAAAACTTTTTGCTATAAGGACTTTCTTTTTTTGCCCACTACTGTAAGAAGCCATATCTTTGTCAAATTGATCCCTAGAAAAACCCATCTTCCTAAGTAATGTTAAAAATTTCGTTTTATCTATTTTGGAATCGTATATAAAATCTTCTATATTTCCTTTTAACCATTCAAAGTCTTGAGACAAATAAGATATTTTTAAATCACTTGCTAACTGTAATAATCCTTGTTTACCAATATTTGAATCTATAATCGATTTTAAAAAGCTACTTTTTCCAGCTCCATTTTCTCCTATTATAGTGACTATATCCTTATTTTTAACAGTAAAATTTATAGGTTTAAACACCTGGTATTGACCATAAAACACAGAATAATTCTCAGCTGTTATTAAGTATTTACTATGATGAGGAACAGACTCAAGTGATAAATCGTCTTCAAATTCAATATTGGTAAGTAAATCTTTTTTATCTCCTAAAACTTTATTATACCTCTTTTCTAAAGTTTTAGACTTTTTCATCATCTTTGCTGCTTTATGCCCTATATAGCCTTTGTCTGCCTTTAGCCCAGATATTTTTTTATTTTTAGTAGATTCTATCTTATCTGACCAAGTAGATTTTTCTCTTGAAGATTTTTCTAATCTTGTAATTTCTTTCTTCAATTTTTCATTTTTATTTCTATTGAATTCATCTTCTAGTATTTTATTCTGGCTCCATGTTTCATAATTTCCTTTTTGTAATACTATTTTTTTCTTTTCAATGGTTAGAATATGATCTATTGTTTCATTTAAAAATCTTCTATCATGTGAAATTAATATAAATCCATTTTTACTATTTAAATATTTTGCTAAAACACGTCTACCTTCTATATCAAGACTGTTAGTAGGTTCATCAATTAATAAAAATTCTCCTTCTTTAACAAACATTGAGGCTATTAACACCTTAGTTCTTTCTCCACCACTCAATGTATCAAATGGTCTGTATATAACATCTAGATTAACATTTAATAAATTTAATTCTTTTTCTAACCTCCATAACTCATAATCTCCTTTAATTTCTTCCACTACATCTATAGTCAAATAGTCTTCATTCTTTACTTCATATGGAAAATATTCAAAATTTAATTTACTAGTTATCTTTCCATCATACTCTAATCTTCCTCTTAAAATATCTAAAAATGTTGTTTTCCCATAACCATTTCTACCTATTAATCCTAATTTCCAACTTCCATCTAATTGTAAACTCAAATTATCAAATATAGGATCACTATCTCCACTGTAACTAAAATTCAAATTTTTTATATCTATTATTGACATTAATACTCCTTTCTATATTATTAGTTAATAATTTAGATTCTTCATTTTATCACCTCCTAAATAAAAAAAGACAAGGAATCATCCTTGTCTAATGTAATAGTAAAATATAAAGAGATTTCCTGCTAATTGGCACAACAAAAAAACATGTTGCCAGTTATTAAAATTTTAGCAAGAAATAATTAACATGCCTTCACCTCTTATTTAATATCTACATATTATCATAATAATTTAAATGCATCAATAATTACTAATTTGCAAACTACTTCCTCCAATAAAACTAGACAATTTTACCTTATTGTAACTTATATAAAATGAATCCAAAAATCTATACCTTTAAAATAATATTTCTGAATGTTAAAGTTACATTATACATAAAGGAGGAATTTAAAATGAATATTTTAGTTGGACATTTCGGACATGAAGCAAATAATTTTTGCACAAAGGATGTTACATATAATGAATTTATTGAATTTATATACTCAACAGGAGAAGATAGTTTATGACCATATAAAGAAGTTTCCCATTATTTTGGCGGAGTTATTAAAGCTACCGAAGAAGATGGTGTAAATTTAATTCCTACATTAGATTTAATTAATCCTATTGGTACTATGGAAAAAGAAGCTTTAGATAAAATAGTTGATGAAATACTAAGTTTAATAGAGCCTCATAAAAGCAATATTGATGGAGTTTTATTTTACTTACACGGTGCTGGACGTGCTAGAGATGTTGAAGATATTGAAAGCTATACCTTAGAAAAAATCAGAAGTATTTTACCTAATGATATACCTATAGTTTCAACTTTAGACCTTCACGCAAACGTTTCTAATGAAATGCTTGAGTTGTCAGATGGTCTTTTTGGTGGTTACGAATATCCTCATATAGATTTTTTTGATACTGGATACTTATCTATAAAACTTTAGTGCAAATGATTAATAAAAAAGTAAAATCAGTTATGGCTCTTAAAAACTTACCTATACTTTTACCACTATCTGGTGGTTTTACCCTTAGAGAGCCTATTATAACTTTAAATAATCACATTAAAAATTATATAAAAGAAAATAATTTAATAGACGCTACTTTCTTTCACGGTTTCCCTTATGCCGATACTTCTTATGGAAGTTCAAGTATTTTAGTATTAACAGACAATGATAAAGAATTAGCTGAATATGTTTGGGAATATAGAAAACATTTCTTACCTGAAATAATATCTGCAAAAGATGCTATGGACCAAGCAGAAGAATATACCGGAGATGGATATGTGTTAATAAGTGAAGTATCTGACAACCCTGGATGTGGTGCTCCTTGTGATGCTACACATTTACTAAGAGAAATATTAGATAGAAATTTACCTAAAACAATATTTAGTTTTATTTATGATAAAGAAGTTGTAGAATTTCTTCATAATCACAAAATTGGAGATGTTGTTAGCTTCACCTTAGGTGATAAAATAGAAAAAATTCATGGTGAACCTATAGAAATAAAAGACGCTCTTATTCAAACCTATCAAATTGAGAATATATAGATACCGCTCCTATGACAAAAGGTACTCTATCTACAATAAAAAATTCTGCAAAAGTAAAAGTTGGAAATGTTGAAATAATAATAGCCTCTCAAAGAGCTCAAACTTTAGATGACAGACCATTCCTTGTTACTGGAGCAGATGTAGAACAATACAAATACGTAGGTATAAAATCATCTAATCATTATAGAAGTTATTTTCAAGATAAAGTAGGTTTAATCATTCCTTGTGACATTCTTGGTATTATGAGTGGTGACTATCTATTTCTGAATTCAAGCATGCTATAATGCCAAAATATCCTTTAGATGTGAATACTGAATTCAAATAAAAGACAAGAATTTTTCTTGTCTTTTTTATTACTTTATTACTAATAACTTTACAATTTAAAAAAATGTAATCTTTATATTTCCATTTAATTAATATGCAACTTCAATATATATTATGCTACATGATATATTTTAATTATTAAACTAAAGGAGTGATTTAATGAATATTTTAGTAGGTCAATTTGGTCATGAAGCAAATAATTTTTGTACTAAAGACGTTACATATGAAGAGTTTATCTCTTTAAACTATTTTACTGGAGAAGATAGCTTATGGAGATACAAAAATGTCGAACATTTATTTGGTGGAATTATTAAAGCAGCTGAAGAACATGGTGACATTAACTTAATTCCTACAATGGATTTAATGAATCCTATAGGCAGAATGGAAAAAGAAGCCTTAGATAAAATTGTTGATAATATAATTTCTATGATAGAGCCTCATAAGAATGACTTAGATGGAGTTTTATTCTGCCTACATGGCGCTGGTAGGGCTGTTGGTGTCGAAGATATAGAAAGCTATACATTAGAAAAAATTAAAGCTATTTTACCTGATAATATCCCTATTATGTCTGCTTTAGATTTACATGCAAATGTTTCAAAAGAAATGGTTGAATTATCAGATGGATTATTTGGTGGCTATGAATATCCCCACATAGATTTCTTTAATACAGGTTATTTAGCTATGAAAACACTTATTAGCTCAATAGAAAATAGAGTAATACCTAAAATGTCTTTAAAAGCTATACCTTTGCTTTTACCACTATCTGGTGGATTTACACTAAGAGAACCTATTACTACATTAAACAACTATATTAAAAATTATATAAAAGAAAACAACTTAATAGACGCTACGTTCTTCCATGGCTTTCCTTACGCTGACACTTCTTATGCTAGTTCTACAATTTTAGTAATGACTAATAATGATCAAGAGCTAGCTGATAAATCTGCTCAAGAATTAGCTGAACATGTTTGGGAATATAGAGAATATTTTATACCAGAAATAATTTCCGCAAAAAAAGCTATGGATCAAGCAGAAGAATATTCTGGAGATGGATATGTATTAATAAGTGAAGTTTCTGACAATCCTGGAGGTGGTGCTCCTGGTGATGGGACTCATCTTCTTAAAGAAATGTTAGATAGAAATTTACCTAAAACAATCTTTGGTTTTATTTATGATAAAGATGTTGCTGAGTTTTTACATAACCATAGAGTAGGAGATAAAGTTACTTTTTCTTTAGGTGGAAAATGCGAAAAAATTCATGGTAATCCCATTGAAATTGTCAATGCTAAAATTAAAAATCTATCAAATGGCGAATATATAGCAACTGCTCCTATGATTAAAGGAGCAAAATTGAGCTTTGGCAAATCTGCTAGAGTTAAAGTTAAAAATGTAGAAATAATAATCACCTCTCAAAGAACTCAAACGCTTGATGATAGACCATTCCTAGTCACGGGAGCAGATGTAGCACAATATAAATATGTTGGTATAAAATCTTCTAATCATTATAGAAGTTTTTTCCAAGATAAAGCTGGACTTATAATCCCTTGTGATACACCTGGTGTTATGACTGGTGATTTGTCAGTTTTAGATTTTAAATATGTTAAAATGCCAAAATACCCTTTAGATTTAAATACCAAATTATAAAAACTCTGATAAATATCAGAGTTTTTATAATTTACATAATAATTTATCATATTTTTATAGCTTTCATCTAATAGAATACTCCAATACTATGAGGTATAATTATAGTAACTATTTTATATCATAATATAAGGAGTTATTTATGGATAAAAAATCAAATTCTAAAACAACTTTTGCTAATTCTTTTAAAGAACTAATGAAAACTAAACCAATATCAAAAATTACAGTATCTGACATTGTGAATTTCAGTAATTTGTCTAGACAGACATTTTATAGGTATTTTAATGATATAGACGACTTAATTTATTATATACATTATAAAAATATTTCACCTGTATATAAATTATCTAAAAGTTTGGATGATAATAGGATAATTTTTAAACTTTATTTAGACTTAATGCTGGAGAATAAAAAATTTTATCAGCAAATAATTTCTATTGATGGACATTCTTCCTTTACAAAATTATTTTATTTGAAAACTAAAGAAAATTTATACACATACATGTTTGGTGAATATAAAGACAAAATAGAAGAAGATCCAGAGCTTCTATTTGCTATGAATTTTTATACTTATGGTTTTACTATAACTCTATTAGAATGGTTGAAAAACAATAATTCAGTTACAACCGAATCCCTAACTAAATCCTTAATAGTAAATATGCCTGGAAAATTAAAAAAATTTATTCCTCCTATATATCAGACTTTAGATGATAATTGATTTATTAAAAAACAAGGATTTTAAAATCCCTGTTTTTTTAAATCTCTGCTGTTATAAATCCTTTACCTTTTACCTCATATGCATCTGAAATAGACATAAATGCGCTTGGATCAATTTCTGCAGTAATTTTCTTTAATAATGCTATTTGTCTAGTACTTACTACTGTATAAATTACTTTTTGATGTCTTTCTGTATAAGCTCCCTCTCCATTAAAAAAAGTTACTCCTCTATGAATCCTTTTTATTATCGCTTTAGATATTTTGTCACTTTCTTTTGAAATAATGAATACTTGTTTCTTTTCACCTAATCCCATCTGTATTTTATCTAATAAATTATAACCAACAACCATTGCTATTATAGTATATAGGCCTTTATCTAGTCCAAATATATAAGCAGCAAACAACACTATAACCATATTCATAGCAAGTAATCCATTTCCTATGTTTATATTAAATTTATTTTTAAATATCGCTGCTAAAATATCTAATCCTCCTTGACATGTGCCATGTCGGAAAAGAATACCCATACCTATGCCATTTACAGCTCCTCCAACAACAGCTACCAAAAATGGATCTTCTAGTATAAACGGATTTTTAATATAATCTAATATTACTAGGTAAAATGACATAACAAAGGCTGATATCATAGCATATGTGGTAAATATTTTACTTAAGAAAATATACCCTAAAAATACCAACGGAATATTTAAAATCAATATAGTAACTCCTGTAGGAATATCGAATAAAAACTTTAATAATAAACCTACTCCTCCAATACCTCCACTAAGTAATTCTTTTTGCTGAAAAAAGAAGCTCATTGCAAAGGAACATATCAAATCTCCTATTAATATCGAGCCTATTTTTAACTTTATATCATGTTTATTTCCAAAATATTTAGAAATTTTGGATAGATTAAAAGAATTTTCACTTATAGTATTATTCATTTTTGCTCCTCAAAATAAATTTAACTGTCCCTGAATATAACAATATTCATAAATTATATTGATAATTTACTTTCAATTTCATTAGTATTTTAACATATATGGATAAACAAAAAAAGATAGAATCTTTGTAGATTCTATCTTTTTTAAATTACTTATTCAAATATCCATTCACTGAATCTGGTATTGCATTTTGTTTTACTAATACTATTGGATATCCTTTATGAGCTGCTAATGGTGCTCCTACTACTGCATCTGCAAAATTTTCTCCACTTGCTATTACTATATTCTTTGCATCTAAGTTTAAGGCTCTTGCCACAGCTACAGAAGTTCCATATCTGTCTGCTCCCATAAATCTTTTTACAGTTATTCCTTTAGCTGTTAATTTTTTCTCTGCAGCTTTGGAAACCGCTACTTCTCCACCACCTATTTTTACATCTTTAACTTTCCATTCATTTACTAATTTTTCTGTATTAGAGTTTAATTTAGCTGGTTCTGTTAATAAAATAGGTATCTTTCTATCTACTGCATAACTAGTCATAGATATTGCATCTGGGAAGTTTGTTCCATTTACTAGTGCAACTTCACTTATTGTTCCTACTTCTTTTTGTATCTCTTTAGCTATTTTAACTGCTGTTGAATATCTATCTGCTCCCACAATTCTTCTAACACTACCTAATTTGCTTAGTCTGCTTTGTACTCCATTTGAGATTACTGCATCTCCACCAATTATGATTATGTTTTTAGCTCCCAATCTTTCTATTTCAGTTATAGTTTTTTGTGCTATACTACCTTTTTCTGTTAATAATATTGGCGCGTCAATTATGTTAGCATATACTGTTGCTGTTAATTCATCACTAAATTGTTGTCCACTAGCTATTACTACTGTTTTAGCTCCAGTTTTATACATTTCTTTACTAGCTGCTATTGCTGTTCCATATCTGTCTGCTCCAAATACTCTTCTAACTGTATCATATTTAGTTAATTTCCCTTGGACTTTATTAGATATTGCTGCTGTTCCACCCATTAATATAGCTTCATTTCCTTTAGATGGATTTACAACTATATTATTGATGTTGTCTATTGCAGTATCTTTTGCTTCTTCAACTTCTTCTTCTGTTGTTGAGTTATCTACTGCTTCTTTTCCTTTTTCTCTTTCTTCTTCGACTTTTTCTATAGCCTTTTCTTTTTCTTCGTCAGATACATCTGTTCTATCTGTTATTTCTTTTTTCTTCTCTTCTGCGGCTTCGTCGATTTCTTCTTTCGCTTTGTCTTTTGCTTCTTGTAACTCTTCTTCTATTGTCTTTGGAGTTACTTTGTTTATTTCTTCTATTGCTGTATCTTTTGCAGTTGTTACTTCTTCTTCTGTTGTTGAGTTATCTACTGCTGTGTGACCTTTTTCTCTTTCTTCTTC
>NZ_OCTQ01000006.1 GCF_900232905.1 Miniphocaeibacter massiliensis
TTACAAAAAAACTTCTACCAGCAACAAGAAATGTTAATAAAAATACAAGAACAAAGACAAGAATTTAAAGAAGAATTTGAAAAGCAAATAAAAAGTCAGTTTAATACTTTAAACGATAGAGAAGAGAATTGTAGAAGAGAAATACAAAAGTTAGAACAAGAAGTAGAAGAGGAGGTATAACATGGGGACAATAATAAAACCAGGAGCAATAAAGAACCAATCAACAAGCCTTATTAATACATTGCAAGAACAAAATAATTCATTAAACGATATGAAAGCAAGTATCTTATCTATACAAAACACAGAAGGATTAAAAAGTGATGCATGGGATTTATTAAAAAGCCAAATGGAAATAGGACACCAAAATGTAATAAATGATTTAATAGCTGCCAACGATTCAGTAATAACAGACAGTAATACATTAATAGGAGCAGTGGGAAGTAAAGATTTAGACGAAGATGAGATTAAAAGTAAAATAGAACATTTAGAATCTATGAATAATATGTATAAATCTCAACAGACAAATTTATTAAATCAAAGTAAAACAAACCCAGCAATAGCATCAATGAATAGTACTGCACTGAATATTTTAGATAATGCTATTTCTAAAAACGGAACAGAGATTGCAAAATATAAGGCTGACTTACAAAAAATTAGACAAATAGAAGCGGCAACAGAATCACTATATCAAAATTCAGAAGGGCTGTATGATAATGTAAGAGCAGGAATAGCAGTATTAAATAAAGGTAGAAGTTCAGGATTTAGTTTACCAATGAATCAAACTGAATGGAAGTCAGCAGTAGAAGAAGAAAAAGTTATATTAAAATTAAAAGAAAATGGGTTTGACGACCAGAGAATTAATCATATGAGGAGTATAGGAATTCCACCTAAAGTATTATTAGTACAATGGAATACTTTAGAAACTGACGAAGATAGAGAATATTATTTGTTGATGGCAACAGGAAAAAAAGAAAATTATGATAAGGCTTTTGAGATAAAGCCAGGTAAATTATCAGACCAGTTATTTAAAGTGGTAGGAATTTATGGCAGGGCATTGTTAAATTATGATATAAAACATAATACTGTATATGACGAAGAGTTAGGGAAAAATGTAGTTATAATGGAGAAATTTGGAGTATTTAACCAAGCTCTTATGGATGCTGATACTATAATACATAGTGATGCAGTAAATGTATATACTTATAGAGAAGAATATTATGATAGAATCATAAAAGGGATTAAAGATGTAAATAAAGATGAGATAGATAACTTAGCAAATTTATATGGTGATATTATTGCTAATAATGGCGACCCATACAGTAACCAAGTATTTAAAGATTTATTAGATAGTTACGATAATGGAGTGGCGTTGAAAAATTTATTAATGTCTCAAAATGAATTTTTAATTGAAAGAAGATATAGAGAAAAAGGGATAACCTATGATGTATATCCTAAAATTGAAGATTTTAAATATATAGGAAATGGTGTATTTACTCAAGGATTAAGATATACAGAAGAAAGAAATTTTTATGGATATTGGGAAACAATAGAGAAAAATGCAGAAATAGAAACACAAATACAAAATACTCCAACACAGCTTAAAGACTATATAGAAAATAGGAAAATTGACAAAAAAATAGAAGAGGAAAAAAATCTTGCAGAAAAGTATATATTAGATTCTTTTTTAAATCTTGCAATGTTAGGGGCAGATATATACATTGGAGCAGGAGTGACAATACCAGCTAGTGTAATCATAAATCTTGCATCAGAGAATGTAAATCCTATAGAGGGGTTAACAGACGATTCACTAATAAAATCAAAAGGTGGAAGACTTGCAGCTGGTGCTATTAATACGGCAGGAAGTAGCCTGATAAATAGTTATAGAGAAAGTAAAAAACTTAATAAAAATATAGAAAAGATGTTAAACGAAATGTGGATGGGTTGGATTGGAGGTTCTGGAACATATAGCTACAAAGAACAATTACCAGATGGAACATGGACAAAAAGAATAAAGTCAGAAAACCCTAATTTTATGGATGTTATAAATGTAAAACAATATTTTTTGGCTAGACAATGGGGAACTGGAGGCTTAGGAACATGGGCACCAGAAAATGTAGTTAAATTTTTAGAGAATAAAAAAGCAGGTTTAGATACTCAGATAACATCAAAAGAAAATGAGATAAATAAGATTCTTAAAGGTAGAAGCGTTGATGAGTTAACTCCTAGTGAAAAATTTGATTACAACGATAAAGATTCAAAGAACAAAGAGAATAAAGAGTATAAAAATTCGATAGAAAGAATTCTTAGTGGCAAATATAAAGAAAAAGGTGAAGAAAAAGTAATTTTTGAAGATTTAGACCAATATAGAAAAGATGTAGAGAATGTTAATGATACATTAAGAGATTCTAAATATAAATCTTTAAAAGATTATTGGCAAGATGAATATACAAAATAAAAAATTGATATAGGCAAAAGAGAGGAATAAATGGAAAAAAAGAAAAAGGTATATTTAATTATAGGAGTTGTATTAATTTTAATAGCAATTATAGTTGCATACAAATGTTACGAAAAATATCAGTTTGAAAAAAATTTGCTTAGAGATAATTATTCTGTTGATATACAAATAGAAGATTTTATTGAAGTAGGAAAAGGCGAAGGAAAATTCAAAGAAGATACTTTTATTGTTACAAATTCTGAAAAAATAGATAATATTTTATTATATGAAATAGATGTTTTGCCAGGGAAATATTTTGCTTATAAAAATTGTGATTATAATAGAGTATTCAATAAAAAAATTTCAGGAAAAACATTACTAGAGTTTAACTCAGCTAATATATATGTATATGATATAGATACAAAAAAACTTGTAAAAAATATAGATATAATGGAATGGTTAGAAAAATATCCGGAATATCAATTAATGAATGTTTATAATTTATTTAAAGATAGGAAAGGAGATTCATATGTAGGAACAGGTTTTATTGAAAAAAATGATTTAACTTCAAAAGATGAAATAAGAGATGAAATATTTGAAATGTACTATAATTTATCTACAGAGAAAGAAATTAAAAATGACAAAAGTGTAAAAAAGGAAAAAATATTGACTTTTTTAATGGATAAAAAAACTATAGAAAAAAATGAGAAATATGAAAATTTAATGTATGAAGAATCAGATGAAATATGGGATAATTTTTATAAAAAAAATAATTTTGTAGATGATATAACTATAGATAAATCATTTACTGAATTAAAAGAAGAAAAGGCATTAACCTTTAAATATATAGTATCAGACGGGAAACTTTATACTTATGTATCAGCACCAGCACTACCAAAAGAAAACAAAGAACTATATACTCGTTTTCCAGAATTAAAAAAATACCGAGACCAAGAATGGAGAATGGTAAAAATAGTATTTGCAAGTAAACCAACACCAGAAGAAGTGGTAGCAATGTTTACAGATGAAAGTAAACAATAGAATATAATAAATAAAAAAGAAGTAAATAGACAATACTTCTTTTTTATTTATAGAAATAATATATAATATAAATTACAAGTATATTAATTAGAAGCTGATGAATTTTAGTGATAAGAAAAAACAAAGAGAATAAAGAGTATAAAAATTCTATAGAAAGAATTCTTAGTGGCAAATATAAAGAAAAAGGTGAAGAAAAAGTAATTTTTGAAGATTTAGACCAATATAGAAAAGATGTAGAGAATGTTAATGAATTATTAAATGAAAGATATAAGTTATCACTAAAAGACTATTGGCAAGAGCAGCACTATTTAGAAGATTAAATATTAAAACAAGAGGAACATAAATATGAAAAAAAAGAAAAAAATAGTTTTAGTTATAAGTATAATTATTATACTAACAATTGTAGCAATTATACTGGGATATAAATACTATAAAACAAAAGAATTTGAAAAAAGCTTAGTAAAATCTAATGAATCTATTGAAATAAAAATAGAAGATTTTGTAGATGTAGAAAAAGGACATGGAAAATATGAAGAAGATACATTTATTGTAATAAATCCTGATAGTATAGATAGATGGGAACTTCAATTTATAAATGTGTTACCAGGAAAATACTTTGCTTACAAAAATTATAATTATGATAATGTACACAGGAAAGGAGAATTAGGATTATCTAGAAGAGATTTTAATTCGGCAAATATATATATTTACGATATAGAAACAAAAAAACTTGTAAAAGATATAGATTGTATGAAATGGTTAAAAAAATATCCCAATTATGAACTTATGATTGGATATAATTTATTAAAAGATAAATCTAGACAAATCTACTTAGGTATGCAATTTATAGAAAAAGATGATATAGCTGTTGAAGATGGGAAAAGAAATAAAAGTTTTGATATATACTATAATTTATCTACAGAGGAAGAAATTAAAGATGACACAAGTAAGTTTAGTGTTTTTGATATAGGAAAAGAACTTTCTTTTTTACTAGATGAAAAAACTGTAGAAGAAAATGTTGAATATCAAAACTTAATATATGAAGAGTCTGATGAGGTTTGGAATGAATTCTACCAAAAAGGAAATTTTAGTGCAGATGAAAATAGTAGAACAAAAAGCTTGAAGCAACTAAGAGAAGAAAAAGCTTTAATATTTGAATATAGTTCAGAATATGGGAATCTTCATATAGACCTTTCAACACCAGCACTACCAAAAGAAAATAAAGAGCTATACACTAGATTTCCAGAACTTAAAAAATACCGAGACGGGGAATGGAGAATGGTAAAAATAGTATTTGCAAGTAAACCAACACCAGAAGAAGTGGTAGCTATGTTTACAGATGAAAGTAAGTAATAGAATATATTAAATAAAAAAGAAGTAAGTAGGTAATACTTCTTTTTTATTTATAGAAATAATATATAATATAAATTACAAGTACAATAATAAAACCAGAAGCAATAAAGAACCAATCAACAAGCCTTATTAATACATTACAAATACAAAATAATTCATTAGATGATATGAAAGCAAGTATCTTATCTATACAAAATACAGAAGGATTAAAAAGTGATGCATGGGATTCGTTAAAAAGTCAAATGGAAATAGGGCACCAAAACGTAATAAATGATTTAATAGCTGCCAATAATTCAGTAATAGCAGATAGTAATACATTAATAGGAGCGGTAGGAAGTGAAGACTTAGACTAAGATGAGATTATGTCTAAAATGGGAGCTTTAGAACTTATAAACAAAGCATTTGAGGCTAAACAGAAAATATTATCAAATCAAACAAAACTAAATCCAACATCAGCTCCAATGAAATAGTGTTGCAATTAGTGTTTTAGGTAGTGCTATTTCTAAAAATAAAGGAGATATTGCAAAATATGAAGCCGACTTGAGGGAAATTAGAAGAATAGAAGCGGCAACAGAATCACTATATCAAAATTCAGAAGGGCTATACGATAATGTACGAGCAGGAATAGCAGTATTAAATAAGAGTAGAGGTTAAGGATTTAGTTTATCAATGAATCAAACTGAATGGAAGTCAGCAGTAGCAGAAGAGAAAGATATATTAAAGTTAAAAGAAAAAGGATTTGACGATCAGAGAATTAATCATATGAGAAGTCTGGGAGTTACTCCCCAAATGATGTTAGCACAATGGAATACTTTAGAAACAGATGAAGATAGAGAATATTATTTGCACATGACTACAGGTAAAAAAGAGAATTATGATAAGGCTTTTGAGATAGATCCAGATAAATTATCAGACAAATTATTTGAAGCAGTAGGAGTGTATGGTAGATTATTACAATTAGATGATATCAAGAGAAATAAAAGAGATAAAGATGGCAATATAATACTGGAAAAATTTGGAGTATTTAACCAAGCACTTATAGATGCCAAAGGGCAATAGTATAACTCTCAAGGAGTTATACTGACATATAGAGACAATTACTATGATAGAATTATTAAGGGAATGAAATCTCTTCAAAGAGAAGAATTAAAAAATCTAGCTAATGGATATGAAGATTTTATGGGGTCTCCTCAATATTCGCAAGAAATGGAAAGATATAATGAGGGGTTAGGATTAATAAATTTATTATTATCACAAAAAGATTTTTTAACAAAGAATAGATATTCTGAGACTGGAACAACGTATGATATTTATCCGAAAATCGAAGAATTTATATATAAAGGAAATGGAATATATTTTATGGGTTTAAAATATACAAAAGAAGAAAATCTCCATGGTTATAGACATAAAGTAGAAAAAAGTGGAGAAATATCAACTAGTTTTCTTAATACTCCAGACGAAGTTACACAATATCTTAAGAATTTAGAAATTGATAAATTAAAAAAAGAAGCAGAAAATTTACCAGAAAAAGCTATAATGGATTCTATTTTAGGACTTGCAATGTTAGGAGCAGATATATACATTGGTCCAGGATTAACAATACCAGCTAGTATAATGATGAATCTTGCATCAGATAATATAGACCCTATAGAAGGTCTAACAGACGATTCGCTAATAAAATCAAAAGGTGGAAGACTTGCAGCTGGAAGTATAGATATAGCGGGAGGTAATTTATTAAACAGCTATAAAGATAGACAAAAACTTAATAATGATATAGAGAGAGCATTACATGAAATGTACATGGATTGGTTTGGATCGGCAGGAATATATAAATATAGAATTCAAAATCCTAGTGGAGCTTGGGGGGAATATATAGAAGATTATCCATTGTATATGGATATAACTAATCCAAAAGAAATACACCATATGCAGAAATGGTATAGTGATGGTCTTACATCTTGGGCAGATAAAGAAACGGTGGAATTTTTAAATACAAGAGGTGGTGATATTGACAAAGAGATACTAGCCAAAGAAAAAGAACTTGGGAGACTTAAGAAAAAAGAAGGAGAAGACTACGAAAAAGTAAAATCAGAAAAGGAAGAACTTGAGAAACAAAAAAATTCTATAGACAGAATTGTTGAGGGGAAATATACTATAAAAGAAAAAGGTAAGACTGTAGAAAAAAATATTTTTGAAGATTTAGACCAATTTAGAAAAGACATGAAAGATTGTGAAGAAATTTTAAGAGAAAGAGATAATAATATAACTTTAAAAACACAATGGGAAAACAAGTAAAGTGTATATTAAGGAGAGTAAATGAAAAATAAGAAAACTGTACTTAAAATATTATTAATAACTATAGTGTTAATATTGGCAACAGTACTAGTAATTTTTAGAAAAGATATTTACAAGTACTGGAAAGAAAATAGAAAGATAACAGAAAATTGGTCTGAAAAGATAAAAATTGAAGATTTTGTAGAAGTAGGAACTGGTAAGGGAGTATATAAGGAAGATACTTTCTTTGTTGTAAATTCTGAAAATATTGATTATGTGACATTAGGTTTAATAAATGTTGTGCCAGAAAAGTATTTTATTTATGCAAATTTTAAAGCTGACTACATCTATAAAGAAAAACTGCGCCCACATCAAATATTAGATTTTAAAGAGGCAGAAATTTTAGTTCACGATATAGAAACAAAAGAACTTGTAAAAACTATTGACCTTTTAAAATGGATTAAAAAATACCCTGATTATGAATTTGATATCTTGAATTATTTTACATTTAAAGGCAAAGGAGGAGATTACTACCTAAACACAAACTTTATTAAAAAATTAGAATTAAAACCTGGGGAAGAAGTTTCAAGCATTTCGAGAGATAAATTTCAAGTATATTATAATTTGTCTACCTACGAAGAAACTGAGATAAAAGAGGTAGAAGAAAGGTGGAATATACTTGACAAGAAAGTTGAAGAGGAAAATAGAGAATATTCTTCTTTAATATATGATGCAGAAGAAGTATGGGATAAGTTTGATAAAGAAACTAAATTGTTAGATAGTAATCCAGCGAAGGATAAAAATATAGATGAACTTAGGAAAGAGAAATTACCAGATTTTTTTTATTATGTAGAAGAAGGAAAACTGGAGATTAAATTATCAACGCCAGCATTACCAAAAGAAAATAAAGAACTCTACACTCGTTTTCCAGAATTAAAAAAATATCGAGACCAAGAGTGGAGAATGGTAAAGATAGTGTTTGCAAGTAAACCAACACCAGAAGAAGTGGTAGCTATGTTTACAGATGAGAGTAAGTAATAGAATATATTAAGTAAAAAAGAAGTAGATAGATAATACTTCTTTTTTATTTATAGAAATAATATATAATATAAATTACAAGTAAATTAATAAAACCAGGGGCAATAAAAAGACAATCAACAAGTCTTATTAATACATTACAAGAACAAAATAACTCATTAGATGATATGAAAGCAACAATTTTAAATATACAAAACACAGAAGGACTAAAAAGTGATGCATGGGATTCATTAAAAAGTCAAATGGAAATAGGACACCAAAATGGAATAAATGATTTAATAGCAGCTAATAATTCAGTAATAGCAGACAGTAATACATTAATAGGAGCAGTAGGAGACAAAGACTTAGACGAAGATGAGATTAGAAGTAAAATAGAACATTTAGAATCCTTGAATAATATGTATAAATCTCAAAAGACAAATTTATTAAATCAAAGTAAAACAAACCCAGCAATAGCATCAATGAATAGTACTGCACTGAATATTTTAGATAATGCTATTTCTAAAAACGGAACAGAGATTGCAAAATATAAGGCTGACTTGCGAGAAATTAGAAGAATAGAAGGAGCAACGGAATCACTATACCAAAATTCAGAAGGGCTATATGATAATGTAAGGGCAGGAATAGCAGTATTAAATAATAGTAGAAGTTCAGGATTTAGTTTGTCAATGAATCAAACTGAATGGAAGTCAGCAGTACAAAAAGAGAAAGATATATTAACTTTAAGAAAAAAAGGGTTTACAGATGAACATTTTGAACACATGAAAGAGATGAATACTACACCTTCTGAAGTATTACAACAATGGAATACATTAAAGACAAAAGAAGATAAAGAATTCTTTTTACTTATGTATTCAGGAAAAGAAGAAAACTATAAAAAAGCTTTTAAAATAGACCCTAACAATTTATCAGATGCTACAACAATGACAATGGCATGCTATGCTAGAAAATTGGCACAGTATGAATTAAGATTAGAAGAAAAATATGGAATAGATAGTAAAGTATTTGAAAATTTCAACAATGCTATGATGAAAAGTGAAAGAGACTATGAATATATAGATGCTTAGGGAGTAAGACATTCAACAGATATGAAGTATAGAGATGTTTATCTTGATAGGCTAGCTTCAGGAATGATGGCACTTGATGAATCGGAAAGAAGAGTATTAGAAGATATATATAGTAATATACAAAAAGGAGATTATCATATATCGAGAGAAGAGTATGATAAAATGTTTAAAGATTATCAGAAAAAAGTAGCTATCACAAATCTTTTATTGTCAGAAAAACTTTTGTTGAATAAAATAAAAAAAGAAGAATATGGAGAATATCCAGTTTTAGGGATATCAATTAACAGACTAAAATATGATCCAGAAATAAATGGATATAATTTTAACTTTAATTATCTTTCAGGATCATATAGTAACATGCCTGGAGAAATGAATACAAAATCAATATCTTCAGAAGTATTGAAGAGTGGAGAAGAATTTAAAGAATTTTATGATAATCGAGAATATCAAAAACTTAAAGAACAGAAAGAAAGACTACTTCAGGACTATATATTTAACACAGCAATGTCTACAGCAGTAGTACTTACAAGTATATATGGTTCTCCATTGGCGGGTGCAGCATTAAGTGCATCTACTAATCTATTGGGAGGTTCTACAGACGTAGTAACAGAAATTAATGCTTCGAAAGGAATTACAGACCCTAAAGTTAGGTTAATAAGTGAAGGGCTAACTTCACTTGTTTTTGATACTGGGAAATATATTGCAGATAAAATGGAGATTGAAGGAAAAATAGAAGCAGATAATATAAAATATATAAATGAAAGATTTGGATTTGGGGGTAAATTTGGTATAAAAGGAGAAAAAATAGAATACTTAACGTTTGAAGGAATTAATAATCCAGAAATGAGATATCATTTGAAAAAATGGGATTCTAAAGAAGGCATGGGGTCATGGAGTAATGGTCGTCTTATTACTATAGGAGAAGAAAAAGTAGCGTGGGACAAAGATACAATCGACAAATTAATAAAGGAAAAAGCAAAAAAAGAGAGAGAAGATATAAGAGCTGGTCACAGTCATACTAAAGATAAAGAGTTAGCTGCAGTTGATAAAGAAGAAAGACTTGCAAAAAAATTAGTAGAAGGAGAAATAGACCTAACTAAAGATAAAGGTATAGGAGATTTTAGAGAAGGGGCAAAAGCATATGAGGACTTTACAGGTGACAATGCTGTTGAAAGATTTTTGGATTATGTAGAAAAGCAGTAGAGGAGAAAATATAGTGGATTATAGAAAGAAACAGAAATATATTATAATAACTTTAATATCAATAATTGTAATAGCAATAAGTATTTTTGGATATATTAAATATAGGGAATGGAGTGAAAACAAAGTTAGAAACGAAGTAAGAATTTCAAATACAAGCATAGAAAATATTATTGATATAAAAAAGGGTGAAGGAAAATATAGAGGAGATACTTTTTTAGTTATAGACAAAAACGATATAAGTAATTGGGATTTAATGGATATACAAGTAACACCAGATAAATATGTATCATTTCAAAAATTTAAGTATAATTATGAGTTCACTAGAAAAGAATATTTAAATTCAAGGAAAGATTATAAAGTAGCAAAAATATTATTTTACAATTTAGAAACAAAAAAATTAGAAAAGACCATAGACAGTATGAAATGGTTAGAAGAAAATCAAGATTATCAGTTAGATTGGGGAAGCTATGATATCTACCAAAACAAAGTAGGAGGAAACTATTATGTAGGTAGAGTATTTGAAGAAAAGCCAGAAATTCCATACAATAGTAAAAATGAAGAGGAAAGAACGGTAGATAAAAAATATGTAGTTTATGATTTGAATACAGAACAACAAGTTGAGCGTATACCTCGAAGTGAAGAATTGAAAAAAATAAATAAAGAATATGATTCAAGTATAGGAATGTATGATGATAAGATATGGAAGAAGTTTAGAAAAGAAAATAAACTTATAAATGAAAATGAATATCATTTCACTGATGATAATTGGAAGATAGAAAAACCATCTTTATTTTCAATAGAAACTTCAGAAGGGTTGTTAATTGTTCATATATCAACACCAGCACTGCCAAAAGAAAATAAAGAACTATATACTCGCTTCCCAGAGCTTAAGAAATACCGAGATGGGGAGTGGAGAATGGTAAAAATAGTGTTTGCAAGTAAACCAACACCAGAAGAAGTGGTAGCAATGTTTACAGATGAGAGTAAGTAATAGAACATATTAAATAAAAAAAGAAGTATTAATTATTTACTTCTTTATTTTATGCTATAATAAATCAGTTCAAATAGAAGATAATCATTATCTATAATGAATAGGGTTTAAAAGTCAATAAATTGGAGGAGTATTTTGGAAGTTAAAAATATAAAAAAGGGTGCTATGGCTATAGTATTTCTAATGATTATGTGTATTGCTATTATGCCAGATTCAGTAATTGGAAAGTATATATTTCATCCTATGGGGATATCTTCACCTAAAGAAAAGATATCTCAGATGTTTTCAAACAGAGGAGCTAAGATTGGTAAGATTGGTGAAACTTTAAAGTTTGATGATGGTTTGGAGGTAACGGTATCTGATTTAGAGGAGGTTGAGTTACCTGAAGGTGTTGAGGACAAAGCTCCTAATTGGAAAAAAATAAAGTTTAGTTCAAAAGTAATTAATAAAGGTGATAAGAAATTAGATTTATTTTTTTGGGAAAGTCCAACGGTTTTTTCTGATGGAAAAGTTGGATGCTATATTTCTTCAGAAATAATTGTAGGAGATGATTTTACTATGGATGAGTTGGAGCCAAATGCTACTAGTGAAAGAGTGATTATATGGGCTGTTAAAAATCCTAAAGATATTAAGATTGAATATAACGACATGAATAAAATGGACAAGGATTCTGGTGCTGGGAAGGAACACCAAGGAGCTATTTTTACAAGCTATTGATTTTAAATATATAATTTTTATATAAATCAGAGAGTAGATTAATATTAGTATAAGAAGTTAAAAAGCCTATTGCCTTATTTTTGAGGTAATAGACTTTTTTAGTATTTAGAAGGCTTATTATTTTAATTACGATACTTAAAATTTAGCTTGGATTAATTTTATTATGAGAAAAGTATAGAGATTTTTATTAAAAAGTTTATATTTAGGAATAAAGAACTGGTTTAACTAATATAGTTTAAGTTAGATTATAGGAAGTTACATAATGTAAAAATATGAAAAAGGTATTGGCATTTATATTTTGGAAAAACTTGAAAAAAATTATTAAACATAATGTATACAAATTAGAAAGCTGTTTTGTTACAAAATAGGTTCAAAAAAGTCAAATAAACATATAGTTATTAAAATAAAGTCATAATGATATATATATAAAAAATTAAATTAATATTTCTATTGAGAACAGAATGCTATTATTGACTATAAAGTTGTTAAGGGATAAAGTGAAACTAATATAATCGATTATATAAAAAATATAAAACATACTAATTATACTTAAGGAGGCAAGAAATGAAATCGTTAAAGAAAATAATGTTAATGGGTTTGTTAGCAGTAATGTTAATACCTACAATATCTGGTGCAGCAAGTTTTAGTGGAACTGTGGGTAGAAGTTGGGGAAGTTTATCAGGTCGTACTTACAAGGGTGGAAATATGACATATTTAACAGTTACTCCAACGAGTGGACATTTACCTTCTGCAATGTCCTTTAGAGCAGTAGATTCTGATACAGGAAGTCCAGTAGCGTATGTTTATAATGTTAAAAATATGAATCAAACATATTCAGGAAGTTCTTCTAGTGCTGTAAGGGATAGATATTATACACTACAAGGTAAAAGAGAAGGATTATTTGACACAGCAAAATCAATAGCAGGCTATTGGGGAATTTAATAGGATAGTAGAATGACTAAAAATATACATAGAGTTAATATATATTTTAAAGTTTGGCTATATGTATGTTTAATTAAATTTTAGGAGGCAAGAAATGAAATCGTTAAAGAAAATAATGTTAATGGGTTTATTAGCAGTAATGTTAATACCTACTATATCTGGTGCAGCAAGTTTTAGTGGAAATACTTATACTAATGTATTTTCTGTTTTATCTTCACCTACTACTAAAAATGGTAGTATGACAGTATTTCAAGTAAGAGCGACTCAAAAAGACTGGAGACCTACAATGACATTTAGAGCAGTAGATCAATATGGCATAGTAGCAGCAAGTGGAACTGTTGATTATAAAGATTATCAATATGAATTTAAATCAAGTGCTGTAAGAGGAAGAAACTATACTGTAGAAGCTAGGAGAGAAGGAACAGGAGATTCTTATGTAGAAGGATATTGGGGAATTTAATAAGACAGTAGAATAACTAAAAAACATACATATAGTTAATATATATTTTAGAGCGTGGCTATATGTATGTTTTAGTTAGATTAAAGGAGGTTAAAATGAAATCGTTAAAGAAAGTAATGTTAATGGGTTTGTTAGCAGTAATGACAATACCTACGCTATCTAGTGCAGCAAGTTTTAGTGGAAATGTTGGAGGATATTATACAAATGTATAAGGAAGTACGTATAAGGGCGGAGTTATGACTTATTTGGAAGTTACTCCAGAGACAGGACATTTACCTACTGCTATGACATTTAGAGCGATTGATGCTAATACAGGAGCAGAAGTAGCATGTGTTCAAGGTGTAACAACAATGAAAAAAAAGTATGGTTTACCATATAATCCATATAAATCAAATGCTGTAAAAGGTAGATATTATATATTACAAGCTAAAAGAGAAGCATTTTTTTCATCACCATTAAGTATAAGTGGCTCTTGGGGAATTTAAGAATAAAAAAGGTAGACCTTATATTTTCTTAAGGCCTATCTTATATATATAAGGAGAAATATGAAAGAAAAAATAAAGAAAAACCGCATTTACATAATATTATTTTTTATTACTTTAATTATTTTTTTATTTACTGCATTAAAAGAGGCGGGAATATTAAATACTATAAGACTGTATTATTTTGATAGGGAAGTTTTTGAAAAGCTACTTATGGATTATAATATTAAAATTCCAGGGAATATTTTTGAAACGTTAAGATTAGATATTTTTACAGATTTTTCTTTTCCAGAGTGGATAATAGTTTTTGGAAATAGACTATTTCAGTTTGTTCTACCAGTTTATGCTTCTATTATGGGGGTGTATTTTTATAGGAAGTCTATTAAAAATGTTGAAAAGTTAAATTATAAGGAAACAAAGAAAAGTATTATTTCAAATTCGTTGAAGTTTAGTATAGCGATGTTTTCAGCATATTTATTGCTTTGTTTGTTTTCACTATTAATAGGAAATGGTCAAAGAATGCCAGGTTATACAAGACCTTTATTTTCAGATATACTTGGGGGAAATTTTTACAGTAATTATACAGTTTTATATTTTATTATGGAAGGAATGTTGAAATATATTTTCATGCCTTTTGTATATGCTACTTTTGCCCAGTCACTTTACTTGGTGAGTAAAAAGAAAGTAGTAAATTTCTTAATACCTATTTTATATTATGTTATTCTATTTTTTATAGGGTTAGAACTTATAAAGAGAGAGGTTGTAGCAGGAATATATATAAATCCTATGACGATACTTGCAGCAGGAGATTATTCTTATTTGAGTACTGTTTTGTTAATGTTAGTAAGTGCTATTCCACTTTTCGCTGCTAAAATAATTGTTGATAATAAAGTTAAGAACCAAGAAAATATTTTAGAAACAGAAGATTAAATTATATTTTCATAGCTATTAATAATTAAATGGACAAATTAGAGAAATTTTATAAAATTGTATAAAGAGTAGTAAAAAAGAGTATAGATTAAAAATAAGATATTTAATGTATAGTATTAGAAGGTCAGGGGATCAAATCCTCTATGACACGCCAAATAAAAGCACTTATCGCCTTGTTTTACAAGGTTGATAGGTGCTTTTTATTTTTTACAGATTTTTATATAATTTGAATAAAACCATTCAAAATACTAGAGGTATCCTACAAAAATTTAATTTGTAGGATACAGATTGAAACTATTTTATTCTTCCTATATCAGTATGAGTATAGACATTTAAGTAAACTAGAAAAAGTATATCTATATGGATGAGAGATTAATTTTCTTGTTTTTATATTTTCTAAAATTATATAATAGATAAATTTCCTAAAATAATCAATACTTATCTTTCTAAATTCATTTATAATAGGGAAAGAAGGTGGGAGGAGAAAAATCTATATTATATCAGGAGATGATAAATTTCATCACATATAGCTGTTAAATAAAGTATTATATTAATTTAAAATCAAATAGGAAGAAATAACAAATAAATATTAACAATAATATAACTATAAGTTACAATGAAAGAGCAAGAAAGGAAAACTATTTCCGTGATTGCAAACTACATAGAAAGGAGATCATTATGAAAAAGATTATTTTGCCAATTATGCAATCTAGAGGAGCATGTGCAGGTATTGGTTGTGGGGGTTGTTAATAATAGTCTTAACACAACCATAGTATTTGGTGGAAAACTTATAAATCTCATAGAAGCTTAGGCTTCTATGAGATTTATAAAAATAATGATAGGAGACAAATATGATATTGGAAAAGTTTGGTTTTATAACAGAAAAAGATTCATCAATTATATTTGATAAAAATAGTATAGAATTTTATAGTATAAGTGAATCGGATAAGGATTTGTTAATAAAATTTAATAACAATGAAAATCTTACATATGAAGAATTAGAAAAAATAAAAGAAATCCTACCTGAAAAAGAATCTATAGAACATAAGAATGTTAATGTATATAGCAATATTGAAAATCTAAAAATTATTATTTCAAAAAAATGTAACTTGTCTTGCAAGTATTGTTATGAAGGTAATATTGATAGTGAATCTGATGGATTAATGAGTAAAGAACAAGCTATTAAAATAGCAGAAAGAATAAATAGATTATTTCCAAGATTGAAAACAGTGTTATTTTTTGGAGGAGAGCCTTTATTAAATATTGATGCTATAGAAGTTTTCTGTGAAAACTTAAAAAATAAAAAAGATATAGAATTTTTAATGCAAACCAATGGAACTATTTATACAGAAAAAATTAAAAATATTATAGAAAATAATAATATACTAGTTACTGTTAGTTTAGATGGTCCTAAGGAGATTAATGATGCTAATAGAGTGTTTCCCAATGATAAGGGAAGTTATGAGATAGTAGTAGACAATGTAAAGAAATTTAATAAAGACAGGGAAAATATAATTTCTATTCAGTCAACTTATACAAAACACGCTGAAAAAATTTGTAGCAGAGAAGAAATAAAATCATTTATAAACAATGAATTAGGAATAATACACATACATCTAGAAGATAATTTGTTTGAAAAATTGAATAAAGATAATAGTAAGTTAAGTTTTGATGTTTTGATGGAACAATTAGAAATTGAAGATTATGTGAGTTTAGGGGAATATGGAAGAATTTTAAAATCCATAGTATCTAAAACAGTTAATGAGAAATTTTGCACAGCTGGATATAAGCAATTAACTATAGACCCAAGAGGAGATATTTGGCCTTGCCCAATGTATATGTCTATAGATGATAATTATGGAAATGTATTTTTAGAAAATATTGAACAAAAATTAGAAGATTTTTATAATTATAATGAAAAACAAAATCGAGAAGAATGTAAAAATTGTATAGCTAATTTTTGGTGTATAAAATGTATAGGTAAATATTCTATCAATACAGAGAATACACCATATGATAATTGTAAAGAGAATATTAATAAAACAGAAGAAGTGGTTACTTGGCTAAGTAAAATTATAGAAAAGGGGGAATATAATAATTTTTTAGATTACTATAAAAAATATAATATTGAGGATATTTAATGACTAAAATACTTCTAAAATTCAAAAAAATTTTATTATTAAACATATTTGCCACGTTAGTTAAAGCTACTACTAGAATATTTCAAGCGTTTATATTTATGTATATTTTGGATTATGCAACTAAAGAAAATAATATTTCTTTTAATACAATAGTAATAATTACATTATTGTTTGTTTTGTTAATTGGCTTATCAGAATTTATGTCCTCTACATCATATGATTTTTTGATAGAAAAAACTAGTTATAGTTATAAACAATTAATAATAGATAGCTATCTTAGAAAGGATATAGAGAGTTCACAGACAGGCTCTAATTTAATATCTACTATTACAAATTCTATTAGAGAAATAGAAAATTCATTTATCAAAGGAATATCAGGGATATTTAGCGAAGTAATATTATTTTTTTCTGCTATTATAATAATATTTTTGATAAATAAAAAAATTGCTCTTATGGTATTGTTAGTTTCTTGGATACCTATATTAATACCTCAAGTATTAAATAAAATTACTAGAAGATTAAAAAAAGAGTCTTTAGATGAAATGGAAAAGTTTACTTCATACATAAAGGAATTGACGTCGAGTTTTGAATTAGTAAAAGCCTTTCATCTAGAAAGTATAATGAGTAAGCGTATAGAAAAAAGAAATAAAAAAAATGAGCATAAGAGATTTATAGCTAGTAGAAGTCAGAATTTACAAGAATCTATATCAGTTTTTCTAGGATTTTTAATTTTTATGCTAGTATTAGTTGTAGGAGCATATTTTGCTCATAAAGATATAATTTCAGTTGGTGAAGTTATAGCAATAACACAATTGATGAATTATGTTTCAAATCCTATTATGAATATACCTAAATATATAGTACAGTTTAATTCAGTTAAGAATATTATTAGTGATGTAGATAGCTATATATGTTTAGAAGAAACAGATTATAGCAATTATTCACCTTTTAGTTTAGAAAATAATTTAAAAATTGAAAATCTAAACTTTTCTTACAAAGACAGAAAAATTTTAAAGAATATAAATCTAAAAATAGAAAAAGGTAAAAAATATGCTATTATTGGATTTTCTGGAAGTGGGAAGAGTACACTTATAAAAATTATTTTAAGGCAGCTTCCTAATTATACTGGAAATATTTATTTCGATAAAATAAAATTATCAGAAATCAATCCACATAATTATTATGAAAAAGTATCATTTATTATGCAAAAAACAATAATATTAAATGATACTTTAAAGAATAATATATGTTTATACAATGATATATCAGAAGTTAATTTTAAAAAGGCTTTGAAGTATTCAGGACTATTGCAAGTTGTTAAAAAATTGGAGAATAGAGAGGATACTTTACTAGGAGAATATGGAGTTTCTTTATCTGGAGGAGAGGAACAAAGAATTGGCATCGCTAGATGTTTGGTTAAAAATTCAGAATTGATTATAGTAGATGAAGCTACTTCTGCACTAGATCATGTAAATTCAAGTAGTATTGAAAATACAATACTTGATTTAAACACTACTGTAATATCAGTTACACACAAGATGGATAAGGAAATATTAGAAAAATATGATTATATAATAGTATTGGAAGAAGGAGAAATAATAGAAAAAGGAAGTCCTAAACAGCTTATGTTAAATAGTAGCTACTTTAAGACTGTATTTGACAAATGATATGTATGATAAATTTTCGAAAGATATCTAATTAATACTGAATATTTTGCAACTTTTATATAAGTTACTACTTAAACAATAAATAAACTTTTAATAAAAACAACCACCTATTTAAAGGTGGTTGTTTTTATTAAGTATTGTTTTTGCCATTTCTAAGCTAGTTTTTCTTACTCTTTGCCAGTGGTTGTACATTTCTTGTTTACTTGCTTCTATATTTTTACTTTCGATTGCTTCTATAATATTCCAATGTTCTTTAGCTGAGGATGTTCTCATTTGGTCTTCTTTAAAATAGTAATATTTTAATCTTGTAACGTGTAGTTGTAGCATGCTTATTATATCTATTAGGTAGCTATTATTGGTTAGTCCAACTATGAATGAATGAAATTGATTATCTAGGTCTACGATATCTTCTATTACATAGTTTTCTATAGATTTTTCAAAGGCTTTTGTAATTTCTTTTAAATATTTTATATTTTCTTTGTTAAATTTATTATATGCTTGTTCTAAAGCTAAGACTTGTAAATTAGTAAGTACAAGGTAACAATTGTCCATATCGTCTATATCAATGTATTCAACTATTGTGTACTGTCCAGGTACTATGGAAACTAATTTTACATCTTTTAAAGATTGTAATGCTTCTCTTATAGGGGTTCTACTAACTCCAAAGTACTCTGTTAGTTCTGACTCTACAAGTTTTTCTCCTTGTTTTAATGTTCCATTAATTATTAGTTTTAGAAGTTCAGAATAGACTATATCTTTTGTGCTTTTTTTAGGTACTACTTTATCTGTATTTGGTAATGGCATGTAAATCTCCTTTTATTAAGTGATAAATTCAATTATATATTTATATTATATAGGATTATGTAAGATAAAAAAAGAAGCGCTAATTTGACAGATTTGCAAAAGTGTTATATATTAGATATGCAATATATTGCATATTACAAGGAGGGAATATATGAATTGGCATGAAGAAAATATAAGATTAACTAAAGAGTTAATATCTAAGAAATCGTATTCCGGTAAAGAAAAAGATGTTATTGATTGTTTAAGGAATTTTTTCGAAAATTCTGGGTTTGATGAAGTTATTATAGATAAGTATGGTTCATGTATTGGTGGAATTGTAGGAAAAAGAGATGATGGAAAAAACATTACTACTCTTTTTGATGGTCATGTTGATACTGTTGTTGTTAATGAAGAAAAATGGTCTTTTCCTCCTTTTGTAGCTACTGAACATAATGGAAGAATATATGGTAGAGGTTCTTCTGATATGAAGGGGGCTTTGTCTTCTATGGCTGTGGCTACTTTAAAGTTTGCTAAGGAAACGGACAAGGATTTTTCAGGTAAGATTTATGTTTCTGGTTCTGTTTTTGAGGAGGTTTTTGAAGGTGTAGCTCCTAGGTCTGTAAGTGAGATAGTTAATCCAGACTTTGTAATTATTGGAGAAGCTTCTGAGCTAAATTTAAAAATTGGACAAAGAGGTCGCGCTGAAATTGTAGTAGAAACTTTTGGAGTGTCAGCTCACTCTGCTAATCCTGAAAAGGGTGTAAATGCTGTTTTACTTATGAATGATGTTATTAGAGAAATTGAAAATATAGTGCCAAATGAACAGGAAAAATTAGGAAAGGGAATTTTAGTTTTAACTGATATTATTTCAAGTCCTTACCCTGGTTCTTCTGTTATTCCTAGTTCTTGTAGAGCTACTTATGATAGAAGACTGCTTGTTGGAGAAACTCCTGAGTCAGTGCTAGAGCCTATTCAAAATGTATTGAGTAAATTAAAAGAAGAAAAAGGGATAGAGGCTAAGGTTTCACTTGCTGAGGATAGTAAACTTTGCTACACAGGTGAGGAAATTTCAAGTAGTAGATTTTTCCCAGGATGGCTTTATGATGAGAATGAGAAGTTGATTCAAAAAGCTTATAATGGTTTGAAAAATAGTGGTTTGGATCCAGAAATAACTAATTATTCATTTTGTACTAATGGTAGTCATTATGCTGGAGAGAAAGGTATTCTTACTATAGGGTTTGGTCCATCTCATGAAAGTTTAGCTCATATTGACGATGAGTATGTTGAAATTGAACAACTTAAGAAAGCTTTTGACGGATATTATGAAATTTTAAGAGAAATTTACAAATAAAGGAGATGTTATGGAAGGTTTATTAAAAAGTATAGCAGATTTTTTATGGGGCGCTCCGGTTTTAATTTTAATTTTTATAGTGGGTTTTATTTATTCTATAAAGACAAAGTTTTTTCAATTTAGAAAATTTGGGTTTATTCTAAAAAATACTGGTGGTGAAATATTTAAAAAGTCTGATAAAGTTGGAGAGGGAACTTTAACTCCTTTACAAGCTGTTTCAACTGCTTTAGCGGGTTGTGTTGGAACTGCAAATATAGCAGGAGTAGCGACTGCAATTTTTCTAGGTGGACCTGGTGCAGTTTTTTGGATGTGGGTTGTATCTTTATTTGGTATGTTGACTAAATGTGTCGAGGTAACTTTAGCACAGTATTATAGAATTAAAGGTGAAGATGGTATTTACTATGGTGGTCCAATGTATTACATAGAAAAAGGACTGGGTAAAAAATGGAAACCTTTAGCTGTTATATTTTCTATTACTATAGTGCTAGGTGGTCTTGGAACTGCAGCTTTTGTTCAACCTTATGCCATTTCTAGTGCTGTGGAAAATGCTTTTTCTATTCCTAGTTGGGTAACTATTACAGTTTGTGCAGTGATTTGTGGTTTAGTTTTAATAGGTGGAGTAAAGGGGATAGGAAAGTTTTGTGAAAAAATCACACCTTTAATGTGTGTATTGTACATAGTTTTTGCTTTAGGGATTTTAATTGTTAATTTTAAAAATATACCTGCAGCTTTTGGAATGATATTTAAGTATGCATTTACTCCTTTTGCAGCAGTTGGAGGTATGGCTGGAAGTGCTATAGCTTTAACTGTTAGACAGGGAGCTGCTAGAGGAACTTTCTCTAATGAAGCTGGTTGTGGTACATCTCCAATTACTCACGCTACAGCTATTACTCCTCATCCTATGAAAGAGGGTCTTTATGGTGCATTTGAAGTATTTGTTGATACACTATTAGTATGTACTTGTACAGCTTTAGTAATTTTAGTATCTGATACAAGTATATGGCAAAGTGGACTTAAAGATGTTCAGCTTACAATGGCAGCTTTTTCAAGTGTGTATTCAGGTTTTGGAAATATTATAGTAACTTTATGTTTAACTTTATTTGCTTTTTCTACTATGGTAGGTTGGGAAATAAATTATGAGTCAGCTTTTTTCTATATGTTTCCAAAGAAAACAAAGATAGCTAAGTTTTTATTAAGAGTTGTTTGGCTTGTTCCTGGTTTTTTAACTTTAGGAAAAGCTCCAGAGGTAATTTGGACGGTAGTAGATATTTCTTCTGGTTTGTGGTGTATTCCAAACTCAATTGCTTTGATTTTACTATCTAAGAAGTTTATGGAAATATATTATGATTTTGAGAAAAAGTATATTTCTTTAGATATTAAGAAATAGTAGAGTTAAATATTTAAATAGTATACTTAATTATAGTATTAAAATAAAAAGTCCTTATACAATATATTGTATAAGGACTTTTTTTAGTAAAGTTTTAATATGTTATAGATTTACTCACAGAGGTGTCACTACTGGAACCTATTGTATATTTTAGTAGTATTCTGTATGTTCCTCTTGATGATGCAGTAAAAGTTTTACTGTAAGTTTTTTTACTTGAAGAATAAGTGCTCATATTAACCCAAGAAGTTCCAGATTTTCTTTGAAAAGTCATCCTGGAGTTCACGGAAGAACCTGTCATTATATTAGCTGTTGCAGTAAATTTATTTCCACTTCTACTTAAGGTTACAGGAGCATTAGCTAAACTAAATGTAATTATTCCTATTCTTTGACTAGAATCATTGGTTTCTTCAAATTCAACAATGTCTGTAACTTCTTCTAAGTTTGAATTTGCTGTTGAAATTACTGGACTTAACATTAAACTAAAACTTAATGCTGTTAATACTAATGTTTTACTTTTTTTCATTTAAATCTCCTTAATATTGTTTTAATACGCTTTCTAACATTTTAAATAGTTCATCTATATCTATATTATTTCCCCATACAGAATATAGTTGATTTTCAACTTCACAATATACCATATTACCTTTATCATTTTCGATACAACTAACTTCTCTATTTAGTATTTTTTTGGTGTAGGTTTTAGAATCTTCGGTGTCTGTAGGATTAGTTAGACTACCAAGAGGTGATATATCAAAAATAATAACTTCTTCTTCTAAACCATTGGAATATGTTAGTACAAACTTATTACTTTCATTGAATTCATCTGTAATTTTGTAGCCTTTAGGAATGTAAGTTGGTTTTTTTATTTCAATATTTGCAACTTCTACATCATAAGTGATTATTGTTCTATCCTCTAATACTGTTACTAATTTGTTATACACTTCTGTGGCATAAGTGGCAATATTTTTAGGACCTATAATTATAGCTAAAATTAATGTTGCTACTAAAATTACTAGAGTTTTGCGTTTTCGCTTTTTCTTAATAGTAGTTTTATTTTTTAACTTATCTTTGTTTTCCCAAAATTGTTGAAAACTTATATCCATTTGTATATTTTCTTTTTTAATATTTGAGGTAATATTTTCTGCTTCTCTATCGTATTTACTTTCCAAGATTTTTTCAGCATAGTTATTTAATAACTCATCTATGGAGTATTTTTCTTGCATCAAAACTCAACTCCTTTCTCCGATAGGAACTCTTTTAATTTTTCTTTGCCTCTGTTAAGCCTTTGTCTTACAGTTCCTTCTTTGAGATTAAAAAGATTTGCAATTTCTGAATTGCTATAACCTTGAACATATTTTAGATAAATTATATCTGAGTATATGTCAGGTAAACTTAATATCGCTTTTTCTACTTCGTTTTCAATATTTTCATATTCAAAGTCAACTTTTGAATCTTTGAAGTTATTAATTATTGAATCTTCTAAGTAGGTAACTTCTATATTTTTTCTAGAGCGATAAATATTCAAAGAAAGGTTCTTACTAATTAATACAAATAAGTTACGCGTTTTGTTACAATTTTCGAAATTTATTTCATCAAAAATATCTATTATTTTTAAAAAAGCTTGTTGTACGACGTCTTCAGCCATTGCTCTATCTTTTAGAATATCGTAGGAGACATGAAACATTAAGTTTTTATATTTGTTATATAGTTCTTCAAATTTTTCAACATCTATTCCAGATTCTTCAGCTAATGTCATTAAAAAAATCAAAGTTAGTTGCCTCCTATAATTGTGAATTAATTCTATTATATCAAATAAATCTAAAATAATTATTTTGTATATTTATATATTAGAATAGTTATTGCAAAAATAGCTATTTAATTGCGTAACAAATGTTGTTGCATTGATTTATTAATTATTAGAATGGCTTGTAACTGTAATTTGAGAAAACATTCTAAATAGCAACTATCCTTAATAATTTCTTAATAATTTAGAAACAAATTTGTAAAAATAAATTGGTAGCATATAAATGAGAGGAGGGTATATGAAAAAAATTAAGTATTTTATAACTTTTTTAGTTATTGTATTGTCTTTTGCGGTATCTTATTTACTTTTATATACATATGGTAGTAATCAACTTGAAAAATTTATTTTAAGGGATAATATAAATATTTCTATAACTGTAGATGACAAGGAAATTTCATCGAATGATGTTATTAATAAACTTAAAGAAATAAGTAAAGAATATAAGGTAAATATCCAAAAGTTAAATTATTCTCCAAGTAAAGATGAAGGTAGAAGTAATTTAGTATTGTACTCTAGTTTTTTTGAAGAAAGCAATTATTTACAAAATATAGTTGATAACTTGGGAGATAAAAGTAAGGTTAATTCTAATACTGTTGTTACAAATGACAACAAAGAAAATGTTGGCAGTAAAGACGTAAAAAAAGTTAATACTGTTAGTAATACAATATTTTACATTAAACCAATAAATGAGTTAGAAGGACACAAAGTTTCTGGTGATTATATTTTGTCTGGATACAGGGGGAATTATTTAGACATTATTGATAGTATAAACAGCATTGAACATGTAGAGGCGACTAATAGCGAAGCTAATTATGTACATGGTTTTCTTGATATTTCCGTAAGCGACATGAATAATATAGGTTTACTACTTATTAGTATTTTTACTGTAATTATATTTTTATATTTTTATACTATTATTTTAAGGTCAAGAGAGTTTGCTATTAGTAAGTTGTTTGGTGAAAGTAATTTTAAAATTATTTTTAATATTATGATTAGAAATTTCTTGCAAATCACTTTACTGTTTTTGGGGGTAAATTTACTTACCTTTGGAGTTTTCCTTCTTAGAAAAAGTATATTAGGTCAAATTATAAGTTTATACAATTTTTCAATAAAATATCTACTAGTATTTGTTGCAGTTTTGTTTATTTGCATAATTTCTTCTAGTATTTTCATTTTTAGAATAAATATACTTAGTTCTTTAAAAGGAAAGGTTAGAATAAATAACTATATGTCTATACTTTTAAGAATGTTTTTTACAATGTTATTAATTGTCCTTTCTTCTAATATGTTAGGTGAATTTAAAGAACTTCAAAGTTCAAAGAAAAATAAAGAACAGTGGGAAAAAACTAAACAGTATGCTGATATAAACATTAACCAATATGAAAAGATGCACAGTGATTATATATTAGTATATCCTTTGATTAAAGGGATGAAGGAATTTTATAATTCAACAGAGGAAAAAGGAATCTTATTTAGACCGGGAAACAAATATAACCCTATGTTTACTTTTGAAAAAGAAGGTGAAAGTTATAGTTTTGAAGGAGATGAGGTATTTGTTAACAAGGCTTATTTAGATGCTAACAAAAGTAGTTTAAATGATATTTTACCTGATTTTGAAAAAGAAAAAGATACTCTATATGTAATCGCTGATTCTTCCCTTAAAGGGCAAGAAGAGGATTTGAAAAAATATCTGAAGAAAACCCATTTATTTCAATACTCTATTTGGAATGAAGTATATGTTAGTGCCAAAGCTAACCAAAATGGAATTAAAGTAGATAATGAATTACTAAGTGAGGCTGAAAAAGAGGAACAGAGAAGACTTTTTACTGAGTTTAGTATTAAGGAACTTGGCTATGATATGGATGACGAAAACTCTAAAGAAGAATTTTACAAAGGTACTTTAGAACAAAAAATTATTTACCACGACGATATTCCTAGTATGTTTTCATATAATTTTTTAATAAGTCAGAAAAATGATTTGATAAAACCAAAATTAATATTTTTGGTTAACAAAACAAATTTTGGAGATCTTTCAGATATTTATATAAATTCAATAGATAACAGATGGTATCATACAAGGATTGAGGATTACTACAACCCTATGAAAAGCCTAGAAAAACATATAGTGGAGAATAATTTAGAAGATAATATACTTTCTACAACTACTGTGTACGACGATTATTCTAGTTATATTGAAAGATATAATAGAAATTTAATTTCAGTTTTTGTAACATTAATAGTTTCGTTGGGAATTTTGATTTCTGGTATAGTAAATGAAACAATTTTATTTATTGAGAGAAACAAAAAGTTAATTGCTGTAAAAAATCTTATGGGTGTAGATAAGTTTAAGATTTACGAGGAGTTTTTGTTCAAGATAATTTACACAAATATTATTGCGTTTATTTTACTTGTTGCTAGTAACATGTATTTTAATTTTGTGGATATAAGAAATATTGTACAGTTGATGGTTATATTCTTAGTGATTTTGGTTATTCAGTTATTTATAACCATTCAAATTATTAATTTAAATAATATGAAAAACACTATTAAGACGCTAAAAGGAGATTAAAATGAGTCATTTTGTTTTAAAGGATATATCTAAAAAATATGGTAGTCATGAGATTTTAAAGGATTTGAGCCTTGAGGTTGAAAAAGGAGAACTTATTGCTATTTTTGGTGAAAGTGGCTGTGGGAAAAGTACTTTACTAAATATTATAGGTTTACTTGAGAGCTATGATAAAGGTGATTATAGCATTAATGGTATAACAAACCCAACATTAAATAAGAAAGAAGCACTTTTATTAAGAAGAAATGAGATAGGGTATTTGTTTCAGAACTTTGCTTTAGTGGAAAATTATACTGTAAGGGATAATTTAGAAATAGCGATGTCTTACTCTAAGTTGTCTAAGAGTAAGAAGGAAAAAGAAAAACTTGAAGCTTTGAAAAAAGTTAATTTAGAAGATAAGATAGACAGTTATATTTATGAGCTATCTGGTGGTGAACAACAGCGTATTTCTATTGCAAGACTTTTACTAAAACCTTTTAATATATTACTTGCTGACGAACCGACAGGTTCTTTGGATAAAGCTAATAGGGATTTAATTTTAAGTATTTTAAAGGAGATTAATAATGAGGGTAAGACTATTTTAATAGTTACTCATGATAGTGAGGTAAGGGATTTTTGCGACAGATGTATATATTTAACAAAAAATTAATATGGAGGTATAAGATGAAGAAAAAATTTAAGGGAATTTTAATGATGGTTTTACTTACTGGGGTGCTTTTTAGTTTTGTAGGTTGTGGTAAAAGTGAACCTGAAAAATATACGTTAAAAGTTGTTAACGAAACGGATACTTCTTTTAAGAATATTGGTTTGTCAAATGGAGAGTTTGAGTCTGTTGTAGGTATTGCAGACAAAGATATTGAAAAAGGTGGGGAAGTATTCTTTTTGAATGAAGGAATTAAGGAGAATGAAACTTTTATGGTTGAAGCTTTAGGAAAAGACGGCAAAGTATATGAGGGAAATGTCACTTTAAAAGGTAAGAACCTTGTTGTTAAAGGGGTAAAGGGCAATATGTTGTCAACTGACTCTTATACTGATAAAAAATTAGATGTTGATTTTGACATTGCAAATACAGTTAAAAATTGGAATTATGAAGTTAATGACAAAATGGTAGTTTCAAAATATACTAGCGACAAACCACATTCAACTTCTGTTATAGGAGATGGTGGAAAGGTCGGATATTCCGACATTACTGAGGCCAACAAAGAAGCTTCTTCCGATTGGGAAAGTGGTAAGATAAATTATGTTTTAATAGATGTGATTTTAAAGTAATTTAGTTGATAAAAATTAAAATATTATGTTAATAACAATAAAAGTGAGTATAATTGTATATTTGCTTTTATTTTTATTTTGAAATAGAATAAAAATGGATATATATATATAAGAACACTTATATTTGTACGCACTAATGAAAGGAGTGTAAGAATTATGAGAAAAAGTTTAAAGATGGCAGTATTTAGTTTTTGTATGATATTTTGCATTTTACTAGGTACAAATAATGTTTTTGCTGCTAAAATACCTGAATTATCAGCTTATATACCAGGTGGGTTTGTTGTTTATCCAGATGGAACTGGTACTATAGTTGCTCAGTTAGGAACTCCACAAGAGGGAGTTATAGGAGAACTTCATCCTGTTTGTGAAACTGAGGAAGAATTGAAAGAGTCAACACCTATAGCTACAACAACTTCAGATGCTGAGGGATATTTTGTTTGGAAAAACATAAAAGGAACTGTAGGACAGTCTACTAGTTTTTCAGTTGTTATAAGAAAAGAAGGTGTTGGTGCTAATTATTATAATAGAGATGTAACGTATTTAAAGGCGTGGCCAAAGGTTAATTTATCACTGAAAGAAGATACGGTTACTATAAATCTGGGAGATAATTTTGATCCTAAGGATTACGTTAATGAAAGAACATATCCTTGGTATGGTGAAGTAAATGAAATACCTTACAAAGAAGATGCTTCTAGTAAAACAAGTGGCCTTTCTATTGTAAACAATGTAAAAACTGATACTGAAGGAACTTACAAGGTAGAATATAAAGCTGACTTGTATTTACCACAAACTGAATTTTATTTTAACAAAGAAATAGTTCTTTCAAGTTCTGAAAGTAAGACTTTAACTGTTATTGTTAAAGATCCTAACAAGGAATATACTGCTACTGTAAAATATGTTGATGAAGAAACAGGTAAAGAGATTAGAGAATCTCAACCTATAAAAGGTAAAGCAGGAGAAACTTACGATGCAACGACTAAAGATTATAAACTTGAAAAGATAGATGGCTATGTTTTAAATACTGACAAGTTACCAGAAAATGCGAAGGGAACTTTCGAAGATAAAGACATAACAATAACTTACTTATACAAAAAAGACGGAACTATTCCAACAGAGGACGAAGCTAAAGTTGTAGTTAAGTATGTTGACGAAGATGGAAAGAGCATTATTGACGATGTTATTTTAAAAGGTAAAGTAGGAGAAGATTATAAGTCTGAAAAGAAAAAGATTAAAGGCTATACTTTTAAAGAAGTAAAGGGAAAAGAAGAAGGAAAGTTTACTAAAGATAGTCAAGAAGTAGTTTATGTTTATACTAAAAATGCTACTGACAAAGGACTTCCAAAAACTGGTACTAAAGTTGTAATTCCAGCAATTGCAGCTATAGGAATTATTGCAGTTGGAGCTTACTTGCTACTATCTAAGAACAAAAAGAATGACGATAAGTAAATGAGTAGAATAATTTACTAAATTATGAAAGATAAGTGTATTAAATATGCTTATCTTTTTTATGTATTTATTTAAGTGTGTGAGTTTGTAAAGAAAGGAAAAATAGTTTATATTTTAGCTAAGTTGTAACAAAATGTATTTGAAGATTGTATTAATTAGTAAGAGGATATAGTAATTAGGTTATTGTAAGATAGTTTAAAATTAAAGGGGGTAATTTATATGAAAAAAACTATTTATAGGGTTTTAGGAATTGTTATATTTGTTGCTACTTTGTTGATATATTCAGTAAATATACATTTGGCATCTTTGGAAAATAGTGTAATGATATTAGCTGGATACATAACAGAAGGCGTTTTAAATAGATTTTCTATATATTCAAGGATAATATTTGTTGTATCAATAATAACTTCTGTAGTTGTAGGAATAATAATTCCTAAAAATATAGAGGAGTAAATGGTATGAAGAAGTAGGTGTGGTGATATACATACTTTTTTGTGTAATAGTCTTAAAAATACTTGGTTTTTTTATTATAATAATGTTGTTGTTAATAGGAGGTTGGAGTGAAGCTTAGATTTTTTTTGAAGGTTATTTACATACTAATATTTTTCTTTTTAATAGATGTAGTTAGGGAGTTTCTTCATGATACTATAGAAAATAGTGCTGTTAGATTTTTACTAGATACTACTTTTCTTGCGGTTGGATTTTTTAGTATTGATATAATTTTTAAGGACAAAAAAGATAATAACGAAACTTAATGTTAAAGAATGGGTTGAGAATAAGTATAGTTTTTGTGAATTTAAAGATTTTTTGTAACAAAAGTAGATTTTGTTTTGTATTTATTTGTGAGGGTTTTTAATTATTGATATAACAGTATTTATTGAATTAACAAATATTTAAATAGTTGAGGTAATATAATGTTAAAAAATAATAAAGTAGTATTGAAAGAAAAACTTAATAAAGCAAAAAATAATAAGGTTATTCAAATTATACTTTTAATTTTGAATCTTTATGTATTAGTATCCTTTGCCCAAATTTTATTTTCATATAATCCTATATATCGTTATATTTCTAAGTTGGTCATTCCTAGTAATATTTGGGTAATAGCATCGATTATAATTAATATATTGGATTTATTATTTTTAAAAACAAGAGAAAAGTTTTTTAGTACTTTAGTTTTTATGATAAATATGTTCGTGTTAATAGCTCTTTTAATTGCTAGATTAGTTGTGTTAATAGTTGAGATATTTTAGGCGTATTTATGGATTTTATTATTATAACTGCAGTGTTATTGACTATAGGTGTATATTTTTTGAAACGTAAATGGGACGATGATTAGAAAGAAGAGGTAGTATGAAATTTAGAAGTGTATTATATTTTATTTCTTTAATTTTACTGTTTTTAGTTATGTTTAAGGTTGATGATTTTATTTATGCTTATATAAAAAATGGTATTATTGGCTCAATTATTTATATGTTCTTGTTGACGGGAGGATTTTATTTTTTAGATAGAATTTTTAAAAGAGGAAAATATAGTAATGATGAGAAAGAAAAATAGTATTAATGATTTTATATTAGATAATTTAGTTTACAGATAGGAGATTTGTATGAACTTCAAAGAGGTTATGACATTTAAAGATATTTTGCATCTTATTTTTTCAATAGTAGTTCTTATTTTAGTGTTGAGTCTTGATAAATTTATTTCTTATTATATGGAAAATACTTATATTGTTATTATTATTGAGTTAGTTTTTTATGTTGGGGGACTATTTTTAATAAGAAAAATATTAAAAGGGTCTAAAGATAAATAAGGGCTAGAAGAGTATTTAGAATATAAAGATTAGAAAGCTTAAGTTTTAAGATTAGACTTTAGAGAATAGTAGTAAAAGAAATATGTAAAGTGCTAGTATTTTATATTTAACATAAAATTATTGTGTAGTTTAAAATTTATTTATATTTCTGTAACAAAAGAAGCTATTTATTTGTAATAATTTATAAGAGGGATTATTTGATTAAATATTATAAATTTCAAATAATTTAAAATTGAATAAAGAGGACAATATGAAAAAGATTTGTAGAAAATTCATATGCAGTATTTTAGTAATGACGATGCTAGTTTTATCAGCGAACGTTGTAAGAGCTAGTGAGCTAGAAGAAACAGAGATTCAACCTAGAATGGGAGATGTAATAGACAAAATTAATGTAAAGAAATATACAGAGTATGGATCATGGAAAAGAGTTTCTAAAAATTTAACTGTTGCACGAGAAGGAGAGGTAGGAACGATATCAGTTTCAGATGAAATTAGCATTTCTATGAGTGTAACAGGAAGTGTAGCAGGGTTAAGTATAGGGTCAAATGTTACTCAAAAATCTAAAGTGGGGTATTCACTATCAACTAAAAATAAAGGAACTTGGTATATTGGATTTAGAGTTAAGTATAATGTAGAAACAGGAACTAGACGTGTAAGAAGTGGCTGGAGTGGACTTGTTAGGTCTACAAACAAATATACTGTAAAAATCCCGATAAAAGGTTCAGGAGAATATAAATTATTGAGGTATTAAAATGAAAAAGAGAGATATTGTAAGTATAGTAGTACAAATAATTACTATTTTAGTATGTATATTTATTTTGTTAACTTTCGGTGACTTTTTTGCTTTTGCGCATTATAGTTTAGCAATAGATGGATTTGTAATATCAAAAACTTTATTGATTCTTTACATATTAATATCTTTCAAGAGGGTAGTGGTAGATATTGTTGATGTTTTAGATAAAGAAGATAAATAGTTTTTTGTAAGTAATCCCTTTTAATTTTATATTGATTAGAATAGAGTATTCGAATAAGAAAAAGAGAAGTGAATTTAATTCACTTCTCTTTTTTAGAATATAGAGTACAGGATTGAAGATTCAACTATATGGTAGTAAAATGTAAAGTGCAAGTATTTTACATTTAGTATAAATATATAACTTAATTTTAAATTTTTATGTATTTTTGTAACAAAAGTGGTTTCTAAATTGTATTAATTTATAGAGAAGGTTTATATATTTTTTAGAAGGATTTTGGAATTATTTTTGAAGAATAAAAAAGAGGGAATTATGAAAAGTTTTTTTGAGAATATCAAGACTGACAATAGAATACAAAACTTTATTTTGTTACTAAATGTGTATATGATTTTATCTTTTATATTTGAAATATTTTTGCTTGTTTCTCCAAATACTGGTGAAGCTATGGCTTTTATTCCAATTAGGGTAAAGGTAATTATTTCGGTGGTAATTAATATAGTAAATGTTGCATTTTTCAAGGTAAAATACGATATTTTTAGCACATTTATATTTATAGCTAATATGTTTATTTGCCTTTCTTTATTAATTTCTATATTTGTTGTGTTCGTTATAGAAACAGGCTTGTTGTGGTAGTAATCATAGTACATATATTTAAATTTTACTTACAATAGCTCTTATATTAATGAATTTCAAGATAGAATTGTGTTTTTTAAAATATTATTTTTAGGAGTAAGTTAATGATTCAAAGATTAAAAAAGGAAAGCAAAATATATCTTATTTTTAGTTTTTTAGGATTAATATTTATTATTGTTAATTTTATTTTTAAAGGAGACGGTATTTTAAATTCAGTAGGTAATAGCTTGATTTTTTCAGGTATTGCTGTTGGAGTATATAAAAAAGAACATATTAAAGAAAAAAGTGAAAGAGACTATATGACTTTTATAATATTTGTTTTAGCGACTGTGTTTTCAGTCTTACCTATTTTTATTTAGATTATTATAATTTTCTATTATACAAAGACAGATTTATAAAATTTATGAAGGATAGTAGAAATGTTAACGAAAAATAGACTTAATATAGTGCTACAATTATTAATAATTATTATATGTACATATTTTTTATTAGAGTTTGAAGAAACTTTTTTATTTAGATTTTATGAAGCTGGTGTTTTAATTTCTAAAACTTTATTATTGCTATATACTTTAACTTCTACTAGAAAGGCTATATTAAATATTTTTGATGAATTTTTCAAAGATGGTATAAAATTGGGTTAGTTAATTTTATGATAGCAAAAGATATTATATATGTTATTATTAATATGTATTTAAAATTAGAAATTATTAATATTTATAGGAGATATAGATGAAATTAAAAACTGTGTTATATATAATAACTATATTGTTATTCTTTTTTGTTACTTCAAAATTTGATGATATTATTGACATTTACATAAAAAATGATGTTATTAGTTTATTTGTATCAGGTGGATTTTTTGTAGTGCTATTTTTAATAATAGATAGAATTTTTAGGGGAAAAAAGATTGAAGAAGATGAAAATAAAGAATAAATAATTGTATAAACGACCAAGTATTTCTAATTGTTATTTGAAATACTTGGTTTTTTATTTGAAATTATTTTGATATTTCTTTTAGGGACACTTTTATTACTTCTACAACATTAGGATAGGTTTTTAGTTTTTCTATTTCAAAAAGATTAAACCAACCTGCATTTATGGTTTCTTTTTTTCTTATATAAAATGGCTTTTACTCCTGTTTCTTCATAAATTTCTCTTAATGCAGCAGTTGTTGGTAGTTCATTTTCTTATATATACCCTCCAGGTACTAGCCAAACTCCTAGTTTTTTATGGTGTACCATTAATATTTCATTATTTTCATTAAAGACTATTCCTGTAGCTGTAAAATGTTGTTTCATTATTTCCTCATTATTTTAATATATATTAAGTAAAGTTTATTTTCTTTTTTTTCTCATATAGTATTTGTAGGCTTCTTTTAACATATAGGTAGTTATGTTTAGGTTTTCTGCTATTTCATAATCGTTCTTTTCTATTGAGGCTCTGTCAAAGGCTTTTCTTATTTCTTTTACAGGTATAAATTTTTTTACAGCATAGTCCATTGCTTGCTGTTCTTGTTTTGAGTTACAAACACATTTTTGCTCTAGTATATTTCCCTTTGTTGTTTTATAATGTCCCCATTCTTCTAATAGTGTTTCTATTTTTTCTTTTTCTGTGATTTTTGAGTTTATAAATATAGTTCCGTCTATATAGTAACCTTTTGCTTTTAGTAATGGTTTTTCTATTATATGAACTTCTTTTGAGAACTGACTTATTAAGCTTTCGTAAACTAATCCCATTTAGCACCTTCTTTAATAGTTGTTATTTGTAATTTTATAGTATAGTTTTCGTTTATAAATTTCACAATTTCCTCCTATTCCAGAACGTATGTTCTTTATTTAGCTAAAAATATATAGCTTGTTATTAACAAGCTATATATTAATTATTTTGTTTTGGTTATTCCATTATACTATATTTTTTAATATATTTAAATTTTATTTTTTAAATAGAGAATTTTTCATATTATATATTAATTTGATTTTGTAGTTTCAACTTCTTTAGTTAAGTTACCATCAATAATTTCTATTAAAACTTCATCATTTTTATTTACGAATTGTACTGTATATCCATTTCCAATGCTTTCAAGTACAACATTGGATACGTCTACTATTGCATTTTTAAATTCATCAGTTACTTCTACATCAAAATTATCTTTTTCTTTGATAATAAGTGTTTTTGAAGATTCATCATAAGTTGCTGACAGCACACTATCTTTGTTATCGTTTATTGGAGACATAATTTCATTAAAATATTCAATATCAGTAAGAGTTAGTTTTTCTGTTGACTCCGTTGATTGTTCTGTTTCTTTAGTTGGCTGTTTTGTTTCTTTACTGTTTTCTTTTTTACTACATGCAGTAAAAATCAACATAGTTGCTAAACACAATATTAATACTTTTTTTCTCATAATTCACTCCCAACACTATTTTTTGTTTTTATTTTCTCTAGCTATTTTCATTAGCTCTCTTAGTTCTTCTATTTCTTCTTTCGAGAAGTCTTCTTTGCTTTCTCTATGTGCTGCCATGTCTATATTAGCCGTTAGTGGATCTATTTCTTTTTCTAAAAGTTCATAGGGGTTTCTTATGTCTGAAAAGCCTATTAGATAGTCAACTGAGATATTAAAATATTTAGCTATTTTAATTTTTATGTCGTCGTTAGGAGTGCTTCTATTATTTTCGTACATAGAAACTGTTGATTTTTCTATTCCTAATATTTTACCTAATTCTGTTTGGGTTAGGTTATGCTCTTTTCTAAGAGTTTTGATTTTATCTCCTATTGTCATAGCTAATTTCCTTTCTCGTTATGTATATATTGTACAGTAATTTTGAACTTTTGTAAAATAATTTCAAGTTGCTTGAATAAAATTATTGACAGTTCAAATAACTTGTATTATACTACCAATAAAGTACAAGAAACTTGAATTAAGTTTTTGTAATTTGGAGGTGTTTATGTGGATGTAGTTTCGACCAAAAGGCTAAAAAAGAAAAGGGTTGAACTTGGTATTTCTCAAGAAGAAATGGCTAAAAAACTAGGTTATAATGGAAAAAGTGGCTATTCTATGTTAGAGAATGGACATGTGTCTATTAGTTTGGACAAGGCTAAGGCTATTGCTAATATTTTAAATAGTAGTATTGAGGAAATTTTTTTTGGTAAATAAGTTCAAGAATACACTACTTTAGTTGCGGAATATTGAACTTTGATGGGTTAAAAGTTTAATTTGATTAGCTAAAGAAGGAATTATGTAAGTTTTATGTATTTACTTAAAAGTCTTGGTAAATATTTTGGAGGGTTTTATGGTTTTAAGAAGTTTATTTGAAGAGTTTAAGAGAAAAAACAGAAAACAAATAAGAAATTATTTTCAGTTTATTTGCTGGTGCATTACTTGGGCTGTTTCTGTTGTTGTGATTATGTTTTTGGTTTCTTTTTTACACTCTCTTATTTTGAGGTTTTTCTATGGATAGGCTAAAGATTGGTTTTTAGGGGGTTCTTAATTTTCAAGAGGTGTAAGGAGTTTTTATGGTTGTGTTAATTGACGAAAGGGAAAGTTTATTTGTAATTTTAAGAGATAAAGATGAGGTTAGGGAGTATGTTAACGAAAGGCTATTGGAAATTGACTGTACTTCTCCAAGGGATTTTGAACCAAGGGCTTATGTTTACAATGCTTTTTTAGACGACGACTGGGAGAAAACTATTAAGTATGAGTTTGAAATGTCTGTTGTTAAGGCTGAGTTTAAAGAGGAAATAGAATTTTAGAAGAAAAATAGAAGGTGTTTTATGGATTTGTATGGTTTGTTAAGACAGTTTAACGCTGTTGGAGGTATTGAAAAGGTTGGGCAGTCTGCTTTTTGTTTTTTGATGTCGTTATGGCAAAAGTCTAATGAGCTTCACTGGACTAGGGAGTTTACTATGACTAATACCGAGTTAATTTACAGAGGCGGGTTTAAAAGTGAGGAAACTTTGAGGCGTACTAGAAGTAAATTACAGGATTTAGGTTTTTTCGAGTACAAAAAGCCTTCAAATAGAAAGTTTTGTGGAACTTATATTTTGGAGTTTAATCTTTTAAAGGCTTTTGGTTATGAGAAAGAAGATTTTTCTGAAGCTAGTTCATTAGGTAGTTGTGAGGATAGTTTTGGATTTAGTAGTGAGGGTAGTTGTGAGGACATTAATAAAAGTAATATTACTATACTAAGTAAACAAAAAGAAAAAGATAAAAAAGAAAGTGATACTTTTGTTTCTTTAATTGAAAACTACTCTGAAAATTCTTTACTAAAAAGTAGCTTGGAAGATTTTGTTGAATATAGAAAAAGTGGTAAGGGAAAATTTACAGTTCAAGGGTTAAAGCTTAATTTAAAGACTTTAAGCAAACTTTCTGAAAGTGACGCTGAAAAGATTGCTATTGTTAACCAAACTATTGAAAGGGGTTGGACTGGGTTTTTTCCACTAAAGAATGTTGAAAGTAAGAAGGGTGTTAATAGTGATGACTGGAAGTTTTTGGATTTGTAGGTGTGGTGTTGAGTAATGTTTCTAGGCTTTTAGAAGATCTTAAAAGAAATTTAAAGGAAGGGGCTAATTCAAGTGATTGTCCGATTTGTAACGGTAAAAGGGTTATAACTAAAAGAAATAGTCTTGGACTTTTAGAGATTGTCGGTCCTTGTGACTGTACTAAACAGGAGTATTACAAAAAGATTATTGAAAGTTCAGGACTTAAAGAAAAGTTTGAAGAATGTACTTTTGAAAATTTTAACGCTTATTCTGATGAACTTATTTTTGCGAAAAGTATGTGTAAAAGTTTTGTTTCTGACAGTTTAGCTAAAAACTTACTTCTACTTGGAAAGTCTGGAACTGGAAAGACACATTTGGCAACGGCTGTATGTGAAAAGCTACTTAATATTTACAAAAAGCCTATTTTATATGTTCGTTACAGGGAACTTGTTCAAAGGTTAAAGGGTTTGACTCTTAGTTTGGAGGAAAGAGAAAAGTTTATTGGAAAGTATAAGAATATTTCAAATTTATATATAGACGATTTATTCAAAAATATGGACAAAAGGTATGAAACTGAAAAACAGTTGGTTTTTGAAATTTTAGATTACAGGTATTCTAAGCGTTTGAAAACTATAATTACCAGCGAATACAACTTAAAGGAACTACTTTCTATTGACGAAGCTATTGCTGGTAGGCTTGGAGAAAGGGCAAAGGGATACATTATGGTTTTTGACAATGTTAAAAATTACAGGGCAAAAAGGATTAAAGAAGATATGAGTAAAAGATATAAAAGCTTTTCTAAAGGCAGTGGTTAAGTAAAAAGTGAGGAATGGAAGATGTTTGTAAGTGATTTAAGAAAGTGGGACTTGGAAGAAATTGAAAAGTACAAGGGAAGTAAGACTATTAAGGAGCTTACTGAAATTTTTCAAATTGAAAACAAGTCGACTGAAAATCTTAGAAAGGTTTTAGACAAAAATGGAATTAAGTACAAGTTTGAAAGAAAACAGTACGCAAATAAGAGAATAGTAAAGAGTTTACTACAAGAGGTTAAGCAAAGTGAAGGAGTTAAGCTTGTTGTTGGAAAAATCTACAAGTTTAAGGACAACACTCCGCAGCAGGAACTGGAGTTTTGTTTTTACGAGGGGAAAATTGTAAAAGAGTACAAGAGGTTTTACCTGGGTGTAACAAAGGCAGGGTATAATTTTACAATTCACAAATATCCAAATTGTTACGAGATTAAGGAAATTTAATTAAAGTAGGAGGAAGAAATGGTAGTAGGTATAGCAATAATAGAAATGGTGTTAATTTGTTTAATGATGATGACAATAGCGTCTCAACAAACTGAAAATAAGTATTTAAAAAGAGAGAATGAAAGGTTAATTAAGCATTTAGAAGAATGTAGAACTAAAGCGGAGGGGCTAAATGAATAATGTTTGTTTAATTGGAAGGCTTACGAGAAGTCCAGAGCTTAGATACACAAATAGTGGAAAGGCTATGTGCAGGTTTACTGTTGCAATTTCCAGGGAATTGTCTAAAGAGAAGAAAAGAGAGCTTGAAAGTTTAAACAAGCAAACGGCTGACTTTATTAACTGTATTGCTTGGGGAAAAACTGCTGAACTTATAGCGAGTTACATGGACAAGGGAAGTCAGGTTGGAGTTAACGGCAAGTTACAAACAAGTTTTGTTGAGAAAGAAGGAAGAAAGATTTACAAGACTGAAGTTTTAGTTGAGAGGGTGGAGTTTTTAGAAAGTGTTAAAAAAGACGAAAGTGTTTCAGAAAATAGTTATGGTTTTGAAGACGATGCTTTTTTAATAGGTGATGACGACATTCCTTTTTAGTAGGGTTAAAGAATAGGGCTAAAGAAAAAGAGGTGCTAAATGACTGAACTTGAAAGCAGAGAGTATAAGAGAAAGAAAGATTTTTTAAGAAGTTTTAAGTATATGGAAGAAGACATTGAAAGAAAAGAAAGAAGAATTAAGTATTTAAAAGACAGAATGGAGAGTATGACTGGCGTTAAAAGTGCTATTTGGTCGGACATGCCAAAAGGTGGAATAGCAAAGGAGTTTACAGACTACGTTGACGAGTACTTAGACGAGGTTAAGATTTTACTAAATAATATTAGACGCAAGAAGATTTTGACAAATAGGATAGAAGAGGCAATTGAAAAGCTGGAAAACTGCGAACATAGAGAGGTTTTAAAACTTATTTACTATGATAAATACACAATACAAGCAGTAGCAGAAAGAATGTTTTTAAGTGAAAGAACAATAAAAAGACGACATAAAGAAGCGATAAAGAATTTGGAATTATAAGGCACTCGAAGAGTGTCTTTTTTGTTGAATCGACAATAACTAAATAAAAAACGTTTTCTATAATAATATAAAATAGCTTGATACTTAGGGAATGAAGGTGTTTTTAAAAAAGAAAACGATTGTAACCAGACTGTAACCCTTTAATTATTTAAAGTAGTATAATTAGAATACTTTAATAAAAAGGAGTAAGGAAAATAAAAAAAAGAATAACTAGTTTTACAATGGTATTGGTAATGTTACTTAACATAGTACCAACATTAATATTACCAAATATATCAAAGGCAAGTAGTACAGGAAGTAGTGTAGTAAGAATAGCAGGAAATGATAAATTTGACACTTCTGTAAAAGCGAGTCAAAAAACTTACTACAGTTCAGAGTATGCAGTAATAGCAAGTGGTGATGACTTTGCAGATGCATTAGCAGGAGGAACTCTTGCGACACAGTTGAAAGCACCTTTGTTATTAGCTTCTAAAGATTCAATAACAGAAGGAACATTAGAAGAAATAGCTAGGCTGGGAGTAAGCACAGTATATGTTATAGGAGGAGAAGCTGCTATTTCAAAAGAAGTAGCTACAGAAATAGAAGAAACAACAGGTGCTTTTGCTGAAAGAATTTTTGGCGCAGATAGATATGGAACAGCAATGGCGATATCTAGAAAAAGAAATGAATTTAGTGGAAAAACTTCAGAGCCAGCAGCAATGAATGGAACAAACTTTCCAGATGCATTAGCGGCAGCTCCATTTGTAGGAAAGATGGATAATGTTCATTTAGTACCATATAAAGATGGGCTATTACCTAAATATGTTTTTGGTGGAACTGCAGCAGTACCAAAAACAACATCAGAAAAAGTAAGATTCCAAGGAGCAGACAGGTATGGAACAGCTGCAGCAGTAGCTAGAGGGTACAAAACATATTTAAACAAAGATATAGATACTGTTATAATAGCTACAGGTACAGGTTTTCCAGATGCATTATCAGCTTCAACTATAGCAGGAATGACTAATTCAGTATTGTTATTGACAAAGGCTAATGAATTACCTATACAAACAAAAACTTATATTGAGAGTAATCCAAATATAAAAAATGTAATAATATTAGGTGGAACATTTGTGGTATCTACAAATGTAGAAAATGAATTAAAACAACTAGTGAAGTACTCGTCAAGCGAAGTACAAGATGTAGAAGCAGTAAAAAAAGAAGTATTTAATTTAGTAAATCAAAAAAGAGAAGAAAAAGGACTCAAATTGCTAGAATGGCGTGATGATATGAGTCAAGGTGCTCAAATAAGGGCAGGTGAAGTGAGTGTTAATTTTTCTGAAGGAGATAGAGAGTTAGAGGAACTTTTTTTAGGAATAGATACTGAATGTATATATGAAGAAATTGCTTTAGGAGAAATGGAGCCATCAAGAATAGTTGAGCAGTGGAAAGAAACAGACTATGGAAATATATATGACCCAACTTTGAAGTATATTAATATAGGATATAAATATGAAAGAAACTCTGTAAATAAACATCACTGGGTTGCAGTATTAGGAGTTAAAGAAGAAGTAATCGATGATGGAGAGACTATTATTTTAGAGAATGGCAAAGAGATATCTTCTAATGAATATGAAGAAATTTTGAGCGAAACAAGTGATGAAGATATAATATTCCATGAAGAAGTACAAATAGAAACTGTAGAAGCAGTAAAAGATTTTGTAGAAAACACAGATTCTGAAACTTTATTGGAAGTAGTCAAAAATGTACAATCTGCAGAAGAGATATTATCTGATGAAATAGATAATTATGAGGATAAAGAGCCACTTATTAAGACTTTTAGTTCACAGGAAATCGAATTAACAAACAACTTAAAAATAGAGGATATAAAACAATTTAAAGATTTTGTTAGTGTAAATAATTCACAATATATTTTAGAAGTATTAAATGACGATACAGAAACAATTGAGAGCAAACTTGCAACATTATCCTCACAATATATAAAATTATCACAGTATTTAAAAGAGTTGTTTTCTGTACTAGTTACAGCATCTGTTTATATATCAGGTGTAGGTACAGTAGTATTAATAGTTGCAGCTACAACATATATTGTATATAAAAATAGAAAGAAAATAGTAAAAGTTGGGTCTAGAATTTGGAATTCTACAGTAAATTTCTTTTCAAACAAGGCAAGAGCAAGAAGAAATACTATTAGGTATAATGCAGAAGTAGATAGAGCTATAGGTAGGCTAGGCGGATATTCAAAGGGTGGAAAAGCTGGAAAAATAATGCATAAGAAACATAAATGGCATTCATTTTATGGAGGGAATAATGATCCAAGTAGGTGGGAAAAAATTAAAAAAATGATGAAAAAAGTAATGAAAGAAGGAAGAGAATTTCCGCATAAAGGTGTTAGAAAGAGATTGCTACGTATAAAAGGTAGGACAGTAGAAGTAACTTTTAGAAAATACCCAAACGGAAGAATAGATATTGGAAATGGGTGGGTAAGATAGAATGGATAAAAAAGAGATAGATAAAAAAATTGATGATTATTACAATGAAGAAAAAGAAGTATTTCATTTTTTAGATTGGTGGGCTCCGCCAATAAATAAAGAAGATGTATTTAAAATATTAAATGATGACTATTTAGGTATGAAAATTATGGATTTTCAAGAATGGGGAATAGACACTAATAATGTTTTTTTTAAACTATTAAACCAAGCACATTTTCTAGAAGATAATATAGAAGAAAATAGAGAAGAATTGGCATATGTTTATTATGTTATTTCTTTTACTATAATAGTTCACTTATATTTTCCAGATGCTCTTAGAATTGCAACACACTATATTGATAAAGCTATAGAATTAACAGAAAATGAGAAAAACAAAAAAGAGTGGACTGAATTTAAAAATTTGGATATATTTTATAATTTTTAATAGTATAAAATCAAGGTTATTTTAAATTTTACAAATAGGGGAAGATTTAATTCTTCTCCTATTTTTTGTAACGAAAGATAGTTTTTATTTGTAGTATGGTATAATGTTCAAAATAAGTGTGATTATATTTAAATTTTAAAGATATATAATAGGATGAAATTATGAAGTCAGTATTTACTTTAATATTAATGATTGTTCTTATAGCGGGGCTTTTATGGTATGCATGGGATACTGTAGATGGGATACTTATTGAAATAATTGAAAAGATAGTTAAAAGACCAGTTCCTAAAGTGGTTAAATTTGTTATGTTTCCAGTTTCTATTGTGGTGTTTATAGTTTTTTGCTGGTTTGGACATATGTTTCTACATTTTTATTTGAAATATAGTAAAAGTTGGATATAGAGGGAATTGTAATAGAGGTGTTATTAAGGGGAGTATGAAAGAAAAATTAATTAATTTTTTAAGAATACTAGGTATTATTTTACTAGTACTCACAATAATAATAGCTATAATTATATATTACGAAGAATATAGAGTTGTAACAATAGATGAGAAACACAATGAAGAAAAATCTATTTATTTTCAAGAAATAGGAAAATCATTTTTAGTTGGTCCATCAGAAATACAAATTGTATTTGAAAATGATAGGGTAAAAACTCTAAAAAAGATGAGATTATCTAATGGAGGTATACTTTTAAGCGAAAATAATTGGAAAGTATTATGGGATAAAGAATATGCTTTAATAACTTTAAAAGGACATGAACAGATTGAGAATAAGTTTAAAATATACTACAAAGATGGAAAATTTGAAGAAATAAAATCTACCATTTACAGAAATAAACCTAGTATAAGCCCAGAAGAAGAAACTAACAGTGAAAAGGCTGAACAAGAAGAACAAAAGAAGCTTGAAAAAATTAAAGTGGAAGATAAAGACAAGGAATTAAGCGAACAGTACATAAAAGTTTTTAATTATTTAAAAGAGCAGGGGGAGAAAGTTACTGACACCGAAGAGTTTGATTATACTGCTAAAGGACAATTGTATATGATTGTCTATAATGAAAATGAAAAAAATACTGGGAAACCCCATACAAAAAGGCTTATCTATAACGAAAACTTTTTTGAAGAAAATAAAACTGAGTTTGTATATTATGAAAGTGTAAATAGTAGTAGCGAAGATGATATTCAAGAAGAAAAAATATTAGGATTCTATATTTTAGACGAGATAACAGGTGAGGTAGTTAAGGAGAATAGAACAGGTTGGTAATATGGTAAGATTGTGAGTATATTAAATTTTACAAATAGGGGAAGATTTAATTCTTCTCCTATTTTTGTAACGAAAGATAGTTGTTATTTGTATATATTGGTAAGGTGTTAAATATTAATGGATTGAGGATTTTGAATAGATGAAAAGTACAAAGCATGTAAAGAAGATATTAGTAGTTTTATTAATTTTATTTATTCCTATAACTATTTATTTTAATCATATTTATGGTGAAGTTTCTGATTTGGTAGATAAATACCCTGGATTTTACAGTTTTTTAAAAAGAGAGGCTGAGGATTATACTGGAAAAGGGTTTGATTTAACTACTAGAAGGGGACTTTTGAAGGTTAAGATGCGTGGGGATTTTATGGATATATTAGATGAGTTATATCAAAACAGGTATAACAAACTGGGGAAAGTTGAAGGTTTTTACTATGAGGAAGATGATGGTGAAAGCCAGCACCATGAGTATTTGTATTTTCAAACCAGGTTAATTGAGTTGATAGTCTACAATGGTAAGGAAAGTGGTTTATATTAATTTTACAGATAGGGGAAGTTTTGATTTTTATCTTAAATTTGTAATTTAGTGATTCTTTAGAAGTGGTGATAAGGTATGAGAAAAAAATATGTTTTAAGGTTTAGTATTTTTATGGCTGCGATAATAATGGTTGTTGGGTTATTTTTATATGTAGAATATATGGCAAATAGTGTTGAAGAAGATATAGGTAGTGATATGGCAGAGATAAAAAGGCTTGAACTATATGAAATGGAGAAAGAGGATCCTTATAAATTTCCGAATACGAATCCTATAAAGGTAATTGATGACAAAGTTTCTATTGAATCTTTTACAAGTATTTGGGATGAGTTAGGTACTAAAAGTATTGAAAATCTAAATTTATATACAGACGAAATAGTGTTTGATGATTTTGAAAAAATGTACTATGTGTTGGCTGGTGGGGATAGTACTTGGAAAGAGGATGAAGAAGTTGATTATAAAGAATCAATATATCTATTAGCTGTATTTTTAGACGATAAGGATGGTAATTCTTATATTAATTTTTGGAACTCTGATAGTACATATGTTTTAAAAGAGGAAAAGGCTGAATTATTTAAAAATATTTTGGGTTATGAAGGAAATTAGTTTGTTGTAGGGTTATTAAGGAGAATTATTTTTTGAAGTTTGGTTTTATTATTTAATAAGCTAGTAAAGGTATAGAATTTTAAATATATGGGTGTGAATAAAATGAAAAAGAGTAAAACGAGAAAAAAACAAAAGAACAGTAGAAGGAGTAGAAAGAATAAAGTAGAAAAAATAGAGAAAGTGGAAGTTAAAAAAACTAGAAATGCTTTAGAAAAAAGAAGCTACAAAAATACTTTTGATAATTTGATTGTAAATGAAAAGTTTGTGCAAAGAAGATTTTATGATGACGAGGGGAATGCTAAGATAGATATAGATTATTTTCACTCTGGAAGTATGGAGTTTCCTCACAAACATATTTGGAAAAATGATGTTAGGTCGAGTACAGAATTTATAGAAGAAGGGGACGAGTATATGTCGGATTACACGTTTGATAATTTTAAGGAAGATTTAGTTATGGGTCGTGAAATGGAATTTAAGTTTAATGGAGCAGGATTTTCAATAATTAATATTCCTGATGAGAATAGTGTAGATGAGGCAGTATGGTATTTTAGCATATTATCAAATGTCGATGTTGGCGTAGTTATTTGCGATTTTGAAGATAGGGAAAGGCTATTGAAATTTGTAGACGAATTATATATAGATGGAATCGCTTTGAAAGATATTATTAATGGAGAACTGCATACTGAATTGTATATTATGTAAACAGGTATAGATAGTGTAACCACCAAGATTTAGATTGATTATGACAATTATTAAGGAAGGAGATGAGTATATGTCTGATTATACGTTTGATAATTTTAAGGAAGATTTAGTAATAGGTCATGAAATGGATTTTGAATTTAATGGAGCTAAGTTTGGGATAGTTAATGGACCTAATGAAAATAGTGTAGATGGTTCTGTATGGCATTTTATAGTAACATCGTCTGTAAGTATTGAAGTAGTAATATGTGATTTTGAAGATAGGGATAGGTTATTAAAATTTGTAGATGAGCTAAACATAGATGGTATTTATTTGAAAGATATTATTAATGGAGAATTGTATACTGAAATTTATATTATGTAAACAGGTATAGAGAGTGTAACCACCAAGAGCAGTCAAATTTTTATTAATTTCAAGGTTGTAAGTAAGCGAATAAGGAGTATTTTTAGAAGGTGATAGCTTGATGTCAAGATTTGTAGAGGGAGGAAATTGACTCCCTCTAATTTTTATTTATGGTTTTCATATATGTTTTTAAGTTCTAGGGCTTTTTCATAGATATAGCTTTTCATTTCTAGTGGTTCTACAACAATAGCATTTTTAGATAGTTGTATGAAAAAATCTCCAAAAAATTTTATGTCTTTTTTATCTATTATTTCAGTTAGAAATCCACTTTCGCCGTTTTTGTCTATTTTAATATTTGAGTTAAGGTAAGGGTTATCTTTGCATGCTCGAATTCCCAATTTAGTTAGTTGTACATAAAGTTTAATGGGATTTTCAAAGTTAGTAAAGTCAAAGCTTTTTTCTACTAATTTGTCTATATTCTCATATTTTTGGTTTGTTTCTGCTATTTGGAGTATTCTGTCAACTCTGTAGTGTTTGATTTTATTTTCTTTTAGGTCTAAAGAGGGAACATACCAAAATCCATTTTCACTATACAGGCAAATGAAGACTATTTTATATTTTTTTACTTCTGAGATGGAATTGTATTGTAGTTCAAAGATGTTATTTGTTCCACAGTAGTCTAGTATTTTTGAGAGGTGGTCATTTTTTACGTCTCGTTTTTTATTTTTAAAAAATAGTATGGTTTTCATTTTGTCGACAGTTTTTTTGCTATCTTCTGGCAAGTTTTCGTATAGTTTTCTCATGACGGATTTTAAGTCTATGTCGAAAGGAAGTGATGTGTAGTATGTTAGTGAGTGACTGGCAAAGAAAACAGCAAGGGATTCTTTTTCGGTTAGGTTAACTGGAGGTAGTAGTTTTGTGGATAGCAAGCGGTACCCGCCGTTGCAACCTTTTTTTGTATAATAATATACTCCTAAGTCTGCTAGTTCAAGCATATCTCTGTGTACTGTTCTTATGGAAATATTAAATTCGTTGGCAATTTCTTGGGCTGTAAATTCTTTTTTTGTGTTTATATATCGTTGTAATTCTACTAGTCTTTGTGATTTTTTCATGATAGGTCTTTCTTTCTATATATGTCATTTATTGTCATATTTAAATGATACAATTTATTTATTATTTTTACAAGGAGGGTTATATGGGTCAAGATTATATTTTGATTTCTGGAGCTAGGGAGAAAAATTTGAAAAATGTTACTGTTAGGATTCCAAAAAAGAAGATTACGGTGTTTACGGGGGTGTCTGGTTCTGGAAAGTCTTCTCTTGTTTTTGATACTATTGGAGCAGAGTCTCAACGTCAACTAAATGAAACTTACAGTAGTTATATAAGAAACAGATTGCCTTATTATGGGGAGCCTGATGTAGATAAAATTGAGAGTTTGCCTGTTTCTTTTGTTATTAATCAAAAGCGTATGGGAGGAAATGCACGTTCAACGGTAGGTACTATAACTGATATTTATTCTATGTTACGTTTGTTGTATTCTCGAATGGGAAATCCGTTTGTTGGATATTCAGATGTATTTTCTTTTAATAATCCAAAGGGGATGTGTGAAAGATGCGGTGGAATTGGAAAAGTAAAGACTATAGATGTCGATGCTTTGATAGATAAAGACAAGTCTTTAAATGAGGGGGCTATTTTATTTCCTGGTTTTGGGGTGAATAGTTGGCGTATTTCTCGCTACATTGATTCTGGATTATTTGATAATAGTAAGAAGTTAAGGGATTTTAGCAAGGAAGAGTTGGATTTGTTATTGTATGAAAATAATTATAAGTTAAAAAATCAAGCACCAAGTTATCCTAAAAGTGGTGTGTATGAGGGGATAATTCCAAGGATTGAAAGAAGTTTTTTGAGAGAAGAAAGCAGAGAGGGGAAGAATTATAGAAAAGAGATTAGTAAAATAGTTACAAAAGGTGTTTGTCCAGTATGTGAGGGGAAGAGATTAAATAATCTTATTTTGTCTTGTAAGGTTGAAGGAAAGGATATTTCTGATTGTACAGCTATGCAGATAGATGAATTATTTAAGTTTATGTGTTCGATTCACAGTCCTACTTTAAAAACGGTGATTGATACAATTAAACAAAGCTTGGAGCAGATGATTTCTGTTGGTTTGGGATATTTAAGTCTTGACAGGGAAACTGTAACGCTTTCAGGAGGAGAATCTCAGAGAATTAAGATTGTAAAGCAACTGGGAAGTAGTCTTTCTGATGTGTTGTATATTTTTGACGAGCCAAGTATTGGTCTACACCCATATAATATTGACAAGATTAATAATTTACTAAAATTGTTAAGGGATAAGGGAAATACTGTATTTATTGTGGAGCATGACCCAGATATTATAAAAATTGCTGACCATGTTGTGGACATGGGACCTTTTGCGGGAACAAGAGGTGGGGAAGTTGTTTTTGAAGGAAGTTACGATGAGTTAAAGGGAGCAAATACTTTAACAGCTAGAAATCTTTTCAATAAAGTACATTTTAAGAGTTCTATTAGAAAAGCTAAAGGTTATATTGAAGTAAAGAATGCGACACTACATAATTTAAAAAATGTAAGTGTAAAAATTCCTAAGGGTGTTCTTACTGTGGTTACAGGAGTGGCAGGGTCTGGTAAAAGCACTCTTGTAAATGAAGAGTTAGTAAGACAATATCCAGATTGTATTAACATAAATCAAAAGGAAGTACATGTTTCAAAACGTTCGAATATTGCTACCTTTTCAGGTATTTTTGATTATATTAGAAAGTTGTTTGCAAAAGAAAACCACGTAAAATCATCATTGTTTAGCTACAATTCAGAAGGGGCTTGTCCTGTTTGCAAGGGACTTGGTAAAGTTTATATTGAACTTGCTTTTATGGATACAGTGTCAACTAAATGTGATGCATGTGAAGGAAAAAGGTATAAAGATGAAGTTTTAAAGTATGAGTATTGTGGAAAAAACATTGATGAAGTTTTAAGAATGACAGTTGAAGAGGCGAGAAAGTTTTTTGTTGATACTAGAATTTCAGATGTATTAGGAAGATTAGAAGAAGTGGGAATAGGATATATTACTTTGGGACAGTCTTTAGATACTTTATCTGGTGGGGAGTTGCAAAGGTTAAAACTTTCGTCAGAGTTAAAGATGAAAGGAAATTTATATGTTATTGATGAGCCTACTACAGGACTTCATATTTCTGATATAGAACGGTTAATGAAAGTATTGGATTGTTTAGTGGATAAGGGAAATACTGTAATTGTTATTGAACATAGTATGGATGTAATTACTAAAGCTGACTGGGTAATTGATATGGGATTAGGAGCTGGTCAAGATGGTGGAGAAGTTATTTTTGAAGGAATACCATGTGATATTATAGAGTCAAAAAGTTCGTTAACTGGGAAATATTTAAAAAAGTATATGCTAGATAAAAATATACTTAAGAATAAATAAATGGTATTTTATAGTTTATTTTTGTTTTATTATTATGTTGTCACTTTCTGTCTTGTGTGGACACTTCTTTTTGAAAATGAGTTGTGGGATAATACAATTAGAAAAAGTTTAGAAAATTAATAAAAAATATTTTACTAGTTATAATTGTTTTGCTCAGGAACTATAAAAAAGTGCATTTTTTATTTATATTATGTATAATTAATATGAGAAGTATTAATATTGCTAATAAGATGATAGTTATAACTGGAGGTTATGCTATGGTAAAAATGATTGTTATGGATTTAGATTGTTCTTTATTTAGAGATGACAAGTCTATTTCTGATTTTACGCTTAAGACTTTAAGTAAGTACCAAAGTAATGGTTTTAAGGTTGCGTATGCTACTGCAAGGGGTAGTTCTGTTAAGGTTATGTTGCCAGATTACAATTTTAGTGGTTATGTTCTTATGAACGGGGCAGCAGCTTTTAACGGTGATAGTTATGTTTACAAGAAGCGTGTTTCTATGGACATAGCAAGAGATATTCTTTTAAAGTCTAGTAGTTATGGTCTTAAGACTGCAGCTGTTACTGGTGACAAGCATTTTGCTGATTTTGATGTGAATAAAGAGTGGGGTAATATTAAAAATTACGAGATTGTAGATTTTTCTAATTTAGAAGAAGATGTTGAAAAGTTGTATATGGTTGTTTCTGGTAATGAAGATGTTAAGTTTTTGGAGAGTTTAATTCCAGAAGGGCTTTATATGACTGTAAGCAGGGACAATCTTGCTCAAATTATGAATGAGGAAGCTACTAAATTTAAAGCTATTTCTAAGTTAGCTGATTTTTGGAATATTGATGTTTCTGAGGTTGTTGCTTTTGGAGATGATTTAAATGATTTGGACATGTTGAAAAATTGCGGTGTTGGTGTTGCTATGGAAAATGCTTTGGATGAAGTTAAGAAAGTGGCTGACTATATTTGTGGTTCTAACGAGAATGACGGTATAGCAAATTGGTTAATTGAAAATATTGATTTAGAGGGTAATTTTTTAATATAGATTTTATTGTAGCAGCTTAAGGAGCTGCTTTTTTATTGTAAAAGATTACTTAAAGTTTTATTAGAATGGTATAAAATTTATTGATTTTACGAGAGTAATAATGAGGTAATTTAAATGATTTTAAATAGAAAGTATTGGTGTAACGGGTGGTTAAATGGCTCAGGGAAAGTACGAGGAGTGGCTAGAAAAGGACAATTTAATATTATTAGAGGCTTGGGCTAGAAGTGGTTTTACTGACGAAGAGATAGCTAAAAGGATTGGAATTGCTGTAAATACTCTTTACAGCTGGAGAAAGAAGTACAAAAAGATAGACAATGCTTTAAAAAAAGGAAAAGAGTATTGTGATTTACACGTAGAAAGTGCTTTGTATAGAAAGGCTTTAGGGTATGACTATGAAGAGGTTACAAGGGAGCTTAAGAAAAACTCTGAAACTGGGGAGATGGAAATGGTTGAAACTAAACGGGTTAAAAAACACGTTCCTCCTGACAGAACGGCTCAAATTTTTTGGCTAAAGAACAGAAATCCTAGAAATTGGAAGGACAGGCAGTGTTCTGACTATGAGGAAGAACTTCTAATTTCTAAGAATGTACTTGAAAACGAAAAGTTAGTTGTTGAGATTGAAAAGAAAAAGGCAGAAGTTAACAAGATTAAAGGTGTTGCTGAAGAGATTGAAGATTTGACAGAGATTGAGGAAGCGATTTATGGAAAAGAGAGTTGATTTTGTTTGATTTTAGCTATTGCAGGTATAAGTAATCTATAAGCATATAGGAGGATTTTATGAGCAAGGAAAAAACAAGCAAAAAAGAAATGTTTAATGGATGGATCTTAATTTCAGAAGGATTTGAACTAGAAGTATTTTCTAATGGGAATAAAGTTGTAATAAAGGCAGTTACATTGGATAGAGAAGAGGTATTTGATGGAATAATTGAAGAATCTTATGTACGTATTTATGATATGTCGACCTATTATTGTTCGTTGGAAATTGACTATGGGAATAAGATTATAAAGATAATTAAAGATGAACAAGAAGAATAAAAATAAGTTATATTAACAGAAAGCATCTTTTTTTGATAAAGATAGTATTAGAAGTTGTATATAGTAAATTTAAGTAATTTTAGATAAAGAATATTAAAAATTATTCATTGAATTTGTATAACTAGAAAATATTATTTGAATTTAATAAAAAAAGATATATTAAAGCCTTGTAGAAATTGTTCTACGAGGTTTTTTAGTATAAAAAAGCAGGAGGTATTTTAATGGACGAAATGGTTTTAGAAACGCAACAGTGGTTGAACAAGACATATGGTGGAGATTCAAGGTACAAGAAGGTTTCAGAAGATGGGTTTACTGGGTGGAACACTATTAACACTCTTATTATAGCACTTCAAATTGAGCTTGGTATTGCACAAACTGCAGCTAATTTTGGGACTGGTACTAAAAATAAGTTTAAGGAAAAGTATCCTAATGGCATTAAAGAACAAAGTTCAACGGATAAAACTACTAACAATGTTTATTCTATTATTCAAGGTGCATTGTGGTGTAAGGGGTATTCAACGGGCTCTCATATAACTGGGGATTTTTATAGTGGTACTGGTAATGCTATTAAAGAGTTAAAAAGCGACATGGGTCTTTCTGGTGATTCTACTGTTACTTTGGAGATAATGGAAGCTTTGCTTTCTATGAACCAGTTTGTTCTTTTGACTAGATATGGTGGAAAGCCTGCTATTCGTGATTTACAGCAGACTATTAATAGAAATTACAAGAATTACACTGGAATTATACCATGTGACGGCTTGTATGGTAGAGAGATGAACAAGGCTTTGATTAAGGTGTTACAAAAGATTGAAGGTTTTAGCCCTAGTGAAGCTACTGGAAACTTTGGTACAGGGACTACTAGTAAACTTGTAACTATTTCTTCTAGTAATGCATCTTCTTATAGTGAGTGGGTTTGGCTGGCACAAACGGCACTTATTTGTAACGGTTATGATGTTTCTCCAAGTAGTACTTGGTCTTCTAGTTTAGCTATTAATATTAATGATTTTCAAAAAGATTATGGTTTACCTCAAACAGGCATTCTAGATAAGACTACTTGGATGTCTTTATTTATTAGTAAGGGTGACCCTAACAGAAAAGCAGATGCTTGTGATACAAGATTTGAAATTACTGACGAGTTACTAAGCAAGTTAAAAGCTGACGGATACAAGATTGTAGGAAGGTATTTAACAGGGGGTTCTTTTAAAGAGATTAGAGATGGAGAACTTAATAGAATAGTAAAAGGTGGGCTTAAGTATTTTCCTATTTTCCAAGAAAGTGCAAGAGAATTAAGTGATTTTTCTTATGCAAAAGGAAAAGAACATGCTATAAAAGCTACAGAAGCAGCAGTTAGACTTGATATTCCTGAAACGACTATTTACTTTGCTGTCGATATGGACATAATGGACGTTCAAGTTGATTCTCACATTATTCCTTACTTTAGAGGAATAAACGATTATATTTCTGATACTTATAATGTTGGTATTTACGCTTCGAGAAATGTTTGTACGAGGGTTGCAAAGGAAGGACTTTCAGTTTCTAGTTTTGTGTCAGACATGTCAACAGGTTTTAGTGGAAACTTAGGTTTTCCTATACCAAACAACTGGAACTACGACCAGTTCCACGAGATAAAAGGATACGGTGGAAAGTGGGATTTAGACAAGGTTGCATACAGTGGTAGAATTCCAGCTTGTGATACAGTGGGAAAATATGACATAAATTATGAAATTCCACCTAAACCAGATACTAGTGGAGTTTCAAAAACTATATTTGATGCTATTTCACTTATAGAAGAGTTAGAATTAGCTTATAAAGAATATAAAGAGGGAGATTATTTGGAGCATCATGTTGCTAAGGAATTTCCTCCAAAAGATATTAAATTAGGAGTATTAAATTATTTAAGTAAAGATTATCTTAAAGATGTTAAATTTGAATTATCTGTAGAACCTTTCGATATTATATTTGATTCTTTTATGAACGACAGAAAGAAAGAATTAGTAAATAAATTAGAGCCTTTTATTGGAGCCAAAAGAAACGATGTAAAAGATAATATTGGTGGATTAAATGACGTTGCACATTTAGCTTTAACTACATTAGCCTACAGTATAGCAAGTCCAGCACCAGATTTTTGGACTGGCTGGGGCGGTGACTTGGCAACGGGAATGAGCGATGTTCACAATTATATGAAAAAATATCCTAATTTAGATTTGCAAAGAGTGGCTAATTCTTTAATAGGAGCACATCCGAGTAAATTGTCACCATATTTTGAAAAAAATGGAGCAAATTTTGAATTAAAAATTCGATGTAATTATACTGACCTGTGTGATGATGGCGATGCTATAGCACTTTCTAAACTTTTGGATGGAAAAAATAGTGCACATACTTTAAGCAGTGTAATGAGAGAATACTATAATACTGTAAGTGAATCTAAGAGATATTCACAGTATAAATATGACGGATTGGATTTTTCCAACATTAATAAATTAGATGAAGATATTCTGGTAAAGATGACAGGGTTTTTAGAAGGAATTTACAAATTTGGATTATTAGAATTAGCAGGAGATTCAACAGAAGAAGAACAGATAGCTGCTTGTAATGCATTTGCAAATTATTTATATATAAAAGCAATATAATACAAAAGAAGTTATCTTTTTAGGTAGCTTCTTTTTTTTATAAAATAGATTATTAAAAATTCTAAATAATATGGAATTGAAAAAATGAAAGAATTGAAAAGGAGCCAAGGTTGTTCAGTTTTAGTATAGATAAGAAAAAATAATATATGAGTTTGTATAGTTAGAAAAATAATTATAAATTTAAGTGTAGATTTTTTGTAATTTACAAGTTTTTTATTAATAAAAATAGAATAAAAAACAATATCAAAAATACCAAAAATATATAATAAGCTCATAAAAAAAACAAAATTATTTGGAAATGGAAATTCAGCAGTTTCATCTGGTGGATAGAGATTATCAGACAATATTATTGAGCCTATTATTATAAAATTAAATAATAAATAGCCTAAAGAAAATTTGACTACTGGATTTTTAAGCATAGTTTTAAGATTCATGTTATCACCTAATGATATTGTAACACAGGTGTGTTTTAGGAGTAGAAAATAAGTTACCTTTTTAGGTAGTTTATTTTTTTCTAAAATAGACTATTAGAAATTCAGCATAGTAAAACAAAGATAATAAAAATGAATGTTTTAAAATTATAGCTGTTTTATTCATACTATTGATAAAATGAAAATATGAATGCAAATATATAGCTAAAAAAACAATTATAAATTTTAAAATAGTCTTATCATAATTTATAAAAATTTTATTAATAAAAGCAAAAAAGAAAATTATGTTAAAAAAACCTAAACTATATAGTATAGATATAATGAATAAAAAATCTGGACCAAGTAAATCTATACCTTGTGCATCTTCGGGGATAAGTATTATTTTTAGTAAGTATATTCCACCAAGGAATATAAAATTAAATAATAAATAGCTTAAAGAAAATTTTATTACTGGATTTTTAAGTATAGTTTTAAGATTCATGTCATCACCTAATGATATTGTAACACAGGTGTGTTTTGGAAGTAAAAAAGAAGTTATCTTTTTAGGTAGCTTCTTTTTTTGATAAAATAGATTATTAAAAATTCTAAATAATATGGAATTGAAAAAATGAAAGAATTGAAAAGGAGCCAAGGTTGTTCAGTTTTAGTATAGATAAGAAAAAATAATATATGAGTTTGTATAGTTAGAAAAATAATTATAAATTTAAGTGTAGATTTTTTGTAATTTACAAGTTTTTTATTAATAAAAATAGAATAAAAAACGATATCAAAAATACCAAAAATATATAATAAGCTCATAAAAAAAACAAAATTATTTGGAAATGGAAATTCAGAGGTTTTATCTGGTGGATAGAGATTATCAGACAATATTATTAAGCCTATTATTATAAAATTAAATAATAAATAGCCTAAAGAAAATTTGATTATTGGATTTTTAAGTATAGTTTTAAGATTCATGTCATCACCTAATGATATTGTAGCATATGCTTGTAGTCTTTGGATGCAGGTATGAATATGATATAATTTATCATATTGTGTATAATATACTAAATATATTTATATTTTTTAGGAGATTTTATGAAAAAGAGATTATTAGTTTTTTTACTTCTACTATTAGTGTTTTTTACTGGTTGTGCAAGTAAGAAAGAAGAGGACAAGAAGATTGACATTAATGGTACTTGGGAAAGAGAAAAGACGTATATTTATTGGAACCTTGAGGACAAAGATTCTCTTGTAACTATAGAAGATGGAAAAGTTTTAGAGGCTGGAAATGTAGATGATGATACGGTGAAAATTCATTATAAACTGTCTTTGGCTTTGTACGGTAAAAAAATTAGTGTTAAAAATAATAATATTCAAAAAATTTCAGGACCAACTGTTGCTTTTAACGACTTAGAAAGTTATTTAGACGAGTACAACCTTAAATATGACAAGTTTATTACTGAAGAAGAAATAAAAAATTATATAAAACATTTTGGTTATGAGGTTGAAAATTTAGACAACTGTTACTACATTATAAATACTTTAGGTATGGCTAAGGGAATGGAAGAATATTTTACTGATGCAGACGGTAAACCAAGTAAAGATTTTAGACACAATATTCAAGGGATTTACTTATTTGTTGATGAAAAAACTATGTTGGTTATGGGAGCTGGAGACCTTAAAGGAGATATAGGACTGTCTTTAAATGTGTTTAAAAGAACAGAAGAAAAATAGATTAGACAACTCGAAAGGGTTGTTTTTTTATTTTGGAAGATAGAAGATATTAATTTTGAAATGGGAATAACAAAATTAATATCTTGAAGTTACAAATAAATTTATAAACTATTGCATAAGAACTTTAGTTCGTATATACTATAGATACTTTTAAATCAAAAGAGAGGGAGGTTTTAAAATGAAAATATATAATGTATTAGATATTGCAGCATATTTAATAAATTATGCTATTGATGAAGGAAATCCTATATCTAATTTGAAACTACAAAAATTACTATATTATATTCAAGGAGAATTTTATAAAGAAAAAGACCAACCTGCTTTTAAAGAAGATATACTTGCATGGGATTATGGTCCAGTTGTAAAAGAAGCTTATGATGAATATAAAATAAATATAAATAAAGATATAAAAAAAAGAGTAGAAGAGAAATTTGATATAGAAAGTTTTGATTATATTAATTTTAATCCAGAAGATATTATATGTAAAGAAGATGGAAAAATAATTAGAGAAATATACAATAGATATAAAGATTTTACAGCATTTGACTTAGTAGAAAAAACTCATAATGAAGCTCCTTGGGAAAGTACTAAAAGAAGTGATATTATTGAAAAATGTAAAATAAGAGAATATTTTAAGGATGAAATATCGCTATGGGAGTATTAATATATAAAGAAGGAATTGGTGAGAAATTAAAACTTACAGATAGCGATGAATTTAGAGAAGACGAAGAGTATAAAAATCAATGTAAAAGAGAGATAATTTTATTTTATTGGGGTATAGATAAAATTAAGTATAAACATTATTACTCAGAGATATCTGATTTTGTTTATGAAGCTAAAAGTGAGAGTGTAGAATATTTAATAGAATGGTTAGGAGAAATAAAGGATAAGAATGAACAGAAACTACAAGCATTAAATAAGTTATATGATCATTTAATATTAGAAAAAACAAGGAAAGAAAGAACAGATAAAGAATTTCGTGAGTATGAAAAAAAGTTAATAATGGCAGAAAATAAACTGAAAGAAACTATTAGTAAAAATAAGATAGCTCAATCAGAAATAGAGAATAAATACAAAAAAATAGAAAAAAATTTGGAGAAACATAGTATAGATGTTATAGGTGTAACAACCTTAATATTTACAGCATTTACAATAATCTCAGTTAATGCATCAATATTTGCAGGATCATATGAAAAATTTGAAACTATTTATAATGTTATAGGTGTAATGGCTGCTACTAATATTATATTAATAATTAGTGTATATACTATATATAGCATAATGAGAAAAATTCATGGAGATATAGAAGAAAATAGACTTAAAAAGATATTGGATTTTTCAATATTTAGTTTAATTATGGTACTAATAACAACTTATATACTATCTATTATTATTGGATAAAACAACCTACAATGGTAGGTTGTTTTTTTAATGACCTAACACGACTTGAATATTTTGCAAGGCGATGTAGGTCAGATACAGCGAAGTCCAAATCTTTGATTTGGTTAACGAAGCTGTGAATTATAAAAGTGAGGTGATATGAATGCATAATATTAAGAAGCGTAAGACGTTGGATTTTATTTTTTCTGACAAGCACAAAAATTACATAAGAAATTGCAGGGGAAATACTTACAATATTGCTGAGGGTGCTGTTAGGGCGGGTAAGACTGTTGACAATGTTTTTGCTTTTGCTAATGATATTATGCGGTCAAGTCAGCGTATTCACCTTGCTACTGGTTCTACTGTGGGTAATGCCAAGTTAAATATTGGTGATTGTAACGGTTTTGGTTTGGAGAGTATTTTTCGTGGACAATGTAACTGGAGCAAGTACAAGAACAACGAGGCTCTTATTATTAAGGGGGCTTCTACTGGTTTCAAGGAAAAGATTGTGGTTTTTGCTGGTGGTGCTAAGGCTGACAGTTACAAGCGTATTAGGGGAAATACTTACGAGAAGGTTATTTCTACGGAAGTGAATTTACACCACAAGGATTCTATTAAGGAGATGATTGCTCGTACTTTGGTGTCTAAGGAGAGAAGGTTTTTTTGGGATTTAAACCCTGACCATCCTAAGCACTGGATTTATGAGGACTATATTGACAGGTTTTTGGATTTACAGAAACGTGGGGAGTTTCCTAGTGGTATTAATTATGAACATTTTACTATTAGGGATAACAACACTTTGACTCCAGAGCGGGTTTTGGAGATTGAGTCGGAGTATGATTCTAATAGTATTTGGTATAAAAGGGATATTTTAGGTTTAAGGGTTATTGCTGAAGGTCTTATTTACAGGTCTTTTGCTGATAGTCCTGACGATTTTACAGTTAGTGAATGTAACAATTTAATGTCTATTAATATTGGCGTGGATTTTGGCGGGGACAAGTCGAAACACGCTTTTGTTGCGTCTGGCATTACCAAGGGGTTTAGGAATTTGGTTGTTCTTGACAGTGTTCGTGTTGAACCTGGTTCTCCTGAGGATTTAAACAGGGATTTTATTGATTTTGTTAGAAAGATTTTAAATTGTTATGGGTTTATTTCTTCTATTAAGGCTGATAATGTTGAGTCTGTTTTGATTAGGGGAATGAATAACGCTTTGGCTCGTGAGGGGTTTAGGCTTGTTGTTGAACTTGCGAGAAAGTCTAGTGTTATTGGTAGGATTAGGGCGGTTAATTCTTTAATTGCTCAAGGTAGATTTTTTGTTGTTAAGGGGTCGGACAGTTTGGTGGAGGCTTTGTGTATGGCGAGTTGGGATCCTAAAAGATTGGAGGATTCTAGGCTGGACGATTTTTCTTCTGATATTGATACTCTGGATGCTTTTGAGTATTCTTTTGAGGATTTTATTGGTAGGCTTTTACCTACTTCGGACGGTTTAGGCAATGAGATTAAGTTAAGAAATATTTTTGGATAGAGGGTGAAGTTTTGTATAAAGTGAATGAATGGGAAAGAAATATGAATATTCCAAAGAGCTTGTTTACTAATGTGTATATTCCTGAGGGTAGTAACGAGCTTTTTTTATATTCTAATGTTGAGGATTTGTTAAGTAATACTAAGGATATTGAAACGTTTGTTGAGAGGTTTTTAAATGTTGAGGTTCCAAGGTTAAAGATTTTGGAAAGTTATGCTAATGGTAAGAATTACGGTATTATGCACAGGCTTTCGAGAAAGAACAGGGAAAGGGCAGATTATAGGGTTGCTCACAATTTTGGTGGTTATATTTCTAAGATTAACACTGGTTATTTGTTTGGTATTCCTGTTAAGGTTACTAACAAGAAGGTTGGCTCTTTGGAGGATGAGGAGAAAGACGGTAATATTAACGATGAAGAGGCTGATGTTTTAAAGGAGGTTTCTGAGGTTAATAATATTGACGAGTTAAATTCTTCTTTAGGGTACGACTGTTCTGTGTATGGCAGGGCTTTTGAACTGCATTATAGAAATGAAGATGACGAGGACAAAATTTCTAAGTCTTCTGTTTTTGAAACTTTTATGATTTATGACAATACTGTTGAAAGACGTCCTATTATGGCGGTTCGTTGTCCTAGGTATGTTAAGGACGAAAAGGAAATTATTAATATTGAACTTTACACTAAGGACGCGGTTTACTATTGTAAGGAAACTACGACTGATAATGTTGAGGTTTTTATTGACGAGGAAAAGACTCAGGAAAATATTAGGGAAGAGATTCAAATTATCGACTGGTTTAATAATGAAACTAGGACTGGGGACTTTGAGGAAGTTTTAACTTTAATTGATTTGTATGATTTTGCACAGGCTGATACTGCTAATTATATGACTGATTTTAATGAGGCTCTTCTTGTTATTAGTGGGGACTTGGACAGTACTGGTCTTAAGTATGACAAGGACGCTAATATGTTAATTTTAAAGAGTGGTGTTTCTGTTGGCGGTGGCGGTAACAAGATTGACGCTAATTATATTTACAAACAGTATGATGTTGCTGGAACGGAAGCTTACAAGAAAAGGCTTGAAACGGATATTCACAAGTACACTTTAACTCCTTCTTTGGACGACGAGAGCTTTTCTCAGGTGGCAAGTGGTGAGGCTCAAAAGTACAAGCTTTGGGGTGTTGAGCAGTTAAGGTCTACTAAGGAGAGTTATTACAAGAAGGCTATTAAAAAGAGGTATGGTCTTATTAATGCTGTTAAGTCTAAGGTGAGTGAGTTTTTTGTTGACCCTAAGGATTTACAGATTGAGTTTACGGAGAATGTTCCTAAGGACTACTGGAGTGAGGTTAAGTCTTTTGTTGATTCTGGTGGTGAGCTTTCTAAGTCTACTTTAATTTCTCTACTTTCTTGGGTTGATGATGTTAAGGACGAGTTGGACAAGTTGGAGTTTGAGAAAAACGGTGAAGAGGAAGAACTTGTTGTCGAAGAAGTGAAAAATGAAGGTGAAGAAGTAGAAAATGTAGAGGTAAAGGCTAAAGAAGAGCCTATTAATAAGGAAGTAAAAGAGGAAAAGGCAGTGGATAATTCTAAGGATATTAAAAAAGAAAAGGTTAAAAAATAGTTAAGACTGTAAAATAGTATTTATTTTAAAAAGGTATTTGGATATAATTACTAGGAAGTAAAGTTTAGGAGGAAGCATGGTTTTTTTAGCGATTTTAACTGGACTTTTAAGTCTTGGTAATTTTTACATTAATGCAAACTGGAATTTGTCAGAGAGTGCTGTTTTCTTAACTCTTATTGCTCAAGTTGTGTTAACTATTTTAACTATTTTTGCAGCTTTTGGCTACAAGGGTAGGCGAGAAGTAAATGGATATAAGGGATATAAGATTTGGACTTTTAGGTTTGCTATTATTATGGTTTCGGTACTTGGAAACATTTGTGTTTTAGCGACTATAGGTCTAAACAAGTTTGGTATTATTAATATGTTTTAAAGAAGGGTTGGATTTATTTTCCGACCTTTTTTAGATATAAGTTAAAGGTTGTTTTAGAATTTAATATGATTTATGAAAAAATACTTTTAAATAATAGTATAATTAGGTGCAGCGATGAGGTTAATAAATTATTTTTATGTTAGAATAAGCTGTTGAAGGTTATATTTTAATTTAAGCAGAGGTATTTTATGGATATATATAAGGGGTTTTTAACGAAATTATTTAAGAAGATTTTAGTGCTAATTATTGTTGTGTTTTCTTATTTGTATGTTCCGTTTTTTCTTTTTACAGTAGCAACTATGTTAACTATTTATACTATTTGCAAATATATCTATATAATAAGGAAGGATAATTTAGTAGAGTGTAAGGTTGTTGGCTTGGAAAGTAAAGGTAGTTTGAGATATGGAAGGCAACATTACGCTTATGTAAAGAGAGAAGGAATCGACAAAGTTGACAAAATTTCTTTTAAGACTAGAAGAGGTGCTGTAAAATTTTATAATAACAAAGAGAATTTATTGTATTTTTATGCTGGTAAGAAGAGGGATTCAATTATACCTAAATGTAAAGTTTTAAGTGATATTTTATTTTTGACTTTTATTATTATTCCATTACTAATTATTATAATGGTTATTACATTTTCTTATTCTGTAGGTAATATTGAGAAATTATTTTATTAAGGGAGTTTTTATGAAGAAAAGATTGTTATTTTTAATATTTATGATGGTATTTGTGCTTTCTTTTTGTAATAAAGATGCTAAAAAACAAGGTACATCTAATAGTACAGAGTCTAGGACTGAATCTTTGGAAAGTTACAAAAGAGAGTATACTGCTGCAAAAAACGACGAACTTTATGCAAAGTTTTTGGAGCTGAAAATAGATGAAATGAGCAAAGAAGATGTTGATAAAATTTTGGGTGTAAAACCAGAAGAATATGGTTATGATGAAGATACAGTTTATTTTACTTATGAATGGAATATAGATGTAGGATTTAAGTACGACAAACTCTTTGAAAAGAACAAACTTTACAATCAAATTCAAGGAGAGGATATTTTTTCTAAAAAATTTGATGATTTAAAAGAGGGAATGTCTAAAGACGAAGTTGATGAAATATTGGGAAGAGAGGGAGAAGGTAGAAATTACAAATGGAGTATTACGGTTTGTTTTGATGCAAATGGAAAATTATTCTATAAATCACAAGATGGTTTTCACCAGTATCCTAAAAATGATATTTCGAAAGAAAAGTTTGACAAAGTAGAGATTGGAATGACCAAAGAAGAAGTTGAAGGTATTTTAGGTGAAGGAGTTCTAGTTATTCAGGATTCTTACAGAGATAGTGAGTTAAAGGATAGTTCACATCATATTAGTAGTGGTTATGACTATTATAGTAATGACGGTTCTAAAACTGAAGATAAACTTTACTATGGCCATGTTATTTATGGAGATGGAAAAGTTATAGATGTTAGTAATTTTATGGAATAGCTACCTTAAAGGGTAGCTTTTTTTATGAAAATTATTATTGAATATATATGTGAATTCTAAAGATGAAAATATTTTCCTGATATGTTATATTATAATTGTAGAAAAAATATCGAGGAGGTTTACATATGAAGAAGAAATTATTGATTTTAGGATTAATAATGATGATGGCACTTACTGCTTGTGGTGGTAAGAAAGCTACGGATGAAGAAAAAAAGAAATTAAACGAGTATGCTGAAAAATTAGAGAAGGATGCAGATGGAATTTTTAAGTTTAAGTTTGACGAAGAAAAAGGAACTTTTGATATGATTATTCCAGAAACTACCCAAATAATTAACTTGGATTCTCTTAGAGAGAATGTTGAAACATATAGTAATCACATTTCAGAGAAGATAGGGGAAGATTTTGAAGTTACCGTTTATTATGAAGATTTAAAAGATTCTATTATAGTATCTGGAAAAAACGGTAAAATTGAAAAAGATAATACAGAAGACTTCTTTAAAGAACACAAAGATAGATATAAGCCAAATTCTTATGAAACAGATGATTCTTATTATAAATTTGAAGGTGCAGAAATTTCTAGAGAAAAATATACTGGAGATAAGATAGTGGTATTGAAGATGACATATAAAAATAAAAGTAATGAAGCCATGAATCCTTGGATTTCTTTTATTACTGACTTAAATGTTGTTCAAGATGATGGTTCTACTGTTGTTAATTTGCAAGATGCTAGCGGAAGTTTACCTAGTTCTTACGGAGTAAGTGCTTCAGATATTCTTTCTAAAAAAATTAAACCAGGAGCGGAGATAGACCTTATTGTAGGATATAAATTATCTGATGATACTTCTGATGTGAAGATTATTGATTTGTGGTCAGAAGGAGATAAGTTTGAAAAAATTTATACAATAAATTAAATTTTAAGCTACCAATTAAGGTAGCTTTTTTTATACAATTTTATAGAAATTATATTTGCCTTTTCTGATATAATAGTATTTATTATACAGGAGGGGTTATTTTTGAATAGAAAATTTTTAACCTTAGGTTTAATTTTAATAATGAGTTTAACTGCTTGTAGTAGCGGTAAAGATAGTAGTGAGCCTTCAGAAACTTCAAAAAGTACTGAACAAGTATTAAATAAGGAAAGTGAAATTTCAGAAAATCAGCTAAAGGTTGCTAAGGAGTATTTAAGCGAGTACAGTTCTTCTTCTAATGGTTTAATTAAGACAAAGTTAGATGAAAAGAACAAGGTTGTTGAAGTTGTTATACAGCGTGTTGCTGCTATAGAAAACCCTGATGATGTAAGAAATGGAATTAAGAGTATTAGTGAATTTTTCAAAGGTGCTGTTGGTGAAGGTTTTACTATAAGAATGTATTATTTAGACGATTCTAATAGTAATTTAGTTGTGGCTAAAGATGGAGAGATAGTAGAGGATAATTTAGAGGAGTATTTAAAAAACAATCCTTCTAAAAAATCTGATGCTAATACTTTTCTTAAGCAGTATGTTGAGGGAGCTAATTCAACTAGTATAGATTTTGTTAAGACTGAGTATGACGAGAACTCTAATACGTTTTTTATTGTTGTTGAAGAAGGTAAGAATGTCGATAGTGAGATGTTAAGACAAGCTGTAACTGTTTCTACAAATGATATTTTTAATTATGTTGGAGAGGGGTATTTTGTAAAACTTGTTTATAAGAACAAAAAAGATAATCCTTTGATTCTTGCAAAAGATGGCAAAATTGTACAGGACATATTGAAGTAGACTCATTAATAGAGTATATTTTTTTGCTAAAGTATTATACAATATGAAGTATAGTTTGATTAATATGGTTGGAGGTATTCTTTTGAAGAAGTATCTGTTAATTTTGGCAATGACAATGTCTATGGTGTTTGTCGTTACAGCTTGTAAAGGCAAAGATGACAATGATAATATAAAAGAAACTTTAGGGGTAAAAGAAACTAAAACTAGTGAATCTAGTGTAGTAGATAGTACTGAGAGTTTGGAAGATATTAAAGAGAGAGAAAAATATCATGATATATGTAGTAAGTTTCTTTATTTGAAAAAAGACATGAAAAAAGAAGAGGTTGATTCTATTCTTGGTGAAAAAGGCAAGGAAACACTTAAATCAAAACGCTCTACTATTTATGAGTACTATGGAAAGGTTCAAGTTACTTTTAGAGATGATAAATTGTGTGGGAAGAATCAATCTGATTTAATTACTAGTTTTGTAAATGCCAGTAACCACCTTAGTTTAAAGATGTTTGAACAAGTTAAAGAAGGTATGTCTGTTGATGAAGTTAAAGATATTTTAGGTGATGGAGTTTTAACTTCTGAAGATTATTTAAATAATTTTACTACTTCTGCTTATGTGTATTATGGTGAAGATAATACTAATATAAGAATTTCCTTTAATGATGGAGTTGTTGCTATTAAGACACAACTTGGATTAGAGTAATTTATAGAAAACAGTAAATTTAATTTGATATTAAGCTACTTTTGAGTAGCTTTTTTAGTAAAAAGAGTTTTAATTGTTTTATGATTATGGATATTATGTAAGGGAGAGTTTTATGAAAAAAGTTTTTAGAATATTATTACTTACTACTATAATAGCAGTTGTTTTTAGCGGATGTGGTGACAAGGTAAAAAGAAGCAAGGGAGATGTTCCTACCGAAGATGAAGTTGAAGTTGCAGAGTATTATTCAGAAATTTTAGAAAATGCAAAAAATGAGTATATAGATAAAGGTTATAGCGAGAGTTCTTCAGATGAAACGGCTAATATACTTGAAAAGATTTCAAATGATGCTCAAGAAAAAGTTGGTAAGAAATACGATTTAGAACCTAAGGAAGTGGAAGAAATATTCTTGAAAGTATTTAGCCATAAATATAAAGAAGGTAAGTAGTAAGGACTATGGCATATATTTTGTTTCATGTAAATATAGAAAAGATATGGTATAGTAGTGATATATAACAATTATTGGAGGTTAATACATGAAGAAGAAATTATTGATTTTAGGATTAATTATGGTTATGGCTTTTACAGCATGTGGCGACAATAAGTCCAAAGATGAAGATCCTACTAAAGTTGCTGAAAACAAGAAGGAAGATGGTAAAAAAACTTCAAAAAAAGAACTTAAAGCAGGAGAAACTTGGGAGGTTGAAGGTCAGTGGAAAGTAACAGTTGATTCAGTTACAGTTACAAAAGAAAGAAATGAATATTCTGATAAAAAACCTGAAGAAGTTGTAATAGTTAAGTACACATATGAAAATTTAGGGTACGAAAGTGATATTCAAGATTTGTTTATTACACCTAGTGGAGTTATAGACGGTAAAGGTGAGATGGGTGAAATATACCCAGCTAATATTAGTGTATACCCTAAGCCAACTCCAGTTGGAGCAAAGACAGTAGATGCAGAAGAGGCTTTTGGTATAAACAATGCTAGTGATACTGTAAAAGTAATATTTGAAATATATGATGTTAATTCTACACAACATAAAGCTACTTTTGAATGTCCAGTAACTAAATAAATTTTAAAAGCTACTATTTATAGTAGCTTTTTTATTGCAGAATTGTTAACCAAGCGATAAAATATATAATGTAAATATTTATTTTATATGATATAGTGATATAATAGAGTAATTATTGGGAGGTTAATATATGAAAAAGAAGTTGTTGTTTTTAGGGTTAATTATGATGTTCGTTTTAACTGCGTGTGGAAAGGATATAGAAGGTTATAAGAAAGAGATTTACACACCTATAAAAGAAAATGTTGAAAAATTAGATAAATCATTAGGCGATTACATAGCAAAAGTAGAAGAGCTTAGAAATTCAGCAGACAGCATAACATTATTAGATACTGATGAATTTTCGACAGACTTAAAAAAGATTGAAGAAAATGTCAATAAAATTAAAGATTTAGAATCTTTTGAGGATGAACAGAAAAAACAGCTTAAGGAAATTAAAAGTGATTTTAAAACGGTTGTAGATGACATTTCTACAGCAAGGTTGGATGCAAAAGAAATATATCAAACAGTAAATTCAGAAGCAATGAAACCTGAATATAATAAAAAAATTAAGTCTATAAATGAAAATTTAGATAAATTGTTAGAAAAATTTACTAAGCTTAACAAAGAATATGAAATTACAGATAAAATTGAGATAAAAAATAAAATTGGAGAATTTAAGGAACCAGACAAAGTTGCTGGACAGTTAACTGCAAGAGAAGATAAAATAATGGAAAATTATCTAACTATCTTAAATTCCGAAAAAAATTCTCAAAAAGGTCTAAAAACAGAACTTGATAAGGATACTAAAACATTATCAATTGTTTTTGCAAATAATTATTATATAGCAGATAAAGGTGCGGCAAAAACTTCTGCTGAAAGTATGTCTAAAACTTTGTCTACTCTAGTAGGTAAGGGATTTACTGTACAAATAGTACAGGATAATAAAAGAGATAATCCATTTATAGCAATTAAAGATGGAGAAATTGTAGTAGATAATTTAAAATAATAGATTAAGCAATTACCAAAAGGTAGTTGCTTTTTTTATGACCTAACAGAAATCTATGATTTCGTGGTAGGTCAGCAGACTGTTAAAACCAAATCAAGATTTGGAAAACAGGTTGCATCAGTTCTATAAACAAAATCGTAGATTTTGATAGAACTAGAAAACACAAAGCTTTCCAAAGAGCAAAGCGATTTGAAGAAAGCGACTGCGTCTTGTGGTGAGTTATTACATAGAATGTATCAAGGGTATATCTTAAGTTATGACCTAATCCATTTTATGAAATAGACTATTAAAATCAAAGATTTTTATTTATTTGAAGGTATGTAAATATAAAAAATTACATTAATGTGGTATATTAATACTATATATAATCGTAGGGGGATAACTAATGAAAAAGAAATTTTTGATTTTAGGGTTAATAATGGTTATGGCATTTACAGCTTGTGGAGATAAAAAAGACAAAGAAACTGAAAATCCTTCAGGCGTTAATGAAATAACTAGTGAAGAAGAAAAAGATATTAATGAATTTTTAGAAGGATTCAACAAAGATCCAAATACTTTATTTTCAGCAGAATTAGTAAAAGAAGATAGAACTATAAATATTGAGATTTTAAGTCAAAAAACAAAGCTTAATGTAGAAGTACTAAGAAACTCAATTAATAATATTAGCAAGGCTTTTGTAGGAGAAATTTCAAAGGGCTTTACAATAAAACTTTACTATAAAGGAGAAGAAAATACTCCATTAATGATTGTCAAAGACGAAAAAGTTATAGAAGACAATTTTGAAGAATATCTTAGAAATAATCCAGATAAAGAAGATAAAACAAAAAAAGAATAGTTATTACAAAGCAGTTACCAAAAGGTAGTTGCTTTTTTTATGATCTAACAGAAATCTATGATTTCGTGGTAGGACAGCAGACTGTTAAAACCAAATCGAGATTTGGAAAACAGGTTGCATCAGTTCTATAAACAAAATCGTAGATTTTGATAGAACTAGAAAACACAAAGCTTTCCAAAGAGCAGAGCGATTTGAAGAAAGCGACTGCGTCTTGAGGTAAGTTGTTACATAGAATGTGATAAAAAGGTGGTTTAGTAAATAAAAATTTTTAACTTTGTAGTAGGGTAAGCATAAAAAACTTTATTAAACGAACAATGTATTTTATAAATTTTATAAAAAAGTATAAGAATGTAAAAATATATCAGTATGGTATAGTAATGTTGTATATAAAAATACTGAGGAGGTTTACATATGAAAAAAAAGTTGTTAATCTTAGGTCTAATTATGATGATGGCTTTTACAGGATGTGGCAAAAACACAGAAGAGTATAAGGAAAAGATTTATACTCCAGTAAAAGAAAACGTTGAAAAATTAAATGATATTATGGGTGATTATCTTACAAGAACTGAGGAAATGAGAAAAGGTAATGATAATACTGAAGAAACTACACTAAAAGGATTTTTTGAAGAACTTGAAGCAATTGAAAAAGATATGTCCAAAATAAAACCGATAGATTCTTTCAAAGACGAAGAGAAAAAAGAATTTGAAGAAATACTAAGTGAATTTAAAAATGGAGCTGAAAGTATTAATGAAACAGCAGGAGATTTAATTTCATTATATGTACTTGGTGGAACAGATAAACGAATAGAAGAATACGAAGAAAAGAGCAAGGCTGCAAATGACTCTTTAGATAAATTTTCAAAGAAATTCAATGAATTAAATAAAAAATTTGATATTAAAGAAGAAATAAAAATAGAGAATAGAACTACTGAGTATAAAGAAAAGGAAATTACAAAAGTACCATTAACTGCAAAAGAAGAACTTTTAATGGGAGCATATTTAGAAGGAATGAACGAATCTAAAGATAAAGGAATTAGTGCGGAATTTGACAAGGAGAATAGAACATTTTATGTTGTATTTAGAGATGACCTTAATATCACCGATGCAGAAATTATAAGAAAAACCACTAGAACAACATCTAGCACTATATCAAATCAGATAGCAAAAGAAGTTACTGTTAAAATAGTGTATGATGGTAAGAGAGATGAGCCATTACTGACGGCATTAGATGGATTAATAATAGAAGATAATATATAGTAAAAATATAGATTAAGCAATTACCAAAAGGTAGTTGCTTTTTTATTTTCAAATTCTTTGTAACAAATTACTACAAGTACGCAGTAGACTTATACAAAATCAGAGATTTTGGAAGTCTTTGCGTTTGACCTACCTGTAAAATCATAGATTTTGGGTTAGGTCATAAGCCCAAAACTACTGTATGGCTATAAAAGAATGTAGGAATTACAGTCAAACAAGACTTATGCGTACATGCATCTGACCTACTTTTGTTTTCTTTACAAACAAAGTTAGGTCAAGAAAAAAGGAGGAATTATTATGAATAATTTTTTACCAATGGATTTACAGCTTTTTGCTGAAAGCACAGAGGGGGCTGCAGAACCTGAAGTAGCTAAGGCAGAAACGACTGAAGATGTCATTGAGGGAAAAACTTTCACTCAAGACGATGTTAATGGCATTGTCAAAGGTAGGGTTGAAAGGGCAACAAGAGATTTGGAAAGACAAGTTAACGATTTGAAAGCTAAGTTAGGTATTCAAGAAGGGTCAGAAGAATTTAAAGAAAATATTTTACAAGAGAGTGACAGCGAACTTGAAACTTTGAGGCAGGAAAATCTACAACTTAAGTTAACTAATGTTGCAACTAAGGCTTTAGAAGAAAAGGGTTTTGACGTGGATGAGAAAATACTCGGCATTGTCGTAAGAGAAGACGAGGAATCTACAAAGGAAGCGGTTAAGACTATGAATAGTCTTGTTGAAAGTTTAGTTAACAAAAAAATCAAAGAAAGCGCTAGGGAGTCTACTCCAAAGGCTGGTAGTGGTACTTCTGGTGGTGCAAGAAAATTTAGTATGAGCGACTTTGCAAGCAAACAAAGAATAGCAAAGTAGCTTAAAAAAGGAGAGATGAATTTTGACAATACAAACTTTTAATCCTGACCATACTTTGGTCAGCGATTTTAGAGAGGGAAGAATTCCTTCTGCACAAGGGGAGTTAATTTTAAAAGACGTAATAAGCAATTCTGTTATTATGCAATTAGGTAAGTACGAAGAAATGAAAGATGCAGCAGGTAAGCCTGTTATGAAAAAGACTTTCAGTTATTTAGCTGAAGGGCCAGGAGCTTACTGGGTTAATGAAACTGAGAAGATTAAAACTTCAACTGCTAAGTGGTTACATGTTGATATGGTGGCTAAAAAGTTAGCTGTTATTATTCCTATTTCTAAGGAGTTTTTATATTATACTGTAACTGACTTTTTCAACGAAATGCAACCAAAGATAGCTGAGGCTTTTTATAAGAAATTTGATGAGGCGGGTATTTTAGGAATTAATAATCCATTTGCTCAGTCTATTGAAAAGTCTGTGGCTAGTTCTTCAAATAAATTAGTTGGTGACATTTCTTATGACAATGTTTTAGCTTTGGGAGATTTAGTTTTAGAAGATGACATTGAGCCAAATGCTTTTATTTCTAAGGCACAAAATAGAACTGCTTTAAGAGGGGCAGCATTAGTTGAAAATGGAGTTATTCAAGAAATTTATGACAAAACAACTGACACTATTGACGGACTTCCTTCTGTAAACTTAAAGTCTGCTGAAATGAAGAAAGGTACACTTTACACAGGAGATTTTGACCATTTATACTATGGTATTCCTTGGGAATTAGAGTATACAATTTCAGAAGAAGCTCAGCTTTCTACTATAACTAACGAAGATGGTACTCCTGTTAACTTATTTGAACAAGATATGGTTGCTTTAAAAGCGACAATGCACGTTGGGTTAACTATCGTTAAAGATGAGGCGTTTGCTAAGTTAGAGCCAAAAGCTGAATAAGAAGAAATAGAGGTAGTAACATGAACCAAATAGGTGAAAGAATAAAGGTACTACTGGGAGATGTTGACGAAAATCAGGTTAATGTTTTAGTTGAACTGGTTGAAAGTCAACTTGTTAATAAATTAAAAGTCTATAACGAAGAGATTAAAGCTATTCCACTTTGTCTAGAGTATATAGTTGTAGAAACTGTCATAGCTAGGTTTAACTACTTGGGAAGTGAAGGCATGAGTTCAGAGTCTGTTGAGGGACATTCTATGAGTTTTTACGAAAACTATCTCAATAGATTTGACGATGATATAAAACTATGGGCAGAAGTAGAAGGTCTTACAGATAATGGTAAGGGAAAAGTGATGTTTCTATGAGATGTGATAAATTAATATACCTTTGTATAAATGGTGAAGAAGTTTACGATGAAACAACTGGTGATTATGTTACAAAAGAGCCTGTAAAGTACAAAAGATATGCAAATATTAACGATATGGGCGATGAAAAAATGGATATGTTACTTGGTAAAATCACAGTAGGAGCTTTGACTATTAGACTGAATAATGCTTTTGATGAAGACATAGACTACATTGAGTACAACGGTGAAAATTACGAAATTAAACAAAGGAAGAAACTTGGAAACAAAGAGAGTTTTCAAGTGGTAAAAAAGGCGTGAAAATTACAGGTTTAGACAAACTATTAGAGGGGATTTCTAACAGGCAAAAAATAGATGAAAAAGTAAAGAGTGTCGTTAGTAGAAATACTTCTGAAATGAAACAAAAAGCTGTAAACTATGCACCAGTTGACACTGGAGAACTTCAAAGAAACATAACAGAAGAAAGCATAAACAGTGGTTTTACTGGAATAGTTTCAAGCAATGTAGAATATGCAAAAGCACAAGAGTATGGTACTAGGTTTCAAACTGGAACACCACATATTGGACCAGCATTTCACAACCAAAAAGACAAATTTATTAATGATTTGAAAAATGTTATAAAAGAATAGAGGTGGTTTATGTATTCACCACAACAAGAAATATTTACGCTTTGCAGGCAAAAAGCTATTGAAGTAATAGGGAAGGACAACGTCTACGATTATCTACCAGGTACAGTTAACTATCCTTTCTTTTTTATTGGAGAGGCATTTAGCCAAGACAAAGCAAACAAAACTGCCGTGTTTGGTAAAGTTCAACAAACAATACACTTGTACCACAACGACTACAAAAAGCGTGGTACTTTTGAAAAATTAATAGTAGAATTAAAAACTAAGTTGAGGGAAGTAAAAAATACACCTCATTTTTTTGTGTCAATTTTAGATATAACAAGTAGAATTTTACCAGATAACTCGGCAAGTTCTCCACTTTTACACGGAGTGATAGAAGTGGAGTTTAGGTTTTACTAGATTTAAATTATTAAAATTCAAATAATCTTCTATGTTATAATATAATGGAAAATATATTATACATAGGAGGATGTTGTGAAAAAGAAAGTATTGATTTTATGTTTAGCGATTGTGATGTTATTTACGGCTTGTGGAGGAAAGGACAAGACTAAAGAAACAGAGGGAATTAAAGAAACAGAGGTAAATGCAAGTGAAGATGAAGAAATCGTAGCATATTTTAAAAAGCTAAATGATGAAATAAATGCAGATGAAGAGTCTTTAATAATCTTTAGTTATGATAGTTCTACAAAGACTGAGATAGTAAAAGAGAAAGATAATGTTGATGTTCCTTTAACAGAGAAATTGAAGAATAGTATTGTTGGAATGTCTGAAGCCTACATGTCTGAAATAGGTAAAGGATATAAAGTAGAGTACAGAAATAAAAAAGATGAAGTTTTACTACAAGTGTTAGATGGGAAGATAACAAAAGAAACTAAGACTAAGGAAACTTCTAATAAATCTGAAAATACCGAATTAGTAACTAATGACTATAAATTTGAATTTAAAGATTTTGAAGTATTAGATAGTAAGTTTGGTGACGGTAAAAAAATGCTAGTAATTACCTTAAATTATACTAATAATAGTTCAGAACCTCAAGATCCTTGGACAGCTTTAGTATATTCCGCAGTTGCTGAGCAGGAGACAGATATATCTGTTGAAAGTTTAAATGGAGGAAACTCATATATACCAGATAGCTATAAACCAGAAGCTGTTGATTTATGGATGACCAAAATTAAACCCAATACAACAGTTGAAGTGGTGTTATCATTTGAACTTGTAAATACTAATCCTGTGAAAATAATGGATAGAACAACTAAAGGAAGTAAATTTATAAAAGAAGTAGCAGTTCAATAAAACAAAGATTATTTTAAAGGATACTTTTATTACAATAAAATAAGTTAAAAAAACAATTGCTTTAAGCAGTTGTTTTTTATTATATACTATCAAACATAAAAATATTAATTCATATGATATAATTAGTATAATATATTATACTAGGGGGAATTTATGAAGAAAAAAATATTGGTTTTATGTTTGGCTATAATGATGTTATTCACAGCTTGTGGTAACGGAGATGAAAAAAAAGAAACTAAAGAAAAGACGACAGCAGAGGCTACAACTAAGACGACAGAAATTGCAACAAATGAAATGGAGCCTTCTACAGAAGTAGATAAGCCAACAGAAGAAGAAATAAAAATTTTCGATTATTACAGAGGAAAACATAGCGAATTATCTGAAACCTTGGCAAAGAAATACGCTCAAAAAGGAGCTTCAGCAGATGTCCTTAAACAAATGCAAGAAGAAGTAATAAAAGAAGAAGAAGTTTTAATGGAGCAAGTAGCAAAAGAATATGGTAAAACAATAGATGAAATTAAAGATATTTTATTTAAAGTTGGAAGATACCAAACAATTAGCGAAGAATAAATATGAGAAACTATCCGAAAGGGTAGTTTTTTTAATACAAAAAATTAAAGGAGAGATAAAATTATGGCAATAGTAGCAAAACAAGGTAAAAATCAAGTATTATTATGGAGATTATTAGAAGAGGCAAGCACAAAAGTAGCTGCTAAATTAGCGTTCCAAGAGGAACATTCAAAAGAAGGTTCTGTTGAAGGTGGAGATACAAAAGTAACAAAAGATGGTCCAATAGCTGGAGAAGGAACAATAACAGAAGAAGTACCTTTTACTTCAACTATGGGAAAAGGAGACCCAACAGCAGAAATGTTAGAAGAAGCATTTTACAGCCAAAAATTGTTAGAGCTTTGGGAAGTAGATGTAACTGAAAAAGACGCTGAAGGAAAATACCCAGCAGAATATAGACAAGGAAGATTAAATTCATTAACAATATCTGCATCTGTAGAAGACACAGTAATGTTAGAAGGAACTTTCATAACAAATGGAACAAGACAAAAAGGTGGAGTAACACTATCTTTAGACCAAGAAGAAGCAATACAATACGCTTTCAGAGATACTGATAAACTTGGTGGAACTGAAGCCTAAAAGAAATAAGAGAATAGGGAAGAATTAAAAGGCAATTACTTTTTGGTAATTGCCTTTTTAATACAAAAAATGAGTAATAGGTACAGCAGCTTCCTAGCTAAATAAAGCTTGGGGAAGCCTTGCAAATTCTTGTTCCATCAAAATCTTTGGTTTTGTTTATGGAACAGATGCAACTTGTTGCCCAAATTTTAATTTGGTTGCAACAGTCTGCTAACCTATCTACTATTTACTTTGTGAATAGGATTAGATTAATAACAGTAGCTTCCTAGCCAAGTAAAACTTGGGGAAGCCTTGCATATAACCTACCTACTATTTACTTCATAAATAGGGTTAGGTCAATAATAGGAGAGTGTAATTTTATGATTTTAAATATAAATGGAAAAGACTATGAAATAAGATTTGGATTTGCAGCAATAGACTATTTAGATAAACAGTATTTTGTTGAAGCTTCAGGAATAAAACTAGGACAAGGTATAGGTATGGCGTACACTTACCTAAACGCACAAAGTCCAGTAGCTATTTTGCATGTAATAAGAGCAGGTACAATAACAGAAAAACAACAACCATCAACAGCAGACATAGAAAAATTTGTAGAAGAAACAGCAGAAAAAGATGGAATAAGTAAACTATTTAAAGAATTGGCAGCGGAGCTAAAAAAGCAACCTCTTACCAAAGCAACCGTAGCAGCGTACGACAAAAACATGAAAGAAGCAGCGAAGAAGGCTTAACCTATTTCGAGGCGTTGGTAAGTGTCCTTAGGTATTACCCAAACATGACAGTTTTAGAAGCAAGACGAGTTACACTTGCGGAGTTTGAAGTAATGACCGAAGCTCACATGCTACGGAGAGTGGACAATCAGTTTGACATTCATTTACAAGCTTGGGCAAATGCGCAAGCACAAGCAACAGATAAACGAGGGAGAGCTTATTTCAAAACCTTTGATAAGTTCTTTGACTATGAAAAAATGTTGAAAAAAGTAAAAGGAGAAGACGAAGTATTTGAAATTAATAAAATAAATACAGACTTTTATAAAAAATTAAGTGAAATAAACAAGAAATAATATTCTAAAGTAAGATAATAAATGTTTTATATACCTTAATTAAAAGTTTGTACATATGGTTTTTCCTTCAATGTGATATGATAATATTATATCATTTTAAAATAGGAGGAAGATTACATATGAAAAAGAAACTTTTGATTTTAGGTTTAATTATGACTTTTGCACTTACAGCTTGTGGTGGAAAAGATAAAGAGGATATAAAAACTTCAGCAGAAGTTACCGAAAAAAAAGAAAAATTAACAAAAGAAGAGATAGAATACATTAATTATTGTATAGAGGTATATAATGAAAAAGAAACAGGACAAGTTGTAAAACTTGATGAAAAAAATAGAACTGTTAATTTTATATTAGATTCTTCTTTAGTAATTACAGATGCTGAAGGTTTAAAAGAATCTTACACTAATTTAGCTAAAGTCTTCTCAGCAGACATAAAGGACTTTAATATAAAATTTTACTTTGAAGATGATGTGAAAAATCCTTTATTAGTGTTCAAAGATGGAAAAATATATAAGGATGATTTTGATAAATACTTAAAAGAACATCCTGAGAAAAAAGAAGAAAATCAACTAGGATTAAATGGAAAAGATAAAAATAAATATGAAACAAAATTTGCCAACTTTGAATTTATATCTTTTGATGTTATGGAAAGTAATTTAACAAACAAAGCTCCATTAATAGTTTTAACTATAAATATTACAAATAACCAAGATGAAGAAATGACTCCGGTTATTTTGATGAGTGTGGTCTTTGACTTATATCAAAAAGATTCTAATCTAGATAATGCAGAATTATTCGCTGGAAGTCCAGAAATTCCTAAAAGTTTTAAGCCGGAATTGCATAAATATAATGAAAAAATAAAACCAGGAGAAACTTTTGAAACTGTTGTTGCCTATAGCTTATTTAATACAGAAAGAGTAGTTAAAATTATAGATTCAAAAACTAGTGGAAAGGATTTTAATATGGCAGTTAAAATTAAATAAAACAAAGAAACAATTACCGAAAGGTAGTTGTTTTTTTATTGCAAAAATAAGGGAAGTGAAAATATGAAAAATAAAAGAAAACTTGCCCAAGTAAAAAAGGAGGTGAAAAAATATGTCAGATTATAGTGTAGAGGCTATATTAACTGCTGATGTAAGTAGTTTTGCAAAAGGTTTTAAAGAGGCAGGGAAAACTATAAAATTATTTGATAAAATTTTTTCTAATAGTTTAAAAAACCTAGAAAATATAGAGAAAACTATAAATAAAAACTTAATTACACCTATTAGAGCTGTTGATATAAATGTAAAAAAATTATCAGGGAATTTTAATAACTATATGACAAGTATAAGTGGGAGCATAGGAAAGGTTAGCAGTAGTTTTAGTATGCTTAGAATTAATGTTATTAGAGAAGTTGACACTATGAAATCAAAAGTAGGAGAATTATCTAATACTTTAGAAAATCTAGGAGTTGATACAGAAGTTTCAGGAGGAACTATAAATCTTATATTTGTAGGTATTGGAACAACTACAAAAGATGCTACAAAGATAATAGGAGATTCTACGACTAATATGGCTTCTTATATAGGAGGAAAACCAGTTGATGCTTTGGGAAATTTAGATGGAGGATTTTTAGATGTTTTAAATACGTCAGGAGATGTAGCGGGTTCTTTAGGTAATATTCTAGGTCTTATTAAAAATTTTCTTCCAGAAGGAATGAGTTTTACAGAAATAATAAAAAAGATACCAACATTATTAAGCAAAATTCCACCACAAGCAATTTTGGGGGTAGTTGCAATTGCTGCATTAATGGCAGTATTTACAAAAGCTTACGAAGATGGAAAAAATAAAGTTATAAGTTCATCAGATATCATTAGTGATAAAGTATCGGAAACAAGTAAATTGGCAACAGAAGATTTTTTACTTATGTCTAGTACAGCTAGAGAATCGTTTAACTACTTAGCTAAAGATAGTGAAGGATTTTCTGAAAGTATGAAAAATAGCGTTATGGATAATTTTACCACAATGAAAGAAGGAGTATTAACAACTTTAGATGAGCAACTAAATAAGTCATTAGAGCTTGAGAAAAAATCACTTGAAAAACAAAAAGGATTAACTAACGAGGAAAAGGCGAATAGACTTGCAAGCATAATAGATACTTACGAACAGGAAAAATCTATAGTAGAAAGCGGAAGTAGTACAATAAATAGCATTTTAGAAAAAGCTAGTCAAGAACATAGACAACTTACAGAAGAAGAAAAAGAAAATGTAAATGCTATTCAAGAAGAAATGTATGAGGCAGGTGTAATTAGTTTAGCAGATAGTGTTAAAGATGCAGATAATATTAGGAAAGATGCTAATAAAAAATCGGAAGAAACAACGGCATTAGGTTTGGAGAAAATTCTTGAACTAGAAAAAAGCAAAAGAGATGAGACTGTTTCACTTGCCAAAGAAAGTTATGAACAAAAGTTAAAGGAAGCAGAAATAGGATTAAATTCAGAAAATGAAAGCATAAGGAAAGCTGCTGAAAATAAGAAAAAATCTGCAAAAGAAACAAAAGATACCATAATAAATGCAGCAAAAGATGAATATACAAATTTACTTAACTATGCACGAAGAAAAACTGATGGTTTAATTAATGAAGATGGGAAAATTATGACAAGCCATGAAAAGATGCAACAATCTTTTGCAGAAAGCATGGAAATTTCTAAAAGAACACAAACAGTAGATGTTACAAATCGTAAGAAAGCAGCAGATTTTATAAAGGAAACTACTAGAGATGTAGTAGAAGAAGTAAGATTTGGAAATGAAAAAATGGCAGATTCTACTATAGATTCAAATGAAAAAATATTAAATTCTTATAAAAAAGAATTTCCTGCAATTGCTGAAGTTACTGATGAATCTTTAGAAAAAGCAGAAGCAGTTATGAAAGGAAAAGATTACTCTTCATCAATGCAAAATTTAATGAATACAGCGGTAACGGGTGGAGAGATAGGAATAGAAGATTTGGGAGATATAGCAGATATTCCACTAGATGAATTAATGAATACCATTTTAGGCTCAGATTATTCATCATCATCAAGTGAGATGACAGGGAAAATAGTTACTGGAGCAGAAGATGGCATTTCAGATTTAAACCCTATTATTATGGATGAGATTAGCAATGTTGAAACTAGTCTACAAGGAAAAGATTTAACTGATTCAGGGACTCAAACAGCTACTTCTTTTGTTGATGCATTTATCCAAAAGTTAGGTGAACTACCTAATAAAATTGCAGAGGAACTTAATAAAGTAACTGAAGATATTAAATCTAAGGCTGAGTCTTTTAAAAGTGCAGGTACTTCTATTATTGAAGCAATAGTTAGTGGAATTGCTTCTAGTGATTCTTCTTTAGGAACTGTTGGAAATAAAATTGTTCAAACTATTTCCAAATCTATTATTTCTAATTCTTTAGCATTAATGATTGTAGGAGTTAGTATTATTACTGCGATTTTAACGGGAATTACAATGAGTGTTCCACTTTTAATGACATCTGGGGTTACTATTATTACAGCGATTATAAGTTCTATTACTTCTCAAACTGAACTTCTTACATCAACGGGAATTTCTATTATAAGTTCTATTATTACAGGTATTATAACAGCGACACCTATGCTAATGGTTGTAGGTGCTAGTATTGCTACAGTTATTTCTACTGCTATTATTTCACAGTTAGGTTTGCTTTCTACTGTTGGGGTTTCCATTGGTCAAACTTTAGTTAGTAGTATTATGAATGGTCTTACTACTTTACCTATTATTGGGATTTACGTTGCATCTGCAATTTCTACTGCTATTTCTTCAGCAAAGGCTGTCGCTATGAGCGGTGGTATTAGTGTTGGACTTACTACTAGTAAGGGTATTTCCACAGGAATTACTAGCGGAAGTGGAATGATTGTTGGAGCTATGAATTCTTTAAATTCTAAGATTACTTCAACTATGACTAGAACTGCAAGTCAGGTTAAATCTCAGTCTAGTCAAATGATGAACGGAATGGCTCAAGCTGTTAGTCAAGGAGCAAGTAAAGCTACAACTGAGTTTACTAAACTTTCTAGCAAGAGTATTCAACAAATAAACCAAATGTCTAAAAATATTACTCAACAAGTTAAGACTATGATGTTACAGTTTAATAATAATATTAAGTCAGGTATGAGTTCGGCGGTTTCAAATATTTCTTCAGGAGTTAATAATATGGTTAGTAAGGTAAGGTCTTACTATTCAAGTTTTAGTTCCGCTGGAAGTTATTTAATGAGTGGTTTAGCAAATGGTATTAGTAGTGGAAGAAGTAAAGTTATATCTGCTGCAGTAAATGTTATGAACCAAGCTGTTGCAAGAGCAAAGGCTGCAGCGGAGATTCATTCTCCTTCTAGAGTTATGATGGAAGTTGGTAAGTTCTTTGATATGGGTCTTGAAAAAGGTATTGATAAAAATGGAAAAGGTGTAGTTGGTGCTGCAGAAAGTTTAATGGACAGTCTTGTTAGGGTTTACAGCGGAGAAGATTTTGATTTTGCTGGTAAACTTGGTAATTTAAATACCGACTTTAACAAAGATATTACTCATAGACTTGCTGACAATAGAACTAGTCCTCAACCACTTGAATTTGTTTTACAAATGGGAAGTAAGGCTTACAAGGGGTTTGTTAAGGATATTAAGAAAACAAGTGACGATATTGTTCACTTAGAAGAAGTTTACGGATATTAGGAGGTGGTAAATTGTATAAATTTGTAGATATTGACGAAGCAGCTAATAATAGTGATATGTCTATTCAGACGATAGTAAATGGTTTTAACTTGGATAAGACTATTAATGGGTTTACCACTCTCAAGGTAAACGGAAGAGAGTTAATTGGTAGAAATATTTCTACTCAAGATTTTAAAGCTGTTTCTGGTGGAGGAAAAAGAGAAACTTCTAGAAATTACAAAAGTGGTTCTTTTGGAACTAACAGATTTCTAGGTAGTTCTCTACCTTCTAGAACTATAGAAGTTGAATTTATGTTAAGGGCTGAGAGTAACAAGGAATTTAGACAAGTTTGCGAAATGTTGAATTTCTACCTTCACAATGAACAAATGTCTGTTCAGTTTACAGACGACTTGGCTTATGAATATATAGGTACTTTGACTGCTGTGTCAGATATTGACGCTGTTAGTAATAGTATTGTTGGTAGTTTTTCTATTGAATGTTCAGAACCGTTTAAATATTCGGCGAATGAGAAGGTATTTGAATTTGATACTACAGGTAAATTTAATTACAAATCATTATATCCTGTTATTATAAATAAGATAATTGTTGAAGTAGAAGGAGAGAGTGAGTATTTTAGAATAATTAACTATACAACTGAAAGTAGTGTAGTTATAGATACACCAATAAAAAAAGGTGATGTCGTTGAAGTAGATATGAAAGATCAAACTGTTCTATTGAATTCTGAAGATGTTATTTCAAAACTTGCTTTAGACAGCCAGTTAGAAGATTTTCTCATTTTAGGAGAAGATAATATCGTTTGTGATTCACCTTGTAAAGCTAAGATTTTCTTTGTGGAAAGGAGATTGTAATGCTTTATCTATTTGACAGAAAAGAAGTGTTAAGGGTCAAACTAAAAAGAGATGACTTGTTGGAGTGTATTCAAGTAGAGGGGATTAACGAAACTACAACATTATCTTTTTCTATAAGGTTAGATGCTTTATACAAAATGGAAAATATTGAAATAGTTGGTCACGAAGATGTAAATAACAATGGAACATACCAATTATACAAGATAATTGAAAGTAAGATTATAGAAAACAGGGTTGACTATCAAGGTATATTATTACCTTTTTATGAATTGACAGGATATGGATATGTGGCAGATAAAAAAGCGGATAATATTAAGATAGAAGATGCTATGGAAATGGTGTTAGCCGGTTCAAGATGGGAAGTTGGGATAGTAAAAACAGAAGAAAAAGGTGCAATTAATTTTTATCGTACAACTAGATTAGAAGCAATATCTAAAATACTTGAAACATGGGAAATAGAACTTAATTATAGGGTTTCAATAGAAGGTAGTAAGATAGTTAATAGATATGTAGATATATATAAAGAACGAGGTCGAGAGACAAATAAAAGGTTTGTTGAGGGACATAAAGCATTAGAAATTGTTAAAGAAATTACAGATGTTGATTTGTATACTGCAATTTTGCCAAGAGGTAAAACTTTAGACTCTGGTAGTGATAAATCTGACAAAAGAATAGAAATAGGAAGTGTTTCTTGGAGCACTGAAAATAAAGATCCATTAAATAAACCTGTTGGACAAATATGGTTGGAAGATTATGAAATGACAGAGAAGTATGGGTATTCCGACAATACTCCTAGGTTTAAAATTGTAGAATATAATGATATTGAAGATGCTACTGAACTAATAAATGCTGCATATAGAGATTTAAAGCTAAATAGTAGTCCGAAGGTTCAATTTAGACTTAAAGCTATGGGAGCAGAAGGTTTAGAAATAGGAGATAAAGTAGGAGTAATTAGAAGATCTGTAAATATTGTTTACACAACTAGAGTATTTAGAGTTACAAGAGATTTAATAGGTGGAGAAGTAACAGAAATTGAATTTGGAGACAATATTGACTACTCTCAGTCAGTAAAAAACAAAAGATTATTAAACAAAATAAATAAAGCAGCTTCTATATCACAAATAAGTTCTATTAGAGCTATGTTAGAAACTAATAATGTTGAAATAAGCAATAATATTGAAACAATAGAATTTATTCAAGGGGAAGTTGGTAAATTAAAAACAGAATTAGAGGAAATTAAGAATAAGATTAGTGATGATTAAACACCTTTAAGGTGTTTTTTTATTACAAAGGAGGTTTTAAATATGGGAGTAATGCCAGAATTTAAAAGAACTATATACGAAGTGAGGTTTGATGATAGTTACACACAACCCTTATATGCTATACAGGGAGAAACAGGAAGAACATATCAATTTATACCTGTCGGATTAAATGATTTTACTATAGATATAGAAAATATTGGACTTAAAATGGCTATAAAAGTTGAAGATGTAGAGGTTGGATTAATAGATGGAAAACCTGACGGTAAAGGTAGCTTTGAAGTTAAAATACCAAGAGGCTATTTGAATAAATCTGATATGCATGCCAAATATCAATTATTTTTGATAAATCTTTATGAGAAAGGCGAAACTTTAGGATCTGTTGCAGGAGATTTTAGAATATACCCTAATGAATACTACACAGGTAGTGGCATTAACACTTTAACAAACTTGGAAGAAGTAGTAGCTATATATGAAAATGTTATGAATATTGGAGAAAATCTAGAATCTGTAGAAGATATATCTGGTAAAGCTAAGGAAATAGACGCTTTAATAGTATTACTTAAAGATATGTATAACAACAGCGATATAACGGCTATCAATAATAGATTTGACGAAGTTTATCGCCAAGTACAAGAGGTTAAAGGTATAGCTAATTCTTTTACAGAGGGGATAAATGAAGAAATACAAGAATTAAAAACATCTATAGATGGTGCTTTAAAAGTAGTGAAGTATGAACAAATTCCAAGAAAGAATGGATATTCAGGATACTATATTGTTTATAGTAATGGATATTGTAAAGCTTTGATTAAAAGAAAAGAAAAGAGAGCTTTTAATGTAACCGCAACCAACTCTGGGACAACAACAACTATTTATACTGGAGATTATATTTTAAAATTTCCAGTTATTTTTAGAGAATATCCTTTTACAAGTCTAGCTCGTTCTAAATGGGGAACTGGAAATAGTTGGGGGTTTGTACAAGATAGCAATAGTAAATCACAAGTTGAAATAAGAGCTATAGAAAACTTTAAAAGAACAGCTGATACAGATATGAGTTTAGAAATAATGGTTGAAGGATTTGTGGATTTAAACACAAATTATATAAATACAAATTTTTAAATAGAATACTGAGAAAAAGGAGGAAGAATGATAAAACTTAAAGTCAATCACGAAGGAAAACTTACAAATGAAATAAAAACCTCAGGGCTTCAGCAAGGTGAACAGCTTTTTAGAACTATACAAATAACCACTCCTAAATTTATACAAGGAGTAGATATTAGTGGGTACGATGTAAAATTAATAATGAGGTTAAATGGAGAAAAATATACTTTTGACTTAGAACTTCAAAAAGAAAAAACTGACTCATTAAAATACAAATACGATGTTTTTCCAGGACTTACAAGTAGTGTTGAAGAATTTGAAATATGTGTACTTTGGGTTTACGGAGGATATCAATATATTTCTAATATACTAAAAATTAAAGTTAATAAAACTCTACTTTCTGGAGAAATAAAAGACATTAATGAATACCTAAAAGATTATAAATTTGAGATTGAAAATATAATGAATATTTCAAAAATAGTAAAGGAAGAAGAAGGTAAAAGAAAAATTACATTTGATTCATGGACTGAAGAATTTGATGGTTTTGTAGAAAGAGATAAAGAATACAAAAACAATGAAATTCTGAGAATAGAAAATGAATATAAAAGAATATTAGATGAAAATAAAAGAATAGCTGAAGAGAATACAAGAGTTTCATCTGAAAAAAATAGGGTTTCAAATTTCGATACTTGGACGACAAAATTTAATGAATTTGTAGAGAAAAACAAGGGCTATGAAAATAACGAAACTCAAAGAGTAGCAAATGAAAACTATAGGGTTTCAGCGGAAAATACAAGACTTGGTTCTGAAGAGAACAGAATATCTAATTTTAAATCTTGGGCATTACAATTCCAAGATTTTATTACTAATGATGCAAATCATACTTATAACGAATCTCGAAGAATTGAAAAAATGAAAGAGATTATAACTATTTGGGAAGAGATTAAAAGTGAATTATCAGGTGGAGATTTAGGAGATATAGTATTAGAACTTAGCAAGATAAAAAACACTATTTCAAACCATGTAAAAACAATGGCTGTTAATAATATAGACAATACTATAGAAGTTTTTTTGGAAAAAGACACCGCTACACCGACCTTTAAATTGAATTTACCAAAAGGGTTTAGTGGTAGTTATAATGATTTGATAGACAAGCCAGTTTCGTCAATATATGAAGGACCAAATTCAACTATGCATAGATTTGGTAATTTAGTAAATTTAACAGTAAGATCAGGTACAGATATAGCAACGTTAAGAACATATGTGTTTCCAATAATTTATAGACCTTCTATAAACAAGTATGCTTCCGTTAGTTATCATAATACAACAACATCTATAGCTATATATAATTTTGAAATAACGACAGCAGGAAAAATAAATGTTGATTTTACAACAATTGAAAATACTGGTGTTCAAACTAATAGAACAACTGGACAAATATGGAAGAATTTGTCAGTAACATATTCAATTTAGCAAGATATTAATATTTTATTAAATACGATTTATAGAAAGGAGGAAACAAGGTTATGATAAATTTTACAGAAATGTTTAAAAATATATGGTTACAAGTAATACTTGCGTTAATCTTATTAGATATATTTACAGGAGTATTTAAAGCAGTTAAGTATAAAAAGTTAAACAGCAGTTTTGGAATACAAGGGCTAGGTAAACACCTAGCCTTTTTCTTTGTAGTAATTTTTGCAACATATGTACTTAAAGTTACAAAACTGGAGATTTGGTTATATGCAATTTACATTATATATGCTGTATTTTATTCAACATCAATTTGTGAAAATGCATATGAGGCAGGCTGGAAAATACCAAAGTTTGTATTAAAAAATTTATTAGTTTATCAAAAAGCAATAGACGAAGGAGATTTAAGTATAGTATTAAACGTTGTAAACAAGACAAACAAAGGTATTATTACAGAAAAAGATATAGAAAAGAAAACAACCTTAACAGAAGAAGAAAGTAAAAAGCTAAAAGAATTACTAGAAAAAGCAAAGCTTGTAGAGTCAGAGGTGAAAAATTAATGACATACACACCACCATATAATGTATGGACAGATGGAAAAATAAAAGTACTACTAGACCCAGGACACGGTAATGACGATAGAGGTTATATTGATGGACTGTACAAAACAGAGGGAGAAAGTAACTTAGCCTTTGCAAAAAAATTAAAATCAGAACTAGAAAAGTACGGAATAGTAGTTGGAATGACTAGGACAACTCTTAAAGAAGACCCTAGTCTTGCAAAGCGTGGTCAAATGGGTAAAGGATATGACTTACTTCTATCAATACACACTAACGCTTTTAATGGTACTGCAAATGGAACAGAAACCTATGATGATACAAACTCAAAGTTTTCTAACAAAGAATTAGCAACACTTATTAACAACACAATAGTTAAAGTGTTAGGAACTAAAGACAGAGGAGTAAAGTATTGGAAACTATCTAATGGTAAGAATTATTTTGGTGTACTTAGAAACAATTCAGCTATTAATGGAATGTTAATAGAACACGCTTTTCACGACAATAAGTCAGATGTTAAAAAATGGGAATCCAACCAAAATAAACTAGCTAGTGAACTAGCTAAATCACTTGCTAGTTACTATGGTTTAACAGTTACAACAACACCAAGTCCTACAACAGCGGACATTAACATAATAGGTAAAACATCACTTACTAAATACCAAATGTTAACCTACTGCAATTCTAAAAATACAGCTCCTAAGTTAAATACTAATTTAGACAATCTAATAGACCTATACATTAAAGAAGGAGAAGTTGAGGGAGTAGATGGAGCGGTAGCATTTGTACAAGCGATGCACGAAACAGGGTACTTTAAATTCGGTGGAGACGTAGACTGGAAACAAAACAATTACGCTGGAATAGGAGCAACAGGAAACGGTGCAAAAGGAAATACTTTCTCTAATCCACAAATAGGAGTAAGAGCACAAATACAACATTTAAAAGCATATGCAAGTACAGAGTCTTTAAAACAAGAATGTGTAGACCCTAGATTTAAGTATGTAACTAGAGGAACATCTCCTACAATATTTGGACTTGCTGGAACATGGGCTGCAGATAAAGACTATGGAACAAAGCTACTAAGTATATACAACCATACAAAAGCAGTAGAAACAGTAGACAATCAACCAATACCAGAAGAAGAAAGGTTGAAGGGCAGAGTATTTGTAACTTACGACAATACAGTTGATAAAGTTCAAGCAGATAGAATGCAAGCTCAACTAGGATACTATCCAGTAGACTTAAATAGTCCAAATGATTTAGTAAATGCCGACTATATTATTCACGTTGGAGGGGGAACTTCTCATAGTGCAGATATTACATTAACAGGAGTTAATAGACTTGAAACTGAAAACAAAGTAACAGAATTTATAAAGAAACAAAAAGGAGCATAGTATGGATATATTTATGGATATATTTGGCGGAACAATATTTTTAGCGACAATTCTTTTTATATTATTCTTGTATAAGACAATTAAAAATGAAGGTGTTAGAATTAATAACGAAATAGCAAGTAATGTACTAGATGATACAGTAGAAATAGCTTTTAGAGTAGTAGTGAATTTAACGCAAACAACAGTAGAAGAGCTTAAAGAAAATGACCGTTGGGACACAGGAATGGCAAGGGGAATATTTAAACAAGCGCTTCAAGAAGTAAAGTATCAACTTGGAGAATATAAATTAAAATTACTAGGAGAAAAGGTAGTGGATACAGATGCATATTTGAGCTCGCTAATAGAGTCAATTGTATATGAAACTAAAGTTTAAAATAATAATGTAATAAATTTAGTTTTTCTGTAAACTAAAATATTAAAATAATATACTATATGCTGACTACATTATGAAAAATAGATTTGAAGAATATTACAAATTATTAGAAGACTTTCTTAAAAATGATTTTGAATTTATTACAGTACAAGATTTTTACAGAAAAAACTACAATGTAGACAGTAAAATAATTATACTAAGACACGACATAGACTCTGACATAAAAATAGCTAAGAGAATGTTCGAAATAGAAAAAGCATTTGGTATTAAATCAACATATTATTTTAGACTAAAAACTGTAAATAAAGAATTTATGAAAGAAATCTACAATAATTCTAGCGAGGTAGGATATCATTTTGAAGAAATAGCTACATTTGCTAAAAACAATAATTTAAATACTAGAAAAGATGTAGAAAATAATAGAAAAAATATACTTGCTGAATTTAGGAAAAACATAGAATACTTTAAAGAGTTAGGATTTCCGTTAAGTTCAATCTCATCACACGGTGACTGGAAAAACAGAGAACTTGGTATTCGTAATTTAGAGTTAATAAACGATGATTTATTAGCTGAGTTAAATATTATAGAAGCCTATAGTGTAGAAGAAGATTTAGATTATAGAATAGCAGACAATATCTATCCAGTGTTTTGGACAGGTGGAAAACCTGAAGAGATTATACAAAAAGATATTAAAAAAAGCTTAATACTCTTGCATCCTAGAAATTGGGGAAGTTGTATCCCGACAAGACTGGCAGAAGACTTTGGGCGTTTAATGAAAAAATAAGTTGTAATTTATTTGTGATAGAATATAAACTATTTCAAAATAACGTGATAATTAGTTAGATATACTTAAAGATATGGGAAATAAATTGGAATATTATTTACATTTATTAAATAAAGTTATAATAATTGTTGTTTTATATTTATATATGTGATATGCTTAAGCAAGTGATTTTTATGGAATTTAATAATGTGAGTATTTGAATACCCCTTTATGAATTTATGATTGTTGCAATATTTTAATAAGGAGGTATTTTAAATGAACACAGGTACAGTTAAATGGTTTAATGCTACTAAAGGTTTTGGATTCATTACTCAAGATAATGGTGAAGATGTTTTTGCACATTTCTCACAAATTCAAGGAGATGGATTTAAAACATTAGAAGAAGGCGAAAAAGTTACATTCGACACTGAAAATGGTGCTCGTGGCTTACAAGCTACAAACATTAATAGAATATAGTTAATCGAATATTAAAAGCGATAGGGTAAACCTATCGCTTTTTTTTTATTTGTTTAATTCACAGATAAAGCTTTGTTTATTTCAGGTTTTTTAAGTAGCCAAGCAACTAATAGGCAAGATATTAATTTATCTACCAAATTACCAGCAACAGCCCCCCAATACACAGAAGTTAGCATTTCCTTTCCTGCTGATTTTAAGGCTATAATGACTAAGTCTGTACCAGAGCCTGTGAAACCTCCAAATAGTACAAGTCTTATAGGTGCACCAATCATTGGAGCGACAAAAGCAAGTATCAAACCAGCTATAATAGCTTTTTTGTAAGTGAAATCTTTTCTTGAAATTAACGCTACAACTATAGCTATTGCAACATTTACAAAAGCAAATGGAATTGCTGTTGGTCCAGAAGTTACACCCATTAAAAGATTTGTAGACGCTCCTGTCAAAATACCATAAAACATTCCGAACTTCGCAGCGATTAGAATAGTACCCACTGTGTCTAAGAAGAGTAAAGGGATTTTAGTAGCAGATACCAAAGTTCCTACAACTACATTTATAACTACAGCTATTGCACAATAAACAAGAATTTTAGTTTTATTGTTCATAAAATTACCTTCTTTCAATAAATTTTATTAAATTTTCTAGACTTTCATCTTTACTGCCCTCGTTGTACCAAGTAGGTATTTCCGAATAGTCAGTATTAATTGAATATTCTTTACATAATTTAAAGTATTCCTCCATAAAAACTCCACGTTTTCCAGAAATAGAGCAGTTTGGACTTTCATTAATTCCAATCACCCCTAAAAAATCATAACCATTGTCTATGTATGACTTAATTTGTTTAATTATTGTTATTAAAATAGAATTGCAAAAATTTCGATAATCTGGAATTTTATCATAGTCGTCATAGTCCATAGGTGGACGGTTAATACCCAAGTAAAGAAATTCTGGACAGGGGAGTTGAATTATTCCTATCTCCTTTTCAATAATAAACTTGCTAATAGGAAAAGCACCTTTAGCACGCTCCCAGTCGTTAATTACTGAACTTTGATTAAGTATACAATGAGATAAAAGAATTATTTTTTTCCTCAATTAAACTTACCTCCTCGACTATATATTAATGGATAACTTTTAAAAAATTAAAAGTTAAAACTTTGTTATTTATTATACTAACGATAGGTATAATAAATAAATTGAATATAAAAAATTATGATAAAACAGGAATAAATTGATATTAAATATAGAAATACAACATAGTTTTTAATTTTATTATTTTTTTGTAACAAAAACTGCTCTATATTTGTATATATTTATGGGGCATTAAATATTGTCTAAAATTATGAAAGGAGTATAAAGATATAAGTTGTTGTAAAAAATAAATAATAGAAAACTTGGAGGAAAAATATGAAAAGAAAATTAATAGCATTATCACTATCGATGGTAACAGTACTTACAATGGGAACAACATCACTAGCTAAAAATAATTCAGATTCAAATTTACCGGGTCAAATTATACGTGATTTACCAACGGCGTTTGTTACAATGAAAGGAACTGCTCAAACAAAGACAAGAGCAAAAGAAGATAAATCAGGACATTATATTAATAATACTTCTGGAATGGTTCTCAGAGTTTCATCTCATGCTAGTAGTGGACAAAACACAACAGGGGGTGGAGACTCTACCAAGGTAAGCACAGGTAAATGGCGTATAAGTAATTATGTGAAAGAGAGAGGTTATAGTAAATGTTATCTTAAGATTAATACTTATAATTTTGGAGTAAGAGGAATGTTAAGTGGCAAGTGGAGTCCAGATAGTGCTGGTTCTTATCCTTATGCAAAATAATAAAATATACATAGTAGTAGTTTGTATTTATCAACTTACTACTATAATCTCAAAGAGGTGAGTAATGTATAATATAAAACATATAAAATTAAAAGATGTAATTTTTTTTGTTTTATTAATATCAATAATAACGATATTTACAGGGTGTAGTCTAAAAGATGTTGTTATGGGAAATAATACAAAAGAAGAAATATATGAAATAGGAAAAAGTAAAGTATATAAATTAGGAGAAGAGATAGAAGTTAAAAGTCCTACAAAGGATGGAGAACTTACAGTTGGATACAAATTTAAAATTAATTCTGCAAAAGTTTATAATACTCCAGAAGAAGCTGGAATAGAAAAAGATAAATTAGTATCATCTGACTACTATGGAGTTAAAAAAGAACCGGTAATTAAAACTATAGATGAAATAGCAAAGGGCAAAACACTACTTTGTGATATAGATATTACAAATATTAATGAAGAAAGTGAAAATAATATAACTTTTTTAGATTTAGTTCTTGAAAAGGGCGATAAGGAGTTAAATAGTGTTGGTCTTCCTATCTATTTATCAAATAGTATAGCAGTAAGTCCAGAAGATTCAAATCAATACCATTTTAAGCTAGAAAAAGGAAAGAGTACAAACTTACAGGTGGCATTTCCTGTAGATGAGGAAGTATTAAAATCTGGGAAATTATATTTAGCAGATGGTTTTATGGGGGACGAAGAAACTGTGTCCTATATAGATTTAGGGTTGTAGGTGAAAAATGAAAAATATATTAAAAATGGAATTAAACAAAGGTATAAAGAATAAGTTTTTTGTTTTATCTATAGCTATAGGAGTTTTTATTGCAGTATGGGGGTTTTTATATAATTACTACTCTTATACCGACCAGATTGAATTAATGGAAAGTTTAAAGCTGAAAGACCCAAGTTTTCTTAAAGATTTTGTAGCAGAAAGGACAGTGTTTAACAGCTGGATTGGAGGAGAAGCTTTTTCTCTAGCTTCAGTAATTTACTTTTTTGTATTTCCAATTTTAATAGCGATACCTTACGGCTGGTCTTATGCAGAGGAAAAAAATAGTGGTTATGTAAAGAATATTGTTGTAAAGACTGGTAAAAAAAATTATTTTTTTGCTAAATACATATCTGTTTTTATAACAGGAGGACTTGCTATGGTTTTACCCTTAATTTTAAATTTTTTAATGATTATGTTATTTATTCCGTCAATTACTCCGCTTCCAGAGTATTTAACAAGTTATGGTGTAGTAGGAGGGGATATAATGGCAAAACTATATTATACAAAACCGTTTTTGTATGTGTTTTTGTATCTTTGTGTAGATTTTTTATACTGTGGAATACTTGCATGTATAAGTTTAGCAGCAACATCATTTATAAAACAAAAATGGGCAGTAGTTATAATTCCATTTTTTTACTGTTTAGCAATTGAATTTTCCACGAAATTTGTATATACAAACTTAGAGACTTCTTACAAAGAAATATCACCTTTTTATTTTTTAAAACCAGTAACTGGAAGATATCAAGGTTCTTGGATTATTATTTTAGTTTCGGGATTTTTAATTTTAACAGCTACTTTAGGTATTACTATGGTATTGGAGAGAAAACGTGAAATTTATTAAAAATGTAATTTTCGATATAAAATATGGCACTTTAAAAAATGTAAAATTATTTTTAATGCCAATTATTATAGCTGTTTTAATTTTTGTAGATATATTTAATAACTCTAAAATGGTTAGTGAAATAGCTGAATTTAGCTCTAAAATATCTTTAGGAGATTTCATTTTCTATACTTATGGAGGTATAGAAGAATACATTCCTTCACCAGATAATCCATTTGTATTTCCTGTTGTTTGGATGGTGATTTACTTGAGCATATCTTTTATATTGTTAAATTATCCAGTAAAGGATATGCATAGTGTAGGTTCGCAAATTTTATTAAGGTCAAATTCCAGAGTAAATTGGTGGTTGTCTAAATGTATGTGGAATGTATTAAGCACAATTATTTATCATGGTATTATACTTTTCATTTTTATATTATTGTGTTCAATAAAAAAGATACCTTTAATTAATGAAGTAAATCTAGACTTACAGTGGGTGTTATTAAAATTTAGGTCAGATGTTATAATGAACAACTTAGTAATAATACCTATTAAAATATTTGTGAATATACTATTATTATCAATTTTCATAAATTTATTACAAATGACAATGTCGTTATTTATAAAGCCAGTTTTTAGCTTTTTAGCAGTAGCAATAATAATGTTATCATCTTCATATTTACTATCTCCAGTAATGGTAGGTAATTATGGAATGTTTCTTAGGTATAACTGGATTTATGAAGGAGGAGTTTCCTTCAATACAGGAGTAATTGTTTTAGTTTGTTTGATTTTTACAACTGTAGTAATAGGTTTAATTCGCTTTAAAAAATATGATATTTTAGACAAGGACTAGGAGAGTACGATGACAGAAATAATTATAGATAATTTATCTAAGACTATAAAAAATAATGTGGTTTTAAAAGATATATCATTAGAAATGAAGTCAGGTTTAATTTATGGACTTCAGGGAATTAACGGTTCAGGAAAGACTATGTTAATGCGTTCAATTCTAGGTCTAATTAGGGCGACAAAAGGAACTGTAAAAATCAATAGAAAAGTAATTGGAAAAGATATAGAATTTCCAGAAGATGTAGGATTTTTATTAGAGAGTCCAACATTTTTAAACAGATACTCAGGCTTTAAAAATCTTAAAATGTTAAATTCAATAAAAAATAAAATTTCGGATGATGAAATTAAAGATGTTCTTAAACTCGTGGGACTTAGTGAAGATGCTTGGAACAAAAAATATGGGAAATATTCATTAGGAATGAAACAACGTCTAGGAATAGCTGCTTCCATTATGGAAAAACCGGATATTGTAATTATGGACGAACCCACAAATGCTTTAGATAGTAGCGGAGTAGAACTTGTAAAAAATATTTTACAAGAACAAAAGAAAAGAGGGGCATTAGTTATAGTTTCTTGTCATGATACAGCTATTTTAGAAAAACTTTCAGACGAAATCATAAAAATGGAAATGGGAAGTATTATAGATCATTTATATTTAAATAATAATGAGGAGTTAATGTAAATGAAAAAGAAAATTATAATTTTAGTAATCGGAGTACTTTTAATTTCATTATTTTCAGTAAGAGTTTACGCCATAAACAAATACTTGGACATTCCCAAAACTGTAGAATATGAAAAGGGAGAAGTTGTTCCTTATGGTAAAGACGGAACACCTATAGATGGAGATGTTAAGGACGGGTATACTGTTAAAGTTTTAGAATCAGAGATAGTATCTAAACAAGATTTAATAAAGAAATATAAAATTGAAGAAGAAGGAATAGAAAATATCTTAGGAGAATATTTTTATAATGTAAGAATTATTTTTAAAAATGAAAGCAACAAAGAAGGGCAAGAAAACGGAATAGGATTATTACAACTTAATTTAACGGGAATAAATTATTATGCAATGATGGATAGCTTAGTTTTTGAATTTATGAACCCAGACATGCCAGGAGATTCTTTTTCTATAAAAGAAGGCGAAGAAGTAGAAGTTGTAGTACCGTTTGGTATTATTCCAAGTTCTCATGATACCTACGAAGGGTTATTAAAAAATCCACCTAAATTACAAATTACAGGCTATCCAAATAGAAAACTTATATCTGTAAATTAATAATTTACAAAAGCTGAAATAATGAAGTGTTAAATCAGCTTTTTTTATTTTGAAATTAAAATCTATAACTATAGTACAGTACCAAAAATAGCGTAACGATTTTTAATAATACATACTCAACAACTGGTATTAAAGAAAATTCAATAAGGAGAAATTTTTGTATTATATTTGTAACAAATATTTATAAAACATTGTGTATAATAAACAAAACGAAATCACAAGGTAGGAGAAAATAAATGAAAAAGACATATCTTTATATTTTTACAATATTATTGTTATTTACACTAGTTGGTTGTTACAATACACAGAGGTTAAAACCAGGAGAGTTGAAAAGTAGTAAAGAGTCTTCTAATGGAAAATATACAGTTAAACTTTATCGAAATAATGGTGGTTCATTATCTCATGATGCAATGCTTGGAGTGCTTACAAATAATGAAACTAAAGAAAACAAGAACATATACTGGATGTACAAAGAGTATGATTTTGACATTGAATGGGTGGATGATGTTACGGTGAAAATAAACGGTATGGAGCTTAACGTAGAAAGGGATGTTTACGACTGGAGAAAAGATGATGAGTGGGAAGAAAAATATAATAAAGAATATTAAAATTAGTAGTAATTTTTAATAAGAAATACTTTAAATCGTAGAAAACTTGTAACTATATTAGTGTAGCAAACATAGTATAATAATTTTTAATAATATATATTTAGAAGTTTACTAGCAAGGGGATTTTATGAAAGAGAAAAACGAAAAAATTTTTTACATATTGTTTTTTGTTGTATTTTTAGTAGTTAATTATTTTATAAGAGATGAATTTTGGATGTTTGTAGGAGGATTTGAAGTAGTTCCAGCAACTGCAATAGTATATCTTTTATTTAATTTAATTATAGATTCAAATTCTTCAGAAGAGAAAGTATTAATAACAATAACATTCTTGTCTGTATTCTATTTATTTCTACTATCTTTTTTATATTCGATAGGAATATATTAATGCTAGACTTTTAAAGTGAATAAGCCATTAGGAGAAAATATGAAAAATAAAAAAAGTTTATATCTTATAATTTTTACTGCTGTTTTAATAATATTTAATTATCTTTTTATTTTAATTCCTTTAGAAGTACAGTCTGCTACTTACACTGCTCTTGCATTTGTTGTAGCTCATTTTATAATAAGTTCTAAATTAAGCAATTTATCTAAATTACTACTTGTTATATTAACTTTGGTAGGATATGTTTTACTATACTATGTTCCAGTTGGAAATCTTTTTGGAGATGGTAATTTTTGTTAATAAATGATTTTACTACTATAAATTATATAATTAATTTGTACTACTTATAGTTATAATATTAAGCACGGGTATGAAATTAAGGAGAATATGTTTTATGAAAAACTAATTGATATTTTTAGTGAAGTTGGAGGCATGAAGAGTTTCAAAAGCATATAAAAGAAAAAATAGATAAAAGACTAGTCTTTTTTTGTTTAAGAGTATTGTTCTAAATAGAAGGGTAAAATAAATATACAAGGAAGGCATTAGAAAATCAAAGAAAACTTTAATTAGAAGTAACACAAAATAGTTTGGGTAAAACCAAAGGAGTTAGTTATGAATAAAAAATTAAATAACATATTATTAGCACTTTTCCCACCAGTAGCTTTAATAGTTCATGGATACTATAACAGTATTATGAAAGAAAATATGGCTAGAATGTACAAATTTAATCCAGTATTTTTAATAGGAATATTTTTGTACTTTATAGTATTTGGAATTTTTATGTATAATTTTTTAGTAAAGGATAAAGACTTTAACTTGGTAGCTTTAATAGTAGGGGTGTTATTTATAGTAACAATTTTAGAACCTAGATTATTCTTTTTTATACTATCAAAAAAAATATTGCCAGGAAGTTTTGCTAAGATTTATTCTGAGAATACATTTTATATGGGCATGGTGATTTTTACAATTTACGTTTTAATTGGAATAAAGAAATTCAAGAAGAATTAAAAAGATAGTGTTTAAATATTAATTAAAGTTTTTATATTTCTAAATCTTTAATATTTAAGTCTAAGTTCATTAGAGTAAATCTAGTGATATAATTAGCTATATATTAAGGAGGGGAAATTATGAGCTTTAAAGAAATCGACATAAAGGAAATGAGTTTTAATCCATTTAATATGATAGGTGATGAGTGGACTTTAATTACAGCGGGAAACAATGAAAAGTATAACACTATGACAGCAAGCTGGGGGAATATTGGTGTAACTTGGAACAAGAATACTTTAGTTAGTTACATTAGACCTCAAAGATACACTAGGGAGTTTGTAGAAGATAATGAACTTTACACTGTGTCTATATATAATGAAGAGTTCAAAAAAGACTTGGAGTATTTGGGAACAGTTTCTGGTAGAGACGAAGAAAAAGTTTCTAAAACTTCGCTAACCCCATTTTTTACAAATGATACAGTAGCCTTTAACGAAGCAAACACTATTTTCATATGTAGAAAGTTGTATTGTGGGAAAATAACTCCAGAAGGTTTTATAGATAAAAATATAATAGAAGAATCTTACCCTGACAAAGATTTTCACTATGTATATATTGGTGAAATAGTAAAAGTTTTGGTAAAAGAATAAAAATAGACCTATCACTAGGTCTATTTTTATGTATTAAGTTCATCGTTAAGTTTGCTTTTTACAAATAGTACAATAAATAATGCGATAATAAAGAGTATATAAGGAAGTATAAACATTAAAAAGTACTCTATTGCCTCCTGCTTTGTATGTACAGCCATACCTGCAACAATATGGAAAGGAAAGGCTATTCCCAGAGAAAGACATAATAGAATTTTCAGTAAATAATATTTGTAGAAAAATAATACTACAAATAAAATACTAATAGGTATAAAAATTGGAAATATAAAAAATAACATATCTAGTAATACACTTTGTAATGAACTAGGTATATTAATATCCAAAAAGGCTGTAATAAGTGGTGGATATATTATAAAAATCAATAATGCAGATACCAATGTTTTGAATTTACTATTTGAATTAATCTTTCTATAAAGTTCTAAATATTTATTTTTCATAAACAACCTCCAAATATAGTTAAGCTTTATTTAGTTTAAGTATAGCATGTAAATAATTGAAAATAGTTACTAAAATATTAAATAAATATATGAATAAAACATTAAAATAATTGAATGTTAATAATACATAGTCATACAGCTATAAAATGTTGAAATTAGTTGACTTTTTAATATTCTAGTGGTAAAATGAGTTGGTGCAAAAAAGAAGGCGGTTTTCCGTCTATTTGTTGTGCTTATTAAAAATTTGAGGAGGTGGAATAATGCCAACAATAAACCAATTAATTAAACAAGGTAGAAAGTCTAGAACTTACAAGTCTAAATCTCCAGCTTTAAGCGTGAATTACAATACTTTAAACAAGAAAACAACTGAAGTAAATTCACCACAAAGAAGAGGTGTTTGTACATCTGTAAGAACTGTAACACCTAAAAAACCTAACTCAGCACTTCGTAAAGTTGCTAAGGTTCGTTTAACAAACGGAATGGAAGTTACTGCTTATATACCTGGAATAGGACACAACCTACAAGAACATAGTGTTGTACTTATTAGAGGTGGTAGAGTAAAAGACTTACCAGGGGTTCGTTACCATATTGTAAGGGGAGCACTTGACACTGCAGGAGTTGCAGACAGAAAGCAAGGACGTTCTAAATATGGAGCAAAAAGACCTAAATAATTAAATTAACGATGCTTTAATGTAATAGAATTAATATGATAAATACAGTAATTTATACTTTAATATATACATTCGAGCACAGCGGCGAAAGTCGAGTACCAATGAAATTACTAAAAATGGTAAGGAGGGAAGTAAAGTGCCAAGAAAAGGACATGTGCCTAAAAGAGAAGTAATGCCTGATCCAATTTACAACGATAAGGTGGTTACTAAACTTATAAACAATATAATGCTAGACGGTAAAAAAGGAACTGCACAAGCAATTGTGTACGGAGCTTTTTCACAAGTAGCAGAAAAATCTGGCGAGGATGCTTTAGAAGTATTCTACAGAGGCTTAAATAATATAATGCCAGTATTAGAGGTTAAATCAAGAAGAATTGGTGGAGCAAACTATCAAGTTCCTATTGAAGTAAGACCTGAAAGAAGACAAACTCTAGGCTTAAGATGGTTAACAAAATATTCAAGAGCTAGAGGAGAAAAAACTATGGTTGATAGATTAGCAAAAGAAATTTTAGACGCTTCAAACAACACTGGTGCAAGTGTTAAGAAAAGAGAAGACGTTCATAAGATGGCTGAAGCTAACAAAGCATTTGCTCACTATAGATTCTAGTTCATAGCAAGGAAGGAGTAATTTAAATTTATGGGAAGAGAATATTCTTTAGCTAATACCAGAAATATCGGTATAATGGCTCATATTGATGCAGGTAAGACTACAACAACTGAGCGTATTTTATACTATACTGGTAAAATCCATAAAATTGGTGATACTCACGATGGAGCTGCTCAAATGGACTGGATGGTTCAAGAGCAAGAAAGAGGTATCACAATAACTTCAGCTGCTACAACTTGTATATGGAATGGTACTAGAATTAACATTATAGATACTCCAGGACACGTTGACTTTACAGTAGAAGTTGAAAGATCTTTAAGAGTTTTAGATAGTGCAATAGCTTTATTTGACGCTAAAAGTGGTGTTGAGCCTCAATCTGAAACTGTTTGGAGACAAGCTGATAAATATGGAGTTCCTAGAATCTGTTTTATAAATAAAATGGATGCTACAGGAGCAGATTATTTTGAATCAATAAAAACAATTAAAGATAAATTAGGAGCTAATCCAGTACCTATAGAAATTCCTATTGGTGCAGAAGATAAATTTGTAGGAGTAGTTGACTTAATAACTATGAAAGCTACAGTTTATAAAAATGATTTGGGAACAGAAATAGATGTTACTGATATTCCAGATGATTTAAAAGAATTAGCAGATGAATATAGAAATAACCTTCTAGAAAATATAGCAGACCATGACGAGGACGTTATGATGAAATATTTAGAAGGAGAAGAAATCACTGAAGAAGAAATTAAGAAAGCAATAAGAACTGCTACTATTAATTTATCTATAAATCCAGTATTATGTGGTTCAGCGTACAAAAACAAAGGTGTTCAGCCTCTACTTGATGCAATAATCGAGTTTATGCCATCACCATTAGATGTACCAGCTATAACAGGAACTAATCCTGACAATGAAGAACCAATGGAAAGACAATCTTCAGATGAAGAACCATTCTCAGCTTTAGCATTTAAAGTAGTTGCAGATCCATATGTTGGAAAATTAACTTACTTTAGAGTGTACTCAGGAAAACTTGAGTCAGGTAGTTATGTATATAACTCAACAAAAGGCAAAAGAGAAAGAATGGGTCGTATCTTAATGATGCATGCTAACAAGAGAGAAGAAGTTGAAGCAGTTTACGCTGGAGATATAGCAGCGGCTGTAGGACTTAAAGACACAGGAACAGGGGATACACTTTGTGACTCAGATAATCAAATTATCTTAGAAAAAATGGAATTCCCAGAACCAGTAATCTCTGTAGCAATAGAACCAAAAACTAAAGCTTCTCAAGAAAAAATGAGTGTTGCTTTACAAAAATTAGCAGAAGAAGATCCTACATTTACAACTCGTACAGATGAAGAAACAGGTCAAACTATAATTTCAGGTATGGGTGAATTACACTTAGAGATAATCGTAGATAGACTTTTAAGAGAGTTCAAAGTAGAAGCTAATATAGGTAATCCTCAAGTATCTTACAGAGAATCAATTACAAAAGAAGCTGACGCTGAAGGTAAATACATTAAACAATCTGGTGGTCGTGGACAATACGGTCATGTTAAGATTAAAGTTGCACCTCAAGAGCCTGGTAAAGGATTTGAGTTTGTTAATGCAATTGTTGGTGGAGCTATTCCAAAAGAATACATTAACTCTGTAAACCAAGGAATAGAAGAAGCTTGCCAATCAGGTATACTTGGTGGATATCCAGTACTTGATATAAAAGTTACATTATATGATGGATCTTACCATGATGTAGACTCATCAGAAATGGCTTATAAAATAGCAGGTTCAATGGCACTAAGAGCAGCACTTGCAAAAGCAGGTCCAACACTATTAGAGCCAATGGAAAAAGTAGAAATAACTACTCCAGACGAATATCTTGGGGACGTTATGGGTGATATAAACTCTAGAAGAGGAAAAATTCAAGGAATGGATCCTAAAAATGGAGTTCATATACTAGATGCTTATGTACCATTATCAGAAATGTTTGGATATGCAACAGACTTACGTTCAAATACACAAGGTCGTGCAACATATTCAATGCAATTCGATCATTACGAACCAGTACCAAATTCCATAGCAGAAGAAGTGCTAGGAAATAAAAATAAAACTAATTAGTTAGGGGGCCAAAATAAAATGGGAAAAGAAAAATTTGAAAGAACGAAACCACACGTTAATATAGGAACAATAGGTCACGTAGACCATGGAAAAACAACAACAACAGCAGCGATAACACTAGTATTAAACAAAA
>NZ_OCTQ01000010.1 GCF_900232905.1 Miniphocaeibacter massiliensis
GCTAAAGCAAAAGTCGAAGAAGAAAGAACAAAAGGTCATACAGCAGTAGATGAATCAACAACAATTGACGAAGTGACAACTGCAAAAGATACAGCAATAGAAGAAATAAACAAAGTAACTCCAAAGACAACAGACGAAGAGTTACAAGAAGCAAAAGACAAAGCGAAAACAGAAATCGACGAAGCTGCAGAAGCAAAGAAACAAGAAATAACAGATAGAAAAGATGTATCTGACGAAGAAAAAGAATCTGCGATAGCAAAAGTTGAAGAAGAAAGAACAAAAGGTCATACAGCAGTAGATGAATCAACAAATATTGTAGAAGTTGAAGAAGCAAAAGATACAGCAATAGAAGAAATAAACAAAGTAACTCCAAAGACAATAGAAGAAGAGTTACAAGAAGCAAAAGACAAAGCAAAAGAAGAGATCGACGAAGCCGCAGAAGAGAAGAAAAAAGAAATAACAGATAGAACAGATGTATCTGATGAAGAAAAAGAAAAGGCTATAGAAAAAGTCGAAGAAGAAAGAGAAAAAGGAAAAGAAGCAGTAGATAACTCAACAACAGAAGAAGAAGTTGAAGAAGCAAAAGATACAGCAATAGAAGAAATAAACAAAGTAATTCCAAAGACAACAGACGAAGAGTTACAAGAAGCAAAAGACAAAGCAAAAGAAGAAATCGACGAAGCCGCAGAAGCAAAGAAACAAGAAATAACAGATAGAACAGATGTATCTGACGAAGAAAAAGAAGCTGCTAAAGCAAAAGTNATGAAAACCCTAATCATGTAGTAGTAGCAAGAGGAGATATGTTCCCAGATGCAATAGTAGGAGCACCATATGCAGCTAAGAACAAATATCCAATAGTATTATCTAGACCAACAGAAGTACCTAAAGTAGTTTTAGATTATATTAGTGGAAAGTAAAAATACAGATAAATATAGTTAATATAGACTAGGTATAGTAGTAATTAAATATTTAAATTTTAAATTGTAACTTTAGGAATTGAGACTAAATCTCTATTCCTAAAGTTAGTAGGAAAACATTGTATAAGTAAAAGTAGTGAAATTGATATATTAGAATTTAAATCATATAGTAGCAAGAGAGTATTTATTATTAAATATAATAGTAGCATCATTAATATATAATATTACTAACTATTAAATAGTGTTATTAAAATCATAATTAATACGCAGAATGATTATAAAACATACTATATAAACATAAGTTTATTTTCAAAAATATTTAATCTTATAAATACAAGAGCTTGAGAGATTACCAGAACTATGGTATTTTATATTAAATAGTAAAAAATATATTAATTTTACTATATAGCTTTTTTCGTTACTAAAATATCATATAAGAACAGTAGAATATACTATTTTAAAATACAGTAATTAAAATGTTTTACATTTTATTATAAAAATAATTGAGGAGGTAATTATGAAACAAAAAATTAGTAAGATTTGTAGCATATTATTACTAATAGCATTTACTATAACGGGAATCCCTAGTAATGTATTTGCTGAAGAAAATAATATGCAAAATCCAGTAGTACAAGAAGAAAATGTAGATACTGGAGTTAATGAAGAAAAAGAACCATCGGAAAATACCGAGGTTACCGAAGCGAAGGAAGAGGTAGAAACTCCAACTATAGCTGAAGAAGAAACTGAAGAGATAAAGCCAGAGGTTATGTCTGTTTCAGCAGAAGGAGTAGCAGAAGTATCAACTTGGGCTGAATTTGTTACAGCTTATAATGATGCAACTGTAAAAAAGATAGTTTTGCTATCTAATATAGAGCAAGCTTCAGGGGCGACTTTATCTGGAAGAAGAGAACCTTTAGTTATAGACGGAGTTAATTACAATAAGTTAGATTTGCGTACAACTAGACTTAGCGTTGGAAGTCCATCAGCAGCAGGAAATGTTTTAAAGTTTGAGAATATAATTTTATCAAACTATACAGCTAGTGAATTTATAAATGTTGATACTAGTTATAAATGGGTATTTCATTTTAACAATGTGAAGACTGCACCTTCAGTTAGCGCACCTGCAGATGGGGCAGGAATTATGAGATTATCACAAGCTCATTCTACAGTTTTTATATTTGAAGGTGATATAGATATAACAACTAGAGCAGAATTTGCAGAACCAGGTAGTGTTTTAATAAAAGAAGGTACTAATTTTAAAGGGCACCAAGAAAGAAAAACAGGTTCCCTAGCACATTCAGCATTTTGGTTTGCAGGTATTTCTTCGGTTGCAGCAGATAAAGATAGGTATTTTAGAGTAGAAGATAATGTAAATATTACAATGATAAGAGATGTAGCTTCTCTTTATCCACCAGTATATCAACAATTTGGAGAAATGACTGTTGGTAATAATGTAAAATGGCACCAAGAGAATTACCAAAATTTCATTAGTGACTATTGGAGTACAGGAGTACCTAAGACAATTAAATTTGGTAAAAGAAATAACATAGTAGCAGTAAATAGTACACTACAAAGTATAGATCTTCAAGGTAGTAACCATAGCGTGGAATTTGGTCCTGGATCTTCTTTGAAAATACAAGGGCAAGGAAATATATTAAATCTTACAGGCACAAATAATAGAATAGTTTTTAGAAATCCTGTGGGATTAGACTTGGAAACTACAGGTGGATTAAGTAGAGTATTTAATATGAGCTCAACAAGTAATGTTGAATTTCAATATGTAACTTTAAGTACATGGAATCCAGGTACAGATGTAAGTGGTCCAGCTAGTGCTGAATTTGCAAAAGTAACAAATACAGTATTAAAAGGTGGTGCAACAGGAGCAATAGCTAATGTTACATCAGATAATAATGATTTAATTACACATTTTAGAGCTAATAATAGTAAAAGAATTTTAACTGAAAAAATTCCTATTGGGCAAGTTGCGGTTTCTTATGTTAACCAATTTGGTGATACTGTAGGAGAACCTCAAGTAATTGAAATACCAGATAGCGAAGCATACGTTGTAGATGAAGCGGTTACTATACCAGATTCACTAAGAACTAATCCAGCTATACCAGCAGGATATCATTATGCAACAGCTGATGAATTAGTAACAATGGGTAAAACTCAACCAGAATACGCTTTTACAGGTATGGAGGGTGTTAATGATCCTAGAATAACAGAAATTTATGTTTATAGTGACAAAACAGATTTTAAAGTTAATTTTATTAATGCTTTAACAGAAGAAAATGTTGCAGAAGCTATTTTTAATAAATTTGTAGGTGAAACTGTTAATTTAAGCGATGCAGAATTTACTAATAGTATTCCTGAAGGATTACGATATGCAGAGGAAAGTGACTTAAAAGAAGGTCAAACTCAAACATCAACTATTAAAGTTGAAAAAGATGGATCTTATACTGTATATGTAGTAGAAACTCAGGAGTTAATAGATGCAAGGAGCAATGCAAAAGCAGAAATCGACGAAGCAGCAGAAGCAAAGAAACAAGAAATAACAGATAGAACAGATGTATCTGACGAAGAAAAAGAAGCTGCTAAAGCAAAAGTCGAAGAAGAAAGAACAAAAGGTCATACAGCAGTAGATAACTCAAAAACAGTAGGCGAAGTGACAACTGCAAAAGATACAGCAATAGAAGAAATAAACAAAGTAACTCCAAAGACAATAGAAGAAGAGTTACAAGAAGCAAAAGACAAAGCGAAAGAAGAAATCGACGAAGCCGCAGAAGCAAAGAAACAAGAAATAACAGATAGAACAGATATTTCTGATAAATCAAAAGAAGAAGCGATAGCAAAAGTCGAAGAAGAAAGAACAAAAGGTCATACAGAAGTAGATAACTCAACAACAATTGACGAAGTGACAACTGCAAAAGATACAGCAATAGAAGAAATAAACAAAGTAACTCCAAAGACAACAGAAGAAGAGTTACAAGAAGCAAAAGACAAAGCGAAAGAAGAAATCGACGAAGCAGCAGAAGCAAAGAAAAAAGAAATAACAGATAGAACAGATATTTCTGATAAATCAAAAGAAGAAGCGATAGCAAAAGTTGAAGAAGAAAGAGAAAAAGGTCATACAGAAGTAGATAACTCAACAACAATTGACGAAGTAACAACTGCAAAAGATACAGCAATAGAAGAAATAAACAAAGTAACTCCAAAGACAACAGAAGAAGAGTTACAAGAAGCAAAAGACAAAGCGAAAGCAGAAATCGACGAAGCCGCAGAAGCAAAGAAACAAGAAATAACAGATAGAACAGATGTATCTGACGAAGAAAAAGAAAAGGCGATAGCAAAAGTTGAAGAAGAAAGAGAAAAAGGTCATACAGAAGTAGATAACTCAACAACAATTGACGAAGTAACAACTGCAAAAGATACAGCAATAGAAGAAATAAACAAAGTAACTCCAAAGACAATAGAAGAAGAGTTACAAGAAGCAAAAGACAAAGCGAAAGCAGAAATCAATCAAGCTGCAGAAGATAAAAAATCTACAATAGACAGCTTAGAAGGCGTATCACAAGAAGCGAAAGACGAAGCTAAAGCAAAAGTCGAAGAAGAAAGAACAAAAGGTCATACAGCAGTAGATGAATCAACAACAATTGACGAAGTGACAACTGCAAAAGATACAGCAATAGAAGAAATAAACAAAGTAACTCCAAAGACAACNGTAGCAAGAGGAGATATGTTCCCAGATGCAATAGTAGGAGCACCATATGCAGCTAAGAACAAATATCCAATAGTATTATCTAGACCAACAGAAGTACCTAAAGTAGTTTTAGATTATATTAGTGGAAAGTAAATTTATTCTAAAAAATATTACTGAATGAATTTAAATTTTCAAAACCTATAATAGATGCATAAAAACATAATTATAATAAATAAATTAGAGAGTAGAGCACTGACTCTATTCTCTAATTAGTTAATAAAATATTAAATAGAAGATATAGGAAACCTTATAAGGTTTCCGGGTATACATAAAGGAAGGGGGTATAGTTTATGAGTAGGATTAAGTTAAATAAAATTGTGTCAACATTTTTACTAATAGTGTTTTTTATTTCGTGCATTCCGTCTATTTCTTTAGGAGCAACAGAAAACGATAAACAAGATTATGATAATTCAATGTATAAAGGAGAATTAAATATTGATGGAAAATCAAAAACAAATTTTACAAGAGATGATAAGTCAGATATTAATATTGAGAATCCTTTATTAATATCTGAAGGGAATACACTAGGACTAAAGGCGAGTTTTGACTTAGATAATATAAATGAAATTATAGACAGAGTTTCAGAAGGAGAAATAGAGGGGATTCCTCGAATGTTTGGACAATTTATAGGTATGTTTAGTGGTCAAGCATTAATTTCTGGTTCTTTTGATTTAAAGATAGATTTATCAGATGAATTTAGTAAATATTTCTCAATTAATGAAGATAAATTGAATGAAATTAAAGAAAATCCTAATGTTTTAATTTCATCAAATCCATCATATGAAGAGGTATTTAAGGTAAATTCTGTAACTTCATCTAATAACACAATATCAATTTCGATATCGTTAAAAGAAGGAGTAACAGGGAGTAAAATCCTAAATCTAAAAAATAAATTTAAAACACTAGATGCAAATTTATTTGGTATTTTTGAAATAGATAAAGATTTTTGGAATGAAATAAACAAAGACAAAATAGCAAAATTAAATAAAATTATTACAATATCTACTCCGGATACAGTTTTTATAGTAAGTATTCCAGATTATTTAATAAAACTTGCTGAATCTTATGGGCTTACAGGATTAAAAAATCCTTTTTTAGGAGTAGTACTAAATATGGAAGAATCATATGGAGCATTGAATATTGGCTATATGATTAACTTTGAGAGTAATGGTGGTACTTTAATTGAAAGTCAAAAAGTAACATATGGAGAAAAAGTTAAAAAACCAATAGATCCAACTAAACCAAATTATGGATTTGGAGGCTGGTATACAGACGAAGCTCTAATAACAGCATACGACTTTGAAAATCCAGTAACAGAAGATATGACATTGTATGCAAAATGGGACTTAAATAAACAAACAGTAATATTTGAACCAAATGGTGGAACATTTGCAGATGGAACAACAGAAGCAAAACAAGTATCAGTAAACCATGGAGAGAAAGTAAAAGAAGAAGAAATAAGTAAAACAGGTTCAAAGTTTGAAGGCTGGTATACAGATAAAGAATTAACAAAAATATATGACTTTGAAAGTCCAGTAACAGAAGATATAACATTGTATGCAAAATGGGATGTAAATAAATACACAGTAATATTTGAACCAAATGGCGGAACATTTAAAGATGGAACAACAGAAGCAAAACAAGTATCAGTAAACCATGGAGAGAAAGTAACAAGTGAAGTAATAACAAAGGAAAACAATGGATTTGGAGGCTGGTATAAAGACAAAGAACTAACAAAAAAATATGATTTTAACGCAGAAGTAACAGAAGATATAACACTATATGCTAAATGGAGATTGGATAAACGCACAGTAACATTTGAACCAAATGGCGGAACATTTAAAGATGGAACAACAGAAGCAAAACAAGTATCAGTAAATCATGGAGAAAAAGTAAAAGAAGAAGAAATAACTAAAAAAGATTCAACATTTGAAGGTTGGTTTACAGACAAAGAGCTAACAAAAGCATACGACTTTGAAAATCCAGTAACAGAAGATATAACATTATACGCAAAATGGAAAGCAAATGATCCAGTAGCAATAAAAGGAGTAACTCTAATAGGAGGAACAGCAGCATTAAGTCAAAGAGTAGAAAATCAACTAAAAGAGTATAACCCAAAAAGACTGCAAGGAGCTGACAGATACACAACAGCAGTAAAAGTAAGTAGAGAATACAA